>JBFWZV010000125.1:0-2819 GCA_050184975.1 Pseudolabrys sp. | reverse complement strand
GATCAGGCTTGCGCCCATTGTCCAATATTCCCCACTGCTGCCTCCCGTAGGAGTCTGGGCCGTGTCTCAGTCCCAGTGAGGCTGATCATCCTCTCAGACCAGCTACTGATCGTCGCCTTGGTGAGCCGTTACCTCACCAACTAGCTAATCAGACGCGGGCCGTTCCTTCGGCGATAAATCTTTCCCCGTAAGGGCTTATCCGGTATTAGTCCAAGTTTCCCTGGGTTATTCCGAACCAAAGGGCGCGTTCCCACGTGTTACTCTCCCGTCTGCCGCTGACGTATTGCTACGCCCGCTCGACTTGCATGTGTTAGGCCTGCCGCCAGCGTTCGCTCTGAGCCAGGATCAAACTCTCAGGTTGGATGAGATTTTTATCCCGGCTGGTCACGTTTGCTCGCGACGATATCGAGCACTGCTGCTCAACATCGCCATTGACGAGGTCCACCCACTGACTGCTTTCGCAATCAGCGATGTACCTTTGTCTGAAACGTGTACCGCCGAAGTCTCTTCCATGACCGCTACCCATGGAAAATCGCTTCTCCATGAGACCGCGGTCCGCAAGGACCCCGCCGTCCACGTTTCTCTTTCTTCCGATTCAATTTTCAAACAACCGGAACGCTTTGGCCGCAAAGCCGAGGCAATTCCCGCCCTACGGTCACCCGCAGAGCCGTCGAAGCCCGCGCATCCGAGAACTTTCGGATACCGTTTCACTGTTCCAGTGAGGAGCTTCAGAGGCACGCCATCGCGCCCAAAGGCGGGCGGCGAGCCGAGGCGCGTATATAGGCCCCACCCCGAATTGCTGTCAACACTTGTCCGCTATTTTCAGGGAAAAAAACGATGCCCCGGTGGCCGCGCTGAAGCCTCGGCGGCGCCCCTCAAATTAACCTCGGTAAACGCCCGAAGACCAGCCGGAAAACCGGATTTTGCGCCGCACTCAGGCCATATTTTTTCGCCGTGCTAGCGGCTGAAACATGGCCCGGACCGCCGTTGGGGAAACGCCAAACCGTTTAAAGCACTGGAAAAATCGCGGCCTCATGCGACATTGACGGCAATAGGCACGACCGGCATCGTGCCGCGCGATTCCTCCGGTCGCGCCGGTTCCGGCGCGGTTTGATCAGGCTCCCGCTGACGGCGACGGACGAAGGGGACGGCAGGCTTGGACCACTACAGGTCGCACGCTCATGACCGGCACAAGCTGGGGGACGCCGTTGCACTCGGCAACGAGCCGCCGTTGTCGGTCGATGGTGGCACGGCGGAGGTCATCGATCGCCGCCGAGTCTCGGTGCAGTGGTTTTCCGGAACAATTCTGACGGCGCTGTGCGGCGCTGCCCTGATGGGTGGCGCCGTCTTCACGTCGCTCGACGGCGAAACGAACTTCGCCGCTCTGCCGGAGCGCGTCGAAGTCGCGCTGCGCGGCGCGCTCGGCGCGGCCGGTGACCGGCTCGGCCTCACCCGCAAGAGCGACCGGCTGCCGATCGCGGAAGAGCCCAACGTCGCCCGCCAAGTGATCCGGGTCTCGACCACGACAAAGGTCGGCAATCACGAAGTGGTTCGTGTACGGCCCTTCGTCCGCATCGCCGGCAATCTCTCGCTGACGGCAACCGAACTCACCGCGAATATTCCGCCCTACAATGCGCAGCGGCTGCTGGCCGAAACGACCGCCGAGACGACGCCCGATGAGGGTGCCGCCGCAGCCGCGCCTGATGCTGAAGTCGCTTTCGTGATGCGCGACCTGCCGGCGATGATCGGCCGCATCAAGATCGCGAGCCTGACGCCGAACGACGAAGTTATTGCGCACGTGCGCGAAGCCGCGGACTTTCTCAACAAGACCGCCCAGCATCTGCCGGCGGGCACCGGCGTCACCGGCATCCGCCTCGCCTACGCGACCGCCGGCGCGCCCGATCCTTACAAGGGTTTCGAGGCACGCATCGTGCCGGAAAACGTGACGCTGCTGCCGAAAACCACGAGCAGCCAGATCACCGGCGGCAACGCCTGGAGCGAACGAGTGCTCACGCCCAAGAAGGGCGACACCGTCGGTTCGCTGTTGCGCGGGCTCGGCGCCGAGCCCGATGAAATCAAGGCGATCCAGTCCGTCTTCAATTCGCGCGCGCGCGACACCGTGCTGAAAGACGACCAGAAGCTGCGGGTTCTGCTCGCACCAGCGTCGAACACCGTCGGCGCCCGGCTGCAGCCGATCCGCGTCGTCATCGCCACCGACAGCACCGTCGAAGCCGTGGTCGCGCTTGCCGACACCGGAAACTATGTGGCGGTCGACATCCGCAATGTCGAAACCGAAATCGCCGAGGCGAAAGACGATGGCGACAACGATGCGCGCGGCGGTGTCCGGCTCTACCAGAGCGTCTACGAAACCGCGCTGCGCAACAACATTCCGCGTCCGATCGTCGACGATCTCATCCGCATCTACTCCTACGACGTCGACTTCCAGCGCCGCGTGCAGCCAGGCGACTCCTTCGAAGTTCTCTATGCCGGAGAGGACGAAACGCCGGCCGCCGACAGCCGCAACGATGTGCTGTTCGCAGCGCTGACGATCGGCGGCGAGATCAAGAAATTTTACCGCTTCCAGTCGCCCGACGACGGCATCGTCGATTACTACGACGAGGGCGGCAAGAGCGCGAAGAAGTTCCTGGTCCGCAAGCCGCTCGCCGACGGCACCATGCGCTCGGGCTTCGGCCTGCGCCGTCATCCGATCCTCGGCTACACCTAGATGCACACCGGCGTCGACTGGGCGGCGCCGACCGGAACGCCGATTTACGCATCCGGCAACGGCATCGTCGAAAAGGTCGGATGGGAGTCCGGCT
>JBFWZV010000124.1:0-3002 GCA_050184975.1 Pseudolabrys sp. | reverse complement strand
GGCGCGGCAGTAGTTAGGCTCAAGTGTGTCGTAGTCGAATGGCCAGTCGTGGCCTTCGCCGGTGTTAGATTTTAAACGAAAGTCCTCCGGCTTAAGCCGGAACGACCAGCCGCCCCAGTGATGGGTCGATCCTCCGTACGCAAAAAGGCGGGCACCCTCCAATGGTACTTCCCGCGATCCGGCGTTCTCATTCTCGCCAGGTGTCTCGCGAGCGGGATAAGGCAGATCTTTGGAGCCGCTATAAGGAAGTTGGCCTGTGACAAGATAGTTCTCCCAAATGCCAAAGTCCTTTGTTTTTACTCGTTGACCTACATCCAAGATTAGGATCGACGACGCTGGATCATTCTCAAGTAATGTCTGGGCGAGGGCCGTTGCCGCCACGCCGGATCCGACGATGATAGTGCCGACTGTCACGGCCGGTCTCTAAGCGTACGATATGGAACGGGCTCGTCCGCAATGTTCGCCCCGCCAAAGTAGCCGCAATAGTTCGTCGCTCCGAAGCTGCGGAATCCACCCAATGCGAGCCGGATTGCAATGAACTCGTCCACGACGAATCGCTTTGTTGCGTCGAGCGGGGACTGGGGCACTCCGGAGGAGGTCTTCGTCTCAAAAAGAATCTCGAAGGCTCTCTGCCTTCCGTGCTGGTGAATCAGATTGGAGATCACCGCCTGCGCGGCGTCGTAGTAGCCTTGGTACAGGGGATTGAAGTTGATGCGGTTATCCATGAAAGTTCGCAGTCGCGACCGGTAGCAATTCGGATCGTCGTTAAGCTGCCAGTGGCTACCGATCGCTTCCCACAAGGTCCACAAGGCCTCGTCAATGCCTGCGTCCTCGTCTCGCGCTAGCGGAGTCAGTAGGTGCACCGCTCTCGACTGATACATCTGCTTCCCCCCTTGCCGATCACGCGAACCAGCCCAGAAGGCTGGAGTGGTCATGCATCGATGGGTCAAAAGATGCCCGAGTTTGCGCTCGGGCGCCAGTTGGTACTTGATTTTGATGTGAAGTCTCACCCCCAACGATGTGCGCAATTTTGTCGGCAGGATGAGCATAGTCGGCGGACAAAGATTGAGGACAGCAGCGGTGGTGCCCGCATAGTTATCACAGGCCGAGTTGACGCTTTCGGCCGAAATTCCACTCGATGCCGCCGTCGCTGCGCACGAGACCGGAAACGTGGCGGCCGAGCTGCCTTTCGAGGGACGGCGACCAGGGCACGAGCTGGAAGCCAAAGCCGTCGTCGATCATGGCGAAGCGGCCGGAGGCGAGCGCGATGCGCTGGCGGTAGGCGCCGGCGACATACTCGCCAGTCCCAGCCTTGGAGAACGGACGCCCCGTCTCGGCCGAGAGCTTCTCGCCGAGCGCCTCGACTTCACGTTGGCGCAGCGTGTCGATCAGGTTGCGGGAGAAGAGGACGCTGCGGCCTTGGCGTTCCGCCAGGCGCTGCTCGATCAGATGCTCAGTGCGGCGATCCATGGCGTCGCGCACCTCGGCGCCGAAGCCGCCGCCACCTAGCGCCACGGGCTCGCGGGCGATTGCCTGCCGGTCGAGCCAGGTGGCGCCGGTCGCGGTGACCTGGGCCGAGATGTCGAGGTCGGATCTCACGGCGAGCGCGACGCGGCGCTGGCCTTTCGCATCATCGAACTTGCGCAGCTCCACGATCGAGCCCGGGGCGCTGTCGCCGGCGGCGTCGAGGTCGGGCAGCTTGATGTGGTGGGTGCGGCCGTCGACGCCGTCGACCACGGCATAGGCGGTGCCCTTCAGCTCGTCGTCGAGCCCTCGATCGACGAGCCGGCCGACGACGGGATCGTTCAGGCTCTCGCCGGCGAGCACATAGCTCGCGGCGCCGCGCTGGATGCCGCGATCGGTCAACGCGCGATGCATGCGCTTGATGATGTCGCCGCGTTCGCCGAGCTCGCGAAGCGTCACCTCGGCCTTCTCGGCGATCTCCCATTGGCCTGGTCCGACCTGATCGGCGAGCCCGAGTGTCTCCAGCTTGCGCAGGCGGCCGACCTTCAGCGCGTGGAATTCGTCGGGCTGGCGGTCGGCGTGAGGGGCGAGATCGACAATGCCGGTCCTGTAGGCGTCGCGCGCGAGCTGGCGATCGAGATTGGTCCAGCGCTCCGCCTCGACCTGGCGTTCGAGGGTGCGGCGGATCTCCTGGTCGGTGCGCGGTCCCAGCTCTTGGGTGACGAGGTCGCGCGCCCGGTCGCGCATGCCCTCCTTGATGTAGTCGCGCGAGATGACGAGGTTCTCGCCATCGTCGCGAACGCCGCGCACGATCAGATGGACGTGCGGATGCTCGGTGTTCCAATGATCGACGGCGACCCAGTCGAGCCGGGTGCCAAGATCCTTCTCCATCTGGCCAACCAGCTCGCGGGTGAAGGATTTGAGATCCGACATCTCCAGTGCGTCGTCCGGCGAGACGATGAATCGGAAATGATGCCGGTCCTCCTCGCACCGCTCCGCGAACGCCTTGGGATCGGCGTCATCGCCGCCGGGTCCGAACAGCCGGGCCTTCTCTCCATCCCGGGTGACACCATCGCGGCGCAGATAATTGAGATGGGTGCCGAGCGGCGCGTTGCGTCCGCCCTGGCGGATGACGCGCGCCTTGATCACCGCGCCGCGCGAGCGGGCGCTGAGCATGCGATTGGCCTGCACCGCCGCGCGTTGGCCGCGGCCGAAACGCGAGCGGTTGGCGGGACCGATCTTTCCTTTCCGGGAGACCGCGCCACCGGCCTTCTGCGCCGCGGCGAGCGCCTGCGCGATGAAGGGCCTGGCCTGTTGCGCGCGGGTCGAGCGGATGCGGCCTGGCCGGATACGGAAATCGTCCTCCGCGCTCATGGCCGGAGCCCCGCACATCGCGCAAAGCCAAGGAAATCATTGCGGAAGCGCCGTGCGTGCAGGCTGCGCCGATCAGGCGCACATCGCGCAAACGCGCCATAACTCCTTGAAAAAACACAACCGCCCAAGGCCGCACATCGCGGCCCTTTATCCTGCCATCGTGC
>JBFWZV010000123.1:0-3068 GCA_050184975.1 Pseudolabrys sp. | reverse complement strand
GGTCTGGTGGCGCTTCCTATGATGGTGGCGGGTTTCGCTCTCGTCGCATGGGGCGTTCGTCATCGACGAGCGAATGCCACGGGCTGCGAGACGACGATTCACAAGGTGGGCGTGAAGCCATGAACGATTGCTGCGCATCTTCTTCGCCTGCGAACAAGGCTGCGACTTCCAAATCAGCGGCGCTGTCGAGCTATGCCGTGCGGCTAGGCGTGACGTTTCCCGACTGGTCGGTCGTCAAATCGGCAGACGTGAAGGAAGCTCTGCTGGCCATGGTCGGGTCCGACCATGTGCTCACTCGCTGGAGCGGTTACGATCCCGGCACCGACCGCGTTCGCATTGCGTTGCTCCAGCTCTATGCCGAAGACGGACGAGCCCCGGCTATACGCGCGCTCGCTGAGCGCGCGGGTCTAAGCGAGATGGCCATCAGGCCTCTGCTAGAAGAACTCCGCCGGCGCGACCTTGTCGTACTCGACGGCGAGCGGATCGTCGGTGCCTATCCCTTCACCGACCAGGACACGGGTCATCGGGTCACGCTGGACGGACGTGTTCTCAATGCCATGTGCGCGGTCGACGCGCTCGGCATCGGTGCTATGACCGACCAAGACATCACGATCGTCTCGCAGTGCCGCCATTGCGACACACCGATCCGAATCGCCACGCGGGGTCGGGGCCGGGCACTCGCCGACATCGAGCCGCCGACGGCCGTCATGTGGCAAAGTGTCCGCTATGAAGGCGCGTGCGCCGCGAGTTCGCTGTGCGCAACGACCGCCTTTTTCTGCTCGGACGACCATCTCTCCGCCTGGCGCCGCGGACGTTCCGCCAGCGAGCCGGGTTTTCGGCTGTCGATCGAGGAAGGGCTTGAGGCCGGCCGCGCTCTGTTCGGGCCGAGCCTTGCCGGTCTCGATATGGCACCGAAGAGCAAGGCAGTCGCGAACCGCCCCATCCGCGCCAACGGCCGCAATGGTGGCGCCTACGATCTCGTCGTGATCGGCGCCGGCTCAGCCGGCTTCTCTGCCTCGATCACGGCCGCCGATCAGGGCGCTCAGGTGGCGCTCATCGGCAGCGGCACCATCGGCGGCACCTGCGTCAATATTGGCTGCGTGCCGTCGAAGACCCTGATCCGCGCCGCCGAGACGCTTCACAACGCCCGGGCTGCAGCCCGCTTTGCCGGCATCACGGCCGAAGCCGAACTGACTGACTGGCGCGGAACCATTCGTCAGAAGGACGCACTCGTTTCCGAACTGCGCCAAGCCAAGTACGTCGATCTGCTCCCCGCCTACAATAATGTCGCTTATCACGACGGGCCGGCGCGTCTGGTCGACGGCGGTGTCGAGGTGAACGGCACGCGCATTCCCGCCGGCAGGATCATCATCGCGACCGGCGCGCGGCCGGCGGTCCCTGCCATCCTCGGAATCGAAACCGTGCCATACCTGACCAGCACTACCGCGCTGGACCTCGAGGAACTGCCGCGCTCGCTGCTCGTGATCGGCGGCGGCTATATCGGTGCTGAGTTGGCCCAGATGTTTGCCCGTGCGGGCATCAAGGTGACGCTCGTGTGCCGGTCTCGTCTTCTCCCCGAGGCGGAGCCCGAGATCGGTGCGGCGCTCACGGCATATTTCCAGGACGAAGGGATCACCGTCGTCTCCGGCGTCGCATATCGCGCGATCCGCAAGACCGAGAGCGGTGTTTCACTAGCCGTTACGCGCGACGGCCAAGATATTGCGATCGACGCCGAGCAGGTGCTGATCACCACCGGACGCACGCCCAACGTCGAAGGCCTTGAGCTCACCGAGCACGGCATTGCCGTCTCGCCGAAGGGCGGCATCGTCATCGATGATCGCATGCGCACGACCCGGCCCGGCACCTACGCCGCCGGCGACGTCACGGGCCGCGACCAGTTCGTCTATATGGCCGCCTATGGCGCCAAGCTCGCGGCCAAGAACGCGCTCAACGGAGATAGCTTGCGCTACGACAATAGCGCTATGCCAGCCATCGTCTTTACCGACCCGCAGGTTGCGAGCGTCGGCCTCACCGAGGCCAAGGCGCATGCGGCCGGGTATCCCGTCCGCGTCTCGACGATCGGTCTCGACCAAGTGCCGCGTGCGCTCGCCGCCCGCGACACGCGCGGGCTCATCAAGCTCGTAGCCGACGCCAGCAGCGGTCGGTTACTCGGCGCGCACATCCTCGCTCCCGAAGGGGCCGACAGCATCCAGACCGCGGCGCTGGCGATCCGGCAGGGCCTCACCGTCGACGACCTCGCCGATACGATCTTTCCGTACCTCACTACTGTCGAGGGGCTGAAGCTCGCGGCGCTGTCGTTTGGCAAGGACGTCGCGAAACTTTCCTGTTGCGCTGGATAAATCCGCCCTGCGCAAGTTTTCACACGATGCAGACGCTAATGTTAGCAGCGCTGCGATCCGATCTTCGGGGGCCTATCTCTGACGGCGGCGCCAGGCTACTTCAGCCCTAACTCCGATGGGGCTTTTCCGGTCCGCTGCTGATCGAGCAAAAAGCCTCGCTGAGGGACCGAGCCGTCGTCCTGGCCAATGAGCGCGGCGTGGTGCGGACGCGCGATCTAACGGGACATCGGCGTCCCTCGCTGTTACTTGGCCCGCGTGTGCGAAGAGGGCCTGCTCATAAAGGTCGGATATGGCCAGTATCGCGCGGCCAATCGTCAGGCGGCTTGAGGGGCGGTTGATGCTGACCGGGGTGCGGGGGGAACCATGCCTCCGCCAAGCCGGCACTTTGATCCATTTCGGATCAAATTGATGCAAACGCGTCGCAATAGCATTACCCTGTCTGTCCGACTACAGTCCTATCGGCCGTACTGCCGATCCGAGTCGGTTGTGCTCCCGCACCGTGAAAATTGCGGCAGACCATTCCCATATTGGTTGAGGCGGCTGCCGCTCGGCCGGGCACATAAGTTCCGGGGGTGCCATGCCAGGAGGTTGCCGGAATCACAGGAGGAGTTCCGATCGCTGGAAGCGCAAATCGAACTGAGACATCTGCGCTATGCGGTCGCCGCTGCGCATTACCGCAGTTTTCGGCGGGCGGCTGAAGCGCTTGGG
>JBFWZV010000122.1:0-3109 GCA_050184975.1 Pseudolabrys sp. | reverse complement strand
GAAGTCCAGCGCCTTTGGCGGCTCCGAGTAGGCCGAGGATCGTGGTTTTGTGGAGGGCCTGCAAATGAACAGCGCGAATTGTTAGATACGCTGCAGAGCCTCCGAGCGGCTGCGGAGGGGCGTTCGGCGAGGAGGCTTCGGAATCCGCAAAGAGGCCGTGGCGCTTAGCGCCGAGGGTGCCGACCAGCTGTGGATCGCGACCACAAGAGCATTCTCCAGAATTTCGGTCGCGCAGAAATTCTAGCGGCGTGCAAGCTCGCGACGACCGGCGATCACGTCCGGCTTACGCGTTGGCCTCGGCGAATGACGCTTCTTGGCGCGGCGATGACAATGGTTCAGGGCTCAACGATGAGGCAGAACATCGGTTCAGATCGACGCCGCACGCCACCGGGCCAAGTCAGGATCTCGATGAGCTCGTGCGTGCCAGGCTCAGCTCAACGGTTGAGCGGGCGCTGCTTAGCCCGCCGAATGCGCGTGATCGGTCAGATCCGGCTCCGCCAATGCGGGTCCCAACCGCCGCCGAACGCGTCGTAGATGCTCTCCTTCTTGAGGTCCGGAAAATCGATGAACACGATCGGGCTGGGCCGGTTGTGTAGCCAGTTGAGTGCCTGCGACAGCGAGTCCACCTGGTCATCGTGGCGCCCGTGCGGGAACTGCAGCAACTCGGCGATGAAGTCATCCGTCCAGGCGGCGCTACGCCAAAACGTCGCCGCGCCGGTCTCGATCTTGAACGTGGGAATCTGCATCCGCTCGACCTTGTCGCCCTTCGGTTTCACGGCTAGCGGATGCAGGCTGTGATCATGTCTGAGCGCTTGGATCAATGGCGAACCGGACGCGCTGTCCTCGATCAGCACGACATCCGCCTTGAACTGCTTCGCATGCGCCGGCACCAACCGGAGCAGTTCGGGGAACTCGATGCGTCGGCGCAGGACATCGATCAGGTAGTAGGTCTCGCCCTTGACGTGCCACGTCGTGCAGACGGAGTAGTCGTTGGTCTGATCCGCCTTGGTGGCGGTGTCCCAGCTTTGCACGATCTGGTCGCCCGGCTCTCGTGCCGGTAGGGCATCGAAAAATGTCAGCCAATCCTTCCTGATCAGCATGCCCTCGGGCGGTACCGGCTGCTGCTGGTACTGCGCCGAGAAGGCGAACGAGCCCATGGTGCTTCTTGCCCGGTCGAGCGCTTCGCGCGGCTCGCGTGCGGTATGCAGCACCTCGCCGGTGACGCGGCGGTACAGCCGTCCACGGCCAAGGGGGACGTCCTGCGGCGCCTCGGCGATGGCCGGCAAGTTAAGGTGGATCCACGGTTCGCCCGGCTTTTCGAGCAGATAGCCGACCAGATCGTCGACATGGACCCGCTGCATAATGACGATGATCACGCCATCGACCTTACTGTTGAGCCTCGAGTAGAGCGTGCTGTCGAACCACTGTTTGGCGAGCTCCAGCCGCGGACCGGAGTTGGCGTCGGCCGCCTTGTTTGCGTCGTCGATGATGAAGATGTCGCCGCCAAGCCCCGTCAGCGTGCCGCCAACCGAGGTCGCGAACCGGCCGCCACCCGCGGTGGTCTCAAACTCCAGCTCGCCAGCCTTCTGTCGATTCAGGCGCGTGCCGGGGAAGACCGAGGGGTACCAGCCGGACTGCATGACCGTCCGGCAGTCTCGGCCATGCCGCGCGGCCAGCTCCTCGGAATAGCTCGCACACACGATCCGCAGCGTCGGGTCGTGCCCGAGCGCAAAGGCGGGAAACGCAACTGACGCGCAGATCGATTTTAGGCTGCGCGGCGGCAGGGTGATGATCAGCCGCTTGATGCTGCCGCGCAGGCACTCCTCGAGGTGATGGGCGATCGCCTCGATGTGCCAGTTGTGAAGGTAGCGCTCCCCGGGCGCCACCGTCTGAACGACCCGCATGATGAACGACGGGAAGTCGTGCCGCATGGCCGCATACAGAATGGCGCGGTCAGTGATTGTCTTTGCCATCGTCGGGATCTCTGGTCTCGGTCGTCGAGGCTGTATCGCCGCTCGGGGTCGGCGCGACGGCCGGCACGCCCGAATCCAGTGCGGCGCGATTCAGCAGCAGATCGAACACATCCCGTTCCTCGGCCGAGAGAAGATCGTGGTTTACGCGGCCGCCGCCCTCCTTCTCGACGCGCTCGTCGATCTTCAGAATCGCTTCGATTGCCTTCGGGTCGTTGTTCAACGCGCGATTGACGAGGCGGATCGCGATTGCCTCGACCTTCGACACCCGCCGTTCCTTGGATCCCTCCCGGATGGAAACCGTCTTGCGCAACTCCTCGATGACGTTGGTCTTGAGGTTGCGCGATCGCGGCGGTCGGCCCTTCGGGTTGCCGGACTGGCCCGGCTTGAACCGGGTTTTCTTGGGGGGCCGGCCGAAGCCGATCTCGTCGTCGCCCGACATCGATTAATCTTTCGCCTGCGGTTGCGCGTCCGACCCGATGCCTGAGCGCGCGGCGGCGACTTGCTCGAAGGTCTGGTCCGAACCGGCCAGAACGGCCGGCCTTGCGGTCAGAGCCGTCCACCGGCGTACCGCGACGTCGACGTAGCGAGGGTCGATCTCGATGCCGGCCGCCACGCGGCCGGTGCGCTCGGCGGCAATCAGTGTCGTGCCGCTGCCCATGAAGGGGTCGAGCACAAGACCGTTGCGTTTCGAGCAGTCGCGGATTGCGTCGGCGACCAGGGCCACCGGCTTGACCGTCGGGTGCAGCGCCAGGTCGGCGCGCCGCTCGGGCCGGAGGGTGTTCACCCCCGGGTAGTCCCAGACATTGGTCCGGTACCGTCCGCCCTCGCCGAGACCGAAGTTGTTTATGTGCCTGGCACTGCCGTTCTTGAACACGAACACCAGCTCATGCTTGGAGCGGTAGAACGACCCCATCCCGGCATTGCCCTTGTTCCACACGCAGAGGTTCTTGAACTCGCGGTAGTGCGCCTCGGCGGCCGTGAGGATGGCCGCGCAGTGGCGCCAGTCCATGCAGACGTAGTGGATCGAGCCGTCCACCGAGTGCGTCACGAGGTGGCCGAAGATGGTGGAAAGGAACGATTGGAACTCGGCGTCGGTCATCTCGCCCGCAGCCATGGCGAACTCCCGGTGCTTGATC
>JBFWZV010000121.1:0-3133 GCA_050184975.1 Pseudolabrys sp. | reverse complement strand
CCTTTCCATAAAGCGGGCCGAAATAGATCCAGTTCCCGAAGATGACGCCTGCCAGAAAGGAGCCGACGACAGCAGCTGGAGATCTGCGAAAAAGCGCACGCGCATCAATCATTACCTGAGTAAGCGGTTGTGGGGCGGGGGCAATCGAAAGAGCGATCGGCAGCATTGCAGCGCCGAACGCCAGGGCCCCTGCCATGAACAAAGCATCGGTTTTAATGTCGCCGAGGGGGACGATGAACTGCCCCATCGCCACGCCGGACATGGAAACGATCATGTATGCGGCAAAGACGGTGCCGCGGTTCGCATTATTGACGCGTTCGTTGAGCCAGCTCTCGATGACCATATAGCCTCCTACAAGCGAGAGCCCCCAAATCGCACGAAACAGCCCCCAGGCGATCGGATGTATCACCAGTGCAAGGAGGAGCAGCGAGGCGGCCAACAGTGTTTGCAAGACAGCGAAAACCCTGATGTGGCCGACGCGTCGGACAAAAATGGGAGTGAGCAGACATCCCGCCGTGAATGCCACGGCGTATGATGTTCCGATCCAAGCAATGGTCGTGGATGACCAGCCTTCCGCATCTGCCCTCAACGGCACCAACATGTTGCCCAAACCAGTGCCGACCATCATAAAGAAGGTGCCAACGAGCAATGCTGCAAGCGAACGGATCTGAAGCCACACGAAAGTACTCTCTCTTGCGCCACATGCAGCTTAGCGCAGTTTAAATCTAGCAGTTTCCGCTACAATGCCTGCGAACTGACGCATTTCGACTATGTCGTTGACCTTCGCTGCATTTATAAATGCCGGCTGCTGGCGGCATTCGGATCAATCCAGTCCGGAACTTGCAAGTCCCCAACACTCGTTGCGTAGTTTGCCTGAACCATGGTTCATTGGTGCGTGTGCGATTTCTCCGGATCATGCACAGGCATTGGTGTGATCGTGGCGTTGGCCTCGAATGTACTTCAAGCACCGCAGCCGCATCGGGTCCCCTGACGAAAATTTTCTTGAGCGGCGACATGTCGAACATGCCGACCCGTTCGCGGACGGCATCGTGCTCGTCATCGGGGTCGCTGGCATAGGTCCATGCTGTGCCCATGCCGTTCCAGTCCTCCAGCCCCGAGCCGAGCGCCTTGTGGCGGTCTGCAAGGACGGAAGTTCGGCTCAGCGGTTCGGTCATCCCCACATCCTCTCTCAATACCAGGCGTCGGGCATCTCCGCCTTGCGGCGGGCGATGAAATCGGCGAGCGCTTCAGCAATGGCTTCATCCATCGGCGGTCGTTCGTAGTCGGCAAGCATAGTTTTCCACTGCCGGCCTGCGCGCTGCGCAAGCGTCGGCGACCCAGCTTCTTTCCAGGTCTCGTAGGGTCCGGCCTCGACGAGGTCGGGCTGGTAATTCGCGGAGCGGTAGTGACGCAGCGTGTGGCTGGTCGACAGAAAATTCTGTCCCGGTCCCGCCTCATGGTAGGCGTCACGTCCCATGGCCTCCGCGTCGGTGGCAAAACCTCCGATCAGGCGAAGCATCGCGCCGCATTGGTCGAGGTCCATCACGAACTTCTCGTAGGACATCGTCAGGCCGCCTTCGAGCCAGCCTGCCGCGTGCCAGACCATGTTGGCTCCCGATAGAACTGTCGCCCACATCGCATTGGCGCTGTCGGCCATGGCTTGGCCGTCCGGCGCATTGGCCGCCGTGATTTGCCCGCCGCCGGAGCGGACCGGCACGCCCAACCGGCGGCCAAGTTGGCTGAGCGCCATCGTGATCAGACCGGCCTCCGGGCTACCGAAGGTCAACGCCCCCGACTTCAGGTTCATCGTCGAGTGGAAACTGCCGAAAACGCAGGGGCAACCGGGACGGACCAGTTGCGCCAGCGCAATGCCGACCATGCCTTCGGCGAGCGTCTGTGCGGCGACGGCCGCCGGACTGACGGGCCCCATGGCGCCGCCGAAGATCGCGGGAGACACGGCCACGCCCTGGCCTGCCGCCGCGTAGACGCGCAAAGCGCCAGACATCGTATCGTCATAGACGAGCGGGGAGTTGACGTTGATGTTGCCCTGCATGACCGCATATTGCGCCATGAAGTCAGCGCCGAAGACGATCTCGGCCATCGCCACTGAGTCCCGGGCCCGCTCAGGCGCCGTGACGCCGCCCATGAATGGCTTGGTCGACAGCGTCAGGTGTGCCGCGACCATGTCGAGGTGACGCTTGTCCACCGGAATATCTGTCGGCTCGCATACCGTGCCGCCGGAATGATGCAGATGCGGCGACATGTAGGTTAGCTTGACGAAGTTGCAGAAATCCTCGAGCTCGGCATAGCGGCGCCCGCGCTCAAGATCGGTGACGAACGGAGAGCCATAGCCGGGTTTCAGAACCAGATGGTCGCCGCCCAGTATGACGCTGTGACGCGGATCACGTCCCTGCAAAGTGAATTCTCGCGGCGCGGTGGCGCACAGCGCTCGCACATGCCCGGGATCGAAGCGCACACGCGATTGGTCAACCGTCGCACCCGCCTCACGAAACAGCGCCAACGCGGTTTCGTCTCCACGAAACTCCACACCGATTTCCGACAGGATCCAGTCGGCTTGTGCCTCGATCGCCGACAAGCCCTCTTCATCGATCAGCTGGTAGGCCGGGATTCGCCGCAGCGCTGCGCCGCCTCTCACAACCGGTTCGTCGCGAACCCGATCACGTCGGCGGTGCCTGCGTTCAGGCAATTGAGACCGAGTAAAAGAAGCTGTGCTCGTCACGTCGCGGTTGTGAGTTGCGAAGAAGTCGCGGTAATCGTCAACGATGCTCAGCGGACAAGCAAACGAGTTCTTTTCACCAACGGTTTAGCGATGTTAAACTCTGGTCATGAGGTTCAGACACTACGATGCGCTGCGGACCTTCACGCTCATCGCAGCGAAGCTTTCACTCACGCAAGCGGCCTTAGAGTTGGGCCTGACGAAAGGCGCGATCAGCCATCAGTTGCGAACGTTGGAAGATCAGCTTGGGTTTAAGCTTCTTGAACGATCGCCACGCGGTGTGACGCTCACCCAGAAAGGACAGGTGCTGTTCGACGCCTCGAGCACTGCGTTCGGTGCAATCGACCGCCAGGTCGACAGCCTGCGCACCGCTTCCGGTCGATCGGTGACCTTGGG
>JBFWZV010000120.1:0-3166 GCA_050184975.1 Pseudolabrys sp. | reverse complement strand
GTTCTCGGCGATCGCGCCGGAACTGGTGATGGTGACGCCGCGCGAGGCCGAGTTCGCCAAGCTGTTCAACAATGCCTACCGCTACATCGAATTCGCCGCCGCCAACCAGTTCTACCTGATCGCCAAGTCGGCCGGCGTCGACTACCGCCGCGTCTACGAGGCGATGAAGCGCAACTATCCGCGCGCACGCAGCATCCCTTCGCCGGGACTCGCGGCCGGCCCCTGCCTGTTCAAGGACACCATGCAGCTTGCCGCCTTTGCGCAGAATCAGTTCAGCCTCGGCAACGCAGCGATGCTGGTAAATGAGGGCCTGGTGCTGCACGTGGTCGACGATCTGCGGCGCCGCTATGATCTGGGCCGGATGACGGTCGGACTGCTCGGCATGGCGTTCAAGGCGGAGATCGACGATACCCGAGCCTCGCTCAGCTACAAGTTCAAGAAGGTGCTGTCGAACCACGCCGCGGCTGTGGTGACGACCGATCCCTATGTCAAGGGCGACCCGGACCTGCTGCCGCTCGATGAGGTGATCGCGCGGAGCAACTTGATGATTCTGTGCGCACCGCACGTGCGCTACCGCGACCTCGAGCTTTCCGGCAAGCCGGTGGTCGACGTTTGGGGATTCCTCACCCGCGCCAACGTCGTCGCGTAGCGCGCTTACGCGAAGCGCGGACGATTCTCGCAAAAGAAGATGCGCGACAAGGCTTCGTCGTCACCGACAAAACCTTGTCGCGCGGGGTCGCGAAGGCACGCACCGTTGCCGCAAGTGACGTCCGACGGCGCGGGCGCTATCGGCAATCAGGCTGCGACGAAGTCTGGCAGACTCATCCGGCCTGGCGGAGGGATAAGCCTCGGCGAAAGAATCCGCCGGGGCGCAGCATTTGCCGTGAGCAAATCACCAGGAATTCACGGTGCACCGGTCGTTTCAAGCTCAGTACGAGCTGAAGCGATAGTTCACGCCAACCTTCACGACGTGCTGATACTCGCGAACCTTCGTCCCGATTTCGATCGGCACGATGATGGCGAGCGGGACGGTGTAGTCCTGCGAACCGTAGTCGATGAAATCGTATTCGAGCTTCATCGACAGACCGGTGCCGGCGAAGGCATGCTCGATGCCGGCGCCCACCAACCAGCCCCAGCGGGTGTCGCTGGTTTCGGCATTCAGACCGACGAGCAGGTTCAGGTTGGCAGTGTACTTGCTGTGGGCCCACGCGGCGCCGCCCTTGGCGTAGTACAGGGTGCGGCCGTCGGCCAGGCCGAGGCGGCCAGCCACGGTTGCCATCCAGCTCTTCTCGGTCTCGCAGGACAGCACGACGAGGCACGGCGCGGTGCCCTTGGCGTTGGTGGCGCTCACCTCGCCTTCAACACCGAACACGACGATGCCCGACTGCCAATTCCAGCCGACCTGGCCGCCGCCGATGAAGCCATTGAACGACTGCGACGTCGTCGGAAGCGTGAAGCCGGCGAGCGCGAAGAGGCCCGGCACGGCGATGCTGTTGATCTCCGACTCGGTCGTGCCCCAAGTGCCGCCGATGTGCGCACCGACATAGAAGCCGGACCAGCTGAACACCGGCGCCGGCGGAACGTACTTCAGCGGCATGTCGGCTGCATTGGCTGCACCAAGCGAAAGGACCGCGAGGCTGGCGCCAGCCAGAAGCATGGATATCGAACGACGCATTCTTTGACTCCCCGTATTGTCACGCACTGTGCGTGGGCCGCCGCGATATCGCGGTACGCACTCGCTTCGCAACTTAACAAATCGTCAACTGCAGTCGTTGTGAAATGAGTGTTGTATCAAGGAAACATTTTGAACTTTCGCTCACGCGTTCTTGATGTTCGAGAGTCGATTAAGCGAGCAACGGTTGCGTTTCGCGCTCAGCACCTCAACGCACGATCGTCATATAGTTGGCGGTGCGAGCTTGTTTTGACGCCATGATCGACAAGCAAGTGTAGAGATTCGCGCTCGCAAGACTCGCATGTTGTGGCGACGATTGTTCGTAGACGTGAAACTTGCATCGTTCGCAAATGAACAATGTATTTCGTTTGTTCGTTTTTGATTAAATGAATTCCAAAGAACGTGCATGCGCATCATTGTCCGTACACTGACGATTGATCCAACCCGATGGCGAGACAGGACCAGCACGAACGCGTGCGACTTCGAGAGATCGATTCGGGGCGCGGGCGCATGGGTGCGCCGAAGGCGACCAGAGCGATTGCGGGGAGGGAAGTCCGGAGGCCGGGAAGGTCCGCATCCAGAGAGGTGCCTCGGGAGGCCCGGGCGAAGTCCCCGGGGCCTAATCAGACATCGGGAGACGGAATTCCCGGGGGAGGAAGAAGACTGAGAATGCCGCCGGACTGTCTTCTCGTCTTGTTCTGATCGCCCCTCGATCCGGCGGCGGACGCTCGCAGTTGCGCGCGGGTCACACTGCGCGGCAAATCCAAGCCCGGCCGGCGCAAAAGCCTTGTGCGGACGGCGATCTTCGCGGATTTTGGTTAACGCTGTCAGCCAAGAGGGGCGGGCCGCAACGTGCGTCGGCGTACGAGCCGGAATGCTGGTCTCTCGGGGCATCGCAGACGTGAAAAGCTGGGATCAGAACACACAGGGCGTCGGCGCGGTGGCCAAAAGGGCCGCGGCTGCCCGGCCTTTGCGCTATTTGCGGACGGCGCTGCAGGGCCTGGTGCTGGGGACTGTGGTTTCCGCCACTGCGATGGCGTACGAATCCGCGTCCAACGGAAACCCGGCGTCGATCGAAGCGACCGTGCATGGCGGGGCGGGTGCAGCGATCGGGACGAGCGAGCCGGCGGTCGCCGTGGCGACGACCGCCTCGATACCTGTCCCGGCGGCCGAACCGGTCAAGGCACTCGACCTTTCACCCTACGCGCCCGGCACGATCGTGGTGCAGACGTCCGAGCGCAAGCTGCATCTGGTGCTCGGCGGCGGCGAGGTGGTGACCTATCCGGTTGGCGTCGGCAAGGCTGGCAAGGCGTGGTCCGGCACGGCCTACATTCGCGGCAAGTACATCCGGCCGGCGTGGGCGCCGCCGAAGGCGCTGAAGCGCGAGAAGCCGAACACGCCCGACTACATTCCGGGCGGCGTCCCGTCCAATCCCATGGGTGCGGCGGCGATGACGCTCAGCGTCGACCAATACGCTATTCATGGCACCAATGC
>JBFWZV010000119.1:0-3348 GCA_050184975.1 Pseudolabrys sp. | reverse complement strand
GGTAGTGCAGGTCGACAAGCTCGGCCAGGCACAAGCGGTCGCGCCGGCGGTTGCCGAATATCAGCCAACCGACCCGCAAATCGCCTGGCATCTCGCCCGCTTCATCGAAGAAGTGCGCAGCATTCCGGCCGACCCCGTGGTGCTGCGGCAGGACTGGCTCGACGCCTACAACTACGTCACCGACAAAGGCGCGCTCGCGCTGAACGATTACGCGCGGACCAACGATCCCTTCTCGAAAATCGGGAAGATGCAAGTGTCGGTCGAGGTGGCGAGTGTGATCCGCGCCTCCGACAACAGCTTCCGTGTCGAGTGGGTGGAGCGCCGCTATGTCGACGACGCGCTCACCGCCACCGAACGCTGGGGCGCCATTCTCACCATCGTGGTGCAGACGCCGACCGACGCCGATCGGCTGAAGAAGAATCCGCTCGGCGTCTACGTCCATGCCTTCAACTGGTCAAAGGAGCTCGGCTGATGCGCATTGCCTCGCTTGCAACCTTGTTGCTCGCCTCTGTTTCGCTTGGAGCCTGCGCTACCGCTTATAAACCGCCCGAGATCAGCTACGACGACACGCCGAAACCGGCGGTGCTTCAGCCCGACCCGCCCAAGCCAGTGCAGATCGTGGAGCTGCCAAAGCCGCTTCCCTTGCCGGGCCAGCTCAAGCCGCTTCCGTCAGGGCGGTCGGCCCCGCCGGAAGCCGCCGATCCGCACGTGCGTGTCGACCGCGCGAATGGCGCCGCGCGCGTTCAGCCGACGCGGGCCGGCTATCTCAATGCCATTCAGGTCTATCCCTTTTCGGACGGGGCGCTTTATCAGGTCTATGCCGCGCCTGGCGAAATCACGGATATCGCGCTCGAGCCGGGCGAGCAGCTCGTTGGCTCCGGCCCGGTCGCGGCAGGCGATACCGTGCGGTGGATTATCGGCGACACCGAGAGCGGCGCCGGGCCGGCGAAACGCGTCCACATTCTGGTGAAGCCCACGCGCCCTGATCTCGTCACCAATCTCATCATCAACACCGATCGCCGCACCTATCACCTCGAGCTGCATTCCGACGCGAAGACCTACATGGCGTCGGTCTCCTGGGCCTACGCACAGGACCAGCTCATCGCGCTGCGCCAGCAGAATGCCGCAGCCGACGCCGCAACGCCGATCGCCACTGGCGTCGATATCAACGCACTGAACTTCCGCTATCGCATCGAGGGCGACCATCCCGCTTGGCGGCCGCTACGCGCCTTCGACGATGGCCGGCAAGTGTTCATCGAATTCCCGAGCGGCATCAGCCAGGGCGAGCTGCCGCCGCTTTGGATCATTGGCGCCGAAGGCGACGGCCAGCTCGTCAATTACCGCGTCAAAGGCAACCACATGATCGTCGATCGGCTGTTCGCCGCAGCCGAACTGAAGCTCGGCGGCGAACACCAGCAGGTCGTGCGCATTGTCCGCACCGACGGGAGGCCGCGGTGACAGATGCTCCCCGCGAAGAAGGCGGATCGAGTGAAGGCAGTCGCCCGCCCGAGGAGATGCGGCTGCGATCGAGCCGTCCGCCGGTCACCCGCCTATCCCGCAAAGTGCTACTCGGCTTGGGCACGGCGGCGGCGATCGGTATTGGCGGCGCTCTGTTTTTCGCCCTGAAGCCGCAGCATCAGACCGGAGGCTCCGAACTCTACAACACCAACAATCGCAACACGCCCGATGGCCTGGCGAACCTTCCGCGAGACTACACCGGCCTCCCCAAGCCGGTGCCTCAGCTTGGACCACCGCTTCCCGGTGATCTCGGCAAGCCGATCCTCAATAGCGGAGCCCCAGCCCCCGGCATGCCGGCCGGGACCGACCTCGAACAGCAGCGGATTGCGCAAGAACAGGAAGCGGCGCGCACGAGTCGTCTCTTCACGACAACAAACGTCCGCCAAACGGCAGAAACAACGTCGGCACCAACTCAAGCTGGCGCGACGCCCGCCGTCGCGACGGCGGGTACAAGCGACCTGACCTCCCAGGATCACAAGCTCGCCTTTCTCAATGGCGCTGTGGACCGGCGCACCACCAGCCCTGACCGCGTTCAGGCGCCGGCGAGCAAATATATTCTGCAGGCCGGAGCGGTGATCCCCGCCGCACTGATCACCGGCTTGCGCTCCGACTTGCCCGGTCAGGTCACCGCACAAGTGACGGAAGACGTGTATGACAGCCCAACGGGAAAGATCCTCCTGATCCCCCAAGGTGCGCGCTTGGTCGGCCAGTACGATGCGCAGATTGCCTTTGGGCAAACACGTGCGCTCCTCGTGTGGAATCGCCTGATCATGCCGAACGGCCGCTCGATCGTTCTGGAGCGTCAGCCCGGCGCCGATCCCGAAGGCTACGCCGGCCTCGAGGACGAGGTCGACAACCATTGGGGCACGCTGTTCAAGGCGGCGATCCTCTCCACGCTGCTCAGTGTCGGATCGGAGGCCGGAATGAGCGGCAACAACAATGGCTCGCTCGCCGAGGCCATTCAGCAAGGCATGTCGCAAAGCGTCAACCAGACCGGCCAGCAGGTGGTCAGCCGCTCGCTCAACGTTCAGCCGACCATCACCATCCGGCCAGGTTTTCCGGTCCGCGTGATGCTCACGCACGACCTCGTTCTCGAACCCTACCGCGCATGAGGCAACGATCATGGCGAAGTTGAAGCTCGGCACGATTCAAGACGACAAGCCGGTCAAGCTGACGGTCGAACTTCCGGCCGCCATTCACCGCGATCTGGTCGCTTACGGCAATGCGCTTGGCCGCGAAACCGGCCAGGGCGCTGTCGAGCCCGCGAAGCTGATCGGCCCTATGCTGGCGCGTTTCATGGCAACGGATCGCGTCTTCGCGAAATTGCGGCGCGTGGGGTCGGCGGCGCCGCGGTCGCAGCCAGAACGTTCGGACTCAGAAAAGACGGCGTGACCGCGCTTCGTCGCGCATGAAGGCGACGAACCGGCCGACGGCAGGGTCTTCGGCTTCCGGGCTCCACACCAGCTCGACCTGTACCCAAGCATTCTCCTCGCGGATTGACCGGTATGCCACTCCGGGGAACGCAACCTCCGACTGGCTCCTAGTCGCGAGCGTAATCCCGAATCCGGCGGCAACCAGCGCGAAGATGCATTGCTTGCTGGCAGCATGAGTGTGGAAGCTTGCGCCGAATCCCATGAGGGATGCATAGAACTCGCGGGCCGATTGACTGTTCTCCCAACCTTGCACGAGCAACACCTCCTTGCGGAGGCAGGCCCAATCGAGCGCTTCTCGCTCGATCAGCGGGTGTCGGCACGGCAGCGCGGCGAGCACGCGTTCGCGATAGAGGGGAGCCGATGCAGCATCAGGCCAAAGCGTATGGCGCGTCATTAA
>JBFWZV010000118.1:0-3516 GCA_050184975.1 Pseudolabrys sp. | reverse complement strand
GAGCGCACGGCGAGCATGGTTGAGCAGCATCACGGTTCTCCTGCGGGGGTGAGGACGTAATCGCCGGTGGGCGAAAGGCCCTTCACCGCCGCGAGCTCGGCGAGCCGACGGGCGGAGCCGCGGCCGGCGAGGACCGCGATGAGGTCGATGGTCTCGGCGATCAGCGCGCGTGGGACCGTGATCACGGCTTCCTGGATGAGTTGCTCGAGGCGGCGCAGCGCGCCGATCGCCGAGCCCGCATGTAGGGTCCCGACACCGCCGGGATGGCCCGTTCCCCACGCCTTCAGCAGATCGAGGGCCTCCGCGCCGCGCACCTCGCCAATGGGAATGCGATCGGGCCGAAGCCGTAGCGACGAACGGACGAGATCGGAGAGCGAGGCGGCGCCGTCCTTTGTGCGAAGCGCGACCAGATTCGGCGCCGCGCACTGCAGCTCGCGCGTATCCTCGATCAGCACGACGCGGTCGCCGGTCTTGGCGACCTCGGCGAGGAGAGCGTTGACCAGCGTGGTCTTGCCGGTCGAGGTGCCGCCGGCGACGAGCATATTCTTGCGCTCGCGCACGGCGATGCGCAGCAGCTCGGCCTGCGTGGCCGACATGATGCCGGCGCCGACATAGTCGTCGAGCGTGAAGACGGCGACGGCGGGACGGCGGATGGCGAAGCACGGCGCGGCCACCACCGGCGGCACCAAGCCCTCGAAGCGCTCCCCGCTTTCCGGCAGCTCGGCCGACACTCGTGGACTACCCGCATGGACCTCGACACCGACATGATGCGCAACGAGGCGCACGATGCGCTCGGCGTCTGCGGGCGTGACGCGGCACCCGGTATCTTCAAGGCCGCCCGACAACCGGTCGATCCACAAGCGACCGTCGGGATTGAGCATCACTTCGACGATGCTTGGGTCTTCGAGATAGGCAGAAATTGTGGGACCAAGCGCGGTGCGCAGCATGCGCGCACCGCGGGCAAAAGCTTCAGACCGGAGGGAGATCGTCGTCACGTGAGCCCCGCAAGACGCCTCAACTCAGAGGCGGATGTCAGCGGGGTTGATTAGAAAGAGCCGGAAATGGGTCTTCGCAACAACGAAGATGGGGCAGGAGGGCTCTGGGATAGAAAGACAAGTCGTCGGGATGGAGGGCTTTCAGGAACTCTGCGTTGTCGGGGAATGTTCGGTCCCGGAAGCGACGTCCTGGCTTACCTCGTCGGCAAGCTTGCGGCCGCGCGCGAGCCGGCGCCCCAGCGCTTCGACAAACCCTTCGTAGCGCTCGCGCCCTTTGGTCTGTGCCGCGACTAGCGCCGTGTCTGGCAAGGCCGGTGTGCTCGTCAGCCAGAAACGTACAAACACCGCCAATGCCTCATTCGAAATGGTGATGTGCCGCTCGATCAACTCCATTTGCCGCGTCATGCGATCTAATCGGCGGGCCAGCGCAGCTTCCAGCCGATCGGCGCCATCGGGCGACAGATGTGAGGCAAGCGCCGCCTCGACAACCAAAGCCTGCGGCACTCGCTTGCGGGTTGCATAGTCCGCGAGCTTCGCGGCGAGGTCGGGTGGGAGGCGGAATGTGTGTTTGGTGCGCACAGGAGTCACATCTGCATGTCATCGCCCGGGTCGAGGGAGACCTGGCGCGCGACCGTTCCAAACGTGCGCTGCATGATACGCTGGCGCTGAACCTCGTCGTCCGGCTCTTCGTCCATCGGCTCGAACTCCGGCACCGGCTTCTTGGGCTCCCGAACAATCTCCTCGTGCTGCGGCAATTCGGGTTCGCGCCGAATGCCGGCGTTGGCGGGGTCTTCAGTGGCAGACTCAGGTGGCGCCTCAACGACCTGACCGGCCCAATCGCCTTCGTGCGAGACCAAAGGATCTGCCCCGATCGGCGGCGATGTCGGTCTGATCAACGTCGGCGGCCGAAGAACACGCGCCTGCAGCTCCGGGTCCTCGAAATAACGCGCCTTTTTCGCCCGAATGGGAGCGCAGCCGGATACGAGGACCAACTCGTCGTCGGGCGGAAGCTGCATTACTTCGCCCGCGGTCAAGAGAGGCCGCGCCGTTTCTTGACGTGAAATCATCAAGTGACCAAGCCACGGGCTCAGTCGGCTCCCGGCGTAGTTCTTCATCGCGCGCAGTTCGGTCGCGGTGCCAAGCGCATCCGACACGCGCTTGGCCGTTCGCTCATCGTTAGTCGCAAAACTCACGCGCACATGGCAATTGTCGAGGATGGAGTTGTTCTGCCCGTAGGCCTTCTCAATCTGGTTCAAACTCTGGGCGATGAGGAAGCTCTTCAGCCCGTAGCCGGCCATGAACGCCAAAGCCGACTCGAAGAAGTCGAGGCGGCCGAGCGCAGGAAATTCGTCCAGCATGAGCAACAGCCGATGCCGGCGGCGTTTCGAGTCCAGTTCTTCTGTCAGGCGCCGCCCGATTTGGTTGAGGATCAGACGCACCAAAGGTTTGGTCCGGCTGATGTCGGAAGGTGGAACGACGAGATAGAGAGTCGTCGGACGCTCGGCCTCGACGAGATCACGGATCCGCCAGTCGCAGCGTCGCGTGACCGCCGCAACGACCGGATCGCGATAGAGACCGAGAAACGACATGGCCGTCGACAGGACGCCCGAGCGTTCGTTCTCGCTCTTGTTCAACAGCTCGCGCGCGGCGCTGGCGACGACGGGATGTACGCCCTTCTGCCCCAGATGCGGCGTCGTCATCATGGCGCGCAGTGTCGTCTCGATCGGGCGCCGCGGGTCGGAGAGGAAGCTGGCCACGCCGGCGAGCGTCTTATCCGTCTCGGCATAGAGGACATGCAGGATCGTGCCGACGAGCAGCGAGTGACTGGTTTTCTCCCAGTGGTTTCGCTTTTCCAGCGCGCCTTCGGGATCGACGAGAACGTCCGCGATGTTCTGGACGTCGCGGACTTCCCATTCGCCGCGGCGCACCTCGAGCAGCGGATTGTAGGCGGCGCTCTGAATGTTCGTAGGATCGAACAGGAGCGCTCGGCCGAACCGTGCGCGCCAGCCGGCGGTCAAGCCCCAATTCTCGCCTTTGATATCATGGACGATCGCCGAGCCGGGCCAGGTGAGCAGCGTCGGCACCACCAGACCGACGCCCTTGCCTGAACGCGTCGGGGCGAAGCACAGCACATGCTCTGGACCATGATGGCGGAGATAGGCGCCGCGCCAGCGGCCCAATAGCACACCGTCGGGGTGGAGAAGCCCGGCTTTGCGGATTTCGCGCGCCTCCGCCCAGCGCGCGGAGCCATAGGTCGTGACCTTCTTTACTTCTCGGGCGCGCCATACCGACATGGCGACTGCCACGATGAAAGCCGCGACGCCGCCGGCCCCTGCGATGAAGCCGCCGGTGACGAAGATGTCATGGGCATAGGCGTCATAAGCGAACCACCACCAGAAGAAGGCCGGCGGCTGGTACATCGGCCACCCGAATAAGGTGAACCAGGGCTGGCCGAGCCGTGGCTGGAAGGCGAGCTGCCAAGCGGTCCACTCCGTCGCCGCCCACAAGAAGCCGAGCACCG
>JBFWZV010000117.1:0-3661 GCA_050184975.1 Pseudolabrys sp. | reverse complement strand
GAAGGCGGGCCCCTGGCGCTGGTTCATACCGGCGATCAGATCCGGCTGGACCTGAACGGCCGCCGGATCGACCTGCTCGTCAGCGAGCAAGAATTGGAACGGCGGCGTGCGGCCCTGCTGCCGGCCCGGGAGCCGGAATGGGCGGCGCGCGGCTATGCGCGGCTTTTCTATCAGACGGTGTTGCAGGCCGACGAGGGCTGCGATTTCAACTTCATGCGCCGTCCTGACGAGTCGAAGGCTTGACGATCATTGCTTCCGGCCGAGGCATTGAGCGGACGCGAACCGGCTCCCGATTGTTCCAAGCGCTAGAGCGCCATTCCGCCGTCGACCATGTGAGCATGGCCGGTGATGTAGTTCGACTCGTCGGAGGCGAGGAACACGGCGAGCGCTGCGACCTCCTCCGCGGTGCCAAGCCGTCCGATCGGCTGACGACCAATGAAGGCCTTGCGTACAGCGTCGAGGGACTGGCCGGAGGACTTGGCGACCGCTTCGATGCGGCCGTCGAGCGACGGCGACTGGATGGTGCCGGGACAGATCGCGTTGCAGCGCAGACCCTGACGTATGAAGTCGGCGGCGATCGCCTTGGTCAGCCCGATCACAGCCGCTTTGGTTGCGCCGTAGGCGTAGCGGCTGTGGACGCCCCGGATTGACGACACCACCGAGGATATATTGACGATCGATCCGCCGCCGTTCTTCAGCATCGCCGGCACGAAGGCCCGCAGCACGCGGTGCATCGATTTCACGTTAAGGTCGAACGAAAAATCCCAATCCTCTTCGCTGCAGTCGAGCAGGCTGCCCTGATGCACGTAGCCGGCGCAATTGGCGACGATATGCGGCACGCCGAAGTCGCCGATGACGGATTTCGCCATCGCCTCGACCTTCTCGGTCGAGCGCACGTCGAGCGCGAACCGCTTGTCAGTCTTTAAAGCCGCAAGCTTGCCGCCATCGAGATCGGTCGCGATGACCTCCGCGCCCTCGGCGATGAAGGCTGCGGCGATTGCCGCGCCGATGCCCTGTCCCGCCGCGGTCACGAACGCACGTTTGCCTTTCAGGCGCCCGGTCACTGGTCGTCTCCCTGTCGGTAGTTATC
The DNA here is from genome assembly GCA_050184975.1 of Pseudolabrys sp. GTDB lineage: Bacteria > Pseudomonadota > Alphaproteobacteria > Rhizobiales > Xanthobacteraceae > Pseudolabrys. The sequence continues at coordinate 2,571 of JBFWZV010000117.1, read as the reverse complement.
TGTAGTTATCTAATGATTGTCGCGCGGCACGCTCTTGTCGGCGATCCGCTGATATTTGACGGCGGGTTTGAGCACCATGCCGTCGGCGAGCTGATCCACCATAGAGCGCTGGATTTCCTGCCATGGCGTCTGGCTTTCCGGGAACTTGAAGCCGCCGCGTTGTTGCAGGGCGGCGCGGCGCCGATCGAACTCGGCTTTCGAAATCAGGATGTTCGCAGTGCCCTTGCGGACATCGATGTGAACGCGGTCGCCGGTCTTGAGAATGGCGAGGCCACCATCCGCGGCGGCTTCCGGCGAGGCATTGAGAATCGACGGCGAGCCGGACGTGCCGGACTGTCGGCCGTCGCCGACGCAGGGCAGGGCGTGCACGCCTTTTTTCAGCAGCGCGGCCGGCGGCTGCATGTTCACCACCTCGGCGCCGCCCGGATAGCCGATGGCGCCGGTGCCGCGCATGAACAGGATCGAGTGCTCGTCGATCTTGAGCGAAGGGTCCTCGATGCGGTGATGATAGTCCTCGGGCCCTTCAAATACCACGGCGCGGCCCTCAAAGGCCTCTGGGTCTTTGGGGTTCGACAGATAGCGCTTGCGAAAGTCGTCGGAGATCACGCTGGTCTTCATGATCGCTGAATCGAACAGATTGCCGGACAACACCTTGAAGCCGGCGCGCTTGACCAGCGGCTTGGCGTACGGACGGATCACGTCCTGGTCGTGGATGGCTGCGCGGCGAACATTGTCGCCGATCGTCTTTCCGTTGATGGTGAGCGCATCGGCGTGGAGACGTCCGGACCTGCGCAGTTCGTTCAGCACCGCCGGAAGGCCGCCGGCGCGGAAATATTCTTCGCCGAGATACTTGCCGGCCGGCTGCATGTTGACGAGGAGCGGAATGTCGTAGCCGACTTTCTCCCAGTCCCGGACGGTCAGTTTGACGCCGACGTGCCGGGCAATGGCGTTGACATGGATCGGCGCGTTGGTCGATCCGCCGATCGCCGAACAGGTGAGAATGACATTCTCGAACGCCTTACGCGTCATGATGTCGGAGGGCCGCAGATTTTCGTGTACGATTTCGACGGCGCGAACCCCGGTCTCATAGGCGATTTGCGCGCGCTCACGATAAGGCGCTGGAATGGCGGCGCAGCCTGGCAACGACATACCGAGCGCCTCGGCGAGCGCATTCATCGTCGATGCGGTGCCCATCGTGTTGCAATGCCCGACCGAGGGCGCCGACGATGTCACGATATCCATGAACTCGTCGTAATTGATCTTGCCCTCGGCATGATCGGCACGCGCCTGCCAGACCACCGTGCCGGAACCGGTGCGCTCGCCCTTCCACCAGCCGTTCAGCATCGGTCCGCCGGACAGAACGATGGCCGGAATGTTCACCGACGCCGCGGCCATCAGACAGGCCGGCGTGGTTTTGTCGCAGCCGGTCGTCAGCACCACGCCGTCGAGCGGATAGCCGTAGAGAATCTCGACGAGGCCGAGATAAGCCAGGTTGCGGTCGAGCGCGGCGGTCGGACGTTTGCCGGTTTCCTGAATCGGATGGACCGGAAACTCGAATGGAATCCCGCCGGCGGCGCGAATACCGTCCCTGACGCGGTCGGCGAGCTCGAGGTGATGACGATTGCATGGCGACAGATCCGAGCCGGTTTGAGCAATGCCGATGATCGGTTTGCCCGACGTCAGTTCGTCGCGCGTTAGACCAAAGTTGAGGTAACGCTCGAGATAGAGCGCAGTCATGCCCGGATTGTCAGGATTGTCGAACCACAGCCGCGACCGCAATTGACGCCCATTGGACTTTGACTTCTTGCGCGGCATCGATGCCGATCTCCTGTTTTCGGGATTCTGAAAGCGCCCCTGGCGCTGCACGGAACGACATCCGCAATTTGCTTGCAACGGCGACGAGATACGATAGCATTTCTGAGGGCGAAAAAACGATCAAATAGCGCCTTAGTTTGTTTCGGCCGGGAGGGCCGGGGAGGATCTGCATGGCGGCCGTCGTGATCAACGACGTGCGCAAGGCGTTCGGCTCGATGGCGGTCATTCACGGCGTTTCAGTGATGATCGAGGACGGCGAATTCGTCGTTCTGGTCGGGCCATCCGGCTGCGGTAAGTCGACCTTGCTGCGCATGATTGCCGGCCTTGAAAACATCACATCTGGCGAAATTCGTATTGGCGAGCGTGTGGTGAACAACCTGCCGCCGAAAGAGCGCGACGTCGCGATGGTGTTCCAGAATTACGCACTCTATCCGCACATGACGGTCGCGGCCAACATGGCGTTCTCGATGCAGTTGCGCGGCGCACCGAAAAGCGAAATTTCCGAACGTGTCGGCCGCGCAGCGGCGATTCTCGGTCTCGAACCTTATCTCGATCGCTATCCGCGGCAGTTATCAGGTGGCCAGCGCCAGCGCGTCGCGATGGGGCGTGCGATCGTGCGCGATCCGCAGGTGTTTCTGTTCGATGAGCCGTTGTCCAATCTCGACGCCAAGCTGCGCGTGCAGATGCGCACCGAGATCAAGGAACTGCATCAGCGGCTTAAGACCACCACCGTCTACGTCACGCATGACCAGATCG
>JBFWZV010000116.1:0-3684 GCA_050184975.1 Pseudolabrys sp. | reverse complement strand
AAGATTACGGCCAGGCAGCGATCTACAAGGGAACGGTCTCGGAGGCCCCGACCGCGTTCGAGCTCGACGATCACCATCGCTTCGTTGTCCACAAGGCTGTTCCCGTCTGCGGCAATACGGCCGATATGTTGTCGCTCAGCCGGTACGCACCTCATTTCGAGATCATCGGCGATAAATCCGTTCATTTTGGATTGTTCGAATGCGGCCCGCCCGCTGCCCAACCAGCCGGAAATGCGGCTACTCCGATCAAATGCTGCTGAGAGGACGGACATCGTGCTCTCCGCTGCGCTGCTTTTGGTTGTCAGCCTGACGCTTGCCTGGGCCAACGGCTCCAACGACGTGTCGAAGGGGGTCGCGGCTTTGGCCGGCAGCGGCATCGCCACGCCGCGTGCGGCCTGGCTTCTCGGCGTCTTGGCAACTCTCGCCGGTGGACTCGGCGCGATCTCGTGGGGCGGCGCGCTCGGCGCCTTGTTCGGCGGCGGCTTCCTGAAGAGCGCGGAGGGATTGCCGCTCGGCGCTGCACTTGCGGCCTTGGCCGGAGCGGCCGGCTTCGTTGCCCTGTCGACCTGGCAGCGCTGGCCGGTTTCCACAACGCACGCGCTGATCGGTGGGATCATCGGCGCTGCCGCCGCGCAGTTCGGAATCCGCGATGTCGCCTACCGAGTCGTGGCAGCGAAATTCCTGGTCCCCCTGCTCGCGAGCCCCGCGCTCGCCATCGGCCTCTGCTCAACGCTGCTGCTGTTGAACCGGCTCGTTGAGAGTCGTTTGCCACAATGGACGCCGGGCTGCTGCGCACCTGAGGACCACAGGAAAGACCCGTTCATCTGCGCGGCCCCCGACCGGCGTCCTTCGCCTACGGCGCGCCGGGTCTGGCTGGCCCTGCACTGGCTGAGCGGTGGAGCAGTGAGCTTCGCCCGCGGCCTCAACGACGTGCCGAAGATGGCGGCTTTGATGATTCCCGCCCTCGCGGCATGGCCGGCCACTCAAACGGCGGCCAGCGGACCGGCCTTGGCGATCGCATTGACGTCGTTTGCCATGACGGGCGGCGCCCTGATGGCCGGCCGCCGCCTACTACCCGTTCTGGCCCAGGAGGTCTCGACGATGACGCCGACGACGGGCCTGTTCGCCAATCTAGGCACCGCTTTCCTGGTCTTGGGCGCAACTCCTTTGGGATTGCCGGTTTCGACCACACATGTTGCGGCCGGGTCGATTATTGGCGTCAGGGTTGCGGATAAAGCGCCGCCGCGCGCTCGGGATGCTCTGCGAACGATCCTGCTGGCTTGGCTGGTGACGCTCCCGGCGACGGCCGTCTTTTCAGCCCTCCTCGTTGTGCTGGGGGCGTGATGCCGCGTTCTAGCCATGAGATATTTGCTGGGCGTCGTGCCCCCACGCAACGAAACTGGGTGCGCGTCGCTCTGCTCCCCGCGCTGATCACTTTCGGCCTCGCCGCCTTTCTCGGATTGCATCTCGACCGCTATCTTACATTTGAGGCGCTTGCGGCCAATCGATCGTGGCTCTTGTTGCAGGTGGAACTGACTCCCGCGCTCATCGCCTTGGCCTTCGCGGCGGTCTACATCGCGGCGGCGACTCTTTCCCTTCCCGGTTCCTCGATCCTGACGATGAGCGCGGGGTTCCTTTTCGGATTGTACGTCGGCACAGCCATAGCTGTCGTCTCCGCGACGGTGGGCGCGACGCTCCTTTTCTTTATCGCCCGCACGAGCTTCGGCGAGTTTCTGCGAGGCCGCGCGCTTGGTGCTCTGCAAGGCCTCAAGGACGGCTTTCAGAAAGGCGCCTTCAATTATCTTCTCTTTTTGCGGCTCGTCCCGCTTTTTCCGTTTTGGCTGATCAATCTTGCGGCGGCCTTTCTTGACGTACCGCCTCGGACCTTCATCGCCGGCACGTTCTTGGGGATCATTCCGGGTGCTGCTGTCTACGCCAGCGTGGGGAGTGGCCTGGGGCAGATCCTGGATCAGGGACGGAAGCCCGATCTCGACATCCTGTTCGCGCCAAACATTCTGATACCGATTCTAGCCCTCGCCGCGCTCTCGCTGGTCCCGATCGGCTATCGCCGATTGCGGCGCGGCAAGCCGAGCTGACGCATGTCCAAGCTGCTGAAATGCGACGTTTGCGTCATCGGTGCCGGCTCGGCGGGGCTCTCCGTCGCGGCCGGTGCCGCGATGCTCGGCGCCCACACAGTTCTGTTCGAACGCGGCGAGATGGGCGGCGATTGTCTCAACTACGGATGCGTCCCCTCGAAAGCGCTGCTCGCGGCGTCACATGCGGCCCGCAACGTCCGGGCAGCCGCCCACTTCGGCACCGGCGCTCCCGATGCCCGGATCGATTTCCCGGCGGTCATGGCGCATGTGCACGACGTGATCGCGCGGATCGCGCCGCATGACTCAGTCGAACGGTTCGAAGGTCTGGGCGTGCGCGTCATCAAGGCCGCCGCGCGCTTCGCGGGCCCCAGGGAAATCGAAGGCGGCGGCGTGCGCGTCCGCGCGAAGCGGATCGTCATCGCAACAGGCTCCGCCGCCGTGGTCCCGCAAATCTCGGGCATCGATGCGGTTCCGTTTCTTACCAACGAAACAATCTTTTCTCTGAACGCCCGTCCCAACCATCTCCTGATCATCGGGGGTGGCCCGATCGGTGCCGAGATGGCGCAAGCCTTCCGCCGCCTGGGCAGCTCGGTCACGATCTTCCAGCGAAGTCAATTGCTGCCGAAAGACGAGCCCGAATTTGTCGACCTCTTGCGCGCGGAGCTCACGGCGGAGGGAATCGTCATCCATGAGGGAGTCGAGATCGCGAACGTCGCCTCGACCGGCGACGGAATCTCCGTCGCACTGGACGGGCAGCCGCAGCCAATTACCGGCTCGCACCTATTGGTAGCCGCCGGCCGGCGACCGCGTCTGGACGAACTCGACCTTGAAAAAGGCGGGGTCCGGCGCACCGAAAAAGGCGTCGTCGTCGACGCGAGGTTCCGAACATCGAACAGACGCGTCTACGCGCTGGGGGACGTGATCGGCGGCCCACTCTTCACACACGCAGCGAGCTATCAAGCCGGGATCGTCATCCGCAACGCCCTCTTCCGTCTGCCCGCCAAGGCTGACTATCGCGCACTTCCGTGGGTTACTTACACTGATCCTGAGCTCGCGCATGTCGGGCTCTCCGAAGCTCAGGCGCGCGAGCTACTGGGCGTTCGCACGCGCGTGATGCGAGCTGATTTTGCGGATAACGACCGCGCTCAGGCCGAGCGGGAAATCGCCGGTGGAATCAAGATCATTACCGACAACAAAGGAACCATACTCGGCGCAACGGTTTTGGGAAGCCACGCCGGTGAGCTCATCCAGCTTTGGGCGCTCGCGATTACGCGGAAGCTGAAACTGAGCGCGCTCACGAGTCTGATCCTGCCCTATCCCACCCGCGGCGAAATCTCGAAGAGCGTGGCGAGCGCGTTTTATGCGCCGAAGCTCTTCAGCCTTTGGCCGAAGCGGCTGGTTCACCTCCTGCTGTGGCTAAGCTGACGCTCATGATCGGCAATCATACGCCCCACGCGGACCTGGCCGGAGTGTCGGTGATAATCCCGACCCTCAATGCGGCATTCGGCTTAGGCAGTGCTATCGCCGCTTGCAGCGGAGTTCGCGAAATCCTTGTGGTCGATGGCGGCTCGCGCGACGGCACGGCCGA
>JBFWZV010000115.1:0-4111 GCA_050184975.1 Pseudolabrys sp. | reverse complement strand
GAGATGGCGGCGCGCGACCGCGGCCGCTTCGCCGACGCGCGCAAGAGGCTCAACGAGTCGCCGCTCGGCTCCGGCGCACTCGCCGGCACGTCGTTCGATATCGACCGTGACATGACCACTAAGGCACTCGGCTTCGACCGGCCGACCGCCAATTCGCTCGATGCCGTGTCCGACCGCGACTTTGTGATGGAGACGCTGGCGGCGGCCTCGATCGCCGCTGTGCATCTGTCGCGTTTCGCCGAGGAAATCGTGATCTGGACCTCGCCACTGACGGGACTGGTGCGCCTCTCCGACAAGTTCACCACCGGCTCCTCGATCATGCCGCAGAAGCGCAATCCGGACGCCGCCGAGCTCGTGCGCGCCAAGGCCGGCCGCATTGTCGGCGCGCTCAACGCTCTTCTGATCGTGATGAAGGGTCTGCCGCTCGCCTATGCGAAGGACATGCAGGAGGACAAGGAAGGCGCGATGGATGCGCTGTCCGCGTTGAGCCTCTGCATCGCGGCGATGACTGGCATGGTGCGCGACATGCAGCCCGATACTGCGAAGATGAAGAAGGCGGCGGGGGAGGGCTATGCGACGGCAACAGACCTCGCCGACTGGCTGGTTCGCACGCTCAACATTCCGTTCCGCGAGGCGCATCACATCACCGGCAAGATTGTCGCCAAGGCATCCGAGGCGCGTGTACCGCTGCACCGTTTGCCGCTTGCCGACATGCAAGCAATCGAAAAACGCATCACCGACGACGTCTTCAAGGTGCTGTCGGTCGACCGCTCGGTGAAGAGCCGGGTTAGCTATGGCGGCACCGCGCCGAAGAATGTTCGCGCGCAGGCCAGAAAATGGCTACGCAGGCTGGGACCGGCCCGGGGCTAGCGCGATGGTGGCGTCAAGCGGACGCGCGCGCCTTTTCGGTTTCGTTGCCGGAATCGCGATGCTCGTCGCCGGCATTTTTGCGCCGCCGCCTCCAGGTTTGCCACCTGAAGCTCTTCGTGTCGCCGGCGTCGCAGGTCTGATGGCGGCATGGTGGATCACCGAGGTCATCCCGGTGGCCGCAACCGGTCTGCTTCCAGTCGTATTGCTGCCTTTGCTCGGCGTTGTGCCGATACGAAATGCCGCCGCGCCTTACGCCGATCCGATCGTCTTTCTCTTCCTCGGCGGCTTCATGCTCGGCATCGCGACGCAGCGGTGGGCGCTGCACCGCAGGCTCGGCCTTCGCATCATTGCGGCGGTCGGCACGTCGCCGGGGCGGCTCTCGGCCGGTCTGCTGTTGGCGACGGCATTCCTCAGCATGTGGGTTAGCAATACCGCCACGTCTTTGATGATGCTGCCTATCGCTATCTCGGTGTTGGCATTGTTCGACGGACGCTTCGCCGACGACCACTCGGCGGAAAATCTCGGCGTACTTTTGATGTTGTCGGTTTGCTACGGCGCCAGCATCGGCGGGCTCGCGACCATCATCGGCACGCCGCCAAACGCCTTACTGGTCGGACATCTGGCGCGTGAATACGGCATCCAGATCGGTTTTGCGCAGTGGATGATGCTCGGCGTTCCGTTATCGGCGGCCTTGCTTGCTGTTACCTGGGTCATTCTGACACGGCTTCACCCGGTGACGTTGTTACGCGCTGGAGGACTCGACGAGATCATCCGGCACGATCTTCAACAACAGGGCGCGCTGAGCTCCGCCGAGATTCGCGTCATTCTCGTCCTGCTTGTCGCTGCGCTTGGTTGGGTATTCCGTCCGTTGCTGTCGCAGCACCTGCCTGCGATCAACGACACGATCATCGCCGTCGGCGCGGGGATTGTGCTGTTTCTTTTGCCGTCCGGTTCGCCGCAGGGCGGCCGGCTGCTCGTCTGGGACGACATGAAGAGCGTGCCCTGGGGCGTGTTGGTGCTGTTTGGCGGCGGCCTCAGCCTTGCGTCTGCCATCGACTCCTCAGGTCTTGCGAAGTGGCTGGCCGATGCGATGTCGATTTTGTCGGCTTGGCCCGTGATTCTGATCCTCGCCACCGCTGTCGTCAGCATGATTTTTCTTACCGAACTCACCAGCAACACTGCAAGCGCAGCCACATTCCTGCCATTCGCCGCTGCTGTTGCACTCGGAATTGGCATCAGCCCGCTTCTACTAACGGTACCGATGGCGCTCGCCGCCTCGTGCGCTTTCATGCTTCCGGTCGCGACGCCACCGAATGCAATAGTCTATGCCAGCGGTCGAGTCACAATCCCGCAAATGGCGCGCGCAGGGTTCTGGCTCAATCTGGCGGCTGCGGTCTTGATCGTGGTCGCCAGCTACCCGGCAGGCCTCTATCTGTTCGCCAGGTAATCGCCTATGCCTCTCGCCAGGCGCGCCTGATCTGCTATGGTGCCGCAGCTTTCGGGAGCGCATGTCGACATGAACACCTTCGGCCGCCTGTCCCTGCGCGCTGCGCTGATCGCCGCTCTGGCCGCGACGCTCGGCCTGACGGCTTGTGGCCGCAAAGGGCCGCTCGATCCGCCGCCAAGCAGTTCGGTTGCGACGCAGCCGGGCGCGGCCGAAGCGGCCGGGAACAAAGACGAGGATTCGCAGGAGCCGGGCGGTAGCAATCTGCGAGCTCCCAAAAAACGCATCCCACTCGACGTCCTGCTCAACTGAGCGTGCCATGCATCACTTCGCTTATCGCAACGGCGTGCTGCATGCCGAGCAAGTCGATCTGACCGCATTGGCCAAGGCCGTCGGCACGCCGTTTTATTGCTATTCGACCGCGACGCTGGAGCGCCACTACAAGGTATTCGCCGGCGCCTTCGCCGATGTGCCTTCGCTCGTCTGCTATGCGATGAAGGCGAACTCCAACCAGGCGGTGATCCGGACGCTGGCGAAGCTCGGCGCCGGTGCCGATGTCGTCTCTGGCGGCGAATTAAAGCGGGCCCGCGCTGCCGGCGTGCCGCCCGAGAAGATCATGTTCTCCGGCGTCGGCAAGACGGCCGACGAGCTTGCGCTCGCGATCGACGAAAAGATTCTCTGCGTCAACGTCGAGTCCGAACCGGAACTCGAACTCCTGTCCTCGATCGCCAAGGCGAAGGGCGCGAACGTCCATGTGTCGGTGCGCGTCAATCCCGACATCGACCCGAAGACCCACGCCAAGATTGCGACCGGCAAGGCTGAGAACAAGTTCGGGATCCCGATCAGCCGCGCGCGCGAGGTCTATGCCCGCGCGGCAAGACTACCCGGCGTCAAGGTTGCCGGCGTCGACATGCATATCGGCAGCCAGATCACCGATCTCGATCCGTTCGGCGATGCGTTCTCGCTGCTGGCCGAATTCGTGCGCGAGCTGCGCGCCGACGGCCACGTCATCTCGCATGTCGATCTCGGCGGCGGGCTTGGCATTCCCTATCGCGACGACAATGAACCACCGCCGCACCCGGACGCCTATGCGGCCGTCGTCAAGCGCGCAACTCGTGATCTCGGCTGCACGTTGATCTTCGAACCGGGCCGGCTGCTTGTCGGCAATGCCGGTATCCTGGTAACTCGGGTGCTGTTCGTGAAGCCCGGCGATGCTAAAAACTTTGTGATCGTCGATGCAGCCATGAACGACCTGATACGCCCGACGCTGTACGAGGCCCATCATGACATTCGTCCGGTTCGCGAAGCCGCGCTGTCGGTGCCGCGAATTCGCGCCGATGTGGTCGGGCCGGTGTGCGAATCCGGCGATTTCCTTGGACTTGGTCGCGATTTGCCGGAGCCCAAGCCAGGCGACCTGCTGGCCGTGATGTCGGCCGGCGCCTATGGGGCGGTTCAGGCCGGAACCTACAATACCCGCGCTTTGGTGCCCGAAACGCTGGTCAAGGGGGCCGATTGGGCCGTCATCCGCCCCCGCCTTGAAGTCGACCAATTGATTGCGCTGGATCATATGCCTGATTGGCTTTAGGCGCGGTCCCGAAAGGCGGCTTCTAGTTTTCGGAAAAGATCGCGCCCATGCAAAGGGCGCGTGGCTCAATGGCAGGCTGCGTGTTAGCGTGCTTATAGATTCTCGGCGTTTAGAGTCTCTACCTGCCGGATGCGGAGCGGTATTTGGACGGCTCGGACGACGGATTGACTCGGGACACGGCTACAGCACAAAAAATTCTCCATCGCGCGAAG
>JBFWZV010000114.1:0-4184 GCA_050184975.1 Pseudolabrys sp. | reverse complement strand
GGCACACTCGCCCCCATTTTCCGCACACATGTCACAACTCTGCGCCTTGATGATCCCGGCTGTTGCGTCGCGGTAGGAGAATGGCGCGGCGGACCGGTTTCGTGCGCTTCGTCACGCCCGGGCGGGCTGCATCGGCGCCTGAAAGCGTGAAAAGGGCGGCGAATTAGCGATTTACCGTGTATTCTTCAGGCTGGCATGCGATGGCGCTGTCGGCCGTCGGTCATCGCGCGACACATATACATATGTACGCGGCAAACCGGCCGCTAATTTGCACGGGCCAAATCGGACACAGCGACCACGATGCAAATCATTCCTCTCATCCTCGCCGGCGGTGGCGGCACGCGGCTGTGGCCGCTGTCGCGCGGGCATTATCCGAAGCAGTTCCTGGCGGTGACGCCTGGCTCAACCCTCCTGCAGGGCACGCTCCAGCGCGTCGGCACGCAGGGAAGTCTCGTCCCGAATCTCCAGGCGCCGATCGTCGTCTGCAACGAGGAGCATCGCTTCCTCGTCGGTGAGCAGGCGCGGCAGATCGGCCAGCCTTTCGAGCGCATCGTGCTCGAGCCCATCGGCCGCAATACGGCGCCTGCGCTGACTTGCGCCGCGCTGTTGTACGCGCAGGATGGCGCCGACCCGCAGTTGCTGATGATGCCGGCCGATCATCTCGTGAAGGACGCTGCCGCGTTCCAGCGCGCCGTGTGCACGGGTGCGCAGTATGCGCAGGACGGCAAGCTCGTGACCTTCGGTGTGGTGCCGACGCATCCGGAAACCGGTTATGGTTATATCCAGCTCGGCCGAGCGCTGGGTGCCGACGAGGGCAGGGATCAGCCCGCCGTGAACAGCATCGCGGCCTTCAAGGAGAAACCGACGTTGAACGTCGCGGAACAGTACGTCAGCAGCGGCCAGTACCGCTGGAACGCCGGCATCTTCCTGATGAAGGCGAGCACGTGGCTTGCCGCGATCGAACGCTTCGCGCCCGCGATCCTCGACGCCTGCCGCAAGGCCGTCGCGCACGGCAGCCGCGACGGCGAATTCTTCCGCCTCGACAAGGACGCCTTCGCCGCCTGTCCGAGCGACTCGATCGACTACGCCGTGATGGAGCGCATCGCCGCCGCGGATCCGGCGAGCAGCGCCGTGATCTCGCTGGATGCCGGCTGGAGCGACGTCGGCTCGTGGTCCAGCCTCTGGGATGTCTCGGACAAGACCGGCGACAACAACGTCACGCGCGGCGATGTCTGCGCGATCGACAGCCGCAACAATCTCGTCTTCGCCGAATCGCGCCTCGTCGCCACCGTGGGCTGCGAAGACCTGGTGATCGTCGAAACGCCGGACGCCGTGATGGTCGCCCCCAAAGGCCGCGCGCAGGACGTGAAAGCCATCGTCGACTGGCTCGCCGCGCAGGGGCGCGAAGAGCGCCTGATGCATCGGCGCGTATACCGCCCTTGGGGCACCTACGAGGGCGTCGACGCCGGCGAGCGCTTCCAGGTCAAGCGCATCGCGGTGAAACCCGGGGCGTCGCTGTCGCTGCAGATGCATCACCATCGCGCGGAGCACTGGATCGTCGTGAAGGGCACCGCGAAGGTCACGCGCGGCGATGAAACTTTCCTGATGAGCGAGAACCAGAGCTGCTACATACCGCTCGGCGAGACGCATCGTCTGGAAAACCCCGGTACCATCCCGCTCGAAATCATCGAAGTGCAATCCGGCGCCTACCTCGGCGAGGACGACATCGTGCGTTTCGAGGACAAGTACAAGCGGGCGTGATAGTCAAATACCGACTTCATGTTCGCGATGAAAAGTAAATACGAGATCATCATTTACTGGAGCACCGACGACGGTGCTTTTATTGCCGAGGCTCCGGATCTGCCGGGTTGCATGGCAGATGGAGCAACTCATCAGGACGCGCTGTCCGCGCTCGAGACGGTCATCGAGGAATGGATCGAAACTGCGGAAAGCCTCGGACGCCCAGTGCCGGCACCCAAAGGCAAGTTGATGTTTGCATGATTACCTCGGGTCACAGAGCAATCCATCGTCATTCCCGCGCAGGCGGGAATCCAGCGGCGTTGCACGCATTCCCCGTAGCCCGGGTGAAGCGCGGCAGCGCGCAACCCGGGATCCTCGCTTCGTCACAACCCGAGAAAGCCAGCGTAATCCAACCGCCATGCGCCTGACCGAACGCGAATCGCAAGAAATACGCAACGCGGTGAGTCGACACTTCGGCGCAGACGCCGCAGTGCGAGTGTTCGGGTCCCGCGCAGACGACAGCAAACGCGGTGGCGACATCGATCTCTATGTCGAAACGGATATGGCGGATGCGGAGCGGATATTCCGCAGTGAAATGGCACTGCTGGTCGATCTCAATCTTACGCTTGGCGAACAGAAGATTGACCTCGTAGTGCGCCGACGCGGCGAGCCGCCGACGCTCCCAATTCACCGAGTGGCGAAGGAAACGGGCATATTGCTGTGAAAGCGGCACACGAAGCCTTGGCCGGTGCGTTGTGGGAGTGCCGTAAGCACGTCCGGCACCTGCGCAGAGCCCAGGAGGCCATCGGATCGATGGGACCACTGGACGCGCGCCGGCTGGAGGCGTTCAGCGATGACGAAATCCGAATCGTCGATCAGTTCATCTATCGGTACACGAGCCTGCAAGACACACTTGGACAGAAGGCATTCAAATATCTGCTCGATGCCACCCAGGAGCCCGTGCCGCCCACGGCGACTTTCATCGATCGGCTGCATGTCCTGGAAAGACTGGGCGTGCTCGCAGTTTCGGAGTGGGAGAATACGCGCATCATCCGCAACCGCTTGGTGCACGACTACCCGGATGCAGAGAAGCGTAGGCAGATCCTGCAGGCAGCTCTCGACACGGCACCGCAGATGGAAAGAATACTCGAGCACATAAGACGGCTTGCCCATGACAAATTGGGCGTGCACGAATCGGGCATCGACAACCGGCCGTGAGGCGCCGGTCGCATGACAACAACGAAGCAGACAAAACAGCGGAGACTCAACGGATGAACTCGAAAGTCAAAAATATCGTTGGCACCCTCGCCATCGCTGCAGCTCTCGGTACGTCGCACATCGCACACGCGCAGGAAGCAGGCGGCGACTACCAGATAAAGCCCGGTGACACGCTCATCGTCAGCGTGTGGAAGGAGCCTGATCTGACGATGGAAGTGCTGGTGCGCCCGGACGGCAAATTCAGTTTCCCGCTCGCCGGCGACGTGGACGCCAGGGGCAAGTCCGTAGAACAGGTACGGCAAGATCTCGTCGGCAAGATCGAGAGCTACATTCCGGACGTGGCGGCGACCGTGATGCTGAAGAGCATGGAAGGCAACAAGGCGTACGTCGTCGGCAAGGTGTTGAAGCCGGGCCCGATCATCATGAACAGCGAGACGAACGTGATGCAGGCGTTGTCCTGGGCCGGTGGCACTGCGCAGTTCGCGGGTCTGAGCAAAATCGTGATCCTTCGTGGGCAGGGCGGTGGCCAAACGGCGATTCCGTTCAACTACAACCAGGTTGAAGATGGTGAAGCGCTGGAACAAAACATAGTGTTACAGCCTGGAGATGTGGTGGTGGTGCCGTAGAAATATTGAGCGTCTACCAAGATGACCATACTAGATGGAACCTGCTCGCGCGACGTTACGATGAGTGCTTTTCGCGTTCTGTACGCGATACTTACTGGCTTGGTGCTAAGTTCAGTAAATGGTGTGTATGCTCTCGATATGTCCGTACAGCCACAACTCCGGCTAGGTTTGCGTGCAACCGATAATGTGCGGTGGGCGTCGAATGACAAGGAAAGTGCGTTGGGATTCGATAACGGAGGGGGGGCAATTCTGAAAGCTGAAACTGCCGATTGGCGCTCGATTGTCACTCCTTCGTTCAATTTCCGACGCTTCGTCATTGGTGACGATCTCAATGCGGATGAGTACGGTGTAAGAACTCAGCACGAATGGGCCGCCACAGAGCGACTGAAAACTAGTCTGAATGTCGATTACGTACGCGACTCAACATTGACCACCGAACTCACGGATGCGGGTCGCCAGAATGATGTTGCGAATCGTGAAACTATCGCCGTACAGCCAAGTGTGGTCTACCTGTTGGACGAACGGACTTCGCTTAATGGTGGCTTCCTATACCAAGATGTGACTTTCTCGACCGCCAGCGGTGGCAGGCTGGTAGATTAC
>JBFWZV010000113.1:0-4230 GCA_050184975.1 Pseudolabrys sp. | reverse complement strand
ACCCTGCTAATTCAGGCACTTAGGGTCACAATTGGGACTATTATACGATCAGGAAATATTGCTCAACTGGCGTAAAATTGATAGTTGTTTTCTATCGGTACAGGCCAAAAATAAGCCCCGCCGAAGCGGGGCCTTTCCGGATCGGATGGCGATGAGCCGCCTCAGCCCATGCGGCGCGAGCGGGCTAGGATGCTCTGATAAGACGGCGCCGGCGGCCGCTGTTGCGGCTGCTGCTGCTGCTGCTGCTGCGCCTGCCCCGGCCCGGCGAGAACGGCAGCGAGGCGCTCGTTGAACGCCTTGTCCTGTTCCTTCTTGGCGGTGTTGAATTTATCGAGGGCGGCGTCGATGTCGCCGTTGATCGGAATACGGATCACCTGCAGGTCTCCCACGTCTCTCCAGCGCGCATGTTGCGCAGCAGGCCCTAACAATCGGCGGCCGCACGGACGACAAATTGAGCGATGATGTTAACCATCGCCGCGCCGAGCGATCGCGCCCTGAGCGGAACGTCAGTGCAGCGTGACGCCGGGGTCTTCGACCAGACGCAGACGCATGGCGTCGATCAGCGCGCGGCGTCGATCCTCGATCGCCTGCAATTGCGAGTCGAGCTCTTCGCGCGTCGTCTTGTTGGAGCCGAGCAACACGACGCCGCCCAGCGCCGAGGCCAGCGCGCCGAACAAAGCCGTTGGCGAGAAGGGCAGGATGGTGACGAGCGCCAGCAGCAGCCACAGCGCACCGCCGCCGATGGCGATCCGCGCCGCCAGCGCGATCTTGTCACAGCGCGCGAGCGACTGATGCAGCTCTTCGATGCGTTCTTCCAGCCGGGCGATTTCGGAGTGGGCGAGTTCGTCGTTCATGCGCTGCCGGCCCGAAAGTCGCCGTCACGCCGGCTGACTATCAACCCGGCGTCTTGTTGCGGAAATAGGGCTCGACGGTGCCGGTCAGCTTGATGGTCAGCGGATTGCCGTAACGGTCGAGCGCCTTGCCGGCGGCGACGCGGACCCAGCCCTCGCTCACACAGTACTCCTCGACGTTCGTCTTCTCGGCGCCCTTGAAGCGGATGCCGACGTCGCGCGCCAGCACATCGGCGTTGAAATAGGGGCTGCGCGGGTCGGTCGACAGACGGTCGGGCGGCGTGTCGGCTGAGGCGGCGTTCGGAGTTTCTTGTTCGTCGGACATGGCGGGGCTTCTCTCACACCGGCGATGCTGTTTGCAACCCGTCCGCCCGCGGGTCGGGAATGCGGCAGCCGGCGTTCCGGTGCGGTCCCGCTGAGCGCGGCCGCGCTCGCCGGCGCTGCGCCCGCGGGCCGTCCGGTGGTGACGGCTACTTCTTCTTTTTGGCGGGCGAGGTGTCCGTGCCGCGCATGTTCGACCAGGGATCGACCGAAATCTCATTTGCGGTCTTGTCGGTGTTCTTCAGCGCGTTGCGATACTGCGCATCGACCGACTCCGCGATCTTCGCGTTCGCCTTTTCCTCGTCCGACATGGCGCTGAACGGTTTGCGCCCGTTCTGCGCAAAAGCCGGTTGCACCAGCAATCCGGCCAGAGCCAAGGCTGAAATCAAGAGCCTGATCACGATCGTGTCTCCTGCGGCGTTCCCCAAAAACCGTCGCCTGCGCGGCCTTCTGCTCGCTCTTTGCGATGAGTTTAAGGCAGGCTAACACGCCGGCCGCCGCGGCTCAATCTCATGAAATCCTTGAACAAATTGCCGCACCGGCGCGGTGCTCAGGTGAGGCTGCGTACCAAAGCCAGGCCGGCGAACAGCGCCGCGATCGACACCACGACCGAGACCAGCACGTAGAGCGCCGCCATGGCGACCTCGCCGCGCTCGTAGAGGACGGCCACATCGAGCGAAAAGGTCGAGAAAGTCGTGAAGCCGCCGAGGACGCCAGTCGTCAGGAAGAACCGCCAATGCTGGGGCATCTCGACCTTGAAAGCGAAATAGGCGGTCAGGAGCCCCATGACCAATGAGCCGACCACGTTGACGGTCAGCGTTCCGTAGGGGAACGACGTTCCGAGCATGCGGGCTGCGGCAATATTGACGCCGTGGCGTAGCGCCGCGCCGATGCCGCCGCCGAGGAAGACAATCAGATAAAGCATCAATTTCACCCGCTCTTGGGTTTCAGGCGGCAAAAAACCGCCTGAAACGGTTGGATTCCTGCCAACCGCGGGGCCCTCGCGGCCACGCGTTTTGCATCTGGCAGGAGTCATCAGCCATTCCGGCGGTTGTCGGGGGACCCCATCCCCATCGCGGCGAACCTATGGCTGGCTCCCGGGTCGGTCAACTCCGGGGGCCGGACGGATGCGGGAAACCAGTCAAATGTCGTTGACAGGTGCAAGATTACCGAATTATAGAGTGAACGTTCATTCTCATTATCGTGGCGGGGCCGCGCCATTGCGCACGCGCCGCCTGAGCGTTTCCGGAAATGCGAGCCATCCGGGCGGCGACGCCCGCTGGGAGACGTCATGCGGCAGCCTAACCTGCAGCGGCAGTCCGATCGCCGCGCCGAAATTCTGGACGCGGCCGAGCGCTGCTTCGCCCGCGCCGGTTTCCACCGCGCCTCGATGCAGGACATCTGCACCGAAGCCGGTATGAGCCCGGGCAATCTGTATCGCTACTTTCCATCGAAAGAGGCGCTGATCGCCGGCATCTGCGAGCGCAACCGCGCCGACGCCGTCGATAGCTTCAATCAGGTCAATGACGCTCCCGACTTCTTCGAGGCGCTCGCGGGTCTGGCGCAATATCACCTCGTCGATCGCACCGACGACGAAGTATCGATCTGTGCCGAGATCATGGCGGAGAGCCGCCGTCATCCGGATATCCGCCAGCTCTACCAGTCCATCGAAAACGACATTCGCGAGCGCATGGCGGCGATGCTGCAGAGCGCGGCAGAGCGCGGCGAGATTCGTGCCGACCTCGATGCGCAGGCCGTTGCCGGCTTGTTGCTGGCGATCGGTGACGGCATGTCGTGGCGCCGTTCGGTCGATCCGAAATTCAGCGCCGAAGAGACGCTGCCACTCATTCTCAACATGGTGCATGGGCTGCTGGCCGTCCCGAAGAAAACGGACGCCGGCGGCGACGGGGCGAAATCATGATGAAGGCAAGCCGTATCACGGCCGTTGGCATTGTACTCGCCGCGGTGCTCTGGATCGCGTCGGGACATCTTCTGCCGCATGACAGCGCCGAAGGTCAGGCCGCGGTGCGCACCAGCGAGGCCGAGAAGCAGCCGGCGTTTCGCGTTTCCGTCATGCCGGTCGCGATCACGCCGCACTCGCCGACGCTGACTTTGTCGGGACGTACCGAAGCGGACCACAAGGTGACGATCACCGCGCGCACCGGCGGCACGCTCACCGAATTGCGCGTCAAGCGCGGCCAGCACGTCGAGAAGGATGAGATCGTCGCCGTGTTGTCCGACGACGCGCGCAAGGCGCAGGTGGCGCAGGCGGAAGCGCTGGTCGATCAACGCAAGGCCGAACTCGATGCTAAGCGGACGCTGATCCAGAGCGGCGCATTGCCGAAGCTCGATATGGTCAATCTCGAGTCGCAGTTCAAAGCAGCGGAAGCTTCGCTCAGCGCCGCCCGCGCCGAGCTCGAACGCTCGATCGTCCGCGCGCCCTGGGCCGGCGTCATCACCGACGTGCCCGCGGAAGTCGGCGGCGCCGCCTTCTCGATGGCCGGCAAGGAAATCGCCACACTGGTCGCGCTCGATCCCATGCTGGCGGTGGTCGAGGTGTCGGAGCGCAAGCTCGCCGGCGTCAAGGTCGGCGAACCGGCTTCGGTCAAGCTGATCACGGGTCAGACCGTGCCGGGCCGCGTGCGTTACGTGTCGAAGTCGGCGAGCGCGACGACGCGCACCTATCGCGTCGAAGTCGAGATGAACAATCCCGATGGCAAGATCCCCGACGGCATCACTGCCGAAGTGGTGGTGTCGCTGCAGGCGGTGCCGTCGGCGAAAGTGCCACGTTCGGCGCTGACGATCTCGTCGGCGGGCGACATCGGCGTGCGCGTGGTCGATGCGCAGTCCAAGGTGCAGTTCGTGCCGGTCAAGATCGTCGAAGACCGCCAGAACACGATGTGGCTGTCGGGTCTGGAGAGCGGCTCGCGCATCATCGTGCGCGGCCAGGACTTCGTGCGCGAAGGCCAGTTGGTTGAAGCCGAGCAGGCGCCGGCCGAAACGGCGGCGAAGTGAGCATGACGGCTTGGCGGCAAACTCCGTTTCACCTCTCCCCTAG
>JBFWZV010000112.1:0-4281 GCA_050184975.1 Pseudolabrys sp. | reverse complement strand
GCTGCCGCTCACCAGCTACGAAGCCAACGCCTCGATCGGCGGCAGCTTCGTGTCGAAAAACATCGAGGACTACTACACGACGCCTTACTAGCTCGGCTACAACACCTTCACCAAGTTCGACCACGACTTCATCGGCAGCGATGCGCTGAAGGCGATGGAAGGCAAGAACAAGCGCAAGAAAGTGACGTTCGCCTGGGAGAACAAGGACGTCGAGCGCATCTGGGCGTCGCAGCTCGCGCCGGCTGGCGAAAACTACAAATTCATCGACCTGCCGCTGTCGAACTTCGCCTCATCGTCCTACGACTCCGTTATGAAGGGCGGCAAGATGGCCGGTGCATCGATGTTCTCCGGCTACAGCTTCAACGAACGCAAGATGCTGTCGCTTGGCTGGGTCGAGGAGGAGTTCTCCAAGCCCGGCACCGAACTGACGCTGGTGTGGGGCGAGGAAAACGGCGGCACTAAAAAGACCACCGTCGAGCGTCACAAGCAGACCGAGGTTAAAGTCATCGTGTCGCCGACGCCCTACTCGGCCGTGGTGCGCGAAGGCTACGAAGGCAAGTGGCGCTCGCAGGCCGCTGAGTAACGGCACGCTGGTTCATCAACAAGCCGAAAGCCCCCGTGCGATGCACGGGGGCTTTTTTCATTGCTCGATGAGGCCGGGCGCTTAGCCCCAGACTTCTTTGGAAAGCTCGATGACCATCCGGATTTTGGCCCACTGTTCTTCCTCGGCCAGCGTGTTGCCTTCCTCGGTCGAGGCGAAGCCGCATTGCGTCGACAGCGCGAGCTGTTCGAGCGGCACAATTTTCGCCGCCTCTTCGATGCGCTTCCTGACCGCGTCCTTGTTCTCGAGCTGGCCGGTCTTCGAGGTAATGACGCCGAGCACGACGACCTTATTGCCTTTCGGCAGGAACCGCAGCGGCTCGAAGCCGCCGGCGCGCTCGGAGTCGTATTCGAGGAAATAGCCGTCGTAGTTGCACTTCGCGAGCATATTCTCGGCGACCGGCTCGTAACCGCCGGACGAGATCCAGGTCGAGCGAAAATTGCCGCGGCAGACATGGGTGGTGATCGTCATGTCGGCGGGTTTCGCCTCGAGCGCCTTGTTGATGCAGCGCGTGTAGCTCTCCTGCAGATGATCGACGTCGAGACCCCGGTCGCGCGCCTTTTTCAGTTCGTCCTGCGAACACAGATAGGCCCAGGCGGTGTCGTCGAACTGAAGATAGCGGCAGCCGGCATCGTAGAACGCCTTGACCGCCTTGCCGTAGGCATCGGCGAGATCGTCGAAGATGGCATCGCGGCTCGGATAGGCGGACTTCTCGACCGCGTCCGGTTCCAGCCGGAAATGCATCACCGTCGGCGACGGGATTGTCATTTTCGGCGTGACCTTGGTGTGAGCCTTCAGGAACTTGAAGTGCTCCAGCATCGGGTGGTTGGAAAAGCCGATCTTGCTTTTGATATGGATGACATGCGGCTTGGTCAGCACGCCCTGAAACTGGATGCCGGTCTTGCCTTCGACGATCTCGACGCCGTCGAGCATCCCGAAGAAGTCGTAGTGCCACCAGGAGCGGCGGAACTCGCCGTCAGTCGCGAGCTGGAGGCCGATTTCTTCCTGCTTCTTGATGATTTTCTCGATCTCGCGGTCTTCGACGTCTTTCAACTGCGCCGCGGTAATCTCGCCTTTCTCACGTCTGGCGCGGGCCTCCTTGAGCGGAGCGGGACGCAGAAAGCTGCCGACGTGATCGGCCCGGAATGGTGGTTTGTTTCGCTGCATGGGGACTCCTCGCCAAACATGTCCGGCTCTCCTGCCGGACCTATTTTGGCGGGGTCATAGCACGGCTTTGGTTTCGGCCGCGAGTCGCGCCGCCATCTTTTCGGCGTAGCGTGCAGTATCGGCGACACCGCCAAACGAAAAATAATGCAGCGTAACGTCGCCGAGATCGGCGCTTGTTGCGAGGAACTCGTCGATGATCTTTTCAGGCCCCACGTTACCGATCAGGGCCGTGGCGGCGCCCGAAACAAGACCACGCAGCGACGTGTTGACGCCGCAGCGCTTGGCATAACGCAGCAACGCGGTGACGCTGGTCGGTCCGGCGAGCCCGATCCGGACAGGCACAACGATGCCTTGCGCGCGGAGACCACGAACCCAGGTTGCGATCGGCTCGGCCGCGAAGGCGAACTGCGTAACGATATGAACACGAAGGCCAGTCTCGGCCGCGGCCGCGAGCTTCACCGGCAGGGCCGCAGCAAGTTGAGCGGAGGCGATTTTCGGGTGCCCTTCCGGATAACCCGCGATGCCGATCTCCTCGATGCCGGCCACGCACAGGCCGCCGTCGCGGATCAGCGCCAGCGCGTCGGCGTAGGGACCGGCCTGATCGATGTCGCCGGCGACAACCAAAAGCTGGCGAACATTGGCTTCGCCACGCAGCCTCGCCAGGACTTCAAGCAGCTCGGTCTTTGACGCAACGCGGCGCGCCGGCAGATGCACGACGGGTTCGAGACCGGCGCGGCGGGCCTGCGCCGCGACGCCGGCAAGCTCGGCCAGCGGCTGCGATGGTACCGCGCTGAGATAGAGCAACCGCCCCGTCCCGCTATGCGCTGCCACCGCCTCAATGTCGGCCGCCGAAGGACGGGTGGCCTCGATCGAATAGCGTGCGACGACAGACGCCGCCCGTTCAGCCGCACACCCCCTCGACACCATGAGAGCCCGCCGATGCCGCTATTCCCAGCGGCGCGAGATGACGAAGGATTCGTCGTAGAACCAGAGCCCGTTATGCTTGTGCAGCACGTCGCGCGTCGCATCGATATAGCGGCGATCGGTGTTGACGTCCGACAGGCGGTCGTCTTCGACCTGCGCGACATAGATCGCCGCGTTCCACGCTGCGAGCAGCGTCGAGGTGCCGATCGACGACGAGACCTCCGACGGCAGCGTGTGCATCATGTAGCGGAACAGCGAACGCTGATCTGAATAGGCATTGAAGTTGAGATCGCGCGCGGCGGGCCCGAGTTCCTGTTTCACCGCTTTCAGAAGATCGTGGCGGCTGTGCGCGAACGGATTATCCTCCGGCCAGACCTGGTTGATGATCTCCATGCCCGGATCGTGCCCGTGCGAGTGGATGCCGATCATGCGGCCGCCGGGACCGAGCGCGCGAGCCAATGGCGTCAGAACGCGCTTGGCCTTGAAGTCGAGCGAAGCGCGGGCGCGGAACGGTTGCGAGGCGATGACGAGATCGAAGTCCGCGTTGACCGAGCCCGGCTTCGGAATCACCTGGTCGAGCAAGAACTTGTGGTCGTTGCGGTAAATGACGAGGACGATCGGACGTTCGTAGACCGGGTTGCCGCTCTTCGGGCTGACCTTGGCTTTCCAGTTCTCGGCCAGGAACGGCTCGAGATCAGTGATCTGTTGTTCGAAGCTGTAGGCGGAGCTCCCCTCAAGCGGCACCTCGTGCCAGACGAGACTTGTCGCCGCGCTCACCGACTTTGCGGTCAGCCATGGCGCCTCGGCGTAAGCGAGATTGGTCAGAACCAGCACCGTCGAGGGATGCTCGATGAAACGATCCGCCATCTTCTGCAAAGTCAGACGGATGTCCTCGAGACTGATCTCTTTGCCGACGATATAGAACGGCATCGTCGTGAAGCGTTCGTGCATCGACCGCATGACTCGGGTCAGCACGGTGCCGTCGCCGACGCCGGCATCGAAGATGCGCACCGCCGGCGGCTTGGGGTGGATGTTGGCGAGCTCGAGATTGACGCGGTTCGCGATTTCCCACTTCTCGCTGCAGGTGTTCACGAACAGCAGATACTTCTGCCGGTTGTCGAAGAAACGGAAATTGCGCTGCGGATCGTCCTCGGCAAGCCCGGCCGCCGCCAGCGACGCTGGCGCGGCGACGGCGGGCAAGGCCGACTGCATCGGTGCGTCGAACATCATGCGGCGTTTGGCCGGGACGGCTTCGCCGCTGCGCGACATGAAGGCGCGGATGCGCTCCAGCGTCTCGGTGGTGATGCGGCCACCATTGCGAAGCCGGCTTGCCAGCTTGCCGTCATTCACCGCACGGCGACCGAAAGTCGACTCCGCGAGCCCGCGCTGACGACAAAAATCGCTGATCTCCTGAAGGATCTGTTCGTTCATGGGCGCCCTCCGGCGGTCGATTAGGTTTTTGTTTGACCGGATCGAACCAAGAGCGCCCGACGGCGTCAACTGAAAATTTCAATCATAGAATCTTGGGCAACGAAAGTGGGCAGTATTCCTTGTGGTATACCAGAGTTATAGGGGTGAGTGTGGGCGAG
>JBFWZV010000111.1:0-4287 GCA_050184975.1 Pseudolabrys sp. | reverse complement strand
CGGACCGCAGCCATTCCGACCGCCGCGACGACGTACGCTCCAGGTCCGACCGCCGTGCCGGCCCGGCGGACGACAAGCGCAACGACCTCAGAACCGGCGAACGCGACGCGCCCGCCGCCCCGGAGGACGAGGGCGCGCGGTCCGAGGCGAACACCGTCGATGACGCCGACACCACGGACACCGTTGAGGCGACCGCCGAAACACCCGACACAACCGACAACGCCGATACCGATACCGACGCGCAGAACGCCGACGCCATTGCTGCGGCAATCGACCCCGCCGCCGCCGATGCTGCCAAGACCAGGCCGGCGCCCGCCGTGACGGCGGCGCCTGCCCCGGCTGCGCATGCCGAAATCGATCCGACCGCGACGGCGACGGCTGACGTCGAACTTGCCATCGACACCGGCAAGCCGGCGCAACTCGCGCCGGAACTCCTCACCAAGGGTACGGCGACGGACACCGAAAAAACCATCGTCGCTGCCAAAGCGAATGCCGAAACCTCGACCGGCACGTCTGACGTGAGCGAGGACGGCACGTTCGAGGTCGCGCTCAAGGCGCAGCAGGCACCGGAACCTCAGGATGGCGAGGCCGCGCCCGACGCCGGCATCAAGCCCGCGGGCGGCGAAGCAAAGCCTGCCGCCGAGGCCAAGCCGCATCATGCCGCCGTCGCCGAGAAGGCAGCGGACGCCCCCGCCTCGCTGCCGGCAAATGCAAACGCCAATGCAACGCAGGGCCCGCAAAACCAGGCCCAGCACAGCCAGATCCACGTGCCGCAGGTGCAACACGCCTCCGCGGTCGCCGTCGCGCACGCCGCCGACGCCTCGCCGGTATCGCGGCAGGGTCAGGCCGTGCCGGTCGAAGGCCTCGCCGTCGAGATCGCGGCACGCGCCCAATCGGGCAAGAACCGCTTCGAGATCCGCCTCGACCCGCCGGAACTCGGCCGCATCGAGGTGCGCCTCGACGTCGACCGTCACGGCCATGTCACCTCGCGGCTCGTCGTCGAACGGCCCGAGACGCTGGACCTGTTACGCCGCGACGCCGCCGGGCTCGAGCGCGCCCTTCAGGACGCCGGCCTCAAGACCGCCGACAACAGCCTGCAGTTCTCGCTGCGCGACCAGACCTTGAATCAGCAGGCGTCTCACCAGTCGCGCGACAGCGCCGAAGTGATCGTCAGCGACGACACATTGCCGGCTGAAATCATGCAACGCGGTTACCGCTCGCTCGCCGCCGCACGCGGCGGGGTCGACATCCGCGTCTAAGGAGACATCATGGCTGACGCAGTCCTCCCCTCCACGATCGGTGCCACGGCGGTTTCCTCCTCGCAGGCCTCGGCGGCGGCTGCCGCGGTCACCAAGAACGCCAGCATCGCCAACAATTTTCAGACCTTCCTGACGCTGCTGACCACGCAGCTGAAGAACCAGAACCCGCTCGACCCACTCGACACCAACCAGTTCACCCAGCAGCTCGTGCAGTTCTCGCAGGTCGAGCAGCAGATGAAGGCGAACGATCAGCTCACCCAGCTCGTGCAGTTCGAGAAGGTCGCGCAGACCACCGCCGCCCTCGCCTATGTCAACGCGACCGTCGCCATCGACGGTTCGACCGCCAAGCTCGCCAACGGCAGCGCCGACTGGACGTTCTCCTCGACCAAGCCGGCGAGCGCCAAGATCGTCATCACCGCGCCGACCGGCCAGACGGCCTATAGCGGCGACTTCGCCATCAATGCCGGCAACCAGGCCTTCTCGTGGGACGGCCGCGGCAACGACGGCACGCTGTGGCCGGACGGCAATTACAAGCTGACCATCACGGCCACCGACTCGAGCGGCCAGTCGACCGCGGTAACCACAGAGGTGCAGGGCAAGGTCGAGGCCGTCGACGTCTCGCAGTCGCCCCCCGTCCTCACGATCGCGGGACAGCCCTACAGTTTCGACAAGATTCGCCGCATTATTGGCTACTAACCGAGGGCTTGCGGCGCGGCGGCCCAACTCCTCTCCAAGTCTTTAATACGTATTTTTCGGCAATTTTTTCCTGTATCGGCAGCCGGACTTAGGTAAATTTTAAGCTGGCGCGGGTAGCTTGCGCTCGTAATTGTCAGTTGAGTTTGTGAGTTCACACCAATGACCGAGCCCCACCGCCCGAGGGTCAAGTATGTCATCGGGCCAGATGGCAGCCCGCTCACCATCGCGGATCTGCCGCCGCCCTCCACCAAACGCTGGGTGATCCGGCGCAAGGCGGAAGTTGTCGCCGCCGTTCGCGGCGGCCTGCTGTCGCTGGAGGAAGCGTGCGGCCGCTATACGCTGACGGTCGAGGAATTCCTCTCCTGGCAGTATTCCATCGACCAGCACGGCCTTGCTGGCCTGCGCACGACGCGCATTCAGCAGTACCGCCCCTGAGATCGAACGAATCGCTGTGCTGACGCCGGCCCCGGAGCCGGCGTTTTCATTTGCGCCGCGCCCAAACATTAACCGGGCGCTAACCATAAACTGGGCAAATTTTGCCGCATCGGGCGCGCGTCGCGCCCGATCGCAAAGGCATGGGTCCAGTGCAGGGATTCTTCGACTTTCTGAAAGCGTTCGGTGCCGCCCGCATCGCCGCCATGGTCGCCGTGACGGTGGCGCTGGTCGGCTTCTTCTCGGTGCTGATGTTCCAGATGACGGCGCCGGCGATGGTTCCGCTGTTCACCGACCTCTCGGTCGAGGACTCGGCCTCCATCGTGAAGGACCTTGAGCGTCAGGGCATTCCCTACACGGTCAAGGCCGACGGCGCGATCGTCATGGCGCCGAAGGAGCAGGTCGCGCGGCTGCGCATGAAACTCGCCGAAGCCGGACTGCCGAAGGGCGGCGGCGTCGGTTACGAGATCTTCGACAAGTCGGACGCGCTCGGCGCGACGTCGTTCATCCAGAACATCAACAAGCTGCGGGCGCTCGAGGGCGAACTGGCACGCACCATCCGCAGCCTCGACCGCGTGCAGGCCGCGCGCGTGCATCTCGTGCTGCCGGACCGCCCCCTGTTCTCCCGCGACAAGATCGAGCCATCGGCCTCGATCGTACTGCGCGTGCGCGGCTCGCTCGAGGGCCAGCAGGTCCGCGCGATCCGCCACCTCGCCGCCACCGCCGTCAATGGCCTCAAACCTGAGCGCGTGTCGGTTGTCGACGAGACCGGCCGGCTGCTCGCCGACGGCGCCGAAGCCGCCGATCCGATGGGCGGGCTCGGCGCCGACGAACGCAAGGCCGCCTTCGAGCGCCGCTTGCGCGAACAAGTGGAAGCGATCGTGACTTCGGTGGTCGGTCCGGGCCGCGCCCGCGTCCAGCTCACCGCGGAGTTCGACGTCAACCGTGTCACCCAGACATCTGACAAATACGATCCGGAAAGCCGGGTGGTACGATCAAGCCAGACCCGCGAGGAGCAGTCGGCGTCCGGCGACGCCAAGGAAGGCCCGGTTTCGGTCGGCAACGAACTGCCCGGCGCGAACAACCAGCAGGGCGGCAATAACGCCCCGCGCGACCAGAGCCGCAAGAGCGAGGAAATCGTCAACTACGAAATTTCCCGCACCACCAAGACCGAAATCACCGAAGCCGGGCGGGTCAACCGCATCTCGGTCGCGGTGCTGGTCGACGGCAGCTACACCAAAAACGAAAAAGGCGAACCGGTCTATCAGGCGCGCGCCAAGGAAGAGCTCGACCGCATCACGGCGCTGGTGCGCTCGGCGATCGGCTTCGACACCAAGCGCGGCGACCAGGTCGAGGTCGTCAATCTCCGCTTCGCCGAGACCCCGCAGATTCCGGTCGGCGAAACCGGCCCCTGGTACATGAAATATCTGCAGTTCACCAAGGACGACATCATGCGTGGCGCAGAGCTGGGCGTCATGGCGCTGCTCGGCCTGATCGTCATGTTCATGGTCGTGCGTCCGCTGGTGCGCCGCATCGTCACGCCGGAAGGCGCCGAACGCGCGGGGGCCGGCCGGCCCGCCGTCCTGGTCGGCCCCGACGGACAGGCTCTCGCCAACGGCGGCGCAGGTTCGCTCACCACCGCGGGCGGGCCCAATGTCGCAATCGTCGGTTCCGACGAAGCGATCGCGATTTCGAACCGCACCTCCGCGATGATCGATGTCGCCCAGGTGCAGGGCAAGGTTCACGCCGAGTCGGTGCAGAAGGTCGGCGAGCTCGCCGACAAGAACCCGCACGAAGCCGTTTCGATCATCCGCCGCTGGCTCCACGAGGACGGGGCGTAACACATGGTCACGATCAAAGAAGACAACGGCGAACGCGAAGTAAATATCGGCGAACTCGT
>JBFWZV010000110.1:0-4707 GCA_050184975.1 Pseudolabrys sp. | reverse complement strand
CCGGATTGGAGATAAAGAAGTCGTCGATCAACCGCCCGGAAGCGCCTTGCCACAACAACAGCACAAAGCAGCCGAGCGCGACCTGGTACAGCGTCATCATCATGGTGCCGACCTCGCGTGGCCCGCGATGCGCTGTCGAGCCTTCCGCGGGCGTCTCCGCGCGCCCGTCCGCCACTTTGCCGGTGTCGGAGGTGCTCATACCCGCTCCTCCTGGTATTCGACGCGCAGCCGATCCCACAGCGCGTCGTAATAGTCCTTGAACTCGTTGGTGAAGCGAACGTTGAGGACGTCGCGTGGCCGCTTAAGCTCGATGCGCTGCTCGAGCGCCAGCATCGCCGGGCGGCGCGTACAGACGATGACGCGGTCGGCGAGTGTCACCGCCTCCATCAGATCGTGGGTGACGAGCAGCACAGTCTGTCCGGCCTCGGTGGCGAGCCGCAGCAGCAGGTCATGCATCGTCAACTTGAGCTGCGCGTCGAGCGCCGCGAATGGCTCGTCGAGCAGCGCGGTTTCCGCCCCGAACAGCAGCATGCGGGCGAGACAGGCGCGCTTGCGCATACCGCCGGACAATTCATGCGGAAACCGCGTCTCGAAGCCGTCCAGTCCGACATGCTGAATCACTTCCTGCGCGCGGGCCACGCGCTCGGCCTTGGCAACGCCGGCCAGTTCCAGCGGAAACGCCACGTTATCGACGACGTTGCGCCACGGCAGCAGATTGTCCTTCTGCGTCATGTAGCCGACGTCGGTGTTGACGTCGCTGACCGGTGCGCCCTTGTAGATGATTTCGCCCGCCGTCGGCGCGTAAAGCCCGGCGATCATGTTGAGCAATGTCGACTTGCCGCATCCGCTCGGCCCGATCACGGCGATGATCTCGCGGCGCTCGACCGTCAGATTGATGTCGCGGACGGCTTCGACGCGCTCGTCGCCCTTGATGAATGTCTTGGAGATATGCCGGAGATCGATCATTCCACACCGTTAAAAGATCATGCGCTGGTGGCCGCCATCGACGTCGATATTGGCGCCGCAAATGAAGGCCGCCCGTCCGGAGGCAAGGAAGGCGACCGCGTTGGCGATGTCCTCCGGCTTGCCCCAACGGCCGAGCGGAACCTCGGCGCCCCATTTGGATTCCTGCTGCTCGAGGCTGCGGCCAAGATAAATTTCATTGTGCAGCGTCAGACCGTGCGTCAGCGGGCTCTCGATTCGGCTCGGGCACACTGCGTTGACGAGAATGCCTGATGGCGCGAGGTCGTCGGACAGCGACTTCACGAATGCGTGCTGCGCGGCATTCACCACGGTCGAGGCGATAGCGTTCGCCTGCGGCACCTTGCCGGTCTGGCCGATGATGACGATAAACCGGCCGCCGCCGCGTGCCTTCATGTGCGGCGCCACCGCCCGCGCCAGTTCCCACGGACCGGCAACCTTCGTCACGAAATGATTGAGCAGGTCGGCGGCGGAGACTTGGTCGACCCGTCCGGCGATATGCGTCCCCGCATTGCTGACGACGATATCGAGGCCACCGAATGTTGCGGTCACGTGGCCGACCATCTCGACGATAGAGGCCGCATCGCGGACGTCGGCGACGAAACCATGCGCCTCCGCCGGTTTCAGCCGGGCCAGCGCCTGATCGAGCTTGCCGCGGCCGCGCCCGCAAATGGCGAGGCGGCAGCCCTCGGCCGCCAGCCGCTCCACGATGGCGAGGCCAATGCCGCTGGTTCCGCCCGTCACCAGCGCCGTTTTTCCGGCAAGTCCGAGGTCCATGTCGTGCCTCACCCGAACGGATAGCGATGGTAGCCGCCGTCGATGCTGACGGAACTGCCGGTCACGAAGCCGGCGCTGTCGGAGGCAAGAAAGGCGACCAGATCGGCGACCTCGTCGGGGCGGCCGGTGCGTCCGAGCGGATTGGCGCGGGTGAACCCTGCGGCCGCGGTCGCGCGGTCGACCTTGCGCTCGCGCATTTCCTTCTCGATCAGCGAGGCCAGCAGTTCCGACTCGATATATTGCGGGCACACGGCGTTGACGCGGATATTGTCGCGCGCCACGGCGTCGGCGACCGATTTGCTCATCGCCATCACCGCCGCATTGGTGACCCCGGACGGAAAACGGTCCGGATGCGGATGCCGCGCTGCCTGGCCGATGATGTTGACGATGCGGCCATCGCCCTGCCGTTTCATGATCGGCAGCACCGCCTGGATCATCGCAAAAAATCCGAACACCTTGTCGCGCAACTGGCGTTCGAGAATCTCCATCGTCGTGGTTTCGACCGTGCCACGCAGATGCGTGCCGGCATTGTTGACGAGAATATCGATGCGGCCGAATTCACGATGAGTTCGCTCGACGAACGACGACACGGCAGCCGCGTCGGTGACATCGGTTGCAATGCCGATGACGCGGCCGTGTTTCGACAGGTCGGAAACGGCGGCATCGAGCGACGATTGCGTGCGGCTGCAGATTGCGACGTCACAACCTTCGGTCAAAAACGCGAGAGCGACAGCCTTGCCGATGCCACGCGAGGCACCGGTGACGATGGCAGACTTGCCATGCAAGCCGAGCTGCATTGTGCCTCCCTCGCTTGTCTTTTTCTTTTTCTGTAGTGAGGATACTCGCCACCACAACAACGGGCGTCAAGCTAAGGGAGTGACGAATGGATTTGGGCATCAAAGGCCGCCGCGCGGTTGTAACCGGCGGTAGCAGCGGAATCGGGTTTGAAACTGCGCGGCAGTTTCTCGAAGAAGGCGTCCGTGTCCTGATTACCGGCCGCAATGCAGCAAAACTTGAAAAAGCCCGCGCAGAACTTGCCGCCAAAACCGGCGGCGAGGTTCACGCCATCGTCGCGGATATGACCAAAGAATCTGACATCGCGAAAATGGTCGCCGCCGCCAAGGAAAAGTTGGGCGGCGTCGACATTCTCGTCAACAACGCGGGGCAGATGTATTCCGGCCGCTTCGCGGCATTCAACGACGACGACATGAAAGTTCAGCTTGAGACGAAGCTGTTCGGTTTCATGCGCGCGATCCGCGCCGTTTATCCCATGATGAAAGCGCAGCGGTGGGGCCGCATCGTCAACACCATCGGCGGCGCGGGCAAGGAGCCCGATCCCTATATGTTCGGCAGTGGCATGACCAACAGCGCGCTGTTGAATTTGACCAAGTCGCTGTCGACCGAATTCGGCGAGGACAACGTGCTCGTCAACGCCATCTGCCCCGGCTGGGTCGCGACCGATCTCTGGGTCCGCAATACCGAGGGACTTAAGAAGGAGCTGAACGTCACCTCCGAAGCGGAAGCCCGCAAGCTGGCGGCGAAAAAGAACTCGCTCGGCCGTATGGGCAAGCCGGAGGAACTCGCCAATGCCACCGTGTTCCTGTGCTCGGAACGCGCGAGCTACATCACCGGTGTTTCGCTCAATCTTGACGGCGGACGGCTCAAGGGGCTGTGGTAAGCGCCGCGCGCGTCAGTCCTCGCTCGCGGCGCGCGCAAGTTGAATGCGGCGGCGCTCGAGATAGGCGGCGCTGACGATCGAGATCGCCGTCAGCGCGAACAGCACCAGCGAGATCGGGCTGCTCAGAATGTGCAGCAGAACCGGCCCGTCGGCGAGGATGACCGACTGGCGGAACCCCTGCTCGCAAAGCGGCCCGAGAATGAGCCCAAGCACCATCGGCGCCGGCGCGAAGCCGGACTTCCGCATCAGGTAGCCCAACAGGCCGAACGTCAGCATCGTGTAGACGTCGTAAGTGTTGTTGCCGAGCGAATACGAGCCGACCACCGACAGGATAATCACGACGGTGATGAGGATGCTGTTGGGCAATCGGGCAACGATGCCCATGTAGCGGCTGAGCGCCATGCCGACGAAGCCCATGACGACGTTCGCCAGCAGAAAGCCGAAGATCACCGTATAGGTAAAGTGGGCGTGCTGCGTGAACAGCGTGCGGCCCGGCTGCAGGCCATGAATGATGAGAGCGCCGAGCAGCACCGCGGCCGTCGGGCTGCCGGGAATTCCGAGCGTCAGCAGCGGCACCATGGCGGCGCCCGTGGTCGCGTTATTCGCGGTCTCGGACGCTGCGATGCCGCGGATCGAGCCCTTGCCGAAATCCGGATCGTTGCGTGAAAAGCGCTTCGCCTCGTTGTAGGCGGTCCATGAGCCGATATCGCCACCCGCGCCCGGCAGGATTCCGATAAACACGCCGATCAGCGATGAACGGGCCACCGTGGCGCGGATACGGCGGATTTCTTCGCGTGTCGGGAACAACCGCCACGGATCGGCGCCGGACACCTTTACCTGCTGGATCGTTTTGTGCGGGTCTTCGCACATCAGCAGCGCCTGCGAGAGCGAGAACAGTCCGATCACAGCCGGCACGAAACCGATGCCGCCCTGAAGATCGGTGGAGCCGAAAGCAAAGCGCGGAAAGCCGGATTCGAGGTCGAGCCCGACCGTGCTGATCGCAAGGCCGGCCGCTCCCGAGATCAGACCCTTCACCATGTTTCCGCTCGCCAGCGTGCCGATGATGGTCAGACCGAAAATCGCGAGCATGAAGTATTCCGGCGGCCCGAATTTCAGCGACAGCAATGACAGCGGCGGCGCGATCAACAGGAGCGACAGCGCGCTGACCACGCCGCCCACGACCGACGCGAATGTCGAGATCCGGATCGCCTTGTTGAATTCGCCCTTCTGGGTCAGCGCAAACCCGTCGATCGCCGTCGCCGCGGAGGCAG
>JBFWZV010000109.1:0-4894 GCA_050184975.1 Pseudolabrys sp. | reverse complement strand
CGACGTTCAGGATCTTGCCGCGCAGCGGCAGCACGGCCTGGAATTCGCGGTTGCGGCACTGCTTGGCGGAGCCGCCGGCCGAGTCGCCGTCGACGATGAACAATTCGGACTTGGCCGGATCGCGCTCCTGGCAGTCGGCGAGCTTGCCGGGCAGCGAGGAGACGTCCAGTGCGCCCTTGCGCCGCGTCAGGTCGCGGGCCTTGCGCGCGGCTTCGCGCGCCGCGGCGGCTTCCACCACCTTGCCGACGATGATCTTGGCTTCCTGCGGGTGGATCTCGAACCAGTCCTGCAGCGCCTGATTGACGACGTTTTCGACGACCGGGCGGACTTCGGACGAGACCAGCTTGTCCTTGGTCTGCGACGAGAACTTCGGATCCGGCACCTTCACGGACAGCACGGCGGTCAGGCCCTCGCGGCAGTCGTCGCCGGTGAGCGCGACCTTTTCCTTCTTCGAGGTGCCGAGCGTCTCGGCGTATTGCGTCACCTGGCGGGTCAGCGCGCCGCGGAAACCGGCGAGATGCGTGCCGCCGTCGCGCTGCGGGATGTTGTTGGTGAAGCACAGCACGTTCTCGTGGTAGGCGTCGTTCCACCACATCGCGCATTCGACGGTGATGCCGTCTTTCTCGGCGCGGATCATCACCGGCTTCGGGATGAGCGGCGACTTGTTGCGGTCGAGGAACTGCACGAAGGCTTCGACGCCGCCTTCGTATTTCATCTCCTCGCGCTTCTCGACGGCGTGCCGCGCGTCGGTCAGCACCACCGAGACGCCGGAATTGAGGAAGGCAAGCTCGCGCAGCCGGTGTTCGAGCGTCGCGAAGTCGAACTCGACCATCGTGAAAGTCGCAGGCGAGGGCAGGAAGGTCACTTCCGTACCCTTCTGGCCATTGGCGTCGCCGACGACCTTGAGCGGCGCAACGGTTTCGCCGTCATGAAATTCGATGAAGTGTTCCTTGCCGTCGCGCCAGATGCGCAACTTGAGCCAGGTCGACAGCGCGTTGACGACCGAAATGCCGACGCCATGCAGGCCGCCGGACACCTTGTAGGAGTTCTGGTCGAACTTGCCCCCGGCATGAAGCTGCGTCATCACGACCTCGGCGGTCGAGACGCCTTCGGCGTGCATCGCGGTCGGAATGCCGCGGCCGTTGTCGCGCACGGTGCAGGAGCCGTCGGGATTGAGCGTCACCGATACCTCGGTGGCGTGACCGGCGAGCGCTTCGTCGATGCCGTTGTCGACCGCCTCATAGACCATGTGGTGCAGGCCGGAGCCGTCATCGGTGTCGCCGATATACATGCCCGGGCGCTTGCGCACGGCGTCGAGGCCCTTGAGGACCTTGATCGAGTCGGCGCCGTAGTCGGAGGATTCGGGACGAATGTCGCGGGCTGGTTCAGCCATGGACGAACCTTCAAGCGAAGCTGAAAAATGAATCAGCGGAGTGAGTTTGTGTGACACGAAAAATGACCCGCGTACAGCGCAAAGTCACTGGGTCTAATATGTTGATCTGAAAGCAAATTTTAAAGGGGCGGGGCGGCAAAAATCGTCGCATTTTGGGGCCCGAAAATGGGTCGGTTCGGGGCCTCGCGTGAACCTCGAAAACGCGTCCCGCGAATTGTTTTATCGGGCCCTCGCCGCCTTCCTATTTGCGCCGCGTTTTGTTGGTATCCGCGTGCAATCCGGGCTTGCGTTGCGAGACGACCTGCCTTCTAAGCAGAGCCCATCCGCTGCGATCGTTCCGGCTTACCGCATGCGTCCCTTCCACGGCTTCGAAGTTCCCCATCGCCTGCGCGCCTTCATTCGCGCGCGCGAGTCGACCATCATCCTGCTGGCCGCCGTGGTCGGCGGGCTGGCCGGCGTGGTGGTCGCCGTCATAGGCGGGGTTGTAGGCTTCATGCACCAGCATCTCTTCGGGCTGGACCCCGGCGAGCGGCTGTCCGGCCGCGTGGCGATCGCGCCGCTGGCAGCCTTTCTGGTGCCCTGTTTCGGCGGCCTGGCGCTGGGCCTCGCCAGCTGGTGGATTTCCAAATGGCGCGGCACGGAGGTTGACCCGATCGAGGCCAATGCCCTGCACGGCGGCCGCATGTCGATGCGCGGCAGTCTGATCGTCGCCGCCCAGACCATGTGGTCGAGCGGCGTCGGCGCCTCGGTCGGCCTGGAGGCTGGCTACACGCAGCTCTCCAGCGGTCTGGCGTCGAAAATCGGTCAGGCCTTCCGCCTGCGCCGCAGCGACATGCGTCTGCTGGTCGGTTGCGGCGCTGCCGGCGCCATCGCCGGAGCCTTCGGCGCACCGCTCGGCGGCGCCTTCTACGGCTTCGAATTGATCATCGGCAGCTATGCGGTCTCCAGCCTGGCGCCGGTCGGGATAGCGGCGCTGTTCGGCTATTTCGCCGCGGCAGCCTTCTCGCAGGACCATCTCGGCATCGAAGCCGCCCAGATTACGGCGGTCTCGTTCCGCGACCTCGCCATGGCCGCCGGCTTCGGCCAGCTCGCCGCCGGTTTCGGCATTCTAGTGATGCGCAGCGTCGCCGCCTGCGAAACCCTGCTCGGCCGCATGCGGGTGCAGCCCTGGCTGCGGCCGATGCTGGGCGGCGCCATCGTCGGCCTGCTGGCGATCGTCACGCCGCGGGTGATGTCCTCGGGTCACGGCGCGCTGCATCTCACCACCTTGTTCCAGATGCCGGTGACGACACTGGCGGTCCTGCTGCTGTTCAAGGCCTTCGCCTCGATCGTCTCGCTCGGCACCGGTTTTCGCGGCGGCCTGTTCTTCGCCTCGCTGCTGCTGGGGGCGCTGGGCGGCCAGCTCTTCGCGATCGGCCTGAACGCGGCGTGGCCGGCGCTCGCGGTCAATCCGGACGCCTATGCGGTCATCGGCATGAGCGCGATGGCCGCCTCGGTGATCGGCGGGCCGCTGACCATGTGCTTCATCGCGCTGGAGACGACCGGCGACTTGTGGCTCACGGCGACGGTGCTGATCGCGGTGATCGTGTCGATGCAGGTGACGCGCGAACTGTTCGGCTACTCTTTCGCCACCTGGCGCTTCCATCTGCGCGGCGAGACCATTCGCGGCGGCGCCGATGTCGGCTGGATCCGCGATCTCACCGTGGCGCAGATGATGCGCTCCGATGTCCGCACCACGTCGACGGAAACGCCGCTGCCGGCGTTCCGCGAGAACTTTCCGCTGGGCTCGACCAATCAGGTGATCGCCATCGACGAGGATGGCCGCTACGCCGGCATGGTCATGGTGGCGGAAGCACATTCCGCCGAAGTGCCGGCGGTGACACCGCTCAACGATCTGTTGCGCCACAAGGGTGAGGTGCTGGTGCAGCGGATGACGGCGCAGGAAGCGATCAAGGCCTTCGAAAAGTTCGAGGCCGAAGCGCTGCCGGTGGTGGACAGCGCGGAGCGGGGACAGGTGGTCGGCATGCTGACGGAATCCCATGCGCTGCGGCGTTTCGCGGACGCCTCGGAGCGTCAGCGCCGCGCGCTCACGGGCGAGTTATAGCGACGGCCTGTTGCGCAATATCGTGGCGCTGGCGGTCAGATGACGCTGGTGCTGAAAGCCGGGTTCGTAGTCGGGAACCGGCCGGCTGAAGGCCGCCATCGCGGCGGCGAGGATTTCGAGCTTTTCGAGCTCGCGACCGATCCTTTCGAGCGCACGATGCATCTCGTCTTTCAAGCTTTCGGCCGGCACAGACCCTGATTTTGGGGGCAGTGTGTGCGACATGGCGACAGTTCCGTAATGTTTCCAACGATCTACAGAGATCGCAAGGTAAAGGCCCGGATGCGGCCTTTGTTCCGGTTTTCGGAGACTTCAAAACATCACAATGAACGGAACCTTATCGCGGCCAATCGCGTGTCTTAGGCCCGCTTGGTGACGCCGCCGGGTTTCACGTCGAACCACTGGGCGCGGTCGGCAATGTCGGCGAAAGCCGCTGGATCGGCGCCGGTCATCCAGACCTGCGCGCCGATCGATGTCAGCGCGTCATAGAGCGCGGCGCGGCGCACCGGATCGAGATGCGCCACGACTTCGTCGAGCAGCATTACCGGCGCGTAGCCCGTCATGTCCTTGATAAGATGCGCATGCGCCAGCGACAGGCGAATGAGCATCGCCTTCTGCTCGCCGGTCGAGGCGTCCGAGGCGGCGATGCCTTTGCCGGCGTGAACCACTTTCAGGTCGGCGCGGTGCGGTCCTTCCAGCGTGCGGCCGGCGGCGGCGTCCTGGCCGCGATTGTCGCGCAGCAGATCGCGATAGCGATCCTCGATCTCGCGTGCGCTGCTCATCGGCCACTGATTCTCCATCCAGCCTTCGAGCGCGATGCGCGGCATGGCGAAGGCGGGGGCTTCATCGCGCGCGGCGGCAAGCGCGGCGGCAAGGCGGTTCACGGTCTCATAACGCGCGGCGGAGACCGCGACCGCAACCTCGGCGGTCTCGTGTTCAATGGCGTCGAGCCAGTGCGGATCGCTGCGTTGATCCTCTAGCAGGCGGTTGCGCGAGCGCAGCGACCGCTCCAGAGCCGAGACTCGGCTGGAATGCTGCGCATCGACGGCGAGCACGAGGCGGTCGAGATAGCGGCGGCGGTCGGCGGCCGGACCGGTGAACAGCGGGTCCATCGACGGCGTCAGCCAGATCACGCGCACATGGTCGGCAAAGGCGGCGGCGGACGACACCGGTTCGCGGTCGATGCGACATTTGCGCGAGTTCGTCGTGTCCTCGCCGGCCGGCGGTTCGATGCCGGTGCCGAGCGTGGCGAGACCGAGCATGCCCTCGATCTCGGCCGACACGGCCCAGGCGCCGTTGCCCTCGCTGAAACTGAGCTCGTCGAGCGTGGCGCGGCGCAGGCCGCGGCCCGGCGTGAGCAGCGAGATCGCCTCGATCAGGTTGGTCTTGCCGGCGCCGTT
>JBFWZV010000108.1:0-5091 GCA_050184975.1 Pseudolabrys sp. | reverse complement strand
TTCTGACTTCCAAGAACGATCCGGAAACCGTGCTGCGCCGGATGAACGAGACAGGCGTGCTCGGCCGTTTCGTTCCCGCCTTCGGCAAGGTCGTGGCGATGATGCAGTTCAACATGTACCACCACTATACGGTGGACGAGCATCTGCTGCGCTGCATCGGCGTGCTGTCGGAAATCGAACACGGCACCAGCAAGGATACGCCGCTCTCCAACGAGCTCATCCAGAAGATCAAGCCGGCCAGCCTGCGGCTGCTCTATGTCGCGGTGTTCCTGCACGATATCGCCAAGGGCCGGCCGGAAGACCACTCCATCGCCGGCGCGCGCCTCGCCAAGCGGCTGTGTCCGCGCTTTGGCCTGTCGACCGCCGACACCGCGACGGTGTCCTGGTTGATCGAGCAGCATCTGGTGATGTCGACCGTCGCGCAGTCGCGCGACCTGTCGGACCGCAAGACCATCGAGAACTTCGCCGCCGTGGTGCAGTCGGTCGAACGGCTCAAGCTGCTCACCATCCTCACCACGGCCGACATCAAGGCGGTCGGCCCCGGCGTCTGGAACGGCTGGAAGGCGCAGCTCATCCGCACGCTCTACTTCGAGACCGAACCGGCGCTGACCGGCGGCTTCTCCGAGGTCAACCGCGCGCAGCGCGTCGCCATGGCCCAGGAGGAATTCCGCGAGGCCATGCTGGCGCGGCAGTGGCCGGCCGCGCGCGTCGACTCCCATATCGCGCATCTTTATCCGGCGTACTGGCTCAAGGTCGACCTGCCGCACAAGATCGAACATGCCGATCTGGTGCATGCGGCCAAGGAGACAGAGAAGAATCTGGCGACCGCCATCCGCTTCGATACCGAACGCGCCGTGACCGAACTGACCGTGCTGGCGCCCGATCATCCGTGGCTGCTGTCGATCATCGCCGGCGCCTGCGCCATGGCCGGCGGCAACATCGTCGACGCGCAGATCTTCACCACCACCGACGGCCAGGCGCTCGACACCATCTCGCTGTCGCGCGAGTTCGACCGCGACGAGGACGAACAGCGCCGCGCCGGCCGTATCGCCGAATCGATCGAGAAGGCCCTGCGCGGCGAATTGCGGCTGCCCGACGTCGTCGCCAAGCGAGCGCCGCCGAAGGGCCGTATCAAGGCTTTTGCCGTCGAGCCGAACGTCGATATCAATAACCAGTGGTCGCATCGCTATACGATGATCGAGGTCACGGGTCTCGACCGCCCCGGCCTTCTCTACGAACTGACGGCGACCTTGTCGAAGCTCAACCTGAACATCGCTTCGGCGCATGTCGCCACCTTCGGCGAGCGTGCCGTGGACGTGTTCTATGTCACGGACCTGATGGGTGCGCAGATCACGTCGGCGACCAGGCAGGCTGCCGTCAAGCGCGCGCTCATTGCGCTGTTCACGCGGCCCGAGGCAAAATTAGGCCGCGGCGCGGCTTGAGCTCGCCCGCGCCGCACAGGCGACCACGCGGGACTGGAATCTCGCCATGATGATGGGTCCGGCGCTCTGCAAGTCCGGGTTGACGGCCGCGACCGTCGTGCTGGCCCTGCACGGCGCCGGCGCCGCGTCGCCGCCGCTCGATACGCGCGCCACGATCCACTATTCGATTTCGATGGTCGGCGTACCGATCGGTCAGATCACCTGGGCGATCGGTCTCGGCGCCCATGTCTATCAGGCCTCCGCCAGCGGCAAGGCCAGCGGCGCCCTGAGCATGCTGGTCAACGGCGAAGGGCGTGTCGCGACTCAGGGGGCGATCAACGGCGAGCAAGTGGCGCCGACGTTCTTTTCGTCGAACGTGACCGATGACGGCGAAACGACGGGCCTGCAGATGGTCTTCGAGAACGGCAGCGTCAAGACGCTGCGCGCCGAGGAGCCGAGCGACAAGAGCAAGCGCATTCCGGTGCGCGACGAGGACAAGGTCAACGTCACCGATCCGCTCAGCGCCATGCTCATCGCCGCGCCGGAAGGCGAGTCGCCGCTGTCGCCAGCGCGCTGCGAACGCACCTTGCCGGTATTCGACGGACAGCGCCGCTACGATCTCCACCTGTCGTTCAAACGCATAGACAAGCTCAAGCTCGACCGCGGCTACAATGGCCCGGCCCTGGTCTGCGCGGTGGTGCTGCGTCCGATCGCCGGCTATCGGCCGGACAGCATGCTGGTGAAATATGTCGGCGGCCGTCCCGGCATGGAAATCTGGTTCATGCCGGTCGGCGGCGCACCGGTCATCGCGCCTGGCCGGCTGAAAATGCCGACCGGCATCGGCACGCTCGAGATCGAAGCCGACCGAATGGACTGGACGACAGTGCGCGCGCCGGCAGCGCCCGCCCCGACCCAGAAATAGGGTCAGTTCGCGCGAGAGCGGTCCAGCGCGCGTAGCTCTCTTTCGATCGTTCTGGCGGTCTTGTTGAGCGCCTCGGCAACTTCCGCTTCGCGCCGCGGGCCTAGCCGGTTTCGAATGGCCGAAAGCGTCAGCGCGCCGGTCGGCTCATCGTTCCGGCCTCGGATCCAGGCGGAAATCGACCTCGTACCGGCGACGAGGCCTACATCGCGCAGATTATAGCCGATGCGACGCGCGCTTAGGACCTGGTTGAGCGCTGCCGTCGCGTTGACGCGATAAGCCTGAAGCCTCGTCTCATTGGCCAGAATGATCTTGCGAGATTCGCGCATTGGCATCGCGGCGAGAATGGCAATACCCGCACTGCTCACGCCCAGCGGACGTCGCGCACCAATTTCAATCGACAGCACCTGAATGGGATAGCTGCCGATCCGCCGCGCGACACACAAGGTATCGAGCCCGGTGCGCGCCGTCAGAAACAGCGTGTCACCGAGCAGCTTGGAGAGTTGCGCCAGGTAAGGCTCCGCCGCGACGAGAAGCTTGGAGCGCGACTGCCGCGCCAATGCAAGCTCGGGGACCTGCTGGCCGATCGCGTAGCGGCCGGTCCCTTCGTTCTGTTCGACGATGCCTTCGTCGATCAGCGCGTGAATGATGCGGTGAGCCGTCGGGCGCGTGAGGCCGGTGGAACGGGTCACCTCGCTGAGCGGCACACCTTGCTCGCGGCCCGCCGCCAGGATGCGCAACACCGAGACGGCACGGCGGATCGCCTGCGCGCCCGGCCGCGGCACCGATTTCGCCTGCCGTCCCTGCTTTTCCGCGCCTGCCACGACATAATTCCTCTACGGCACGCGTCCACATTATGGTCATATCCGCCGGATTTCCATCGATTTCGTGACCGCGACAGCGATAGTGCCCGACGTCGAATTCATCGGCCGCCGGCCGATGCACACACAACCAAGATTGGCGGGCAACGTCTCAGCCAACGTACATTCCGGAGGGAACAATGCGAATTCTGCTCAGCGCGTGCCTCGCTCTCGTGACGTTTCTGACAACCCCGGTTCTGGCGCAGCAGTGGCCGACCAGGAGCGTGCGGCTGATCGTGCCGTACCCGCCGGGCGGCAACGTCGATAGCGCGGCGCGTATCGTTGCCGACAAGCTGCAGGAAGCGACGGGACAGCCTTTCGTCGTGGAGAACAAGGCGGGCGCGGGCGGCCTGGTGGCCGGCGAGTACTTCAAGAAGGCCGATCCGGATGGCTACACGTTTTTCGTCGGCGCCAACGGACCGGTGCTGTTTGCGCCCCTAATCGCAGGTCGTGAGGCTTATAACTGGCGCCATGACTTCATACCGATCACCACGATTTCAATGACGCCGATCGTATTGGAGGTGAATCCCGCGGTGCCGGCCAAGAACCTGGCCGAACTGCTGGCGCTGGCGCGCAAGGAGCCGGGCAAGTTGACCATGGCGTCGCCCGGTATCGGCACCTCGAATCATCTGCTCAGCGAGCTCATGCAATCGAGCCTGAAACTGCAGTGGGTCACCGTCCAGTATCGCGGCAACGCACCGGCGACCAATGACCTGATCGGCGGTCAGGTGCAATTCGCCTTCGACCAGATTTCGGTCGCCCTTCCGTTCATCACCAGCGGCAAGGTGCGAGCTCTCGCGGTCACCAGCCCGAAGCGCACGAGCTGGCTGCCCGATGTGCCGACTTTCTCGGAGCTGGGCTACAAGGATTTCAACGCCCAGACATTCACAGGCATCTTCGCTCCGGCCAAGACACCGGAGCCTATCGTGAACAAGATGCATGATCTTATGGCCAAAGTCCTGAGCGACCCGGCGGTCAAGGATCGCTTCAACAAGATCGGCGCCGAGGCGACGGTCATGAGTCGCGCGGACTTCAAAAAGTATCTCGAAGATGAAGACGGCAAATGGGTTCCCATCATCAAGCGCATCAACATCAAGGCCCAATAGTGTGCGACGCGGAAGACCGGCCGACCGTCTTAAGGGGGCTTGATGCGTATTGACCCGTCCGAACTCGGCGCCGAGCAGGCCTACCGTTTGCTGACCGGCATCGTGGTGCCGCGCCCGATCGCCTGGGTATCGTCACTATCCGAAACCGGAAGCGTCAACCTCGCGCCTTTCAGCACCTTCACATTCGTCTCGCCCAAGCCGCCGATGCTGGCCTTCAGCGTCGGCCGGCGCGACGGCGTCTACAAGGATACGGCGCGCAACATCCTCAGATCGGAGGAATATGTCGTTCACATCGCGAATACCGCCCTTCTCGACGCCGTGCATGAAAGCTCGATCGAGTTTGAACCGCACATCAGTGAAGTGGATCACCTCAACCTAAAGACCGCGCCGAGCGAACGCGTCGCACCGCCGCGGCTGCTGGACGCGCCGATCGCCATGGAATGCCGCATGCGGCAATGCCTGGAATTCGGCGACACGAGGAGCCGGCTGATCGTCGGCGAAGTCCTCGTCTTTCACATCCGCGACGGCCTTGTCGAGAACGGCAAGCTCGACACCGCGGCGCTCGACCCGATCGCGCGCATTGCCGGGCCGCGTTACGCGCGGCTCGGCGAGATCATCACGATGAAGTCTGTTTTTCAGACTCCGAAGTCCGTGCCGCACCCCTGAGAGCGGGCGGACGACCGCGCGCCGCCTGCGACGACGAACGATCACCGGAATATGTCATCATGCGTCTTTTGAGTTATCTGGTCCGCGGCAAACCGCGCTATGGCGCGACGAGCGGCGAC
>JBFWZV010000107.1:0-5168 GCA_050184975.1 Pseudolabrys sp. | reverse complement strand
TCGACGGGGGAAAGATCGCAATGACCGAGGCGCCCTTCTGTGACCGGCCGCCGCTTACCGACCGCGTGAACGCCTATGATGAGCAACATCTGGCGATATACCTACGGTTGCTGATGGCCGAGGAAGAGGGCGCTGACTGGCGAGAGGTCGTGCTGGTGCTCTTCGGACTCGATCCGGCGCAGGAGCCCTGCCGTGCCAAAATCGTCCATGAAAGCCATCTGGCGCGCGCCCGCTGGATGACCGAAACCGGCTATCGGCACCTGCTTCAGCCACGAGCGCAGTAAGCCACCAAGACGTCTGTTGTACGGGTTGTCGTCGCGCGCGATGCAATCATAGGGTCTAGCGCAAAGCCTGCGTTTCCGGATGGTCTGAGGCTCCCCGAATAGGGGTGCAAGACGAGAGGAAACGCCATGCCCACACAGTATTGGCGCTCGCCGGAGACGATCGATCACTTGAATCGCCTCGAACGCCCCGGCTTCGCCGTCGAATTCCTGCGCCGCAACGCCGAATATCGGCGCGAATACGTCCAAATTCAGCGCCAGATCGTGCGTGATCACGTCGATGCGGAGGCCGCTCGCGCGGATTTCGCCCGACGATGGGGGTTGCGGTTTCGCCCACGACCCGAGCATTCCGGTCGGCGACGAACCCGCTACCTGGCTGCCGGAACTGTCGCCCGGCACGCTGCTGCTCGATGCAGCGCCGAGCGGATTCGCGCCTGTCGCCCTCGAACCGTCTCAGCTCGGCTCGATTGTCGCTGACAGGACCGATGATGAGGGTCGTGAGGTCGTAATCGTCGATGGGTCCGGCGAGCTTCACATCCGGCTCAACAGCGACCTGGCCGTCCGGCGCCCCATGATTCTCCTGCCGCTCGGCGCTGCGTCGGTCGATCTCCGACTCGATGTCGCGTCGCGTTTCATCCGCAAGGTGGGCGGCCAAACCATCGGCCTTCTCCCACGGGCGTTGCGACTGACCAAGCAGCGCAAGCGCCGTCTCGTTCAGCTTCTTCACGCCTTCGACGTTCACGACATGGGCGGCGGTCCTCGCGACGTCGCGGAGATCATCCTGAGTTCGGACCAGGCCCAACTTCCATCCGTCGAGTGGAAAGACTCCCACGCGCGACGCGCGGCCAATCGTCTGATCCACGACTCGATCGCGCTCGTCGAACGCGGCTATCTCAAATTTCTGCGCGGCGGCTGATCAGTCCCATAGTCGGCTTTCAGCGCGCACCGTCCATTCATCCCTGCTTCCCCCGTGACGAATTGGACCATCGTCCGCTCATGGTCGCGCGAAGGGGGACACGCCCTTCCGAAAATCTTCGTCCACCCCCAACGCCTGAACCCTCCGCCACCGTGACCCCGACATGCCGCGACTTGGCCGCGGCGCTTCGAGGCAAGACGGAGGCTTCCCATGCTCGACAGGTCCGCGCAGCTCGCCACCCGCTACGTCCGAACCCATGAGGCGGCCCGCATCCTCGGCATCTCGCCGCGCACCCTGGAAAAGTATCGCTGTCACGGCAGCGGCCCGACCTTTCGCAAGCTCGGCGGTCGCGTGGTGTACGCCGTGGGCGATCTCGAGGCTTGGGCCGACCAGGCCGCCTGCCGTTCGACCTCGGACCCCCGCTACGTCGAGGCCCGCGCCGCCGGCCACGCGCATCGCTGAGGCGCTCGCCGATGTCGTCGCGCCGCCTCGTCACCGCCAGCGAACGGAGCAAGCTCGAACCGTTCGTCGTCGCCACCGGCGACGCCAGTCCGCGCGACCAGCGCGACCTGATGGAGCGGCCCTTCTTCTCGCTGGCCAAAGCCAGGCGCACGACCCCCATCCTCTATGAAGCCGGCGACGTCCGCGTCGAGGTCTATGCGGCGCCCGAGTTCGGCATGGCCACCATCTGGGACGCCGACGTCCTGATCTGGGCCGCGAGCCAGATCGTCGAAGCCGAAAATCTTGGCTTCAAGACCTCGCGCTTTCTGCGCTTCACGCCCTATCAACTCCTGACCGCGATCGGCCGCCAAACTGGCTCCC
Source organism: Pseudolabrys sp. (assembly GCA_050184975.1). Classification (GTDB taxonomy): domain Bacteria; phylum Pseudomonadota; class Alphaproteobacteria; order Rhizobiales; family Xanthobacteraceae; genus Pseudolabrys. The sequence continues at coordinate 3,149 of JBFWZV010000107.1, read as the reverse complement.
GCGACTACAAGCTCTTGAAGGGCGCGCTCGCGCGCCTGCAGTCGACCGTCATCCGCACAACGATCCGCAACGGCGAGCACTGGCGGCGGCACCAGTTCTCCTGGATCAACGAGTGGGAGGAATGCACGACGCGCGACGGTCGCGTCGAGGGTATGGAGTTCGTCCTTCCTGACTGGTTCTATCGCGGCGTCGTCGACCGCTCGCTCGTTCTCACGATCGACCCGGCCTATTTCCGTCTCACCGGCGGTATCGAGCGGTGGCTCTATCGTGTCGCCCGCAAACACGCCGGCCGCCAGCCCCGAGGCTGGCTGTTCGAGTTCGCGCACCTTCACGAAAAATCCGGCAGCCTCGCCAAGCTCGCCGACTTCGCCTTCGATCTGCGCCGGCTCTCCGCCCGCCAGCCGCTTCCCGGCTATCGGCTCAACATCGAGCGCGATGGCCGGCGCGAGATGCTGTGCATCCTGCCGGCCGGTTTATCCACAGACCCTGTGGATATCGCTGTGAATGCGGTCGGGACTTCGGGCGTTCCCGCTATCGGGACTTCAGGCGTGCGCCTATCGGGACTTCGGGAGTGCAAACCGCAGCTAACCCTCTGGCCCGAAACCACGATTCCCGGCCTTAACTTAGAGTCTAACTCAGAATCTAACTCTTGTTGTTGGTCCGCCCGATCTGCGGACAACCGCATCTGCGGACCGAATTCCGAGCGCTCACAACGACAGCCATCGCTGCCCTTCAGCCGCAAGCCGGGAGGGAAGCCATGATCGTTGCGCTGCTCAACCAGAAGGGCGGCGTCGGCAAAACGACGCTCGCGCTGCACCTCGCCGGCGAATGGGCGCTGCATGGCAAGCGCGTCACGCTGATCGACGCTGACCCTCAAGGCTCGGCGCTCGATTGGTCGCAGCAGCGGGCGAGGGAGAACGTCTCACGGCTATTCGGCGTCGTCGGCCTCGCGCGCGACACGCTCCATCGCGAGGCGCCCGAGATCGCGCGCACTGTCGACCACATCGTCATCGACGGTCCGCCGCGCGTCGCCGGCCTGATGCGTTCGGCGCTGCTCGCTGCCGATCTGGTGCTGATCCCTGTCCAGCCGTCGCCGCTCGACGGCTGGGCCTCCGCCGAGATGCTCGGCCTGCTGCGCGAGGCGCGCATCTATCGTCCGCAGCTCACCGCGCGCTTCGTGCTGAATCGTTGCGGCGCCCGCACTGTCATCGCCCGCGAGACGGCCGAGACCTTGGCCGATCACGATCCGCCGGTGCTTGCCAGCACCATCGGCCAGCGCGTCGTCTTCGCCGACGCCGCGCAGTCGGGACGCTTGGTCTTCGAGCTGGCTGAGCAGGGCGCTGCAGCGCGCGAGATCGCCGCGATGGCCGCCGAGGTCGCGAGGATCGCGCCGTGAGCGAAGGGTCCACCAGACGTGGCTTCGCATCCCGACCCGGCGACGCAGAGAGTTGGGTCAAGGCTCCTGAAGCGAACGGCAGACGGTCGGAAGACACCTCCGCCTTCAGCGCACGACTGACGATCGACGTCACGCCGACGCTGCGCGGCCGCATCAAGGTCGCCGCCTTCCGGCGCGGCATCACCGTCGCCGACATGCTCCGCGACCTCCTCTCACGCGAATTCCCCGCTGATCCCGGAGAGTCCTCATGAACGACAACGAGCAGTCGACGCCGCGCGTCGTGCCGCCGTCGCATCGGCGCACCGTCCCACTGACCCATGTCGAGCTGACCTGGATCGAGAAGACGATCGAGCACTGGCTGCGCTTCGGCCGGCGCGCCGAGGAGAAGATCCTCGATCGCCGCCGCAGCGTCTCCAGCTTTAAGCCGGGCAGCATCTTCGCCTTCGTGCGTTGGGCGTCGAACGACTTCGGCACGGTCGTCTCGCGCATGGACATCGTGCGCGCCGTCGAGCCCGGCGTCCGCTGTCAGACGCTGCCCTTCGTGCGCCCCGGGGGCGAAATCCTGCTCCGCGTCGACGGCTGGCCGAAGGTCGAGCGCGTGCTGCAGGCGATCGATGCGGTCGAAGCGCTCGATATCGATCCTGCCGATGCCGCGCCGGAATATTGGCGTCACCTCCACAACCGCCTCGCTGCTGGGCATGAGCCGCGCGCCTACACGCGCGAGCAACATGCGGCCTGGCTCATGCGCCGGAGCGTCGCGCCATGACCCGCTTCGGCTACGTCATGACGGCGTACTTCGCGATGCTTGGCATCGGCGCCCTCGCGTTCTTCCAGCCGGCGCCACGGCTGATCTGGAACGCCACCGCGAGCACCCCGACCGGGCTCTATGCGCTGCAGGCCGTTGGTACGCTCCGCACGCTCGAACTTGTCGTCGTGCGGCCTCCCGAGCCGATTGCGAGCTACCTCGCGGACGGCGGCTTCCTGCCCAAGGGCGTGCCGCTGCTCAAGCACGTCATGGCGCTACCCGGACAGATCGTGTGTCGGGCCGGCGACATCGTCACCGTCGATCAGGTCGAGGTCGGCGTCGCTCATGACCGCGATCACCTCAATCGTCCATTGCCGCGCTGGAGCGGCTGTCGCGTGCTTCGGCCGGGCGAGGTCTTCGTCATGAACCCGACCGTGCCGGACAGCCTGGATGGCCGCTATTTCGGCCCGCTCCCCGTCGCTTCGATCGTCGCGCGCGCGGTCCCGTTGTGGACCGACGAGGGCGGCGACGGCCGCTTCGTCTGGCGCGCCGCCACCGATTGACCCGCTTCCCAACCCGCCAACCCAGGAGGTTCCCATGGCGCAGATCGGTCAGTTCACCCGCGACAAATCCGGCTTTACCGGACGCCTTCAGACGCTCTTCTTCACCCACGACCTCTCCCTCGTTCCGGCCGCATCTTCCGATGCCGAGAATGCGCCCGACTTTCGGGTCCACCTTGGCGATGCCGACGGCCCAGAAATCGGCGCGGGCTGGAAACGCACCGGCGAGAAAGCAGGCGAATACGTCTCGCTCGTCATCGATGACCCGGCGCTGCAACAGCCCATCCGCGCCAATCTCTTTCAGTCCGGCGACGACAAGTCTGCGTGGGTGCTGAACTGGAACCGCCCGCCCAAGCGCGGCCAACAGGATTGAGCGCATGCGGGCCGCTCTCATCATGCTCGTCGGGGCGACGGCGGTCGGCACGCCCGCCGTCGTCGCTCACGCCCA
>JBFWZV010000106.1:0-5475 GCA_050184975.1 Pseudolabrys sp. | reverse complement strand
TGTCGCTTTTGAGAGAACTAATACGTCGATTTCAGCGGAGTTTCTTTACAGCGGCGCTGTTATCGTCTGTTTTTGGTTTGCCGATGAAACTTGTGATGGATCGGGGTGCAGGCTACCAAGAATTTGGTATGTTCTATTGGCCGCGCCAATAGCGCAATCATGGAAGCGAATTTGACACTTCGATCATGATATTTTCTGCTCTTGCCAGATGCGCGGTGGGACAGCATGTTTGAATTTTCAGGGGCTCTGCTCGGTATTTCGCCAACGCTCTTTGATGTCGCCGCGTTTCTGTTCGCCATATTGGTTGTGATGTTGGTGCTTTATGTGCGATGGCCTGACGCCACGAGTTGAACAGGAACGTGCTTGCCATCCATTAAATAGATGATCAGATGCTCTGGCGGTCGTTCATTCACGGCGCCATATGGCGGCGGATCTGATGACCCATTTCGCGCATTTCGGCCTGAACGTAAGGGCTGACATGCATCGCGCGGAAGAATGGATGTGTGGACTTCGGTACGCGGCGCAAAGTCGTTGGCACGCCGTCATTCATCAGACGTAGCGCGTACAACTCGCCTTCATCTCGCAAGATATCGAACTCGCACGTCACGACATAAGCCGGCGGCAGGCCTTTGAGGCTTTCGGTGCGCAACGGCACTGCGAGCGGATCGTTCACCGGCAGCGTGTCGCCGACCCACTGCTTCCACAGCCATTTCATGTAGGGCGTCGTGAGAAGCAAGCCGCTCCAGAGATGATAAGACGGCCGCTCGAAATCGCAGTCGGTGAGCGGATAGATCAAAAGCTGGAACGTCAGATGCGGACCCTTTTCCCGGGCCAGCAATGTGCACGCGGCGCTCAACTGGCCGCCGGCGCTGTCGCCGCTGACGCCGATGCGCTTGGGATCGACATTCAGCACGGCGGCGTTGTCGTGAATCCAGCACAGCGACTCATAGGCGTCGTCGATCGCGGCCGGGTAGGGGTGTTCCGGAGCCAGCCGGTAATCGACTGCGACATAAGCGCAACCGCTGCTTTCGCACAGCATGGCGACATAACGGTCGTGGGTTTCGATGTTGCCGATGACCCAGCCGCCTCCGTGGAAATACAACATCACGGGCAGCGCACCTTTGGCCCCGGCCGGCCTGAACAAGCGCAGCTTGATATCGCGTCCTTTGAGTTTGGCGACGAATTCTTGCGTCGTCACGGTGTTCGGGCGCGACGGCATGCCCTTCAGGGCAAAGCCGTCCATCAGCGCGCGGACATCGGCCGCCTCGCGCTCTTCCATCGGCGGCTGAAGGCCGCTCATCGCGCCGAAGAACGTGGCCATTTCCGGGTGAAGGTCGATCGGTGTTTCAGTGAGGGGAGTTGAAGGCGGGTGCTGGTCCATTGCAGTCCTCGAGCGGCGTCCTGCGCAAACGTGATTGCCAATCTATAATGTATTAAGGATACAGTCGCCACTAAATCCGATAACTGCAAGATGATGGCGGATAATTCCCAATATCCCAGGATTGACAATTAATCAAATAATTACATATAATTAGCCGAAGCCTGTGGCGCCTGGATACTATTTCAGGGCAGATCCGCAAAATCGATAATTGACTTCAAATTCTGTATACAATAATCAATAATGCACGTAACTTAAGTCCAAGGAATTGAAAATGGTCACCGCGACCCAGACTTCTGCTCCCTCTCTCGGACGTCACGGCAATCTCACCACCGACGAACAGAGCCTCTTTGCAGATGCAGAACGCTTCTTTCCGGGTGGCGCACTGGGTGGCAACGCGCTCGCGGCCGATACCCGTTTCGTGTTCGAGCACGGCGATGGCGCTCGCTTCTGGGATGACTCGGGCAACGAATATATCGATTACGTGCTGTGCTCCGGTGCCATGTTCCTCGGGCATGCCCATCCGGCCATTGTGAACGCCGTCGCCCAACAGGCCGCGCGCGGCACCCATGCCTTTGCCTATTTGAACGAGACGGCGGTTCGGCTTGCCCGCCGTGTCGTGCCGCATATGCGCTGCGCGGAACGCATCCGCTTCACCACCGCCGGATCGGACTCGACGTTCCACGCCATCCGTCTGGCGCGCGCGTTTACGGGCCGCGAAAAGATCCTGAAGTTTGAAGGCGGCTATCACGGCGTGCACGACTATGCGCAGCTCAGCACCACGCCGCGCACCAAGAGCAACTTCCCGAACGGCATTGCCGATACTGCGGGCATTCCGCAGGCCGTTCAGGATCTGATGCTGGTCAGCCCGTTCAACGATCTCGACACGCTCGCCTCGATCCTCAAAGAACGCGGCAGCGAAATCGCCGCCATCATCGTCGAGCCGATTCAGCGCATTATTTCGCCGAAGCCGGGCTTTCTGCAGGGCATTCGCGAGCTGACCAAGCAGTACGGCATTGTGATGATCCTCGATGAGGTCGTCACCGGCTTCCGCTACGGTCTTGGCGGCGCGCAGGAATACTTCGATATCGTTCCGGACCTTGCGACCTACGGCAAGATCATCGGTGGCGGTCTGCCGGTCGGCGCCGTTGCCGGTCGCGCCGACATTATGGACCAGGCCAATCCGTCCAATAAGGGCACGCCGGGTTACGTTTACCAGAACGGCACGCTGCAAGGGCACATGCTTGGTTGCGCGGCAGCCATTGCCACCATGGACGTGCTGGAGCAGCCGGGTGTTTACGAGTCAGTGTTCGCCATGGCGGACAAATTGCGTAAGGGCCTGCAGGAAGTCTTCGACAAGCATCGCATGGGCATTCTTGTCTTCGGCGATGGTCCGATGTGGCATATGCTTTTCACCGATAAGGCGCCGACCAACTGGCGCGACATCGTTGCGACCGACACCAAGAAGATGGCGACATTCGAAGCCGAGTTGCTGCGCCAGGGCCTCTTCATCCTGCCGGGCAATCGTCGCTTCATCTCGATCCGTCACGCAGACAAGGATCTCGAGCAGACCTTTGATGCAGCGGACCGGGCTTGCCACGCGTTTCTGGCTGCCTGACAAAGAATGAAAAGAGATCGTGTTCTCAGCATTCAGGGCCGCGATCACCCGGTGCAATAAGCAGAGTGTAAGCATGGCCGACCCAGATCCGCGCTACGACATTCTGTTGCAGCCGGTGCGGCTCGGCCCGGTCATGATGAAGAACCGGTTCTACCAGGTTCCTCACTGCAACGGCCTTAGCGCGACGTTGCCGCGCGGGCACGCCGCCATGCGCGGTGTGAAGGCCGAAGGCGGTTGGGGCGCTGTGTGCACCGATATTCTTTCGGTCCATCCGAGTTCGGATTCGACGCCATTTCCTCAGGTCAAGCTCTGGGAGCAGAGCGATGAAGCGCCACTTCGCCTTCTGACCGAGGCGATCCACGAACACGGCGCGCTGGCCGGTGCAGAGCTGGCGCATGGTGGCTTTGCCGTCGCCAACCGTTACACGCGAGAGCATCTGTTGTCGCCGATCGACATTCCATCACGGCGCGATCCGGTTCAGGCGAAAGCGATGGACAAGGCCGACATCAAGGCCTACCGGCAATGGCATCGGCGTGCGGCGTTGCGCGCCAAGGCGGTCGGCTTCGACATCGTTTATGTCTATGCTGCGGACGACCTCGAATTGCTGCAGTATTTTCTGTCGCGTCGCCGCAATCACCGCACCGACGAATATGGTGGCAGCCTCGAAAATCGCACGCGTCTGCTGCGTGAGGTGATCGAGGATACCAAGGACGCGATCGGCGACACCTGCGCCGTCGTCGTGCGCTTCACTGTCGATGAGATGTCCGGTCCTGACGGCATCGTGGCGTGCGAAGAGGGCAAGGACATCGTCGCCATGCTGGCCGAGCTGCCCGATGCCTGGGATATCAAGGTGAGCGGCTGGGCAGAGGACAGCCAGACCAGTCGCTTTGCCAAAGAAGGCTATCAGGAGCCCTACGCGCAATATGTCAAACGCGTCACGTCGAAGCCGGTGATCGGTGTCGGGCGGTTCACGTCACCGGACACCATGGTGTCGCAGATCAAGCGCGGCGTGCTCGATATCATTGGCTCGGCACGGCCTTCGATCGCCGACCCATTCCTCCCTAAAAAGATTGAAGAGAATCGCCTCGAAGACATTCGCGAGTGCATCGGCTGCAACATCTGTGTCTCGACCTATAATGTTGGCGGACCGATCAACTGCACGCAAAACCCGACGATCGGCGAGGAGTACAAGCGCGGTTGGCACCCTGAACGATACCGTCCGGCGGGATCGGACAATCCGATTCTCATCGTCGGTGCCGGCCCGTCCGGCCTCGAATGTGCGCAGGCGCTTGGCAATCGCGGTTATCAGGTGCACTTGGCCGAAGCGACGCGCGAACTTGGCGGCCGCGTGTCGCTGGAATCGCGGCTGTTCGGCCTCAGCGAATGGTCCCGCGTGCGCGACTGGCGCGTCGGCCAGATCGGCAAGATGAAAAATGTCGAGATCTATCGCGAAAGCGTCATGACAAGTGACGACATTCTCGATCTTGGCGTGCAGCGCGTCGTCATCGCGACTGGCGCGAAATGGCGGCGCGATGGCTTTGGCCGCAACAACCATAAGGCCATCAATTTCGCCGCTGGCACACGGATTTTCACGCCGGACGATGTGATGAGCGACGTGCCGATCGAAGGGCCGGTTATCGTTTTCGACGACGACGATTTCTACATGGGCGGCGTTGTTGCCGAGACGCTCAAAGCGCGCGGTGCAGGCGAGGTCACGCTGGTGACGCCAAACGCCCTTGCGTCAGCATGGACCGTTAATACGCTCGAGCAGGCCAAGATTCAGCGGCGCCTGCTTGAAAGCGGCATCGAGGTCATCGCCAACACCAATCTGCGATCCGCTAACGACTAGCGGGTCGAACTGAGTTGCGTCTTCACCGGGCGTACCCGCGAGATGCCGGTGCAGTCGATCGTATTGGTCACGGCGCGGCTTCCCGAAAAACAACTCTACGACGAGTTGGCCGCGCGTGTCGCCGCGTCGCCGGATTGCGGCATCGAGTCGGTCAGCCGGATCGGCGATTGCATTATCCCTGCGACCATCGCGATGGCGGTATTTGAAGGCCGTCGTTACGCTGAAGAGCTCGATGTTACGTTCGATGGCTTGCTACATCTGACGACCGAGCCGGTAGAGATCGAAAACACGGCGGGTTATCATCACCGTCATGAATTGCGGACCACGAACTCCGCACTTGCAGGATTGGAGCACGCACGATGAAAGCAACCCCCATCAATCCGGCCATTCTGCTGACACCGGCGGGCCCTTATGCGCAGGGCATCAAGATCGAGGCGCCGACGCAATGGTTCGTCTCGACCGGGCAGGTCGCGATCACGGCGGATGGATCGATCGTGGAGGGTGCGACGGAACAAAGCGAACTGGTGTGGAAGCATCTTCAGGCTTTGCTCAGCGATGCCGGCATGACGCTCGCCAACGTTGTCAAGACCAATGTCTATGCGGTCTCGGCTGACGTGCTGGCCGCGCATA
>JBFWZV010000105.1:0-5687 GCA_050184975.1 Pseudolabrys sp. | reverse complement strand
CAGAAGAAGGCCGGCGGCTGGTACATCGGCCACCCGAATAAGGTGAACCAGGGCTGGCCGAGCCGTGGCTGGAAGGCGAGCTGCCAAGCGGTCCACTCCGTCGCCGCCCACAAGAAGCCGAGCACCGCGGAGAGGACGAGAAGGATCTGGAACCAGAGAATCTTGGTCGCGTTCATGGCGACGGAATAAGTGGGCGTTCTAAAACGGAGTCAGCAAGTTCGACGTTGTGTGGAGCGTAGTGTCGGATAGCGCAGAGCGCGGATCGGACAGGCGCTCAAGCGCCGCCACGGCGGCTTTTGCCGATGGTGGCCTTCCACAGTTTCGTTTGCGGATCTGGCACTTCGCGAAACAACGTCTCGATTAGCGGGCAATCCGGGCGCGTCCCATCACCGCATTGCGCGACGACCTCCTTCAGCACCCCTTCCATCCGCCTCAGATCGGCGATCTTTGCTCGCACGTCGGCCAGGTGAGTTGCCGCGAGCTGACTCGCCTCCGCGCAAGGTTGGTCCCGCTCGTCTACCAGGCGCAACAAGGCACGTACCTCTTCGAGCGAGAATCCGAGTTCCCGCGCCCTGAGTACGAAGCTGAGCCGGCGTTCATGGGCCGCGTCATAGCTCCGATAGCCGCTGGCGGTTCGCGGTGGCGGCGGCAGCAGGCCGACCTTCTCGTAGTACCGCACGGTTTCGAGATTGGCGCCGGTCCGCCGCGCCAACTCGGCCCGCTGAAGGCCCTTCACCGAATTCTGATCGCGCATCGCAAAAGCCTCTTGACCCTGTAGTCGCTACAGACCGTAGCGTACGCCAAAATCGAGGACTTGGGCAATCAGAGAGAGCTTTGAGATGAGCCATACACAAACCGTAATCGGCGCTGGCACGGCCCACGCAGCGGCCGCGGCGCCCGCGCGCCAAGACGGAGATCGAACCCCGCGCCTGCTCGCTGCCGGAGGCATCCTGGGCGCTATCGGGGCGGCTTCGTGCTGCGTCATTCCCTTTGCGTTGTTCTTGGCTGGCGTCAGCGGTGCCTGGATCGGCAACCTGACCGCGCTCGAGCCCTACCAGCCGATCTTCGCAGGCGTCTCGCTCGCCTTCATCGGTTTTGGCGCCTGGCGCCTCCGGCGCAAGCGGGAGGTCGCATGCGCGGACGGCTACTGCGCCACGCCTCAATCGGATCGGATCGCGAAGATCGGCCTCTGGACTGCCGCGACGCTGGTCGTGCTCGCTGTCGGGTTCCCCTATGTCGCGCGCTACTTTCTCTAAAGCGCCGGCGTCCGATGAGCGCGGAAGTGACGCTCGCCGGCTCGAGAGAGCCGCTGCGCCATCGCCATCCAGTGCTCAATCCAAGGAAAGGCTAGAGATATGAAACCTCAGATCGCAATTGTCGTCGCCGCGCTTGGCATGCTGCTCGCGCCGTTCGCTGCTCATGCGGGCGAAGTCACGACGATCCTCGACGTTCATCATGCGTACTGCGCGCTGTGTCCGTCGATCGTCAAGAAGACGCTCGAGCACGTCAAAGGCGTGACAAACGTGACCGTCGGGCAGGCCGACGCCAAAGGGGACATGCTTGCCACGATCAAATTTGACGACGCCCAGACCTCTCCCGCGGCAATGATCAAGGCCACCACCGGCCAGGGTTATCCCGCGGAGATCTCGAAGCCATCGAAAAGCTGATGCAGGGTCGCGTCGGCACCGAATGTCCGAGATGAACGCCGAAAAATCCATCGCCGCGATCGTTGTTGCCGGTCTGGCTGTCCTTTGTTGCGCCGGACCTTTCCTGTTGGCGACGATTGGGGCGGTCGCGATCTCGGCGTCCGCGCTCACTGGTTCTGTCGCGATCGTGGCTGTCGTCGCTTTGATAGGGCTGGCCGGTGTCTGGGCCTACCGCCGCAGCCGCTCAACCGACCCGAACGCTGCCGATTGCTGCGCGCCCGAAAGCGCAAAACGAGAGTCAAACACATGAACGATTGCTGCGCATCCTCCGCATCCCAGCGCAAGCTTGTCGTGGCCACATCGGCGGCACCGCCAAACTACACGGTGCGACCAGGCGTGACGTTTCCGGACTGGTCGGCGGTGATCTCGCCCGTGGTCAAAGACACCCTGATGGCGATGATCGGGTCGGATCATGTGTTCAATCGCTGGAGCGGTTACGACCCCACCACCGACCGTGTCCGCGTTGCGCTGCTCAAGCTCTATGCTGAAGGTGGACGAGCTCCGACGACAGGCGCGATTGCGAAGCGCGCAGGCTTGAGTGAGGCCGCCGTTCGGCCGCTGCTCGAAGACCTCCGCCGTCGCGACCTGGTCGTTCTCGACGGGGAGCAGATCGTCGGTGCCTATCCTTTCACGGACCAGGAGACGGGCCATCGGGTCACCCTTGATGGGTGCGTTCTCAATGCCATGTGTGCGGTCGACGCGCTCGGCGTCGGCGCTATGACCGGCCGCGATATCGCGATCGCATCGGGCTGCCGTTATTGCGGTGCGCCGATCCGGATCACCACGCGGGACGAGGGTCAGGCGCTAGCCCAGGTCGAGCCGCGGAGTGCGGTCATGTGGCAAAGCGTGCGCTATGAAGGCGCGTGCGCCGCGAACTCACTATGTGCGACGACAGCCTTCTTCTGTTCGGACGATCATCTCTCCGCATGGCATCGTAAACAGAATGCGGACGAGGCCGGATCTCGGCTGTCGATAGAGGAAGGGCTGGAGGCCGGCCGGGCACTCTTCGGGCCGAGCCTCGCCGGCCTCGATGCGGCGCAGCACCTCGACGGCGACGCCGAAACGCGCAACATTTCACAGCCGGCGTCGGCCGCTCGAACACCAGCGAACGGCCCGATACCGGGCCGTCGTGTCCGAGCGGGCGGGCGCAGTAGCGGTGCTTACGATCTTGTCGTCATCGGTGCCGGTTCGGCCGGGTTCTCGGCCGCCATCACAGCCGCCGACGAGGGCGCGAATGTCGCACTGATCGGCCAAGGCACGATCGGCGGCACTTGCGTCAATATCGGCTGCGTGCCGTCGAAGACGCTCATCCGCGCGGCGGAGACGCTGCACAACGCGCGCGCTGCGGCGCGCTTCGCCGGCGTCTCGGCGCATGCGGAACTCGCCGATTGGCGCGCGACCGTCCGGCAGAAGGACGACCTCGTCGCCGGGTTGCGCCAAGCCAAATATGCCGATCTGCTACGCGCCTATAACGGCATCGCCTATCGCGAAGGCCGGGCGCGTCTCGTCGAGGGCGGCGTCGAGGTGGGAGACGCCCGCATAGCCGCTGGCAAGATCATCATTACGACTGGCGCGCGACCGGCGGCGCCCGCCATTCCCGGCATCGAGACTGTTCCCTATTTGACCAGCACGACCGCGCTCGATCTCGACGAATTACCGCGGTCGCTGGTGGTGGTCGGCGGCGGCTACATCGGCGCGGAGCTCGCCCAGATGTTCGCACGCGCTGGCGTCAAGGTGACGCTTGTCTGTCGCTCCCGCCTGTTGCCGGAGGCCGAGCCTGAGATCGGCGCGGCGCTGACAGGCTATTTCGCCGATGAGGAGATCGAGGTCGTTTCGGGTATCGCCTATCGCGCGATCCGAAAAACCCAGAGCGGCGTGGCTCTCGAGATCGCGCGCGACGGCTGCACCGTAACCGTCGATGTTGAGAAAGTCCTGGTCGCCTCGGGACGAGCGCCCAACATCGATGGCCTGGGTTTGTCCGAGTTCGGCGTCTCGCTCTCGCCGAAGGGCGCGATCATCGTCGACGACCGCATGCGCACGACCCGCGCCGGCATCTACGCCGCCGGTGACGTCACGGGCCGGGATCAGTTCGTGTATATGGCCGCCTATGGCGCGAAGCTCGCAGCCAAGAACGCCCTCAATGGCGATAGCCTGCGCTACGACAACGCGGCGATGCCGGCCATCGTGTTCACCGACCCTCAGATGGCGAGCGTTGGCCTGACCGAGGCCGCGGCACGCGCGGCGGGGCGTGCCGTTCGGGTTTCGACGATCGGTCTCGACCAGGTGCCGCGCGCACTCGCCGCTCGGGACACCCGCGGCCTCATCAAGCTCGTCGTTGACGCTGCGAGCGGTCTGCTGCTCGGTGCACATATCCTTGCCCCGGAAGGGGCCGACAGCATCCAGACTGCGGCGCTTGCAATCCGGCAGGGGCTCACCGTTGACGACCTCACGGACACGATCTTTCCGTATCTGACCACAGTCGAAGGCTTGAAGCTCGCGGCTCTGTCGTTCGGCAAGGACGTTGCGAAGCTATCCTGCTGCGCAGGGTGAAACTCAAGATCGGGAGCACGGACGACCCTGGGCACGACATTGGGTACCTACAGCCCCAGCCCGCGGCGCTTTCCAAAATTCCAATCCACGCTCCCTCCCGGCGTTAGTACGCCACTCACTTGGCGGCCGAGCTCCTTCTCCAGTGCCGGCCGCCATGGCACGAGTTGGAAACCGAGCCCGTCATCGATCATCGCGAAACGGCCGGAGGCGAGCGTCACCCGCTGCCGATACACGCCCGACACATGCTCGCCTTCGGCCGCTGGCTGATGGGCGAGACCCGTCTCGGCGGACAGCTTCGCTGCGGTGTCTTCCAGCTCCCGCCGTCGCAGTGTGGCGAGGAGATCGCGTGCGAAGACGGCACGCTGTCCTTGTCGTCGTGCGAGCCCTTCCGCGGCGAGATGATCGATACGCGCTTTCATGGCGTCGCGCACCTCGGCGCCGAATCCACCACCACTCAGCGGCGGGTCCTTGGCGAGGAGCTGGCGGTCGAGCCAGGTCGCACCAGTTGCCGTCACCTGCGCCTCGATCGAAAGATCCGAGCGGGTTGCGAGCGATAGGCGACGCCGTCCGTTCGCGTCGTCGTAGACCCGCGCCTCGACGATCGCACCGGCGGGCGCATCGCCGGTCAACTCGATATCGTTGAACCGGAGATGATGCGTGCGTCCGTCGATGCCTGCGACGATCGCATAGGCCGATCCCTTGAGTTCATCGTCGAGGCCTCGTTTGATGAGTTTGCCCAGCACCGGGTCGGACGGCTCCTCGCCGTGCAGAGCGAAGGTGCTAACGTCGGGCTCGTGTCCGCCGGCGCTCATGGCCTGGTGCATGGTCTTGATGATGTCGCCGCGGATGCCGAGCTGGCGCAGCGTCTGCTCGATCCCCGGCTTCAACGTCCAGCACGCCGGGCCGACCGGATCGGCCAAGCCAAGGCGTTCGAGCTTGGCAACTCGGCCGAGCAACAGCCGGCGCAGCTCCGGATCTTCGGCGTCCGGTCGGGGCCTCAAGTCGGCGACGCCGCCGCAGTCGTCCGCGATGTCGCGCAATGCGCGGTCGAGACTCGTCCAACGCTCCGATTCCACCTCGCGCTCGAGGGCAGTGCGGATTTCCTGATCGGTACGGGGTCCGAGCTCCAGTGTGACGCGTTCGGCGGCGCGATCACGAAAGCCACGGCTGATGTATTCACGGCTGATGACCAGGTCCTGGCCGTCATCGGCGCGGCCTCGGATCAGGACATGGACGTGCGGGTTATCCGTGTTCCAGTGATCGACCGCGATCCAGTCGAGCTTGGTGCTGAGATCCGTCTCGAGATCGCGCATCAGCTCTCGGGTAAACGTCTTGAGGTCGCCGACCTCGGCCGCATCTTCGGGCGAGATGATGAAGCGGAAATGGTGCCGATCGTCCTCGCACCGTTCGGCGAAGGCGCGCTCGTCGGCT
>JBFWZV010000104.1:0-5780 GCA_050184975.1 Pseudolabrys sp. | reverse complement strand
GATCCGGCGAAAAGCCAAGCACAGATTGGAGGATTTCCTGGGTGTCAGCTCCGAGCGACGGTGGGTATCGATAGGACGGCTCTTCTTCACCGACGAATTTCAGCGGGTTGCCTGAAACGCGCAATTGCTCCCCTGCGGCCCCCTGTAAATCGAGGACCATATTGCGATAAAGAACCTGCGGATCGTTCAGGCTGCGATCAAGTGTATTGACGACGGCCGCCGGTACTTCTGCGGCGACAAGAAGGTCAGCCCAGTCGTTAGCTGGCTTCTCCCGAAACGCCGGTTCAAGAATTTCCCACAAAGCGGTGCGATTTGTATAACGCCGCTCGTTCATACAAAACCGGTCATCGCAAACGAGATCGGGGCGGCCAAGCACACCGCAGAGATTTGCCCACATGCGCTCGGTATTTGCAGTAATCGCAATGTCGACGCCGTCTGCGCATGTGAAAGTGCGGTAGGTTGGTATGGAATCATGACCGCTGCCCTGGCGTGTCGGTGCGACGCCGGAAGCAAGACAATAGGCAGCCTGATACGACAGCATGGCGATCTGGCAGTCGAGCATGCTGATGTCGATCAGCTTGCCTCTTCCGCTCTGCTGTCGTTCGGCGTGGGCCGCCAGAATGCCAATAACCCCATACATGCCGGCGGCGATGTCACCCAAGGGAATGCCTGAGCGCACCGGCGCCCCGCTCTTTTCGCCAGTCAAAGACATGCCGCCTGACATTGCCTGAACGATCATGTCGTAGGCAGGCCGATCCCGATACGGACCGCTCTGACCGAAGCCTGAGATGCAGCACCAGATAACATCTGGCCTTTCGGCTGAGATATCGACGTAAGAAAGGCCGAGCTTCTCCAGCACGCCCGGTCGGAAATTTTCGACGACGACATCGCACTCGCACGCCAACCGGCGCGCCAGTTGACGGCCGGCCTTCGACTTGAGGTCGACCGCCAGGCTGCGCTTGCTGCGGTTGACCGAGAGATAATACGCGCTTTCGTCACCAACAAAATGCGGCGGCAATCGGCGCGTCATGTCACCGTCCGCAGATTCGATCTTGATTACTTCGGCACCAAGATCGCCAAGAATCTGTGTAGCGTAGGGACCGGAAAGGAACTGGGTGAAATCGAGCACGCGCATTTTCGATAGGGGGCCCCGGGGCGTCTCGCTATTCATCTCAGCTCTCTCGCCCATGAAGCGTTTCTTTGGTGGATGCATTGGGTGACCCGATTGCTTGCGACAATCGGTCGGCGGCAGCCCGAACGGCCGCACCCAGCCGCGGATAGTCGCTTTTCTTGATGCGGCTTTCGGGCACGGTAATGCAGAGACTAGCAACAACTTTTCCGCCAACGCCGAAGACAGGCGCGCCGATGCCGACGGCGCCATGGATTTTCTGGCCATGAGTGGTGTCGTATCCACGCTCCCGAATCGTTGCCAAGTCTTTTTCCAGCGCGCGGCGCGCAGGAAGGCTTTGACCCGAGCCTGGCGCACGCCCTTCAGATTCATAGATTCGATCGACGGTGTCATTGTCCAGAAACGCCAAAATGGCGCGTCCGCTCGCCCCCCAAAGCACCGAGACCGGTACATTCATTGACAACTGATAGCGAAGCATGCGGCTTGAATCAGCGCGCTCGGCAAAGAAGATCTTGCCCTCTACCGGCAAGTAAATGCTGAGCACTGCCGTCTCATCGCACGAATCGACCAGCTCCCTCAAAAGCGGCCGGGCGATGCTGCGTATATCCTCTCTCGACTGGACTAGCGCCGAAATGCGGAACATTTCCATGCCGACACGATAGCGTCGATCCACGCTGTCCTGCTCGATCAAGCCTTGGCGACCGAGAAGATCGAGCAACCGGTGGCAGGTGCTGGGCGCAAGCGAGAGCGCGACGGAGAGTTCTTTCAAATTGGCCTCGCCACGCTCGGCGAAGAACCGCAGCACCTCGGCAACCCGCTGGACGGTGCCGATAGACTCACCCGGCGGCCGCTTGGTCATGCGGAAACCTTGAGCTTGCGGTAAGCCCCTGCCCCATTGAGCGCGGCAACGATGCGCTCCGGTACCAGAGGCGTTTCGGCGAAATGGACGCCAAACTCTGACAGCGCATCCTCCACGGCCGCAATGATTGCCGCTGCCGCCGGGATGGTTCCGCCCTCACCCGCGCCTTTGACACCGAGCGGATTGAGCGGCGTTGGACTTTCTACATGCGTGATCTTACAGTCCGGAACGTCGGTCGCCATCGGAAGAAGATAATCGGCGAAAGTCGTCGTCAGCGGCTGGCCGTTCTCGTCATACTTCATCCATTCAAGAAGAGCATTTCCGATACCATGGGCCACTCCGCCCTGAACTTGCCCATCCACGACGAGCGGATTGATGATAGTGCCGCTATCATGGGCAACCGCATAATTGACGAAGCTGACTGCGCCGGTCATAGGATCGACCTCGACCTCGACGACATGAGTGCCCGAGCAATAGGACGCCTGAGGAGGGGTAAAGTAGGCGGTGTGCTCGATGCCGGGCGCTTGCCCCGCCGCCATCGAAAAGCCGGGCATACCTTGCGCGTGTCGAGCTAGCTCGCGAAACGTAACTGACGGCTTGTTGCCGCCCCTACCATAAGCGACACCGTCTTCGACGTCGACCTCGGTTTCGGGCACTCCGAGAATCTGGGCCGCCAGCTTGACGATCTGAGTACGGACGTTTTCGCCCGCAATCTTCGCTGAGGAGCCGGCATTCACGGCTTGACGGCTCGCGAATGCACCCATGCCCTGCGGCACGGAAGCCGTGTCGCCGATGGTCATGACGATGTCTTCTATTGGGCAGCCAACTTGATCGGCTACAATCTGTGATAGAGTGGTACGCGTCCCTTGACCTTGGCTGGTCGCGCCAGTGGCGACCGCGACCTTGCCGCTCGGCAGCACGCGAACGGTGACACCTTCGAAAGGCCCCAGCCCTGTGCCTTCGACGTAATTGGCGATACCGATTCCGACGTATCGGCCCTTTGACCGCATTTCCTTCTGGCGATTACGGAAGTTATCATAGTCGGCAAGCCGGAGAGCCTCGCGCTGCGCCTTAGGGTAATCTCCGCTGTCATAAACGAGCGGCTTCCCGTCCCGGAATGTCAGGCCAACCGGATAAGGCATTTGCTCGGGTTGAATGAAATTGCGAAAACGGACCTCAGCCGGATCGAGCTTGAGCTCCTTGGCGACGCGGTCCATCAACCTTTCCATCGCGAAAACCGCCTGGGGCCGCCCGGCGCCGCGAACGGGTGTGGTAGCGACCTTATTGGTCAGAACAACGGTGCAGTCGAGCCTGTATGCCGGGATCACGTAAGGACCCGGCATAGTCGCCGCGGCGATGTAGGGCATGATGATGCCCCATGGCACGAATGCGCCCGTATCATGCAGCAGAGCTCCGCGGACGCCCATTATTTTGCCATCGTTGTCCACCGCGATGGCAACTTTCCAGTACTGGTCACGCTCCTGAGTGGCGCACAGGAAATGCTCCCGGCGATCCTCGATCCACTTCACCGGGCGCCCGATCTTCATGGCCACCGCAGGTATGACAGCCTCCTCCGCATAATAAATAGCCTTCGGGCCGAACCCGCCGCCGACATCGGGCGCGATATAGCGGATTGACTCAAGATGCCGGTCAATCAGGTCCGACAGCATGCGACGCCCAATGTGAGGAGTCTGCGTAGCCGACCAGACGGTCAACAAGTCACGTACGGCGTCGAAATCGGCAACAACGGCACGCGGCTCCATGGCCATTCCACCGCCACGATGCTGCCAGATATCTTCTTCGAAGATATGTGAAGCCTTGGCAAAGGCCGTCTCGACGTCACCGTACGCCATCTGGAAGCGTGAGGCGATGTTGCTGCCGAGTTCTGAATGCGCGGCGGCGGCGGCCGGCTCCGCCGCCTGACGAACATCGCTTGCCACCGGCAGAGGATCGTAGTCGACCTCGACCATGGCAGCCGCATCTTCCGCAATATAGCGGCTATCAGCAATGACGACGGCTACGGCTTGACCGACATAACAGACCTCCTCGCGGGCGAGGCAGTACTGCGTTAGCTGCTGCGCAATTGCCGGGTTGGGCACCAGCATCGGCATCCGGCTCGTCTTCATCGGTTCTGGCATATCATCGGCCGCATAAACCGCGTGCACGCCCGGAAGCGCCTTCGCCGCGACGGCATCGATTCCACGGATACGTGCGTGTGCATGCGGCGAGCGCACAAAGCAGGCATGCAGCATATTAGGAAGCTTGACGTCGTCGACGAAGCGGCCACGTCCAAACAGCAGCGCGCTATCCTCA
Organism: Pseudolabrys sp.; assembly: GCA_050184975.1. Lineage (GTDB taxonomy): Bacteria > Pseudomonadota > Alphaproteobacteria > Rhizobiales > Xanthobacteraceae > Pseudolabrys. The sequence goes on along the minus strand of JBFWZV010000104.1, from coordinate 1,479 downwards.
AGGCGGGCGACCCGCGCCCCGAACTGCTTGACGCCCATGATTCAAGACCTCGTTTCGCTGCTCATGCGTCGTGCAGCGTCCAACGCCGCTGCGACGATCCCGGAGTACCCTGTGCAACGGCACAAATTGCCGGTCAGGACGTCACGCACTTCTTCTTCGGTCGGTTCGGGATTATCTCGCAACAGTTCGGTCAGACTCATCAAAACGCCAGGCGTGCAAAAGCCGCATTGTAGACCGTGATGTTCGTGCATCGCCTTCTGTAGAGTGTTCAGGCCGCCGTTCGGCATGCCTAGGCCTTCAATCGTGGTGACCTCGGAGCCATCGACCTGCACCGCAAAAGTAAGACAGGATCGGCCGGACCGCCCGTCGATCAGGACCGTACAGGCGCCGCAGACGCCATGCTCGCAGCCCACATGGGTTCCGGTGAGATTAATCTCGTGACGCAAGAAATCCGCGAGTGTCAATCGCGGCTCAACGTCCCGATCATAGCGTTTACCGTTTACGGTGATGGACACGTTCGTGCTTGTCATCATGACCTCAAAGCGCAATACCACGGACCGTGGCGGCGTCTCGCAACGCGCGCGTCAGCAATACGCGAGAAAGATGGCGGCGATAGTCGGCTGTCGCGTGAACGTCGGCAATCGGTTCCAGGCTGTCGAGTGCGGCAATGGCCCGGTCGAGCGCCGATGCGTCAAGATGCCTTTCCGTCAAAGCGGCTTCAGCCTCCGGTTGGCGGCTTGGCATATTGCCGACCCCGCACAATGCGATCGCTGCCCGCTTGACGAGCGCGCCATCCGTATCGAGCAGAACCGCGGCACCTGCCACGGCAAAATCGCCGCGTCGCCGCGCAAACTCGCGAAAACCGTAACCATGACCGTTCGGCCAGAGCGGGAATTCAATTGCGGTGACAATCTCGTCCGGCTCAAGGACGGTCGACATGAAGCCATTGCTGAACTCCGAGAACTTTATCTTGCGTGTCCCCTTTTTGCCGGCAATTTCAAGAACGGCCTCCATGGCGGCACAGACCGCAGGCATCTCGGCAGCCGGATCGGCGTGGACCAGGCTGCCACCGATAGTCCCGCGATTGCGCGTCTGACGATGTCCGACATTCTTCAATGCTGCATGGAGAAGCGGCGCGTAGCTCGCGATATCGGTCGAAAATTCGATGTCACGCTGGCGCGTCATCGCGCCGATTCGCATGATGTCGTCAACAATGCGAATGCCGGCTAGACCGTCGACTCTCGCAAGATCAACGAGGTGATCGACGATCACATAGCGGAAGTTCATCATGGGGACCAGTGACTGGCCGCCGGCGAGCACCTTTGCGTTATCGAGCGAGGCGAGCAACTCCGTGGCCTCGTCAAGCGTGCGCGGTGTATGATATTCGAATGGAGCGGGTTTCATCGGGCAAAGATGTGAATTGAGCAAGCGCCATGATCCAGGCCGGCTATGCCGCCACCGGTCGCATGAGCGATGCCG
>JBFWZV010000103.1:0-5813 GCA_050184975.1 Pseudolabrys sp. | reverse complement strand
TTGACGGCACCGCCAACCAACGATCCAATTCTACCCCGGGGCGCTTCTGTTACAGGCCATGAAATCAGAGGTTAGCATGTTTATCGCAACCAAGGACAAATCGCTGGTGACGACCACGACCGGGGCCTTGCCGCGGCCGTCCTGGTATACGGAAAACCTGCGCGGGGCGCCGCTCTCGCACGGCTTTTCGCGGCTGGCCTATCGGGAGCAGCATTTCGACTGCCTCGCGTGCCACTGCGCCACGCAGCATCGCGCCGGCATCGACATCTTCGTGGATGGCGACACGCGGCTCGACGACGACGTCGCCGGACGAAGCTGGGTCAGCTACGCGACCGAGCGCATGAGCGGCATCGGCGCGCCGCGCGTCGAAGTGCCGCCCGCGGGCTTCATGAAGGACAAGGGCCCCGGCGACATCATGTGGGAGGTCATCGAGACCCGCATGACGCCGCCCGTCGAAGGCAAGATCACCAAGACCTGGCTCGAACTCGACCGCGCCTACAAGGCAATGGCGCCGATGACGGATAAGCCGGTGAAGATCGGATCGATCTCCGCGCAGATTCTCGCACTGATGCTGACCGACCTCTACTACAAGGACCGCCTCGCGCTGCTCAACGACATGTCCGATGCGCTGAACAAGGACTACCACGCACTTGCCGACGCCGGCGCCCCGCTGGTGCAGGTTGAGGAGCCCGCGATTCATCAAGTGATCGCGGACCCGAACCAGTCGATCAAGCCGGATCAGTGGGTCGAAGCCTTCAATCGCGAAGTCGCCGGGCTGCGCAAAAAGACGGAAGTGTGGTGCCACACCTGCTGGGGCTCGCCCGCCGCCCAGCGCGTCGCAAGCCGCGACCAGTCCTATAAGGCCGCGCTACCCTATCTCGACAAGCTCGACGTCGACGTGCTCACCTTCGAAGGCGCATTCAACCGCGGCATGGACTTCGAAGCGATCGGCAAGGGCGTGTCGAAAGACAAGAAGATCGCGCTCGGCGTCATCAGCCATCGCACGCTTCAGGTCGAACGGCCGGAAGAAGTCGCCGACCTCATCCGTCTCGCGCTGAAACATATCGAGCCGGAGCGGCTGATCCTGTCGAGCGATTGCGGCTTCGGCCGCCAGGGCATCAGCCGCATGCACGCCTTCTATAAAATGGTGGCGATGGTGCGCGGAACGAATATGGTCAAAAAAGAACTCGGCTTGCCGGAGACAGTCATCCCGGCGACCGACCCGAAGATTTCCATGGTGCCGCTGGCGTAACGGCCGCGGGCCGGGCCGGAGCGCAACCGAGAGGCATGGCCGAAAAGACCGCAAATCTCCGTGGCCTGAAGTGCCCCCTGCCAGCCTTGCGGACCCGCAAGCTGCTCTCGCAGATGGCGGGCGGCGATCTGCTCACCATCGAATGCACAGATCCCCTGGCGGCGATCGACATTCCGAATCTGCTGCGGCAGACCGGCGACGCGCTGGAAGGCTCCGACACCGTCGAGGGCATTCTGACCTTCCGGATCCGCAAGCGCTGATCGCCGGCGGAAACCAACAATTTCAGTGGTTTAGAAAATTCTGGCGGAGAGGGAGGGATTCGAACCCGAAGGCCCTGCGTAGCAGGGCCGTCGTCACGCGAGCCGCCGCGCCAGGGGCGCGACGGCGCGCAAATGAGATCGGGGGTTCGATATCCCTCCCGGCAACAAAAAAGCCCCGCCTCTCACGGGGCTATTTAACTGGCGGAGAGGGAGGGATTCGAACCCCCGATACGGTTGCCCGTATGCCGCATTTCGAGTGCGGTGCATTCAACCACTCTGCCACCTCTCCGGGCGCCGCTTAAAAGCCGCAAATCGCAGTGGTTAATGGGTCCGGTTTCTAACCAAGGGCCCAGAGACAAACAAGGGCCGGCCAAGGTATTCTGTAGCACCCTTGTAAAAGGCCCGCCTGGGGGGCGGGACCGATGTTCGTTCAATGACTTTCGAGCGGCTTCAATCGGAATTGCGCGGCACAGTCTATGCGCTGCTGCTGGTGCTGGCCGTCTCGCTCATCATGCAAATGATGCGCGAGACCGGACACGGCATCCAGAGCTCAATGTTGTACATCATTCCGGTGCTGATCGCGGGATCGCGCTGGGGGCTCGTGCCCGCGCTCGTCGCCGGCGTGGCCGGAGTCGCGGTGTCGGCCTATTTCTTCATTCAACCGCTTTACAGTTTTTCCGTTCGCGATCCGCAGAATATCGCGCGGTTGCTGCTCTATGTCTTCGTGGCGGTCATCACCAGCCATCTGTCGTCGCAACTGAAACGGCAAATCGAGATTTCGCGCCAGCGCGAGATCGACATGCGCGACCTTTATGCCTTCTCACGCCGGCTCGCGGGCGCTTTCGACGTTCCCGAAATTCACGCCGCGATCGAGGACCATCTCGCTTCGGTGACCGAGCGCAAGGTCGTGCTGTTCTCCAATGCTGCGGACGCGATGTCGAGCACCGGCCGCCGCAGCGGCGTGACGGTACCGGAGGCGGTGCGCGCCAAGGTCGTCGATATCGCGTCGAAGCCGCAGCCCGCTCCCCAGAGCACGGTCGTCGAGGTCGATCAGTCGGAAACCTGGCTGGTTCGTGCGGTCTCACCAAAAAGTCCGGAGTTCGGTGTCATCGCCATCAATTTGGGGCGCGCGCGCGGTGCCGCAACCGCCGAACTTCGCGTTCGCGCCGAGACGGCGCTGGCCGACGCCACCGCAACGCTCGAGCGGCTCGGCGTCGCCCATGCGATCAGCGAAGCCCGCATGCGCGCGCAGACCGACCAGTTGCGCGAGGCGCTCATTGGATCGGTGTCGCACGAACTACGGACACCTCTCGCCTCGATCATGGGCGCGGCGACCGTGCTTGGCTCGGCGCCGGCGCTCGCTGGCGACGGCAAGCTCAAGGCGCTCGTCACCGATGTGCGCGACGAAGCCGAGCGACTCAATCACGATATCCAGAATCTGCTCGACGCCAGCCGCATCAGCAGCAACGGCATCAATCCGAACATGGAATGGGCCGACCCCGCCGACATCATCAATTCGGCGCTTGACCGGTGCCGCCGCCGGCTCGAAGGGCACCCGGTGTCGCTCAATGTCGCCACCGATCTGCCGGTCATCCATGTCGACCCTGTCCTGATCAAGCAGGCGCTCGTTCAGGTGTTCGACAACGCGGCAAAGTATTCACCGCCGGGCGCACCGATCAATGTCTCGGCGAAGGATCACGACGGATATATCTCGATCAAAGTCCGTGACACCGGCGCGGGACTGACTGAGTCCGACAAGGCCAGGATGTGGGATCGCTTTTTTCGCGGCGAGCGGCACGTCACGACGACGAGCGGCTCCGGTCTCGGACTCTGGATCGCGAACGCATTCGTCCAGGCCAACGAGGGCCGGCTGATCGCCGACAGCGAGGGGCCGAACCTCGGCTCAGTCATCACCATCGAACTCCCGGTGGCGGAAGCCGCCACAACCAGCGTGGACAGCGAAACCGATGAATAACCCTGGCACCGTGGTGCTGATCGTCGACGACGAAGTTCAGATCAGGCGCTTCCTGCGCACCGGATTCGAACTCAATGGTTACACCGTTCACGAGGCAGGCAGCGGTATCGAGGCGATCCGTGTCGCCACGCTGCAGCCGATCGATCTGGTCATCACCGACCTCGCCCTGCCCGACATTGACGGCTCCGAGGTCGTCGAGCGCATCCGCTCGTGGTCCAGCGTTCCGATCATCGTGTTGTCGGTGCGCGCTAACGAAACCGAGAAGGTCAAGCTGCTCGAACTCGGCGCCGACGACTACATCGTCAAGCCGTTCGGCATGGCCGAGCTGATGGCACGCGTACGCGTCGCGATGCGCCGGCAGATGCGCGCCGCGAGCGGCGAGCCGATCGTGAAGGTCGGTCCGCTGTCGATCAATCTGGCGACGCGAACGGTCACGCTCGACGATGAACGACTGACGCTGACACCGAAGGAATACCGGCTGCTCCAGGTGCTGGCGCAGCACGCCGGCAACGTGGTCACGCACCAGCACCTCTTGAAAGAGGTGTGGGGCACCGTCCACGTCCACGACACCCACTATCTGCGGATCTTCGTGCGCAAGCTCAGGCAGAAGATCGAGCCTGAGCCCAATGTGCCGCGAATCCTGCTGACCGAACTCGGGGTCGGCTACCGGCTGGCGCAAACCGGGCAGGAACCCGAGCCAGCGGCCCTGTCCGCGGATGTCGTCACGAGAACCGGCGCGGAATAGGTTAACGCCCCGGGCGGGGCCCGGCCGGCCGAAGCCGGGTTCCTTGACAGAACGGGGCTTCACCCGTCATAAGCATGGCCGCCGCGGGCCGTTTGGTCCGCGTGCTTTTTGAGGGGCTATTAAGCCCTTTAAAACATTCAACAATCGACTGAAAGAAGCCGGTCCGGGGCAGCCCCGAGCACCGGGATCGAACACTGGAGAAAACGATGTTCGCAGTCATCAAAGCCGGCGGGAAGCAGTACCGCGTCGCGGCTGAAGATGTGATCCGGATCGACCGCGTCAGCGGCAATCCGGGCGAAGTGGTCCAATTCGGCGAAGTGCTCGCCGTCGGCGGTGACGCGCCGCAGATCGGCACGCCGACCGTTTCCGGCGCAACGGTTGCCGGCGAAGTGCTCGCCCACGAGCGCGGCGCCAAGGTGATCGCCTTCAAGAAGCGCCGGCGCAAGAATTCGCGCCGCAAGCGCGGCTACCGGCACGAGTTCTCGGTGATCCGCATCACCGAAATTCTGACCGGCGGCGCCAAGCCGTCGCAGACGCCGCCGCCGCGGCCCAAGCGCGAGGCCAAGCCGAAACCGGAGGCTGAGACGACAGCCGAAGGTTCGGAAGGCGAGGCTCCGAAGGCCAAGGGCGCCAGCGGCAAAGCCAAGAAGCCCGCGAAAACTGCGGCAAAGAAGCCGACCAAAGGGGCGGCGAAGCCGGCAGCAAAAGGTAAGAAGAAGTGAGATGATTCCTTCATGGAATCGGGTTAGAAGACTGGCGAATTCGAGAGAGTAACGATGGCACACAAGAAAGCAGGCGGTTCTTCGCGCAACGGCCGCGACTCGCAGGGTCGCCGCCTTGGCCTGAAGCTGTACGCGGGCGAGAGCTGTACCGCGGGCAATATTCTTGCGCGCCAGCGCGGCACCAAGTGGCACCCCGGCCATAATGTCGGCATGGGCAAGGATCACACGCTGTTCGCGCTTATCGATGGAAAGGTTCAGTTCGCTACCAAAGCAAAAGGCCGCACGTACGTATCGGTTGTCCCGATGACGGAGGCTGCGGCCGAGTAAGACGGTGGATCACAATCGAGGTCCGCTGACATCCAGTCAAACCAGCGGACCCGAATATCGGGTTTCTTGAGGGGGAGACGGGATGCCGGCTCCCCCTCGATGCATTTCAACAGGATGCATTCCAAGGAGCCTGAGCCATGACACTGCTGGAAGAACTGCCGAGAGGACCGCTTCAAGAGAGGAGTATCCCCGTCCTCGAAACGAAGCGGCTGACCCTGCGCGCGCCGTGCATCGAGGACGCTAAAACCGTTGCGGCACTCGCCAACGACCGCCGCATTGCGGAAAACACCGCGCGCATCCCCTATCCGTATAAAATTGCCGACGCCGAGAACTTCATTGCCGGCGCCAATAAAGCCGACGGCGAGGTGGTGTTCCTGATCGTCGGTCACGACGGTGCGATCATGGGCGCTTGCGGCGCTATTCCGCTCGACGGTCAGCCGCCCGAACTCGGCTACTGGCTCGGCGTCTCCAATTGGGGCAAAGGCTTCGCCACCGAAGCGCTGCACGCGTTGATTGACTTCGCCTTTGATGA
>JBFWZV010000102.1:0-5829 GCA_050184975.1 Pseudolabrys sp. | reverse complement strand
CCCGCGAGCCCGCGCAGACGACAAAAATCGCTGATCTCCTGAAGGATCTGATCGTTCATGGGCGCCCTCCGGCGGTCGCTTAGGATTTAGATTGACCGGATCGAACCAAGAGCGCCCGACGGCGTCAACTGAAAATTTCAATCATAGAATCTTGGGCAACGAAAGTGGGCAGTATTCCTTGTGGTATACCAGAGTTATAGGGGTGAGTGTGGGCGAGTGAGGTGGAAAATCGGCTATTATGCCCACAATATATTGGGCATATGCCCAATATCGTGGGCAAAAAAATCCGCCCGAAGGAGCCCTTCGGGCGGCGCAAGCTGCAGACCGATTTCAAATTTCGAAGAAAACCGTCTCGTTTTCGCCCTGCACCCGGATGTCGAACCGGTAGACGGTTTGCCCGCCGCGGGACTCCTTTGTCGCGATCAGCGTTTTTCGTCGGTCGGTGGGCACCAGCGCCAAGACCGCGTCAGTATCGTTTGCCGGTTCGCCCGGGAAATACATGCGCGTGTAAATCTGCCGCAGCATGCCGCGCGAGTAGATGCAGAACACGATATGCGGCGCCTGCGGCTTGCCGCCGGGGCCGGGCACCGCACCGGGCTTCACAGTGTCGAAGGCGAAGACACCCTGTTTGTCGGTTGAGGAGCGGCCGAAGCCTTTGAACTTGGCGTTCGGCAGAGCGCGATTGTCACGCGGATGCGCGTAGCGGCCTTGGGCATCGGCCTGCCAGATCTCGATCATCGCGTCGTTGATCGGCAAGCCGTCGCCGTCGACGATCGCGCCCTCGATGCGGATCTTGTCACCGGAGACATCGGGCGTGATCAGATTCCCGTCGACCGTATTCTTCCACTTGTAGTGGCCGTTCGGATCCCACTGAGTGCGATTGTCGGGCGTCAGGCCGTAAGCGAAAAACGGGCCGACGGTTTGCGACGGGGTAATTTCGGACATTGTTCGCTCGCCTCGTTCTTAGTGCTTGTCTTCGTCGAGTGGCGTCGCCTCGCGGCCGCGCAACACGATGTCGAAGCGGTAGCATAGCGCCCAATCCGGCACCGTGTTCTCCATATCGAACGATGCAATCATACGGTTGCGCGCTTTCTCGTCGGTCACCGAATTGAAGATCGGGTCGAACGGGAACAGCGGGTCGCCGGGGAAATACATCTGTGTGACGAGCCGCGACAGGAACGAGTGGCCGAACACCGAGAAGTGGATGTGGTTCGGCCGCCAGGCGTTGTAATGGTTACCCCAAGGGTAGGCGCCAGGCTTGACGGTGACGAACTTGTAATAGCCCTTGCCGTCGGTGACGGTACGGCCGGCGCCGGTGAAGTTCGGATCGAGCGGCGCCGGGTGCTGGTCGACGATATGAACATAGCGTCCGCAGGCGTTGGCCTGCCACAGCTCCACCAACGCGCCCGGCACCGGGCGCTTGTCTTCGTCAAGCACATGACCATGGACAACGATGCGTTCACCCAGCGGTTCGCTCGCGTGCTGCTTGGTCAGATCGTTGTCGTTTTCCTGAATGGCATCGTGGCCATAAACCGGGCCGGTCAGTTCCGACAGCGTATGCGGCATGATAATCAGCGGCTTCGACGGTGACCGCTTGATCGTGCTCTTGTAGCCGGGCGACAGATGCTTCGGAAATGCGTTCAGGCTTTCCTTGGGGTAAACGAGCGACATTCTCTTCACTTCTCCGCTCTCTCGAATCCTCAGACTTTTTCGATCGCCAGCGACACGCCCTGCCCAACGCCGACGCACATGGTCGCAAGACCGAGCTTGCCGCCCCGCACCTGCAGGCCGTGCGCCGCGGTCATCGCGAGCCGCGCGCCCGACATGCCGAGCGGATGACCGAGTGCAATGGCCCCGCCATGGGGGTTTACATGTTCGGCATCGTCAGCGAGTCCGAGCTGACGCAGGCAGGCTAGCGACTGCGAGGCAAAGGCCTCGTTGATCTCGATCAAGTCGTAGTCGGAAATCTTGTGGCCGAGCCGCGCCATCAGCTTCTGGGTCGACGGCACCGGACCGATCCCCATCACGCGCGGCGGTACCGCAGCCGAGGCCATGCCGAGGATGCGCGCACGCGGCGTCAGGCCGTGCCTTTTTACGGCATCTTCGGAGGCGACAATCATCGCCGCGGCGCCGTCATTGACGCCGGACGCGTTTCCGGCGGTCACCGTGCCGGGCTCGCGGAACGGCGTTTTCAGCTTGGCAAGCTGCTCGAGCGTGGTGTCGGGACGGGGATGCTCGTCGGCGTCAACGGTCACGATCTCGCCCTTGCGGCCGGCGATTTCGACCAGGGCGATCTCGTCCTTGAAGAAGCCCGCCGCGATCGCCCGGCCGGCACGCTGCTGCGAGCGCAGCGCGAAGGCATCCTGATCGGCGCGCTTGACCTGATAGTCCTCGGCGACGTTCTCGCCGGTTTCCGGCATCGAATCGACGCCATATTGCTTCTTCATCAGCGGGTTGATGAAGCGCCAGCCGATTGTCGTGTCGAAGATTTCCGCCTGCCGCGAAAACGCTTCGGTCGCCTTGCCCTGCACGAAAGGCGCGCGGGTCATCGATTCGACGCCGCCGGCGATGGCGAAGTCCATCTCGCCAGCACGGATCGCGCGCGCGGCGGTGCCGACCGCCTCGAGACCCGAGGCGCACAGCCGGTTGAGAGTGACGCCCGGAACGTTGGTCGGAAGCCCGGCCAGCAGCAGCGCCATGCGCGCGACGTTACGGTTGTCTTCGCCGGCCTGGTTGGCGCAGCCGTAATAGACTTCGTCCAGCGCAGCCCAGTCGATCTTGGCATTTCGCTTCATCAATGCCTTGATCGGCACCGCGGCGAGGTCGTCGGTACGGACCTTTGCGAGCGCGCCGCCATAGCGGCCGATCGGGGTTCGGGCGTAGTCGCAGATGTAAGCGTCGCGCGCCATTCGGCAATTTCCCGGTTTTCCGATCCGTATTTACGGCCCGCGATGGACAGGGTCAAATAGGGACAACTGATCGCCGCCGCCGAACAAGTTGGGACTCCAACCAACCGCCATGTTGTCCGACCGACCGATTTTTACAGTTCATGCCGATCTCGCCGAGATTTTGCGGTTCGGGCAGACGCCCTATGGCGAGCGCCGGGTAATCGGCATCGATGGCGGCACCGTCAGCGGACCGCGCCTGAGCGGCCGCATCCTGCCGGGCGGCGCCGACTGGCAGATCATCAGGGCCGACGGAACCGCGGATATCCAGGCGCGCTACACCATCGAAGCCGAAGGCGGCGGGCACATCCTCGTGACCAGTGAAGGCTTGCGTCACGGCCCACCGCACGTCATGGAGAGGCTCGGGCGTGGGGAGCAGGTCGATCCGTCGCTGTATTACTTCCGAACCGTGATGCGGTTCGAAACTGCGGTTCCGGCACACGCCTGGCTCAATAATATCCTCGCACTGGCGCGGGGAGCACGAGAGGCACGTTCGGTGCGGCTCGACGTTTACGAGGTGATGTGATGGCTGCCGTCGGAATGATGATCGAATTGCCGGCTTCGCTTGCCGCAGAGCGCCATGGCGCGGTGGCCGTCCTGAAGCTCACCCGCACCGAGAAGCGCAACGCGCTGAACGACACCATGGTTACAGGCATCGAAAAGTTCTTTACCTCGCTGCCGGACGACATCGGCGCCGCGCTGATCTGCGGCGACGGTGACCATTTTTCCGCCGGCCTCGACCTATCCGAGCTGCGCGAGCGCAACATCACCGAAGGCATGGAGCATTCGCGGTTCTGGCATCGCGCTTTCGACAAATTGCAGTTCGGCCGCGTGCCGGTCGTCGCGGTGATGCACGGCGCCGTGGTGGGCGGCGGGCTTGAGCTTGCTGCAGCCTGCCACGTCCGCGTGGCGGAGCGGTCTGCCTATTACGCGCTGCCGGAAGGCAGCCGCGGCATCTATGTCGGCGGCGGCGGCTCGGTGCGCATTCCGCGGCTGATCGGTGTCGCACGCATGATGGACATGATGCTGACGGGCCGCACCTACTCGGCCGAAGAGGGCCACGGTGTCGGCCTTTCGACCTATCTGGTCGAACAGGGCAAGGGTTTCGCCAAGGGCCTCGAGCTCGCAACGCACATCGCGTCCAATGCGCCGCTGACGAACTTCGCGGTGATGCATGCCCTGCCGCGCATCGCCGAGATGGATCCGGCCGCCGGCTATGCGGTCGAGGCGATGATTTCCTCGATCGCGCAGGCGGATGGCGAAGCCAAGGCGCGGCTCAACGCCTTTCTGGAGAAGCGCGGGCCGAAGGTGACCCGGACTTGACGAGCCGGGTGCCTGGAGGAGTATTGTCGGGAATATTGTTGTCTTGGACAACAATCTGATACCAAAGAAATCGACCGGCCGAGCCGGACGCCGCAAGTACGACGGACGAGGCGCCACGGACAACGACCGGCACAAGGGCCAGGGAACGCGCCGGAGCTATGTCGACATCTGCGCTGAAACAGTCCGGCCGATCCGCCGCCCCGCTGCGGCCGGTCAAGCTCGGCCGCCTGACCACCGCGGTCGAAAGACGGCCCGACGGCACACTCATCCTCCGCTGCGCGCAGAACCTGCCGCCGCATCCGGCGATTGTTACGGCGTCGCTCGATCGTTGGGCGATGGAACAGCCAGATCGCATCTATCTTGCGCGGCGCGAAGCCGACGGCGACTGGCGCAAACTCACCTACAAACAGGTCCGCGACCGCGTCCGCCAAATCGCGGCCGCGCTGCTCGCGCGCAACCTGTCGGCCGACCGGCCGATTGCGATCCTGTCCGGCAACGACATCGAGCATGCGCTGCTCGCGCTCGCGGCGATGTATGTCGGCATTCCCTATGCGCCGATCTCGCCGGCCTATTCGCTGATGTCCGGCGACTTCGGCCGTCTGCGCGGCATCGTCGAACTGCTGACGCCCGGCCTCGTGTTCGCGAGCGACGGCAAAATGTTCGAAAAGGCGATCGGCGCAGTCATTCCCGAGGGCACTGAACTGGTTGTGACACGCAATGCGCCGGAGAGCCGCAAGGCGATCAACTTCGACGACTTCGGCGCGAACGACGACAAAGCCGTCGATGACGCGCATGCGAAAGTCACGCCTGACAGCATCGCGAAGTTTCTGTTCACGTCCGGTTCGACCGGCACGCCGAAGGGCGTCATCAACACCCACCGGATGCTCACCGCTAATCAGGCGATGATCGCGGCGTGCTATCCGTTCTTCGCGGATGAGCCGCCGGTGCTGGTTGACTGGCTGCCGTGGAGCCACACCTTCGGCGGCAATTACTGCTTCGGCCTCGCGCTCACCAATGGCGGCACGCTGCATATCGATGACGGCAACCCAACGCCGCCCGGCGTCCCGAAGACCGTACGCAATCTGACCGACATCGCGCCCAACATCTATTTCAACGTGCCCAAGGGTTACGAGGCGTTGGTCCCGCATCTGCGCGGCAGCAAAGCGTTCCGCGAAAACTTCTTCAGCCGATTGAAGGTGCTGTTCTATGCCGGCGCGGCGCTGAGCCAGCCGTGCTGGGACGATCTTGAGCAACTGTCGATCGAGACCACCGGCGAGCGTGTGATGTTTCTCTCGGCGCTCGGTTCGACGGAAACTTCGCCGCTTGCCACCGCCTGCACCTGGGAATTCGAACGCGCCGGCAACATCGGCCTGCCCTGCCCGCAGGTCGAACTCAAGCTCGCGCCGAACGAAGGCAAGCTCGAAGCGCGGTTCCGCGGCCCGCACATCACGCCGGGCTACTGGCGGCAGCCGGACCTGACCCGCGAGGCCTTCGACGACGAAGGCTTTTACCGCATCGGCGATGAGCTGAAATTCGCCGACCCCAAGAACCCCGACCAGGG
>JBFWZV010000101.1:0-5838 GCA_050184975.1 Pseudolabrys sp. | reverse complement strand
AGCGGCGGCGCATCGCCGGTCTCGTCGAACTCCTCGATTTTCACCGGCGTGAAGTCGAGCCCCTCGAAGTCCGCCGGAGCCGGCCCATCGCCGCCATGGCCCTCGTCCCCCAGCAACTGCTCGAGCTGCGCCCGCGTTTCGTGACCGTAATTCGGCGGCGCTTCTTCGCCCGAGCGGGCCATGTTGACCAGATCGGTCAGCACGTCGCCGGACGTCAGCAGCACGTCGAGAACCTCGGTCGCCGGTTCCATCTTGTGCTGGCGAATCTCGTCCATGACGGTTTCGAACACGTGGGCGAATCCGACCAACGCCTCAAAGCCGAAGATGCCGGCGCCACCCTTGACCGAATGGACGGCGCGGAACACGGCGTTGATGGTGTCGTCGGACGTGTTGCCGTCCCGCATTTCCGTCAAACTGACTTCGATCTGCTGGAGCAGCTCCGAGCATTCGTCGAAGAAGGTCAGTTTGAGCTGTTCAAGACTCGACATGGCGTCGATCCTCTTGCCTCGTTCTTCCGTTCAGGGCGAAACCTTGCATACCGTCGCGATCAGCCGGTCGGGATCGAACGGCTTCACCATCCAGCCGGTCGCTCCGGCCTCACGCGCGAGATTCTTTTTCTCGGCGTCGCTTTCCGTGGTCAGCACCAGGATCGGCGTATTCTTGTGCGCGGGATCGCCGCGCAGATGGCGGATCACCTGATAGCCGTCCATGTTTGGCATATTGATGTCGGTGATAACGACATCGACCCGCTCGCGGCCGAGCATTTCGATGCCGTCCTTGCCGTCGACGGCCTGAAGCACATCGAAGCCGGCGTCCGACAGAGTCACCATCAGCATGTCGCGGATGGTCTTGGAATCGTCGATTGTCAGAATGCGTTTGGCCATGGCCTGTCCATCGGCTTGTTCGGACATCGCTTGCGGCTCCGGGTTGTCCTGTTGCCCGAAGGGTTCCGACGTGGCGACGGCTGCGTCGGCAAGAATGATTCCGCGCGCGCGCTCCGGCATCCAGTCGAGACCAAGATCGCGGAACGCGCCTGAAAACGCTTCCGAGGGCTGTTCGATCGAGATTTCGGCATGGCTGCGCAGTGCGGAAACCAGAACCTGCGCACAGGGAAAGGTCAGCGTCTCGACTTTGGAAGCGTCGATCCGAAGTTCGGTGTCGTTGGCGAGCTTCTCGCGCAGCATCGCGAGCAGCGTCTCGGCGGTCGCAAGGTCGAGGATCGGCGGTAACGGCAGAATGGGTGCGCCGCCAATGTCACGGAGGATGGCGTTCTGAGTATCCATCAGGGTCGTTCCATCATCATGCGGATTTCGTCTGGCTGGCCGGAACATAATGGCAGGCGGCGAGAATGGCGTCGGAGACGTCGCCGAGCGGCACTTGCTTCATCACGCCGCCGACCTCGAAGGCGACGCGCGGCATGCCGTAGATCAGCGAGGATGCCTCGTCCTGGCCGATCGTGTAGGCGCCGGCGTTGCGCATCTCGCGCATACCGTTGGCGCCGTCTTTGCCCATGCCGGTGAGGATGGCGGCGACCGCATTTTTGCCGACCAGTTTCGCAGCCGACTGGAACAGCACGTCGACCGACGGCCGATGGCCCGACATCAGCGGACCGTCGTTGAGTTGGCAGATATAACGGCCACCGACCTTCGCGATCTCGAGATGATGCGATCCCGGTGCGATGTAGGCGTGCCCCTGCTCGACCGGCTCGCCGTGCCTTGCCTCCGAAATCGTCATCGCGCATTCCCGATTGAGCCGCTCCGCAAATGCCAATGTGAAGCGCGGCGGCATGTGTTGGGTAATGAGAACCGGCGGCGAGTCCGCCGGCATGCCGAGCAGAACGACCTTCAGCGCTTCGACACCGCCGGTCGAAGCGCCGATGAAGACGATCTTGTCGCCGGAGGCGGCCGAACGATTGAGCGTCTGAACCTTCGGCTTGCGCACCACCGGCGCGCGGACTTTGGTCCGGCCGGCATTCTTGACCTTGGCGCAGATTTCCGGCGCGAGCTGGGCGAGCGTGGTGGCGACATTGGCTGTGGGCTTGGCAACGAAGTCGACCGCACCGATTTCCAGCGCCTCGAGTGTGGTTTCGGCGCCGGCCGTGGTCAGGGTCGAGATCATGACCACCGGCATCGGCCGCAGCGTCATGATCTTTCTCAGAAACGTGACGCCGTCCATGTGCGGCATCTCGACATCGAGAGTGATGACGTCAGGATTGAACGCCTTGATCTTCTCCCGCGCCACGTAGGGATCGGGCGCGGTATCGACCACCTGGATTTCCGGGTCCTCCGACAGCACACTCGAGAGGAGATCGCGCATGACGGCAGAGTCGTCGACGATCAAAACACGCACGGGGCTTGCGGTTCGCGAGGTGTTTGAATTCATGGCGTTCACTCAAAGAGCTCGATTTCACCGCCCGTCTTCTTCTCGGACAGGCGGCTTGCGTATTCGGATTCTTCGCGGGTGATGCTGTATTTATCGACCGTGCCGAGAAACTTGCGCACAACCTTGCCGGTGGCGGGTGCGTATTGAATGCGGCGCGGGTAGTCGCCGAACAGATCCTGCGCGGCGATTTTCAAGCCTTCGGCCTGGAGGTAGCGCAGCACAAAATTTCCGTTATCGGTGCCGACTTCATTCGACATATCGGTGACATTGCCGCCACCGAACACTTTGATTTCGAGGCGTTCGCGCTTCGCGCCGGATTTGATCAACTCATTGAGCAGCTTTTCCATGGCGAAGTTGCCGTAGCGCGTTGACTTCAAATCTCCGCCCCAGTGCCCGGTCTTGTCGTGAGGGAGCATGAAGTGGTTCATGCCGCCGATCCCGGCAACGGGGTCGCGGATGCAGGCGGCGACGCAGGAGCCGAGAATGGTCACGATGGTCTCATCGGCCTTGGCCGTGATGTAGAATTCGCCCGGGAACACCTTCACCATCCAGGTTCCGGAAACGGCGTCATGAAACCGCCGGCCCGGCGCCGGCGCGATGCCGTCGTCCTTGACCGCGGTTGCAGCCTTCGTCGCTGACGCCGTCCCGACCACCATCAGCCAGTCTTCCGATAAATGGTGCGGCCCATCAGCTTGAGGCCTGGATGACCGCCGGTCAGCGACTCCGAATGGCCGATATAGAGCCAGCCGTCCGGCTTCAGTTGCGCGATGAAACGGTCGATCAGCCGCGCCTTGGTCGGCGCGTCGAAATAGATCATGACGTTGCGGCAGAAGATGGCGTCGAACAGGCCCTTGATCGGCCAGTCCTGCATCAGATTGAGCCGCTTGAAGCGCACGATGTCGCGCAGTTCGTCTGCGACGACCATCGCCTCACGGCCTGCGCGCGTCTCGAGGGAGAAATACGGCTTGTAGGGCGCCGGTATTTCTTCGAGCGCCGCCGGCTGGTATTCGCCGCGCGCGGCGCGGCCGAGAATTTCCGTATCGATGTCGGTCGCGAGGATCAGGACGTCCTGGCGTTTGATGTCGGAAATGTCGCGCGCCAGCACCGACGCAATGGTGTAGGGCTCCTCGCCGCTCGAACATCCCGCCGACCAGATGCGCATTCGCCGGCCCGTCGCGGCTCCGCGCTGGTGTCCGAACGGCGCCGTGACATTGGCGTGCAGATGATCGAAGTGGTGGGACTCGCGGAAGAACTTGGTGTGGTTGGTCGAGATCGAGTTGATGAAGTTCTCGATCTCGCGCTCGTTCTTGGTCAGATAGTCGCGATAGGACTTGAAGTCGGGCAGTTTCAGCGCACGCAGCCGGCGCGACAGCCGCCCGTAGACGAGATTGACCTTGCTGTCCGACAGAGAGATGCCAGCAAAGTCGTAGGCGCACTTCGCCAGAAAGCGAAAGTCGTCGTCGGTAAATTCGAATTCGCGACCGGCCTGCGAGGTCGCAAGGTCGTCTCTGAGCAATGCGGATGCAGTGGGTGACGGCGCCATCGGTCAACGTCCTAGGGACCGCCAACGGCAACCGTCTGCACAGTGTCCGTCGGCCGAATCCTTGTTTTCATGCTCGTTATAGTTGTATCCGGGTAGAACGACTCCACGGGTGAAAACCCGCGGTATGACAATGAGTCATGATCGTGAAGACTCGGTTAACCATAAAAACGCCGCCAAACCGGGGACTTTGGCGGCGCTTTCATGCGAATTCTGGTTGTAGGCCTAGAACTCTTCCCAGTCCTGATCTTCCTTCAGCGCGGTCGCCAGGTTTGACTGCATCCGGCGCGCCGGGCTGGCCGCCGGCTTGTCGGCGGCTTCCGCGGCCACCGGTTTCGCAGCCGATTTGGCAGTCGCCTTGGCTGCAGGCTTGGGATCGGCCGGCTTGCGATCGGCCTGCTTCGCAGCGGCGGGCCTGGCGACCGGCTTTGCCGCCGCCTGGGTGGCCACCTTGCCCGCGTCCTGCGACGGCACGACCGAGGGTGCGTCAGCCTCGTTGAGGCGGAACACCGCGACGCGTTCGTTCATCGCCTTGGCCTGGCCTTCCAGCGTCTTGGCGGTGGCGGCGTTCTCCTCGACCAGCGCCGAGTTCTGCTGCGTCACCTCGTCCATCTGGGTCAGCGCCTTGTTGACCTGGTCGATGCCGCCGGCCTGCTCGGCCGAGGCGTTGGCGATGTCGGCGACGCCGTCGGCGACCTTCTTGATCGACTCGACGATTTCGCTCAGGGCCGCACCGGCGCGGTTGACGAGATCGACACCGTCTTTGACCTGACCGTTCGAGTTGGTGATGAGGTCTTTAATGTCTTTCGCCGCCTGCGAGGAGCGCTGGGCGAGGCTGCGAACTTCCGACGCCACCACCGCAAAGCCCCGGCCGGCGTCGCCGGCGCGCGCCGCCTCGACCGCGGCGTTGAGCGCGAGCAGGTTGGTCTGCCGCGCGATCTCGTCGATGACGCCGATGATGTCGGAAATCTTGCGCGAGGACTCCTCGATCTTGGCCATCGCCTCGACCGCCTTGGCCACGACCTGGCCGCCGCGGTCGGCGACGTCGCGGGTCGAAGACGCCGACTGATTGGCTTCGTTGGCATTCTCGGCATTCTTCTTCACGGTCGCCGCGATTTCTTCCATCGAGGCCGAGGTCTCTTCGAGCGAGGCCGCCTGCTCTTCGGTGCGCTGCGACAGGTCCGTGGTCGAGGCCGAGATTTCCGACGACGCATTCGTCACCTCGCGAGCCACGTGCTTGATCTGGGTGATGACCTCCGCCATCGTATCGAGCAGACCGTTGACGCCGACGCACAACGCCTCGATGTCGCCGGTCTTGCCCTCCATCGGCACGCGCACGGTCAGATCGTTCTCCTTGGCGGCGCCAACCGCGGTCTGCACCTGCTCGACCGCCTGCTGCATGGCGCGGTTCGCCATCACCTGCGCGGTGATGTTGGTGGCGTATTTGACGACCTTGAACGGCTTGCCGTTCGCATCCATGATCGGATTGTAGCTCGCCTGAATCCAGACTTCGTCGCCAGCCTTGCCGATACGCTTGTACTGGCCGCTGTCGAATTCACCGCGCCCGAGCTTCTCCCAGAACATACGGTAATCATTCGACTCGCGGGTCGCCGCGTCGCAGAAGATGCGGTGATGCTGACCCTTGACCTCGTCGAGCGTGTAACCGAGCGTCTTGAGGAAGTTGTCGTTGGCGGTGCGGATCTTGCCGTCGAGCTCGAACTCGATGACGGCCTGCGCCTTGCCGATCGCGGCAAGCTGGCCTTCGAAATCGGCGAATTTCAGCTTCTGTTCGGTGATGTCGGTGGCAAACTTGATGACCTTGAACACCTTGCCGTTGGCGTCGAGGATCGGGTTGTAGCTCGCCTGAATCCAGATTTCCTTGCCGCCCTTGCCGAAGCGGCGGTATTGGCCGGCGT
>JBFWZV010000100.1:0-5990 GCA_050184975.1 Pseudolabrys sp. | reverse complement strand
TACCAGCGCTTCAATGCCCACTACGGCTACCTGTTCAATTCCTATTATCAGTCGGTTGGATCGATGCATGCGCGCCCGGCGCGTGGCCTGCTGACACGCCCTACCTTGGCCGAAGTCATGTCGTATCGGGAGGCCGTGGACGAGGCCATGCTGATGCTGCTCGCAAGGGGCGTCGACATCGAAACAGCAGCGCGCATCCAGCTCGGCCTGCACCACGAGCAGCAACACCAGGAATTGATCCTGACCGACATCAAGCATCTGCTCTCGCGGCATCCGCTGGCGCCCGCGTATCGCGAAGACTTGGTGCGCTGGACCGGAACCCCGCGCTCCGAGCAGTTCGCTCCCGGTCGTCAGGGCGTCGTTGCGGTCGGCGGCGATGAGAATGCCGGGTTCGTTTTCGATTGCGAAACGCCGCGGCACAAGGCGCTGCTGCATGCACACGCACTGGCCAACCGGCCGGTCAGCAATCGTGAATATCTCGAGTTCGTGCGTGCGGACGGCTACACGCGTCCCGAGTGGTGGTTGAGCGAAGGTTATGCATTGGCGCGTGTGGAAGATTGGCGCGGCCCGTTGTACTGGGACGCGGGTGCGGAGCGCGAGTTTACGCTGGCGGGCCTGCGAGAGATCGACGATGATGCCCCGGTCTGCCACGTCAGCTACTACGAGGCTGATGCCTACGCGCGTTTTCGGGGCGCACGCCTGCCGACCGAGTTCGAGTGGGAGGACGCCGCGCGCGATCTGGCGCCAAACTCAGGTCACAACGTGGGTCGCGAGGCGCTGCAGCCGATGCCGGCCACCGGTGATTTGGGCCTACTACAGATGTTCGGCGATGTCTGGGAGTGGACAGGATCGCCCTATGTGCCCTATCCGGGCTTCAAACCACTGCCGGGCGCGCTCGGCGAATACAACGGCAAGTTCATGTGTGGGCAATGGGTGCTGCGAGGTGGTTCCTGTGTCAGCCCGGTGGGGCATTTGCGCGCGAGCTACCGGAATTTCTTCTACCCCCGAGATCGCTGGCAGTTCTCGGGAATCCGCCTCGCAAGGGATCTCTGAAATGGCGAATCACGCAATGCGCACGGCACCGGCACCCGATGCCGCCCATGAATTTCTCGGCGATGTGATGGCTGGGTTGGCGCTTCGTCCGCGCCAAATTCCCTCGAAGTATTTCTACGACGCCCTCGGTTCGGCGCTGTTCGAACAGATCTGTGCAACGCCCGAGTACTACCTGACACGGTGCGAACTCGAACTCATGCAGATCCATCGGAGCGACATCGCCGCTCGTCTTGGTGCACACGTGCAACTGGTCGAGTTCGGCAGTGGCGCAGGCATCAAGACCCGGCTTCTGCTCGATGCGCTGGATCATCCGGTTTGTTACACGCCGGTCGAGATCTCCGAGTCTGCACTGGCGAGCAGTTGCGCCGCACTCACGCGCGACTTTCCGGATCTCGAGATTCACCCTTGCAGCGCCGATTTCACGCGCTTGCATCGACTCCCGGCGGCGAGCCTGCGTTCGCCGCGTCGGGTCGTGTATTTCGCGGGTTCCACGCTCGGCAACTTCGAGGATCGCGAGGCCATCACACTGTTGGCCAACATGCGTGAAATCGCCGGACCGAAGGGCGCCGTGCTGGTCGGCGTCGATCTGAAGAAAGATCCAGCCATCATCGAGGCGGCCTATAACGACGCCGAAGGCGTGACCGCAGCCTTCACGCTGAACCT
This sequence comes from Pseudolabrys sp., assembly GCA_050184975.1. Taxonomy (GTDB): domain Bacteria; phylum Pseudomonadota; class Alphaproteobacteria; order Rhizobiales; family Xanthobacteraceae; genus Pseudolabrys. The sequence continues at coordinate 4,274 of JBFWZV010000100.1, read as the reverse complement.
GCTCACCCGCATCAACCGCGAACTCGGCAGCGACTTCGAGGTTTCCGCCTTCGCACACCGCGCACGTTACAACCGCATCCTGGGGCGGATCGAAACGCAGATCGTCAGTCGCCGGCCGCAACGCGTGCATCTCGATCGCCGAAGCTTCGACTTCTGCCGCGACGAGGCGATCGAAGTCGAGATCAGCTGCAAGTACGATCACGCCGACGTTCAGCGCATGGCCCAATCTGCAGCGCTCTCCGTGCAGACGATCTGGACCGACCCCCGACAGTGGTTTGCGCTGGTGCTGTTGACGGCGTAGCGCGGCACGGATTATTTGGTCAGCCCGACGGCGGCGTCCTTCGACGCAGGCGCAAGGACATGCGAGCGCCTCATCCTGAATGTCAGCGGAGCAGCAGTACTGGTATCAGGCTGCTGCGCAGCACATGCGTTGTGGTGCTGCCGACGATCAAATGACGGATGCGCGAATGACCGTAGGCGCCCATCACCAGCAGATCGGTATTGGAGCGCTCGATGTGTCGTGGGATCACGGTATCGGCGGTCCCTTCGACGATATTGCTCTTCGCAGTAAACCCTGCGCGCTGCAACTCGGCCAGCGCCCAGTCGAGATGTTGACGACGTGCGGCGTCCTCCGCGCCGACCATGAGGACGTTGCAATCAAGCCCTCTCAGCAGCGGGCTCGCACACACCATCTCGATGCATTTTCGCGTGGTTGCACTGCCGTCGTAGGCAATCAGGAATCGCTGGATCGGCAGCACGTCCTTCGACGCAACGAGGACGGGTCGATGGACTGCGCGAATGACACGCTCGAGGTTGCCACCCAAATGCCCGAATGCGCCTTCCGCATGTTCGCCACGTTGACCGATGACGAACAAGCGAACCCTCGGTTCGAGGTCGAGCAACGTCTCGACGAGTTCGCCGTGGCGCTGCCGAACGTCTGCCTGGACGCCGTGTCGTTCGAGCACCTGGGCGCGGAGCTGTTCGAGTAGCGTGCGACCGTGTGCCTGTGCCAACTTGGCCCGACGTGCATCCAGATCCGCAAGCTCCTGCAGCAGTTGATCGCTGGCGCCTAGCGAGAGACTCCCGCTCAGGTCGGCGGTGCCGGACCCGGAGGTTCGATCCAGCGTATGCAACAGTTCGAGCGGTGCGCCGATGCGGCGTGCGGCCCAGCCACCCAGGGACGACACGCTTTGTGCGTAGGCGGAAGCATCGACGGCGCCGAGCACACAACCGCCGGTATTGATCAGTGATTGGGTCATGCGTGCGTCCTCATCAGTGTCCGCCCATCAGGCGTTCGGCGTCGGGTTTGTCGTGAATGGCGAGTCGGTCGACCAGCGTCGCGCTGGCTTCATTGAGGCCGATGATGTCGACCAAGGTGCCTTCGCGACGGAACTTCAGGACGACCTTGTCCAATGCACCTACCGCGCTCAAGTCCCAGAAATGCGCATCCGACACGTCGATGGTGACGCGCTCCAGCACTTCCTTGAAATCGAAGGCGGCGACAAAATCTCCCGCCGACGCGAAGAAAACCTGACCGGTGACCTGATACGCGCGGGCGCGATCCTCATCGCTGGCCGTTGAACTGACGTGCAAGACCCGACCGACCTTGCGTGCGAAGAACAGCGCGGAAAGCAGCACGCCGGTGAGCACGCCCTTGGCCAGATCATGGGTGAAAACCGTCACGATCACCGTGCCGATCATCACGATGTTGGACGTCGTTGGATATGTCCGCAGGTTCTTGATCGACGACCAGCTGAAGGTGCCGATCGAGACCATGATCATCACGGCAACGAGTGCGGCCATCGGGATCTGCTTCACGAGATCGCTGGCAAACACGATCATCATCAACAACAGCACACCTGCTGCCAATGCAGACAGTCGTCCGCGACCGCCGGATTTCACATTGATCACGGACTGACCGATCATTGCGCAACCGGCCATGCCGCCGATCAGTCCGCTGGCGATATTCGCTACGCCCTGACCGACGCACTCGCGGTTCTTGTTGCTGTTCGTGTCGGTCAGGTCGTCGACGATTTGCGCCGTCAGCAGAGACTCAAGCAATCCGACCACGGCCAACGTCGCCGAAACGGGCGCAATGATCATCAACGTGTCGATATTCAGAGGCACCTGCGGCCACAGGAAGACCGGCAGGCTGTCGGGCAGCGCACCCATGTCGCCGACGGTGCGAACGTCAAGCCCCAACCCGACTGTCACGAGGGTCAATACCACGATGCAGATCAACGGAGACGGAATCGCGCGTGTGAGCAGCGGAAGCAGGTAGATGATCGCGAGTCCAGCTGCGGTCAGCAAGTAGACCATCCACGGAACGCCGGTCAGTTCCGGCAACTGCGCCAGGAAGATGAGGATGGCCAACGCGTTGACGAAGCCCGTCACCACCGAGCGAGAAACGAAGCGCATCAAGGATCCCAGCTTGATCAGCCCCGCTGCGATCTGTAAGACCCCGGTCAGGATCGTGGCTGCGAGCAGGTACTGCAAGCCGTGATCCTTGACGAGGCCGATCATCAGCAAGGCCATTGCACCCGTGGCCGCCGAGATCATTCCGGGGCGCCCGCCGGTGAACGAAATGACGACAGCGATACAAAACGAAGCGTACAGACCGACCTTCGGATCGACGCCGGCGATGATGGAGAACGCGATCGCTTCGGGAATCAAGGCGAGCGCGACGACGAGGCCAGCGAGCATGTCGCCGCGGACGTTGGAGAGCCAATCCTGGCGAATTTTTTTGAGCATGAACGAGCATCCTTGCCGCAACGGTGACGCTGCGGACGAACAAAGTGAAACGACCCAGGCAGGTCAGTCAGGAATTGGATCAGGGAGAGGCGAATGACGGAGCGAGGCTCGACATCATGTGTTGCCGCTAACCGCTTATGGTGGCGTGAGCCGAACGATGCAAGAAATCATGGACGGAGTCTAGCTGATGCGAATCGAGCGATCACTCATCCCGAATTTCCGGCAGACACGTCGCGTCATTTTTTGTGGGTCTTGGGGAGCGGCGCTTTCAATCCGCAGTACGGGTGGAGATCGTTCGACGTTCGAAGCGCTCACACGACAAGGCCCGGCAACATTCGCCGGGCCCAGCGGTTCAATTCGTGTCCGGCCAAGACGCGAATCTACAGTTACACCCATCGTCTCGAGTCTCGAGCGCGCGAGTTGTCTTCTTCAACGTGTTGCACTTGCCCTTGGAGGCCACTCGAACCTAGTACACCGTCGCGTCAGTGTCATCCCCATTGTGGCTAGCCGTTATCGCGCAATTCATCACCCCGCGAGTTGCCATCACAGCACTGCGCTTCAGGGATTTCGCTGGGGGCTCTTCACCGAGACTGCACGTTGCAGGTCTCGCGCCAGCGAAAAACCGTGCTTGTTACTTGACTGGGTGACGCAAGTCGCGGAGCAGCGAAATCTGCAGTTCCAGTCGTTTCATTTCACGCAACATCCGATTGGTCTGCATCTGATTGCCCATAAAGGTCTTGCACAGCGTCGTGACCTGGAACAGGAACAGTGCCCCGATACCCCATTGCACGGCGGCCACGGGTTCGGTCGTTCCAAACAACTTCCACACGGCGTACGCACCGGCAATGAAGGCCAAGCCGCCGGCGAAGTTGACGAACCACATCACCCAGGCCAACGGCCCGCGAAAGATGCCAAAGGCCTGCGTCAGATAACCTGGCTCGCCATGACTGGCCAGCAACGCGCGATCTTCATCGGTCAGTGCCTGTCCGATCAATTCATCAAGCTTGTTCATGAGGATGCTCCTTCAAGTAGTGCGCGCACTTTGCGACGTGCGTGCATGAGCCGGGTCTTGACCGTTCCCGGTGAAACGTCGATCGCGATGGCGATTTCCGCCACGCTCAATTCTTCGATGTAGAACAGTGCGAGTGCCGCGCGCTGCGGCCCAGGCAGAGATGCAATGGCTGCAACGACCTGAGCGACTTCTGCAGCGAACTCGCCTGATTCGTGCTCGGGTGTCGCCCATTCCTGTTCGAGTTCGTAGTCCTCGGGCAGCGCTACTTCCTGACCCACTCGATTGAATGCGCGCTGGCAGCGACGCGTCACGATGCGGTAGGCCCACGCGGGGAAAGCAGCGGCATCATCGAGTCGGGCGATGCCGCGCAGAATGTCGACCCAGGCTTCCTGCACCACGTCCTTGGCCCGATCGGCATCGCCGATCACGCGCCAAGCGTGCCTGAGCAACTTGGGCTGCCAGCGCGCCACCAGGCGCGCAAACGCGGGCTGGTCGCCCGTGACCGCAGCCG
>JBFWZV010000099.1:0-6067 GCA_050184975.1 Pseudolabrys sp. | reverse complement strand
GGAAGTGGCCCGAAATACCGACCGTCGAGGGAGTCCGCCGGCACGGTGTTCATGAGACAGACGTCGCCAGGCGCGAGCGCGAGGCAGCCCTGCCAGTCGGGCAGAGCGCGGCCGAAGCGATCGCGTTCAAGCGCCTCGCCCACGGTGATGCCATCCGCGGTGATGGCGCGCCCGGTGCGGCAGACAGTTTGGCCGGGAAGCGCGAGGATGTGCTTCACCAGCGGCACGCCGAGCGGCAAGTAATGACGCGACGCGAAGAATTGCGCGAGTGATTGGGGCGGCGTGACTACGACCAGTTCGCCGACATGGAGCGGAAGAGCGCGCCGCACGGCGTAAAGCCCGATCGGCACACTGGCGCTGGCGTTCCAGAGCAGCTTCGGCGCGGGATGAAAGACGCGCGTCAGCGCGACGAACAGCACCGCGGCGCAGGTGGTGATGACGAAGCCGAAGCGCGTCACGGCGCAAGCCTCCGGCGCAGCAGCCAGGCGCGATGCTGTTCGCGGCTGTAGGGACGTGGCGGCTCGCCGGCGACGAGGCGGTTGTGGAGATGCCGCCAATGATCGGGGGCCGCATCGGCCGGGTCGATGCCGAGTGCCTCCACGGCGTCGATCGCCTGCAGCACGCGCTCGACCTTGGGCCAACCGCTGATCCGCAGCAGGATCTCGCCGCCCGGACGGACGAAAGGCAGCGTCTGATAGGATTCGCCGTGGTCGATCGCGCGCACGATGTCGATGCGCGAGACGATCGTGCCGAAATCGTTGGACGCCCAGCGGACGAACGCGAAGACGCTGCGTGGCGCAAAGCGCAGAATGCGGCGGCGACGGTCGAGGATCGTCTCGCCGCAGTCATGGCCGAAGCGGATCCAGTGCTCGATGCGCCCTTCGAGCCAGGTCAGTTCGACCTCCGTGTGCAACGGCCCGGCATCGGGGCGCGGCGCGCGCCCGGCGTTTTGACCGGCGCTCATGGGCTGCCTCCATCGGTCTCTGGAAATTCGCGCGCGAGCAGATCGCGCAGCATGTCGGCGACGGTGACGCCGCGCTGGAAGGCGGCGATCTTGATGCGCCCGCGGAGCGCCGGCGTGATGTCGACGGTGAGCCGGGCGGTGTAGATGTCTGCGGCGGAGTTGGCCGACGAGTGTGGATCGGGTGTCCTGATCCAGTTTTCGGCATCACGCGGCCGCGATGCGAAACCGCCGTTGCGGTCGCGCGCGGTCATGGCGCCAGCCTTTCGATTTCGGACGCCAGCGCTGCGATCTCGCGTGTGGCGAGGCTGCTGTCGTCGCGTTCGAACACGAGCTGACCGGTTTGCGCCGCCTCGGCAAAGATGATGCGCTGGCCGATCCGCGCCGTAAGCGCCGGCGGATCGTGCTCGGCGAGGCTCTGCGCCGTCTCGCGGGCGATGATGGTACGCGCCGGACAGCGGTTGAGGACAAAGCGTGCGCCAAGTCCGGAGCGGAAGACGCGCGCCTCGGCGATCAACGCCAGCATCTCCGCGGACGCCCAACCGTCGAATGGCGAGGGCTGCGCCGGAATCAGCGCGAGGTCGGCGGCGAAGAGCGCCGAGCGCAGCAAGGCGGCGACGCGCGGCGGACCGTCGATGACGATGTGGTCTGAATGGCGGGCGAGCTCTGCCGCCTCGCGGTGCAGCGTGTCGCGCGCAAGGCCGATGACGCCGAACAGGCGGTCGAAACGGCGGCGCGCGCGTTGCTCGGACCAATCGAGCGCCGAGCCTTGCGGGTCGGCATCGATCAGCGTGATTCGCTTTCCTTGCCGGGCCCATTGGCCGGCGAGATGCAGCGCGAGCGTTGTCTTGCCGACGCCGCCTTTCTGGTTGAGCAGCGCGACGATCATCGGCGGCTCCCGTCGGCGGTTGTCCACCGATCGGCGTCGCGCTCAACATCAGAGAGGTTAGATTCTTGTTGGTTAGAATCTAAGTTAGGCGGCTCGCAGGTGACGGAATTTCCATCGGAAAAGGCGGCTTCAGGTTCCGGATGGCACGCGATGCCGGTTCCCGATGGCACGCGCTCCGGGGTTCCCGAAGACACGACGCCGTCAACAGACTGTCCACAGGCGCTTGTGGATAAGGTACCACGAGCGAAGGCCAACAGCTCGCGTCCGGCGCGGTCGCGCTCGACGGCAACGCGATAGCCTGGCAGCGGCTGCCGGCGTGCGATATCTCGGAGCTCGAAGGCGAAGCGCTTGAACGGCGAGAGGCTCGCCGACTTGGCGTAGAGGTGCCGGAAATCGAACCGCCAACCTGCACGCTGCTTGCCCGCGTGTTTGCGCACGATGCGATAAAGCCAGCGCTCGAGGCCGCCGGTCAGGGCGAAATATTCGCGATCGATGGTGAGGACGAGGGCATCGTCGAGGACGGCGCGATAGAACCAGTCCGGCACGATGAGATCGATGCCATTGGCGCGGCCGTGCGCATCCGCGCGCTCGGTCCATTCATTGATCCAGGAGAAGCGGTGCATCCGCCGCTCGCTGGTCTGGCGCAGTGAGGTCGCGACGGTGGTGGACTGCAGGCGATCGAGCGCCGCCTTCAGCCGATGGTAGTCGCGCGCGCTGACGCCGCGTCCGATGAAGGTGAGAATCTCGTAGGGCGTGGCGGCCATGAGGCGTGACGTTCGCAGGCCTGCGTCACGTGCCTCGACGATCTGGCTGGCGGCCCAGATCAGTACGTCGGCATCCCAGATGGTGGCCATGCCGTGCTCGGGCACGGCTTCGACGCGGATGGCGATGTCGTTCATCCGGTAGTCGATCGGCGTGGTGCGATGCGTTTTGGCGAGGCTGAAGAACGGATACGCCATGAGGTCCTGCGCATCGCGCGGCGCGAGATCGCCGGGCAACGCGCGGAACAGTTCGAGCTGTTCGCGTTCGGATCGTGTGCGGTGGCGCGCCGACATCGAAGCAAGTCAGCGGCGCGGCTGGCGCGCTTGTTCGAGCTCAGCCGGCGTATGGCGACGCGCCGGCAGCACGACGACCTTGCCCGGATCAGAGGTCGAGGCCTTGGCGGCAGCGTCGACCCACGTCTGCAAATCTTCGACGCGATAGACGACGCGGCCGCCGAGTTTAGAGTAGCGCGGGCCGGTGCCATAAATGCGATGCTTTTCGAGCGTGCGGATGGAAAGGCCGACGAAGCGGGCGGCCTCGGGCGTGCGCAGGTAGCGCGGCGGCAAGCCGGCGAGATTGGTGGACATCGGATATCTCCGTGATTGCGTGGGCGGCCGTCGAATGGCGGCGGCTATCGGCAGTCACGGTGGCGGATGCGTTGGGCTCGGGGGGATGGTGATGTCGAAGGGTGGTGAGATCGCCACCCCGGCGCTATCGCCGGCCACGGTAGGGATGGAGCAGTAGCCGGAGGTAGCCGCCTTCCATCAGGCTGAAGCCGTATCGCACCAGGCGGATCGTGCGATCGCGGAGATCATGGGTCTGCCAGGCGCGGCTCGTGAGGCGGCCAAGGGCGAAGAGGACTTCCGCGATCTCGCGGTAGCTTGCCTTATCGAGACGACCATCGAGTGCACGCAGGGCGAGAAGGAGCCTATCCCGCCTCGCGCGTGACAGGATTGCCGGATTCGGGCCGGGATCTCGCTCGGTCAAGGCACGCCAAAGGCGAAGCGCCGAGTTGGCGCGGAGGTCGAACAACGCGTCGAGCGGCAGGACCACGCAAGGCGTCTGCTCGTCCGGGCTCTCGATGATGTGCAAGCGGAATAGATTTTCGCGCCGCTCGATCAGGCGCTCGGGTCCCTCTTCGGCAACGACGGGACCGAGAGATGGCGCCTCAACGCGCTGGTTCGGATCGAGGAGGTCGGGCGGGAGCCGGGTCAGAGGGATCACGTTCGGCAAGCGCGCCGCCGTCCAAAGAGGATAATGAGCTCCACCGCCGGGCGCCGGCTTCGCGAAATCGCACCCCCCAGCGCCGCGCGAAGCCGTTCAGCTCGTCGGCGCTGAGAGGACGATCCTCACTGGCCTGTTCGAGCCGTTTGCGATCATGCTCAAAGGCGGGGTTACGGCTGAGAAATTCCCAGGCGAACCCCGGGGCATCATGCGTACGCAGATCCTCATAAGCTGCCCGTGAACGCCATTCGGCACGAGGCATAAGCGATCACTCCTCCGATCGACACGCTCCCCGGCGTCTCAGGGAAGATTCGGCTGAGAGAGGCGGAATCGCTACCGCCCGGACCTGCAACGGGCGTTGCCGCCGCGGCAAGGAACCAAACTCAGTGGGGGGCGCCACCGCGCAGGAGATGGCGGTAGCCGTGCTCCGTCATCCAGCGGGCGCGCGCCAGATGGGTTTCCCAGGCGCGCCGCGCCCGGGCCGGCTCGGACGCTGGATCGATATGCAACACCAGCTTCGCGACTTCCTGCCAGTCGGCGTTCTCCGTGGCGGCGTCCAGCAGGCGCAGATAGGTGACGAGATGCTGCTCGTCATAGCCCGTGAGCATGCTGTCGGTTGGCGCGGTGTCTGCAACAACTGGATCGAGCGGTGGCGTTTGCATCAAGCGCGAATCCATCAAGGTCGGTCGGTGTCCATGTTCTCCGAACGTAGCAGCGTTCAGATTCGAACGCGCGATGCTCGCCGCGCCGGAGCGTCGGGCGGCTCATTGAGGAGCATGACACCGCGACCCCGGTCGGATTCGACGAACAGGACGCCGGCGGCTTCCAGCGCGCGGCGGACTTGGTCGCGCGTGCCCTCGTGCACCAGGAGGCCGCGCTCGGACTCCAGGCGCTTCAGCGCGGTCAGCGCCACGAGGGCTTTCTCGGCGAGCATTTCCTGCTTCCAGTTCAGCAAGGCTCGCGCCGCCCGAACTTGTCGGCCGGTGATCATCCATGATCACCTCCGACAGACGATCTGCGCAAACCAGGAAAACGACTATAATAGTCGCCTTTGAGCGCTTCAACGCCGTCTTTGGCCCGAATCGGGCGGCAAGTAGGGTCGTTTGGGCGGACTCGAGTGGCCGCTGATTCGCTCCGCCGGGGAACGAAGCACTGAGGCGCCATAAGGGGGCGCTAGCGCTCGCGGATGTGCGCCGCGATCGTGCGAATGACGGTCTCATAGGGCGACGGCTTCAGAATGACGGCGATGTGTGGGTGCGACCTTTGGAGATCCGAGGGAAGGCCCAGTCCTGTGAATATCACCAGTGGGACTGACTTGTCGCAGAGCGCGCGGGCGACCGGCGTGATCGGTCCGTCCAGGAGGTTGGCGTCGAGAATGGCGCCGTCGGGAAGCTCAAGGATAAGAGCGAGGGCTGCCGTGGTGGTCTGCGCCGGGCCGAGCGCAATGCCGTCGCAACCGATGATCGCATCGACGAGTCCAGCGGCAATCCATTCATTGTCCTCGGCGACGAGGATGCGCTTTCCGCTCAGCATGGCTGTCGTCTCGTGAAAGGCTGGGTGTGAAATTGCTTGGGTCCGCGACAGCCCCGCCCGGCGGAGCCGGACGGGGCATTGGCGGAACGATCTCAGTCGTTGTTCTTGCGCGGACGGGACCAGATCAGGGTATAGCCGTCGCCGTCCTCGTCATCGAACAGGTTCGCGTAGATCGGCGCGTTGAACGAGGGATCATCGAGCTTGAGCGAGAGGTAGTCGCGGCCCTCTTCGGAGCGCTTCGACCAGGCGGCTCCGATCTCGGCCCGGCCCACGTAGACGCGGTGGCTCGGAGCGTTGTCGTTTGAGCGGTTGGTCTCGGCGACGATGCGGACGCCTTTGGTCTGGACGCTCAGGGTGACGATCTCGCCCTGGAACTCGCTGCCGACCTTCTTGAAGGAACCGATGTTGGCCATGTCACTTCTCCTTGGCTGTTTCGAGCCCGCGACCACCGCGGCCTCGATGGCGATCGACAGGCCGAGGACGATCGACGACGCACCCGCTCGCGGGCCGGAGCGCAGCGGAGGATGTCGGCGGTGAGACTTTCTTGTTTCGCGAGGAATGGGCTTCAGCCCAGGGGAAGAAAGTCGATCCGCCGACGTTGCGGCTCAGGCGATCGAGGCGCAGCCGGTCTTCGGCCAGATCAGGCCATCAAGAGGCCAGGTGCGTCCGTGCGCTGAACAGCATCCTCAGGAGAAGTC
>JBFWZV010000098.1:0-6643 GCA_050184975.1 Pseudolabrys sp. | reverse complement strand
TAGGAGTCGAGCTAGGTCTTCTTCATCTTCTTGGACTTGGCCTTCTAGTTCTTGGCGGCCGAGAGGTCGGAGACGAGCTCGGACTTCTTCATCTTCTTGGCCTTGGCCTTCTTCTTCTTGGCGGCCGAGAGGTCGGAGACGAGTTCCGACTTCTTCATCTTCTTCTTCTTGGCCTTCTTCTTCGCGTGCGAAGCGGCCGAGAGATCGGTGACGATCTCAGACTTCTTCATCTTCTTGGCTTTCGCCTTTTTCTTTTTCGCAGCCGACAGGTCGGTCTTCACGACGTCGGTCGCGACCGGGGCCGAGGTGGCCGGCAGGGTCGTGACGGCGAGGAAGCCGAGCGCCGCAGCAATGGCAGTGATCTTGAGCATAGGAAGCCCTCGTTGGATCCAAATCGGCAGGAACGACAGATCATCTGTCCGGTTGACGGCGACGGTTGCCCGGCCTTTCACCGTTCCTGCCAAGGCTCATGTCCCATAGGGCAAGTTGTCGCAGCCTGCAATCGCAAAAGCGGAAATTGTTGTTATATTCCGGTGACTTAACGAGTATTCAGAAACTCATTAATCGCCGTTCAGCACCCTGAACGGACGTTCAGACTGATGTGTCGAGCCGGGACGAGCAGGGCGGTGCTGGCCGCTGGAGGTGAATTGCCGAGTTGGCAAGCGCGGCTTTCCGCCGGTTATTTGACGCTACCCCATGCGCGGGCTACCAGACGGGCCAACAGCAGAACCTCCATGTCCTTCAATACTTTCGGCCAGCTTTTCCGGTTTACGAGCTTCGGCGAAAGCCACGGACCCGCCATTGGCTGCGTGGTCGACGGCTGCCCGCCGCGGATCCCGCTGGCGGTGGAGGACATCCAGCAGGATCTCGACCGACGCCGGCCCGGCCAGTCGCGTTTCACCACCCAGCGTCAGGAGCCGGACGCCGTCAAAATCCTGTCCGGCGTTTTCATCGACGAATCGTCCGGCCGGCAGGTGACGACCGGCACGCCGATCGCGCTTCTGATCGAGAACGTCGACCAGCGCTCCAAGGACTATTCCGAGATCAAGGACAAGTACCGGCCCGGGCATGCCGGTTACACCTATGACGTGAAGTACGGCCTGCATGATTATCGCGGCGGCGGCCGTGCCTCGGCGCGCGAGACGGCGGCACGGGTCGCGGCTGGCGCCATCGCGCGCAAGGTTGTGCCGGGCCTTATCGTGCGCGGCGCTTTGGTGCAGATGGGCCCGCACAAGATCGACCGTTCGCGCTGGGACTGGGACGAGGTCGCGCGCAATCCGTTTTTTTGTCCCGACGCCGAACAGGCGAAATTCTTCGAAGGCTATCTCGATGGCGTGCGCAAGACGGGGTCGTCGATCGGCGCCGTCATCGAAATCGTTGCCGAAGGCGTGCCGCCCGGTCTTGGGGCGCCAGTCTACGGCAAGCTCGACGCGGATCTTGCGTCGGCGCTGATGGGCATCAATGCGGTGAAAGGTGTCGAGATCGGCGACGGTTTTGCGACCGCTGCGATGAGCGGCGAAGAGAATGCCGACGAAATGCGGATGGGAAACGACGATGCGCCGCAGTTTCTGTCGAACCATGCCGGCGGCATCCTGGGCGGTATCTCGACCGGGCAGGCGGTGGTCGCGCGTTTTGCCGTAAAGCCGACCTCTTCGATTCTGACGCCGCGCAAGACGGTCGACAAATATGGCCATGACGCGGATGTCTTCACCAAGGGCCGCCACGATCCTTGTGTCGGCATTCGTGCGGTTCCGATCGGCGAGGCAATGGTGGCATGCGTGCTGGCCGATCACTATCTGCGTCATCGGGGTCAGGTCGGCGAGACCGCGCCCTGGCCGAAACCGGCCGTCTGAGCCAGAGCCGGGGGATTCGTTCAGTGTCCGACAGCTACAAGCGCGTCGATGCCGCCATCACCGCCTTCGCCCGCGGTGAAATCGTTGTCGTCACCGATGACGACGATCGCGAGAACGAAGGCGATCTGTTCGTGGCGGCTTCGGCCTGCACGGCGGAGAAGATGGCCTTCATCATCCGTCACACGTCCGGCATTGTCTGCGCTCCGGTCTCGGTCGACTATGCCCGTCGGCTGCATCTCGACCCGATGGTCGCTAACAACGACGCGCCGCTCGGCACCGCCTTCACGGTGTCGGTCGACGTCAGGCACGGGCTGACCACCGGCATTTCGGCCGAAGAGCGCTGCAACACCGTGCGCGCGATGGCGAACCACAACAGCGGCCCGAATGACTTCGTTCGTCCCGGCCATGTATTCCCGCTGGTGGCGCGTCAGGGCGGTGTGCTGATGCGCTCCGGCCACACCGAAGCGTGCATCGATTTGTGCCGGCTCGCCGGTCTCGAGCCGGTCGGCGTGCTGGCGGAGCTGATGAACGAGAACGGCACCGTCATGCGCGGACCGCAGGTCGCAGCCTTCGCGGTCGAGCACAAGCTGCCGCAACTGTCGATCGCCGACCTCATCGCTTATCGACAGTCGCGCGATAAGCTGGTCGAGCGTGTCGGCGAGTTTACCGTTGCTTCCGAAATCGGTCCGCTCACCGGCTACGCTTATGTGACGCCGTTCGACAAGGTGCATCACATGGCCTTCGTTTATGGCCGCATCGGCGACGGCGAGAACGTGCTGGCACGGCTGCATCGCGGCGACCTGATCGCCGACGTCTTCGGCGGTGCGCGGCCGGTGCATGCAGCGCTGGCGCGCTTCAAGGAGGACGGCCGCGGGGTCATCATCTATCTCCGTGACGGCACGGCTGGCGTTCCGGTCGCCGAAATCCCGCAAGAGGGAGCCTCCGGCACCGAACTGGCGCGCACCCGGCAATGGCGCGAAGTTGGGCTAGGCGCCCAGATCCTCAAGGATCTCGGCATTTCCTCGATCCGGCTTTTGACGACCAGCCGGCGCACCTATGTCGGCCTCGGCGGCTTCGGGATCGAGATCGCGTCCTACGAGACGCTGGATAGCTGAGCGGCGGGCCTTCCGGGAATCCAGCCGCCGTGCCACCATTCGCGCCGGGAGGCCGCCATGCCTCGGCGCGGTTTTGCTCTGATTGCCTTCGCGGTGCTGGTGACGGTCGGCTGCGTGGCCGCGCTTGCCGCTCCGATCCCGCAGCTTTTCGCCGACAAGCGTCCGGGCGCGGTTCCGGTCGACGTCGAACTGGTGATCGCGGTCGACATCTCCTACTCGATGGACACCGACGAACAGGCGTTGCAACGCCAAGGTTATGTCGAAGCGTTGCGGTCGCGCGAATTTCTACGCGCGCTGCGCGAGGGCCCGAACGGCAAGATCGCCATCACCTATTTCGAATGGGCTGGCGAGCATATCCAACATATCGTGATGCCCTGGCGGCTGATCGAAGGCCCGGAAAGTGCCGATGCGGTTGCGGCCGAGCTTGCCGCTGCGCCGCTGCGTCGCGGGTCGCGGACTTCGATTTCCGGCGCCTTGCGGTTTGCGGCTCCGATGTTCGAGGCCAGCGGCTATCGCGGGCTGCGTCGGGTGATCGATGTTTCGGGCGACGGCGCCAACAATAGCGGGCCGCTGGTGACGCAAGCGCGCGACGAGGTTCTGGCGGCCGGCATCACGATCAATGGTCTTCCGATCATGCTGAAGCGGCCCAATCCGAGCACGATGGATATCGATATTCTCGATATCTATTACGAGGACTGCGTGATCGGCGGCCCCGGTGCTTTCGTTGTGCCCATTCGCGAGCGCTCAAAATTCATCGAGGCGACGCGCACGAAACTCGTGCTCGAGATCGCCGGGCGGGAGCCCGAGGCGAAAGTGGTTCCGGTCAAGGCCGACAAACCACGGGTGTCCTGCACGATCGGCGAGCGGCTGTGGCAGGAGCGCTGGGGCGGCAGCAATTTCGATTTCCGCTAGCGCGAAAAGCGCGCGACGATTTCGATATGCGGCGAATGACGGAACTGGTCGACCGGCGTTACAGTCTCGAGCCGGTAACCGCCATCGACGAGAATGCGGGCGTCGCGTGCAAAGGTCATGCGGTCGCATGACACCGCGACGACGACGGGAACGTTGCTTTGCGCAAGTTGTCGGGCCTGCGCCTCAGCCCCCTGTCGCGGCGGATCGAACACCACGGCGTCGAAGGCTTTAAGTTCAGGCGTGGCGAATGGCCGTCGAAACAGGTCGCGTGCGATGGCATCGAGCGGTTTCAGGCCCTTTGCAGCTTTTGCGGCCAGTCCGAGCGCATCGACGGCGGCGGCATCGCTGTCCGCCGCGGTGACGCGGCTCCGCGTGGCGAGGCGGAGTGCAAAGGGACCAACGCCGCAAAACAGGTCTGCCACATGCTTTGCGCCGCCGACCGCAGCCATGACGAGTTCGGCAAGAATATTCTCCGCCGCTTCGGTGACCTGAAGAAAGACGCCCGGCGGCAGGGTGACTGTCGCCGGCCCGATCGCCAGCGTTGGTGGCGTTCGCTGAATCACCAATTCGGCATGACGGGTCACGCGGGCGAGCCGGTGTTTGTCGGCAACGCCGGCAAGAGCGGTCCGCGTTGCCGTGTCGAGAGGACCGGACCCGCGCACGTCGACGTCGAGACCGTTTACGGCCGCGGTTGCCTGAATGTCGAGCGGTTTGCGGGCAGGCCGCAGAACGTCCGCGATTGCCCAGGCGACGTCGATCACGCCGTCGAGGTCTCTGACGAGGATCGGGCAATGGTCGATTGCCACAATGTGATGGGCGCGCGGGGCGGCAAAGCCAACCTCGAGAATGTCATGCGTGCCGCGCCTTGCGTGCAGCGTCACGCGCCTCCGGCCGCCGCCATGAGCGTCGATTGTCGCAGCGACCGGGGCGTCGAGTCCGGCGTGGGCCAGTGCTTCGGAAACCAGATCGCGTTTCCAGTCGAGTTGTCTGTCGAGCTTCCAGTGTTGAAGCGCGCATCCTCCGCACTGGCCGAAGTGCTGGCAAATCGGCGCCACCCGTTCCGGGCTCTGTGTTTCGACGTGCAGCAGATGGCGGCGATCGGGGTGCCCTGGAACAGGTTCGACCGTCGCGGTCTCGCCGGGCAACGTGTAGGGGACGAAGGCCGGCCCGCCGGCCGTGTCGGCGACGCCATCGCCGCGATGGCCGAGTCGGTCGATGGTGAGGCGCTCCGTCATGCCTCCGCTTAGCCGAACTCGTGGCCCGGCGGCAACGCGTCAGGTGGCGTGCGGCGCTGCTGGCATGTAGCCCTGCTGCGTCAGCCGCGCGAACCGCCACACCAGCAGGATCGCGTAAAGCACAAGTCCGATCGTAAAACCGGTCCAGATTCCGATGACGCCAAACCCGGCATGGAAAGCGAGGCCATAGCATGCGGTAAAGCCGACAACCCAGAAGCTGAGGAGTGCAAACAGCATCGGAACGCGGGTGTCGTTGAGACCCCGCAGCGCGCCAGCGGAAACGGTCTGGATGCCGTCGGCAATAAAAAACGTGGCGCCGATCAGCAGCAGCATTGCGGCGAGCTGCACCGTCGCATCGGCGGCTGCATCGCCGTCGCCAAGGAACACCCAAGGGATCAAATGCCTAAGCGCGACGATAAGGACCACCATCGCCGCCATGAAGGCAGCGCCGAGCGCGATTGCCGCGAATCCGGCGCGACGTGTGCCGGCGGCATCGACTCGGCCGACAGCGTGGCCCACGCGCACGGTCGCCGCCATCGAAATTCCGAACGGCACCATAAAGGCGATGGCCGCGGTTTGCAGCGCAATCTGGTGGGCTGCGAGCTCAACAGTGCCGATCCAGCCGACCATGATCGCGGCGCTGGCGAATAGCCCGTATTCCAGCAAAAATGAACCAGACATCGGCAGGCCGACCGCGATCAGTTTCCGCATCAACGCCCAGTCGGCACGCCAGAACCGGCCGAGCACGCGATATTTGCGGAACGGCCGCTGCCGGTAGCAGACCCAGACGCAGGCCACGCACATGCCGAGATTGACCAGCGCGGTCGCGACGCCGGCACCGAGCAGGTCGAGTCGCGGCAGGCCGAAAGCACCGAAGATCAGTGCATAGGCCAGCGCAAAATTGGCGGGGATCGCTGCGAGCGTAATCCAGAGCGCGGGCTCCGGTCGGTTCACCGCGCCCATGAACCCGCGCAGTGCGATGAACCACCAACCCGGCATCAGGCAGAAGGCGAGCCCGCCGAGATACTGGCCGGCGAGTTGCGAAGTGACTGGATCCTGCCCGAGCGCCAGCAGGATGGGCTCGCCCTGCAATTGCAGCACGGTGAGCGGAATGCCGATGATCGTCGAAACCCATAGGCCGACACGCAGCGCGCGGCGGACCATGCGCGGCTCCCGCGCGCCGTATGCTTGCGCTGCGAGCGGCGCGACGGCCGAGACAAGGCCCATACCGAGCACGAACACCGCGAACAATACGATCTGCGCAAGCGCCGACGCTGCGACCGCCCGGCCGCCGAGCCGGCCGACCAGGGCAAGGTCGCTCGTCATCATCGCGATCTGTCCGAGCTGCGTTAGCGCAATCGGCAGCGCGAGCCCGATTGTCTCGATAATCTCTCGGCGCCAAAGGCCGGCTGCGGCCGGTGCGCGAACGCCGGCCGCAAGTTGTGTCGGTTGCATTGTCATGGCGCGCGCATCCTAGAAGGGATTACGGCGAACGGAAGGCTGTGCGCTGTCGTACGAGGATTTTGCC
>JBFWZV010000097.1:0-6707 GCA_050184975.1 Pseudolabrys sp. | reverse complement strand
CTCGGGGCCTATCTCGAACCGCTGGCCGACAAGGCGCTGATCGTCTCGATTTACGTGACCTTGGGGATTGCAGGGATGATCCCCCGCTGGCTGGTCATATTGGTGGTGTCCCGTGACATCATGATCGTCGGTGCAGTCATGCTGTCCTGGCTGATCGGAAGCCCGCTGAAGGTCAAGCCGTTGCTCGTCTCCAAGCTCAATACGGTCGCGCAGATCGCGTTCGCCTGCCTGGTGCTGGCCTCGCTCGGATTCTCGTTCCGTGCCGACGACGTGCTGACGATTCTGATGGGGCTTGTCGCGGCGCTGACCTTGCTGTCGATTGCGGCCTATGTCGCGGAATGGGTCCGCCACATGAATTCCGTAGCGGCCGGCCGATGAGTCCATCGCGTCCGCGCGGCAAGCGTGTGCCGGTCCCCACCACGGCGATCGAGCGCCAGGTCATGTTCTGGCTCGGCGGCTTCGCGATCATCGTGCTTGCGCTCTGGCTTCTCGCGGAAATCCTGCTGCCATTCGTCGTCGGCCTGGCGATTGCCTATCTGCTGACGCCATTGACCGATCGCCTCGAGCGAATGGGCGTCGGCCGCATGGTCGCGGCCTTGATCATGATCTCGCTGATGGTCCTGATCTTCGTCATCCTGATTTTGCTGATCGCACCGGTGCTCGGCGGCCAACTCGGCGCATTCATCAGCAATATTCCGAATTATGTTTCGCGCCTGCAGTCGCTGATTCAGACGCTTGTGAGCGATCCCGACCTGCCGTGGCTCAAGAAGCTGGTCGGTGAAGGCCTCGAGTCGAACAAATCGATCTCCGATCTGGTCGGGCAGGGCGTCGGCTGGGTGACGGCCTTCCTTCGCTCCCTATGGTCAGGCGGCCGATCGCTCGTTTCGGTGTTCTCGCTGATCGTTATCACCCCGGTCGTCGCGTTCTATCTCGTCTACGACTGGCACCGCATGGTCGCCAAGGTGGATTCCTGGATTCCATTGCATCATCGCGACATCGTCCGGCAGCTCGCCGGTGAAGTCGACCGCGCGATTGCAGGCTTCGTGCGCGGGCAATCGGCAGTGTGTCTGTTGCTCGGCTCGTTTTATGCTGTGGCGCTGACGCTGTCGGGCCTGAACTTCGGTTTGCTGATCGGCCTCGTGTCCGGTCTCATCACCTTCATTCCCTATGTCGGATCGATGACCGGGCTGATCTTGTCCATGGGAGTTGCTGTCGCGCAGTTCTGGCCGGAATGGACCTGGATCGCGGTCGTACTTGCGATCTTTCTGGTCGGGCAGTTTATCGAAGGCAATATTCTGGCGCCGAAGCTGGTCGGCGACAGCGTCGGGTTGCATCCGGTCTGGCTGATCTTCGCGCTGCTCGCCTTTGGCTATCTGTTCGGCTTTGTCGGCCTGCTGGTCGCAGTGCCGCTCGCGGCGACCATCGGCGTGCTGGCGCGCTTCGCGCTGCGGCGCTATCTGGAAAGCAGCCTCTATACCGGTGGTCCTGCGGAGTAACGGATAAAATGGCCGGTGGCGCGCAACGCCAGCTCGTCCTCGATCTCGGCCATAGCGAGAGCTATGCGCGCGAGGATTTCATCCGCGGCACCTCAAACGCGGCGGGGCTGACATTGATTGAGCGCTGGCCGGACTGGCCGGATCGCGCTGTCGTTGTCACCGGGCCGCAGGGGGCCGGCAAATCGCACCTTGCCGCGATCTGGGCAGAGCAGGCCGGCGCCCGTGCGGTCGCCGCGGCTGCACTCCGCGACGCCGACCTGCCGGACTTGCTGACGGGTGGCGCGCTGGTGGTCGATGACCTGGATCCGGACACCGGTTTCGACGAACGGGTGCTGTTTCACTTGCTCAATCTGGTGCGCGAGGAGAACGCTTTCCTGCTCATGACCAGCCGGACATTGCCGGCGGCCTGGACATTGTCGATCGCCGATCTTGCGTCTCGTCTGCGTGCGCTGCCGGTTGTGGCGCTCGCGTTGCCTGACGAGAAGCTCCTGCGTGCGCTCCTCATGAAGCTGGCGGCCGACCGGCAGATCGTCCTCGACGACAGCGTGGTTAACTATCTGCTCGTTCGCATCGAGCGCTCGTTTGCCGGCGTGCAATCCGCGGTCGTACGGCTCGACCACGCGGCCATGCAGCAAAAACGTCCCGTGACGCGGGCGCTGGCGGCTGAACTGTTCCGCGACGGGGTGGAGTGATAGACTGCACGGCGACAAGGGGCCGGCGCTTGTCATCCGATTGTCATAATTCATGACAAGTCTTTCCGGCACTTGAAATTTTTCGCCCATGAGCCGACGTCAAAGAACTCCCACCCGCCCCGAGCTTGTCGCGTCGTCGTCGACTGCCGCGGGCGGCGCACCTTCGGCTCAGGACTTGCCGATCGGGGAACGGCCGGAGCGCTTTATCAATCGCGAACTGTCGTGGCTGCACTTCAATCGCCGCGTGCTCGAGGAAGCCGGCAATGAAAATCACCCGCTGCTCGAGCGCGTGCGCTTTCTGTCGATTTCGGCCAACAACCTCGACGAGTTCTTTATGGTCCGCGTCGCGGGTCTCAAAGGTCAGATCCGCGAGGGCATCACGGAGCGCAGCCCCGACGGGCTGACGCCTCACGAGCAACTTGCCAAAGTAAGTGACGCGGTGGCGCTGCTGGCGCAGGACCAGCAGAAGCGCTGGCTCGAACTGCGGCCGGCGCTCGCCGAAGCCGGAATCGTGCTGGTCGATGGCAAGGATCTGAACAAGAGCGAGCGGGCCTGGCTCGAGGATCATTTCCTGAAACGAATATTCCCGTTGCTGACGCCGCTCGCCATCGATCCGGCGCATCCGTTTCCGTTCATTCCCAATCTCGGCTTTTCGATCGCGCTCCAGCTCGCCCGCAAGCCGGATGGCAAGGCGATGAATGCGCTGATCCGCATGCCGCTGAAGATCGAACGCTTCATCCGGCTCCCGAACGACCAGGCCTCGACGATCCGGATCATCACGCTTGAACAGGCGACGTCGCTGTTCATCGGGCGGTTGTTTCCCGGCTACAGCGTAAAAGGGCAGGGTGCATTCCGCCTGATCCGCGACTCCGATATCGAAATCGAGGAAGAAGCCGAAGACCTCGTTCGCCTGTTCGAAACGGCATTGAAGCGGCGCCGGCGCGGCTCGGTCATTCGGCTTGAAATGACCGCCGACATGCCGGCCGACTTGCGGCGATTTGCGCAGAGCGCGCTCGGTGTTCAGGAGGACGAAGTCTTTCTGGTCGACGGCGTGCTCGCGCTCAACGAACTGTCGCAGCTCGGGCATCTCGATCGCCCCGATCTCGAATTCGTTCCCTACAACCCGCGCTATCCGGAACGCATTCGCGATCACGGCGGTGACTGCTTCGCAGCGATCCGGCAGAAAGATCTGGTTGTCCATCATCCTTACGAATCCTTCGATGTGGTCGTGCAATTCCTCCAGCAGGCGGCGCGCGATCCCAACGTCGTCGCGATCAAGCAGACGCTCTACCGCACCTCGGCGGAATCGCCGATCGTCAAGGCGCTGGTCGAGGCCGCCGAGGCCGGCAAGTCCGTCACCGCGCTGGTCGAACTGAAGGCGCGATTTGACGAGGAAGCCAACATCCGCTGGGCGCGCGACCTCGAACGCGCCGGCGCGCAGGTCGTGTTCGGTTTCATCGAACTGAAGACGCACGCCAAGCTGTCATTGGTGGTGCGGCGCGAGGGCAGCGGACTGACGACTTACGTTCACGCCGGCACCGGCAACTATCATCCGGTCACCGCGCGCATCTACACTGATCTGTCCTATTTCACCGCCGATCCCGACATCGCGCATGACGCGGCCTGCGTGTTCAACTACATCACCGGCTATGCCGAGCCGGCGGAGCTGAAAAAGCTCGCCGTGTCGCCGCTCAATCTGCGCAGCCGGATCATGGAGCACATCGCGCAGGAAGCCGCGAATGCCAAAGCCGGCAAGCCGGCGGCGATCTGGATGAAGATGAATTCGCTGGTCGACCCCGACATCATCGATGCGCTTTATGCGGCCTCGGGCGCCGGCGTCGACATCGACCTTGTGGTGCGCGGCATTTGCTGCCTGCGGCCCGGCGTACCCGGGCTGTCCGACAATATCCGCGTCAAGTCGATCATAGGCCGTTTCCTCGAGCACGGCCGTATCTATTGTTTTGGAAACGGTCACGCGCTGCCGCATCCGGGCGCGGTAGTCTATATCTCGTCGGCCGACATGATGCCGCGCAATCTCGACCGCCGCGTCGAGGTGCTGTGCCCGATTCTCAATCCGACCGTGCATGAGCAGGTTATCGGCCAGATCATGGTGGCGAACTTCAACGACAACGAGCAGAGCTGGGACCTCTTGCCGGATGGCAGTTCTGTGCGCATAAAGGCGGAGCCGGGCGCGGATCCCTTCAACGCCCATAAATACTTTATGACCAATCCGAGCCTGTCGGGTCGTGGCAAATCGCTCAAGGAATCGCAGCCGCGCAGCCTCATCCGCCGCCTCGAAAGCGCGTAAGCGCCGGGCGGAGCGCGCCGCCGCGAAGGGGCGTCTCGACCACGGGCCGCTGATCGCCGTCATCGATATCGGCTCGAACTCGGTCCGCCTTGTCATCTACGAGGGGCTGACGCGCAGCCCGACGCCGGTTTTCAACGAGAAAGTGCTGGCCGGCCTCGGCCGCGAGGTGCAGTCGACCGGGCTTTTAGCGGCGGACGCTATCGACAAGGCGATCGGTGCGCTGATCCGCTTTCGGGCGCTCTGCGATACGCTTCACGTGCGCAAGGTGTGGGCCATCGCCACCGCGGCCTGCCGCGACGCCCGCAACGGCACCGAATTCATTGCGCAGGCGGAGAAAATCTGCCGGACCAGGATCGATATTCTGTCCGGCAAGCGCGAGGCGCATCTGACTGCGCTGGGCGTGATGTCTGGCATTCACGAACCCGACGGCATCGTCGGCGATCTCGGTGGCGGATCGCTGGAACTTGTGGATATCTCCGGCCGCACGATCCGCCCGGGAACCACGCTGCCGCTCGGCGGTCTGGCGCTGCAGGACTTGACCGGGCGCTCGATCAAGAAGGCCGAACGGTTCGTCGAGGATACTATCGCCCGTGTCGACCTGCTGAAGCGCGGCCGTGGCCGGACGCTTTATGCCGTCGGCGGTACATGGCGCGCGCTGGCACGCCTGCATATGTGGCAGACCGGTTATCCGTTTCACGTCATGCACAACTACCGTATCGCGGCACGCGAGGCGCTCGAGTTTTCGCGGCTGGTGCATCGGGTCGACACCGATACGCTGTCGCAGATCGAAGTCGTCAACGCGGCACGTCGGCCGCTGCTCGCCTATGCGGCGCTGGTCATGGAGAACCTGGTGCGCGTGATCGAGCCGCGTCAGGTCGTCGTGTCGGTGCACGGCGTTCGCGAGGGGCTTTTATATTCCTTGCTCAACGCGAAAGAGCAAAAACGCGATCCGCTGATCGCGGTCGCGGGCGAACTCAATCTGCTGCGCTCGCGGTCGCCGCAACACGGCGTCGAGTTGATCGCCTGGACTGACAAATTTTTCGCTTCGTCGGGTCTCGATGAAGAGCCGGAGGAGGTGAGGTTGCGCCGCGCCGCCTGTCTGCTTGCGGATATCGGCTGGCGAGCCCATCCTGACTATCGCGGTGAGCAATCCATGAACATTATCGCGCATGGCGCGTTCGCCGGAATCGATCATCCGGGCCGCGCGTTCCTCGCGCTGACGGTGTTCTTCCGCCATATGGGGCTTGGCGAGGAGGAGCTGTCGCCACGGCTGCGCGAACTTGCCACGACGCGCATGCTGGATCGGGCGCGCGTGCTCGGCGCGGCGATGCGGGTTGCTTATCTGATCACGGCCGGCGAGGGCGGCGCGCTGCCGCATACGCCTATGGTGGTGACTCGCGGCAAGCTCACGCTGCGACTGTCGGGCCCTTATGCGAAACTGGCGAGCGAACGCGTTTCCAGCCGCTTGCGCCAGCTTGCCCGGCTGATCGGCCGCGAGCCGGTCATCGTCGAATAGGAATTGATCAGTCCCGCTCGATCGCGATGACCCGGCCCTTTTCCAGCGCCAGCGCCAATCGGCCGTGCTTGAGCGCCAGTGCGCCTGCGCCGAACAGTTCGCGCCGCCAGCCTTTGAGTGCGGGAACGTCGGCATTGTCGTCGGCGACGATACGGTCGAGATCGTCGACCGTGGCGATCACCTTGGCGGCGACGCCATGCCGTTCGGCGGTCATGCGCAGCAGAACCTTGAGAAGCTCGACCGTCGCGGCCCCGTTCTGCGCCGGGCGGAACCGGTCGAGTCGCGGCAGCGTCTTGGGATCGCGTTCGATGGCCCGACGGACCGCGCCGACGATGTCCTCGCCCCAGCGCGAGCGCTCGAAGCCCTTCGGCAGCGAACGCAACTTGCTGAGTTGTTCGATGGTGATCGGCGCCTGAACCGCGATGTCGCCGATCACTTCGTCCTTGATAATGCGGCCACGCGGCACGTCGCGCGTCTGCGCCTCGCGCTCGCGCCAGGCCGCGACCTCGATCAGCACGGCCAGTTCCTTCGGCTTGCGGACGCGACTCTTGAGCCGTTCCCACGCGCTGTCCGGGTCCATCCGATAGGTCTCGGGCGAGGTGAGGATACCCATCTCCGCTTCGACCCAATCGGTGCGGCCGCGTGCAGCGAGGTCGCTCGAGAGCTTGAGGTAAACGTCGCGCAGGTGGGTGACG
>JBFWZV010000096.1:0-7026 GCA_050184975.1 Pseudolabrys sp. | reverse complement strand
AAGTACGGCTTCGGTTTCCGCTTCGCCGTATTGGGCCTGCTCGAATTCATCGACTGGGGCGGCGGCGACATTCTCTATTACGCGAGCCGCTATCTCTCCGGCGCGATGAACGACCAGCGCTTCGAGGCGCCGGACATCGTCAACAGGAACATGGCGGAAGGCCGCAACGGCCTGCGCGACGGCAAGGGCTTCTATGACTACGGCAAGATCGACGTGCCGGCCTATCGCAAGGCGCGGCTCGGCGAATTCCTGCGCATGCTGGAACAGGCCGGCCTGTCGAAGCCGCCGGTCGTCTGACGCGCCGCGTCCGCCATTTTAAGCCTGAATCCCCCGCCACACCGGCTCGGATGGAAATTCGCAGCGAAATATGACAAAGAGTGCGGCATGGTCGAGCGCCCCAATCTGACCCCGCCCGGCGGGCACAAGAAAGTGCTGCTGCATTCCTGCTGCGCGCCGTGCTCCGGCGAGGTCATGGAGGCAATGCTCGCCTCCGGCATCGACTACACGATCTTCTTCTACAATCCGAACATCCACCCGCAGAAAGAGTACCTCCTGCGCAAAGATGAAAACGTCCGCTTTGCCGAGAAGCATGGCGTCGCCTTTGTCGACACCGACTACGACAAGGACAACTGGTTCGCGCGCGCCAAGGGCATGGAGTGGGAGCCCGAGCGCGGCGCGCGCTGTACCATGTGCTTCGACATGCGCTTCGAGCACACCGCGCTCTATGCGCACGAGCACGGCTTTCCGGTGATGACCTCCTCGCTCGGCATCTCGCGCTGGAAGAACATGGCGCAGATCAACGATTGCGGCCATCGGGCCGCGGCTCCCTATGACGGCCTGACCTATTGGAACTTCAACTGGCGCAAGGGCGGCGGCTCGCAGCGCATGATCGAGATCAGCAAGCGCGAGGAATTCTATCAGCAGGAATATTGCGGCTGCGTCTATTCCCTGCGCGACACCAACGAGCACCGCCGGAACCAGGGCCGTCCTCCGATCACGATCGGAACCCAGTTCTACGGCCGCGACGATCAAACCAAAGCCTAGCGGCGCCCCGAGGCCGATCGCAGCGGCGGGCCGCCGGCGGCAGCCTTTGAGAGACACCTCATGCGAAAAGTCTTTGTCATCGGAATCGGCGCCGGCAATCCCGACTATCTCACCGTGCAGGCCATCAAGGCACTGGGCCAGCTGGATGCGGTTTTCCTGATCGACAAGGGCGACGAGAAAGGCGCGCTCGCCGCGCTGCGCAGGGACATTTGCGCGCGTTATGTCACCAATGCATCGTGCCGCTACGTCACCGCCGCCGATCCCGAGCGCGACCGCGCGCCCGACTGCTACGAAACGGCCGTTGCCGACTGGCACGCAAAGCGCGCCGCGATCTATGAGCGCATGATCCGCGAGGAATTGGCCGACGGGCAGCACGGCGGCTTCCTCGTTTGGGGCGACCCGTGCCTCTACGACAGCACGCTGCGAATTCTCGAATCCGTCGCGGCGATGAACACCGTGCCGTTCGAGGTCGAGGTCATTCCCGGCATCGCCAGCATCCAGGCGCTGGCGGCGCAGCATCGCATTCCGCTCAACCGGATCGGCGAGCCGGTGCTGATCACCACCGGGCGGCGGCTCGGCGAGACGCTGCCTGAGACCGACGCGGTCGTCATGCTGGACGGCCAGCTCGCCTTCAAGCAGGCTGCCGACCAGGATCTCGATGTGTTCTGGGGCGCCTATCTCGGCACACCCGACGAAGTCCTGATCGCCGGCCCGCTTGCGCAACGTGCTGCAGAGATCGAAGCCACGCGCGATGCGGCGCGCCGCCGCCATGGCTGGATTATGGATACATATCTGTTGCGCCGGCGCGCGGACGCCGACGAGCACGACGCCGATACCGCCAAGGCTTGATCGTCGGCGATCGGCCTTGGTCGGCCCGCAGGCCCTACCTGCGCGTTATGCACCGCCCCAGATCGCCCGCGCCGCTTCTACGATCAAACTGAGTTTCGCCCGCTGTTCAGAATCGGTCAGCGGATTGCCGGCGACCGTGCTGGCGAAGCCGCATTGCGGTCCGATCGCCAGCCGGTCGAGATCGATGTGCCGGGTCGCCTCCTCGGTGCGCTTCTTTAACGTATCGAGCGGCTCCAGTGCCGGCGTCTTGGTACTGATGAGGCCGAGCACGACGCCCTTGTCCTTCGGCACGAAGCGCAGCGGCGCGAAATCGCCGGCGCGCGGCGTATCGTATTCGAGCAGGAAGTGCGTCACCCTGGTGTTGGCGAAGAAGCGCTCGGCCACCGACTCGTAGCCGCCGGCGCCGAGATAGTGGCCCTTGAAATTGCCGCGGCACATATGGACGCCGATTGCCATGTCGGCCGGGCAACCCGCCACCGCCTGATTGATGCTGTCAATGTAGAGATCGACCAGCATGTCGGGATCGCTGCCCGACGCCTTGATCTGGTCGCGGATCGCCGGGTCGCACAACAGCGCGACCGCGACCTCGTCGAGCTGGATGTAGCGGCAGCCGGCTTTGGCCAGTTCCGCGATTTCCTGCTGGAACACCCTGGCGAGATCGGCGAAAAACGCATCGACATTCGCATAGACTTTCTTGTCGGCGTAGTCGTCGCAACGATAAAAGTGCATCGTCGACGGCGCGGGCAATGTGATCTTGCCGGTGACCTTGGTCACCTTGTGCAAGAATTCGTACTCGTCGAGCGCCAGTGGCTGGCGGCGGCCGACTTTCCCTTTCGCATAGGGCGCGGTGAATGCGACCTCCTGGCCCTGATCGTTGCGGAACATGAACGAGGCTGACTTGATCTCGAAGCCTTCGGTGCGGTCGACGAAGCGCCCCCAATAGGAGCCGCGGCGGAACTCGCCGTCAGTCGCAACCTTCAGGCCGACGGCTTCCTGCAGCGCGACGACGTCGCGAATGCAGTCGTCCTGCAACTTGTCGAACTCGGCATCACCAAGCTCGCGGGCGGCATGGCGGCGGAACGCCTGTTTCAGCGCCGGCGGTCGCAGCAGACTGCCGACATGATCGGCACGAAACGGTGGACGCCTCACAGCCTGCTTGCTCATCGCCGACTCCCTGAACCATTATTCTATAGATCGATAGATAGCATTTAGCGCGACCCTGTGGCACAACTCAATGCTGGCGCGGAAATATTTTCCGTTTCGCCTCCATCGGGAAACGTCAGGGCCGCTGTCCCATGGCTGTCGTCAGTTTTCCAGAAAAACCGAAATCCAGCGGGCAACGCCGCCGCAAGCCGGAGATTGTCGAAGCCGCCGCGCGCGTCTTTGCTGAACGTGGCTTTCACGGCACCACGACGCAGGACATTGCCGATGTGCTCGGCATCCGCCAGGCGAGCCTCTATTATTATTTTCCGTCGAAAGAAGCGGCGTTCGAGCAGGTCTGCCTGAAGGGTGTCGAAGATTTCTACGAAGCCGCCAAGCTCATTGCGAATTCCGCCGGCACGGCGCGGGAACGCCTGTCTTTATTGATTAATTCGCACCTGTCGCCGCTCGTCGACCGCGGCGACTTCGTCAAGGTGTTCCTGAACGAACGCCAGCATTTGCCGTCGGAGAGCCGCCGCCGCGTCGGCCGCTGGTCGCGCGGCATCGAGCGCATTTTCGAGGGCGTCATCAAGGACGGCGTCGCCAACGGCGAATTCCGCTCCGACCTCAACCCGCGGCTCGCAACACTTGCCGTTCTCGGCATGTGCAATGCGGCAGCCAGTTGGTATCGCAAGGAAAATATCGGAATCGCGATGCTGAGCGTCGAATTCGCCCGAATGATCGTCGACGGCCTCGGCAAACGCGACAAACCGAAACGGCCCCGCCGCTGACGCGGCCCACCCGCGCTCCCCTATGGCCATCTGAATTTTATTGAGCTATAGAATTTTGAGGGAAACGCGCAAACTGGCGACCAAGGCAGCGACCAATGACCGGAACGAACACGGTCGATCGCAAAAGGCTGCGCCGCACCACGGCTCCGCATCTGTTGTGCGAGCGGGCGCGCACGGCGCCGGATTCGGTCGCGTTCCGCTCCAAGAAATTCGGCATCTACCGCGAACGCACATGGCGCGACTATGCATCGCTGGTCGCCCGCGCCGCGCGCGTGCTGCGCGGCCTCGGACTGAGACGCGGTGAGCGCGTCGCCATCATGGGCGACGTCTGCGAGGAATGGATGATCTGCGATCTCGCCGCGCAGTCGCTCGGCGCGATCGTCTACGGCATCTACCCGACCGCGGCGCCGGCCGAGATCGCCTACCAGATGCGCGACGGCGGCGCGGCGATCTTCATCGCCGAGGACCAGGAATACGTCGACAAGATCCTGCCGCTGGCCGACGAGTTACCGGGACTGCGGACGATCCTTGTCATCGACGACTCCGCGATGTTCGCCTACGAGCACCCGCTGCTTGCGAGCCTCGACAAGCTCGCCGGCGACACGCATGGCGACATCGGCTGGCTCGAAGCGCAGCTTGGCTTGCTCTCGCCCGACGATCCCGCCTTCATCGTCTACACCTCGGGCACCACCGGACATCCCAAGGGTGCGCTGGTCACCCACGGCAAGCATCTCGCCGCCACCGACACCGTCGCCGCGCATTACCCGACGCTGTACGACAAGCCGCACCGCACCGTCATCTTCCTGCCGATGTGCCACGTGCTCGGCCGCGACGTCGCCATCACGCTGCCGTTGTTCACACAGCTGGTGCCGCATTTCGGCGAGGACCCGGAGGACTTCGCGACGACGCTGTTCGAGGTCGCGCCGAGCGTCCTGTTCATGGTGCCGCGCTATCTGCAGAAATTCGCCTCCCATGTGCTGGTTGGCATCCTGAATTCCAGCGCGCTCAAGCGCATGGCCTACGACGCGGCGGTCCGCTTCGCCCGCGGCTATGCGCGACAGCTCTGGGACGGCGGCGCGTCATCCTCCCGGCGCGCCGCCTATCAGCTCCTGCACGCCCTGATCTTCGCACCGATCCTGAACAAGATCGGTTTCGACCGGCTCGAACTGGTCGTCAGCGGCGGCGCCTCGCTGCCGGCGGAAACGACCACGCTCTGGCACATCTACGGCGTCAACGTCGTCGAGATGTACGGACAGACCGAGGAGGCCGGCGGCATCATCAGCGGCCAGCGCGGCCCGTTCCCGCGCCCCGGCAGCGTCGGCACACCGGTCGACGGCCTCGACGTGCGGCTCGCCGACGACGGCGAGGTGCTGGTGCGCGGGCCGGATTTGTTCGAGGGCTATTGGAACAACGAGGAAGCAACGCGCGAGATCAAAGGCGCCGACGGCTGGCTGCGCACCGGCGATGTCGGCGAATGGACCGGCGGCGCGCTGCGGCTGATCGACCGCGCCCGCGACTTCATCGTCACCGCCGGCGGCAAGACCATCTCGCCCTCCTTCATCGAGAATGCGCTGCGCGCGAGCCCCTATGTCGCGGAAGCCGTGGTGTTCGGCCACGGCCGCAAGTATCTCACCGCCGTCATCGAAATCGACTTCGACACGGTCGCCGACTGGGCGCGCGCCAACGACGTCGCTTACACCGGTTTCACCAGCCTCACTGCGCATGCGCGTATTGCCACGCTGATCCAGAGCGAGATCGACGCCGTCAACAGCGGGCTTGCCCGCGTCGAGCAGATCAAGGCGTTCCGCATTTTGCCGAAGGCGCTCGACCCCGAAGAGGAAGGCGAGCCGGTGACACCGACCCGCAAAGTCAAGCGCAAGCTGATGTACGAGCGGTTCAAGGAACTCGTCGAGGCCATGTACGACGACCGTGAAGACCGTCTGATCGCCGCCGGAGCCGGCGGCGCGCTGACGCGATAACCAACCACACAAACAGGGAGGAAGACATGATCAAGAGAATGTTGCTCGGGGCGCTGGCCGCCTCCGCGCTCGCCCTGCCCGCCGCCGCGCAGGACGCCTATCTCGTTGGCCTGACCGGCGCGCTGACCGGCCCGCCATCGAGCACCTACGCGCCGGCCGTCGAGGGCCTGCGCATCTATATCGACCGCGTCAACGCCGCGGGCGGCGTCAACGGCAAGCAGATCAAGCTGATCCTCGAAGACGACGGCGCGCAGCCCTCCAAGGCCGCCGCCAATACGAAAAAGCTGCTGACGCAGGACAAGGTCGTGCTGATGGTCAATGCCAGCCTGTCCTCGACCTATGCGCCGGTGATCGCCGAGAGCAAGAACGCCAACGTGCCGCTGCTGTTCGCCAGCGGCGTCTGCCCGAAGAGCGTTTACCCGCCGGCCGACCCGCTACAATTCTGCACCACCGGCTACGCGGCAAACTATGACAGCCAGGCCGCGCTCGACTTCATCAAGGCGAATGCGAAAGGCGCGGTGAAAATCGGCTTCTCGGCGATGGCGATCCCGCTGTCGCGCGGTGAAATCGATCACGCCGAGGGACTGTCGAAGACGATGGGCATGACCCCGGTCGACAAGGAAGTCATTCCGCCGCCGACCGCCGACTACACGCCCTTCGCGACCAAGCTCAAGGATGCCGGCCCGAACTGGGTCTACTCCTGGGCGCCGTGGGTGACGCAGGTGCGCACGTTCGAGGCGCTCCGCAAGCTCGGCTGGAACGACGACATGATCGTCTGGGCGCACCTTGAATCCGAGACCGAACTGCCGCGCCTCAAGGACGGCAAGTTCTTCGTGATCGGCGCCAATGCGTTGTTCCAGGACAACCTGCCGGTCCACAAGGAGATCGCGGACGCCGCCAAGAAGGCCGGCTCGAAATATCCGCCGACCATGATGACGGAAGGCTGGATCGGCGGCATCGCCATCGAGGCCGCACTCAAAGGCGCGGGCTGGCCGGCCGACCCGGCCAAAGTGCGCGCGGCGATGGAGACGCTCAAGCTCGACACCAAGGGCCTGCGCGGCAGCCCGATCGTCTGGACCAAGGACAATCACTTCCGCACCGAGGTCAACTACCGCGTCTATCGCTGGGACGCAGGCAAGTCGAGCATCGTGCGGGTGCAGGACTGGAAGTCCTACGCCGTCAAATAAGACAATCCTCCCCACTCGGCGGCGGCGCGTGTTGCG
>JBFWZV010000095.1:0-7282 GCA_050184975.1 Pseudolabrys sp. | reverse complement strand
TATCTCATCATGGTCCGCCGCGACCGGCTCGCGCGCGGCGAACGCACGGCGCTCGGCCTTCTCGTCGCGGTGGCCGCCTCCACGCACAGCGCAACCCTCGCGGTCCTCGGTGGTCTCGCGATCGTCGCCTGCCTCGTCTGGCTTGCCCGCCGCACGGCGATGCCAACCAATCGCCTGCGCGCCGGGCTATTTGCCGTCGGCCTCGGCGTGCTGCTGGTACCGCTCGGCAACGTCGTCGTCGCCGGGCAACTCGCCTGGACGCCGGGCGGCTTCGCGCTCTCGTTCGGCCGCATGCTCCAGGACGGCATCGTCAACAAATATCTCGACGAGCACTGTCCCGATCCGCGCTTCACGCTTTGCGCCTACAAGGATCAGCTGCCGCGCGACGCCGACGAGTGGTTCTGGGGCAGCGACCTGTTCGACCGGCTCGGCCGCTTCCGAGGCCTCGGTCCCGAGATGAAGACGATTGCGGTCGAAGCCATCAAGGCTTATCCGCTGCTGCAGATGCAGACCGCGCTGACGGCCGCCGGCCGCCAACTGATTAATGCCCGCACCGGCGAAGGCGTGCGCAACGACATCTGGCACACTTACGCAATCATCGAAAAATACATGCCGTCGGCCGTGCCGGCGCTGAACGCTGCGCGGCAGCAGCACGGCGACATCAGTTTCACCGCGATCAACCGGCTGCACTGGCCGGTCGGGCTCATCGCCATGATACTGCTGCCGGCTATCGTGTTCGGCCTGCGTAGTGCGGCTTATCGCGAGACCCGCGAGTTTGCCGCAGTTATCGCGCTCGCCATTCTCGGCAACGCCGTCGTATGCGGCGTCCTGTCGAATCCGCACGACCGCTATGGTGCCCGCATGGTGTGGCTCGCAGTTTTTGCCGTCATCGTCGCCGGGCTTCAGATCGTGAAAGAGCTGCGCAGCGGCTCTCTTGGCACCGCCTGAATTTCACCTAATCTGCGCACCGGGTCCGACAGCGGAGATCGTCATGGAAGCGCCGATGAGTGAACTCGTCCCTACCGGTACGTTGCGCGCCGCGATCAATCTCGGCAATCCGGTGCTGGCGCAGACCGATCCCGCAAGCGGCGAACCGGCGGGGATTACCGTCGATCTCACGCGCGAGCTTGGGCACCGCCTCGGCGTCCCGGTCGCGTTCAAGACCTATCCCGCCGCCGGCAAGGTGTTCGAGGACGTCAAGAACGGCGTCTGGGACATCGCCTTCGTCGCGATCGAGCCGGTGCGCGCCGCCGAAATCGAGTTCACCGCGCCCTACCTCATCATCGAGGGCACCTATATGGTGCCGAAGGATTCCGACCTGAAGGTCATTGCCGACGTCGACAAACCCGGCATCCGCATCGCGGTTGGCCCCAATTCGGCCTACGACCTCTATCTCACCCGCACAATCAAACATGCGACCCTCGTGCGCGCTTCCGAGGGCGGCAGCCGGGCGATGGTGGAGTTGTTCCTCAAGGACAAGCTCGAAGTTGCCGCCGGCGTGCGTCAGCAGCTCGAAGCCTTCGCCAAGGATAATCCGGGCCTGCGCATCATGGACGGCCATTTCATGGAAATCCGTCAAGCCATGGGCGTGCCGAAAGGGCGCACCGCCGCCGCGACCTATCTCCGCACCTTCATCGAGGAGATGAAAGCCAACGGCTTCGTCGCCGACGCGCTCAGGCGCAGTAAGCAGTCGGCGAAGGTCGCCCCACGCGCGAGTTAGGCACGGCGCCGGCGCGGCCGGCTTGACCAGTTGCCAGAGCTTTCACGGATACGCACAATAGCGCTCGAGACTCGACAACAACTGGGAGGATCGACAGATGGCGGCCTATGTTTGCCAGAAGTGCGGCATGAGCATCGGCACAATGACCTGCGGAAAATGCGGCAAGGAACTTCAGCACTCGACCCTGACGAAGCCGGACGGTTCAAACGTCCATATTTCGCAATGCCCGGATGGCCACGGCAAGGTGAAGTCGCCGATGTGCTGCGGCCAGGATATGACCTGCTCGACCTGACCGGCTGCAACCGGACGGCAGGTCAGCTGACGCCCAGCTTCTTTTGCAGGCTCGACGACGAGGTCGTGTACTGGAACACGAATTTCTTGTCGGGATAGACATAAGACATCGCCTTGCGCGACATCAGTGCCGCCTCGTGGAAGCCCGACAGAATGAGCTTGAGCTTGCCGGGATAGGTGTTGATGTCGCCGATCGCGAACACGCCAGGCACCGAGGTCTCGTAGGCTGAGGTCTCGACCGGGATCAGGTTTTCCTCGAGGTGAATGCCCCAGTTGGCGATCGGGCCGAGCTTCATGGTCAGCCCGAAAAACGGCAGCATCGCCTCGCACTCGATGCGCCTTTCCTCGCCCTTGTCGGTCTTGACCTTCACGGCCGACAGCACGCCGTCGGCGCCTTCAAGTCCCGTCGTCTGACCGATCACGAAGTCGATCTTGCCGGCATCGGCCAGCGCCTTCATCTTGTTGACGCTGTCGGGCGCAGCGCGGAAATCCGGACGGCGATGCAGCAGCGTCAGTTGACCGGCGACCGGAGCGAGATTGAGCGTCCAGTCGAGCGCGCTGTCGCCGCCTCCGGCGATCAGCAGCTTCTTGCCTCGGAACACGTCCATCTTGCGCACGGCATAATGCACCGACTTCGCTTCGTAGGCTTCGATGCCGGCGATCGGCGGGCGCTTGGGCTGGAACGAGCCGCCGCCCGCGGCGATGACGATGACCTTGGCCTCGAACACGTTGCCGGCGTCGGTCGTCACGCGGAACAGCGGGTCGCCGATCTTCTCGATCGACTCGACCATTTCGTTGAGATGGAACTGCGCGCCGAACGGCTTGATCTGCTCCATCAGGCCGTCAACCAGCCCCTGTGCCGAGATCGAAGGGAAACCCGGTATATCGTAGATCGGCTTCTCGGGATAAAGCTCGGCGCACTGGCCGCCAACCTTGTCGAGAATGTCGACAAGATGCGCCTTGATATCATTGAGACCCAGTTCGAACACCGCGAACAACCCGACCGGGCCTGCGCCGATAATCAATGCGTCGGTCTTGATGATGTCGCTCATGGCCGCCTCGCTCGCGGCAATCTTTTGTCACTTCGCAGGGCGGTTGCGCAAGTCGTCTGCGAGGCCAATCGCGCCGCCGCGAACTATTGTGCAGGCGCTACGCCTGCCGTTCCGGCGTGGTCACGACGAGGCCATCGAGTTCGTCCGAAACCTTGATCTGGCACGAGAGCCGTGAGTTCGGCCGCACCTCGTAGCCGAAATCGAGCATGTCCTCTTCCATCGGCGACGGACCGCCGGTTTTCTCGCGCCAGGCTTCGTCGACATAGACGTGGCAGGTCGCGCAGGCGCAGGCGCCGCCGCATTCCGCCTCAATACCCGGGATATTGTTCCGGATCGCGGTCTCCATCACGGTCGCGCCGACGTCGGCATCCACCGTGCGGGCGGCGCCGCCGTGATCGATAAAGGTAATTTTCGGCATCAGACTGAAAGGTCGGGATTCGAGCTTGTTGGCGGGAACGCGGCCGGCTGGCCACGACGATATTCGGGCCCGATATAGCGGCTCAAACCGCCATATGCCAGTGCGCGGCTGTCAACCTTGCGCCGAACAGAGCGACAGGAACAGAGGAAATCAGTGGGTGCGCAGAAATTCGCCGATGACGGCGCGCGTCGCGCCGATCTCGACGCCAAGCCGGTCGACGGCGTTCTGAAACTCGGCCAGCGTCCCGTCGGCAAGCTCAACCGCTTCCGCGGCGCGCGCCACGTTCCAGGCGCCGATGCCCCGCGCCGAGCCCTTGAGCGTATGCGCCAACGTCGACACCGCCGGAGGCGGCAGCATGCGCATCCGCTCGAGCAGCAATTCGGCCTGCCGCTCGAACAGGGCAAGGATCTCACGCTCGAGCTTGGTGTCGCCCAGCGTCATCTGAGCGAGATGGTCGCGATCGAGCAGCTCGCCGGACGCATCCGGTGCGGCGGAAACGACCACAGACATCGCAACAGCATGGCTCATGAACAGCCTCCCCAACGGGCCCTGAGCGGCCTCTTGTGGTGGCGGACTATGGCCGAACAGGGGAAAAAGCCGGGTAAACATGGGGCCTCCGGATGAAACTTCAGTAACGGAATGATCGGCGATGGTTATCGCCGCATCACCGCAGGGCGACGCCCCATGGCGGACCGGTTGACGGCGTTAACGATGATTAAAAACTCCTTACCGGCTCGGTTTCTTTCGAATTGCCAAGCGGATAGGATTAAGAGCCGACGGTTGTGGACTGCGCCCAAGCGGGCCTGGCCGGCTGCAAAGCAACGTTGAGGCGACGTCCAGGGGACGCTTCGAGGGACGACCACAAGACATGAGCGGCAACCCGAGCACGCGCCGCGGCCCGGACTTTGACTAATTCGGGCTGCAGTCACAGTCCGGCGTAACGACAAGGCGACACCCGCAATGGCGAACAATCCGCAGAAATCCAAAGACGCGACCCAGGAAGCCCTGTCGGCGATCGACGAGGCCATCAACGTCCGGGACAGCGACCGCATCGCGCCGGCCGACCTGAGCCGCCGCCAGCAGGCCGCGCCGGCCGGGACCGATCTGTTCGGCGAGCCGCTCTCGGGGTCCCGCCCTGACGATCCGATGCTGCGCCGCCCGGCCAATGACGACCGCGCCGCCATCGGCAAGATCCTGCAATCGCTGCAGCGCCGCCCGTCGCGCCTGCCGTGGCTGATTGCCGTCCTGTTCGCGCTGGCCTGGATCGGCGGCGCCGGCGCGCTCGGCTACATCTATCGCGACGAGCTGAACGTGCTGTTCGGCCATCCGGACATGCGTATCCCGGCGCTGATCGCCGTCGGCGCCGCAGTATTCGTCCCCATCACCTTTTTCTTTGTCGTCGCGCAGATCATCCGCCGCACCCAGGATCTGCGGCTCGCGACACAGACCATCGCCGAAGTCGCGATGCGTTTCGCCGAACCCGAAATCGCCGCCCGCGACAGCGTCGTCAGCGTCGGCCAGGCGATCCGACGCGAGGTCGCCGCAATGGGCGACGGCGTTGAACGCGCGCTGGCGCGCGCCGCGGAACTTGAGGCGCTCGTTCACAACGAGGTCTCGGCGCTGGAGCGCGCCTATAACGACAACGAAGTGCGTATCCGCGACCTGCTGACCGAACTCTCCAACCAGCGCAATACGCTGGTCGACCAGGCCGAGAACGTCCGCAACGCCATCTCCAGCGTGCATCTCGACCTGTCGCACGACATCACCGCGGTCGGCGACATCGTTGCCGAGCGCGTCAACGAAGTGGCGCAGCGCATCACCCGCACCCTGACCGAAAAAGGCGAGCACATCACGCTGGCGCTGGGCCATGCCGGCGACTCGATGATCGACGCGCTCGGTGAACGCGGCTCGACCCTGCTGCAACGCCTTGAGAACACCAGCGATCAGGCCACCACCGCGATCGCCTCGGCAAGCGACCGGCTTTCGGCCAGCCTCAACTTCAAGACCGAACACGTCCACGACGAATTCGCCGAACTGTCAGCCCGCCTCCAGCAGATGATGACGACCCGGCTCGATCAGGTCGCGCAGGGCTTTGCGCAGAAATCGACCGGCGTCGTCGACATGATGGAGAACCGCTCCCGCCAGATCACCGACGCCATGGTCGAGACCTCGGGCCGCCTCGCCGACACCATTAGCGCCCGCGCCGAGGAAGTTTCCTCGACGTTGCGTTCGACCGGCGACTCGCTGGTCCTCGATCTCTCGCTCCGCGGCGGCGACGTCGTCTCCAAGATCGAGCAGACCGCGACGCGCGTGACCGACGCCATTGTCGAGCGTGGCAACAAGGTCGCCACGACCTTCAACGAAAACAGCCAGGCACTGGTCGAGACCATCGATCAACGCGCCAAGAACGTGTCCGACGCGCTGACGGCCCGCACCAAGGCGTTCGACGAACTGTTCGCCCATCACGGCACCGAGCTGACCGAGAAGGTGTCGCGCGATTCGACGACGCTCGGCGATCTCATCATCCGTCATATCGGCGAGTTCGACCGCACCGTAAAAACCTATGGCGGCGAACTGATCGAGAAGCTCGGCGAACGCACTGAAACCGTCTCCGACGCGATGCGCAAATACGTCGATTCGTTCGACAGCCGTGTCACCAGCCGTACCGAAGAAATCAGCGCCAAACTCGGCGGCCAGCTCGATCAGTTCGAGAGCGGCCTGAGCGACCGCCTAACGCAGCTCGCCGGCACCCTCGCCGAGGGCGGCAAAGAGGTCATCGCCGCGGTCGACAAACGGGTCGGCGAGGTCGGCAATATCATCACCAGCCGCGGCGACGAGGTCGCCAAGCAGATCGAGACCAAGATTCAGACGATCGATCAGACGCTCGGCACCCGTGCCACCGAAGTCGCCGATACCCTCGATAACCGCGTCGGACGGTTCGAGGAACTTCTCGTCGGCCGCGCCGAAACCGTCACCACCCAGATCGAAACCCGCACCAAGGCGGCCGCCGACGCGCTCAACGCACGCATGGAGCAACTCTCGCAGTCGATCAAGAGCAACGCCGGCGAGGCCGAACGCGCCTTGAGCCAGCTTGCGATGTCGGCGAGCGAGCAAATTCGAACCAGCGCGACCGAGGCGCAGACGAGCCTGACCAGCGCGAGCAACGAGATCGCGCGCAGCTTCAGCGGCAAGGCGGAAGAAATCACCGCCGCCGTCACCAAACAGACCGCGGACCTCACCGCGACGCTGTCGAACGAAAGCAGCGGCGTGCTGGCTGCGCTCGAGCAGAAGGGCCAGAAGTTTGCGTCCGACATCACTCAAGCGACCACGGACGCGGTCAAGTCGATCGAGAACACCGGGCTTAATTTCGCCCGTGCCATGTCGGAAAATTCAACCGACATCGCGCGTCAGATCAACACGGCGGGCGAAACGGCGACCTCCGCGGTCAACAAAACCATGGCGGAACTGCGCGACAAGAGCCTCGGCGCTATCGAGCAGTCGCGCGAGACCGCCAACAAGACCGTCACCGACCTGCTCGAGACCCACAACATGCTGCGCTCGGACTCGATCACCATGTTCGAGCGGCTGCGTGAAGCCAATCTGATGCTGCAGGAAGTGCTGTCGGGCGCCCACGAAAACATGGGCGCGCTCGAAAACACCATGATGTTGCGGGTGTCGGAATTCGTCTCCGCCATGATCCGCGTCAACGAAACCACCGGCGCCGCCGGCGAGCGCGTCGAGCAGAACATCGGTGCGTTCCGCGAGGCGACCTCGCAGGTGATCACCGATCTCGGCCAGCTT
>JBFWZV010000094.1:0-7663 GCA_050184975.1 Pseudolabrys sp. | reverse complement strand
TGAGCACACCGCGCACATAGTCGGGCTGCTTGGGCAGATGGGTGATGTCCGACCAGCCCTTGATCTCGCGCACCGACATGATGTCGACGCCGTACTGATCCTCGCCGATGGCGAAGGAGACGAACTGGGTGGCTGCGCTGGCACCGCGGGCGGCGCCATCGTCATCGACGGTGCCGATCTGGGCGGATGCAGCGGGGGTTTCCTGCGTTGCGACTGTCATGCGTCCGATGACCTGACGGTTGGGCCCGAAAGGGGCTGGATTCGAAATGCCGGCCGAGATCGGCCGGATACGCTGCGCTTTTTCGCGGCAGTCGGCCGTTAACCTAATTTCGGGTGGTTGACCGGGCGTTAAGAAACGAAAATAAACCAATGATATCAATGGTATATAAGAATCGTCGTCTGCAACCTCCGGTTCAAAAAAACCGGAGGCATTAACAACTTAGATTATGAAGGTGGACGATGAGGACCGCCGGAACGGCGATTTACGGTCGCAACGTCCGATATCGGGTCACGCCATGCGTGCGGAAGGCCGAGACAAATCCGCCGGCTGCCAGACACGGCTCGACTGAATTGTGTCCTGACGAGGCTTATGTCCCGAGGAGTCCTGGCGGCCGAGCCGCGGCTCAGTATGAGTGAAGTGCCGCGATTTTCCGCAGCATGTCGTCGAACCCGGCCTTGAGCTGCGGGACGTCGCCGATGTTGAGCCGGCGATAGGTTTCGCCGCGCACGAGCCTGATCGTCTTCAGGTGGCAGTCCACGATCGCTTTTTCGAATCCGCCGCGCGCTTCGAACAGGCGAAGAAACTTGCAGAGGCTCTCCGACACGTAGGTGATCAGCCCGAATTCGACGACACCGCCGAGGTCGCGCAGGATCGATGCCAGATCGTGCATCGAGTCGATCTTGCCCTTCAGATCATTGTCTCCGGAATCGGTCTGCGCAAAGAGTTTTTCGAGATCGGCGAGTTTCTCGTCGAGCGTGGACTCGATCGACGACTGCATCTCGCGAAGCGAATTCTGCGCGGCGACGATCGCAGCCGACCGGTCGATGCCGCCGGATTTCGCAGTTTTCGTCTGGAACGACGTTTCGACGTTGAACACGCGATAGCTCGATGCCCCCTGACTTCTCCTCATGCTGCATACCCCTCCGAATCGGATTTCTGTGCATCCGTGAACAGATTGTCGAGCTCCCCGAGATCCACGTCGGTCTTTCGGCGTCCGGTGCCGGCAACGAATCCTTCGAAGCGAAAGCGACGGTCAGGCCCGTAATAGCTTTCGGTTTCATAAAACTCCCGTTGAATGCTGGCGACCCAAAGCAGGCGGTCGAACAACGCCGATGGCGACACCGGTTTGCTGATGACCATGTTCGCACCGGCGTCGCGCGCAGCCTCGACCAGTTCGAGGCTCGGGTCGCCGGCCATCACGAGAAATGGAATTTCGCGATTACGCGACGTCTTGTTCATGCGCGTTTTGCGAACGAGCGACAATCCGCTTCCGTCCGCAAGCCCATGGTCACACAGAACAAGATCGAGATGGGTGGCGCTGATGATCGCACCGGCGGCCGCGAAACTTTCCGCCTCGAAAATGTTCTTTGCGCCGAAGTTGCGCAGCATCGAATGCAGAATCTTCCGGTAATGGGGATTCTTGTCCGCCAGCAGAATCCTGACGCTGCTGAAGTTCAGTCGTCCCGACTGCGCGCCTCTACGTGTCATTCCGGCAGACATCCAGCAATCGCCAAGCTCGGGCCTGCGGTCCGCAGCGGCAGGCCAAGTCTGAGCCAAAGCGCCGACGAGCCCCGAAACCGCCTCCAGCGGCCCGTCTATAAATTGAATTTTCTGAATATACTACTTATACGCGAACTATTGAACGGGAGTTAAAGTCCATAAATACAACAAAATCAATGAGATAATCTGCAGCCGTATCTGTGGTCAAACCATCCGGCTGGCTGACGTGACAATGCAGCGAAGCCAACCGGTCCCGACCCACGGACCTCGCACCGCCAGCCGCGCTCAGCGCCGCGGAATAACCGCGGTCGCCTCGATCTCGACCTTGGCACCGGTTTCGAGCAGGTCCGCGACCACCACCAGCGTCATCGTCGGAAAATGCCGGCCGACAACGCGGCGATAGGCTTCGCCGATCTCCTTCTGCCGTGCCACATAGGACGGCTTGTCGGTGATGTACCAGTTCATGCGCACGAAATGGCGCGGGTCGCCGCCGCCTTCTTTCAACACCGCGACAACGTTCTTCAGCGCCTGCTCGACCTGCGCGACAAAGTCTGAACTCACCAGCGTCTGCTGTGCGGTCCAGCCGATCTGGCCGGCGATGTAAACCTGCCGGCCCTCCGCCGCGATGCCGTTCGCATAGCCTTTCGGCGCCGCCCAGCCTTCAGGCTGCAGGATTTCGAAATCGGGTTGCATTGTTGTCGTTGTCATTGTGCTCACTGCTCGCGAAGTTTGAAACGCTGGATCTTGCCGGTCTGGGTCTTCGGCAGCGCCGGCACGAACTGAACGGATCGCGGATATTTGTAGGGTGCGATAGTCGCCTTGACGTGATCCTGCAAGACCTTGATGCGCAGCTCGTCGCCGGCGACGCCGGCCTTGAGGACCACATAAGCCGTGACGATCTGGCCGCGCTCGCTGTCGGCGGCGCCGACCACGGCGCATTCGGCGACGTCGGCATGGGCGAGCAGCGCGGCCTCGACCTCGGGCCCGGAAATGTTGTAGCCGGCCGATACGATCATGTCGTCGGCGCGGGCGACGAAATGGAACCGGCCCTCTTCGTCCTGCACGAAGGTGTCGCCGGTGATGTTCCAGCCGGCGGTGACATAGTTCTTCTGCCGCTTGTCGGCGAGATAACGGCAGCCGGTCGGCCCGCGCACGGCGAGCTTGCCGAGTTCACCGCGCGGCACTTCCTTCAAGTCGTCGTCAACGACTTTGGCCTGATAGCCGGTCACCGGACGCCCCGTGGCGCCGGGATGGCTGTCGCCGATGCGGTTGGTGATAAAGATGTGCAGCATCTCGGTCGAGCCGATGCCGTCGAGGATCGGCTTACCGGTCTTTTTCGTCCATTGCTCGAATACCGGCGCCGGCAGCGTCTCGCCGGCCGACACCGCAAGACGCAGCGAGGACAAGTCGGCACCCTGATCCATCGCCGCCATCATCGCCCGATAGGCGGTCGGCGCGGTGAAGCAGATCGTCGCCTTATACTGCTCGATGATCTGGATCATGTTGGCGGGTGAAGCGTTTTCCAGAAGCGTCGCGGTAGCGCCGAACCGCAGCGGGAAGATCGCAAGCCCGCCAAGGCCGAAGGTGAAAGCAAGCGGTGGCGAGCCGACGAAGATGTCGTCCGGCGTCACCTTCAGCACTTCCTTCGCGTAGCCGTCCGCGATGATGAGCAGGTCGCGGTGGAAGTGCATGGTGGCCTTCGGCTCGCCGGTGGTGCCGGAGGTGAAGCCGAGCAGTGCGACATCGTCGCGGCCGGTCTTCACGGCGTCGTATTTCACCGGCTTGTCGAGCGCGATGCGATCGAGTTCGGAATCGTGGTTGGCGGTGCCGTCGAAATTGACGACCTGCTTCAAGAACTTCGAGGTCTTGGCGCAGGCGACCAGCTCGTCGGCGATGCGGCTGTCGGTCAGCGCCAGCGCGATCTCGGCCTTGTCGACGATCTTGCCGAGTTCGCCGGCACGCAGCATCGGCATGGTATTGACGACGACGGCGCCGGCCTTGGTGGCGGCAAGCCAGACCGCGACCAGAGCGGGGTTGTTACCGGCGCGGATCAACACGCGGTGGCCGGGCCTGACGCCATAGTTCTCGGTCAGCGCATGGGCGAGCCGGTTCGACCAGTCGGTCAGTTCCTTGTAGGTGCGGCGGCGACCGTTGCCGATCAGCGCGACACGGTCGCCGAAGCCTTTCTCGACCATCTTGTCGGTCAGTTCGACGGCGGCGTTCAGGTCGTCCGGGTATTGAAACTCCGGCCGGTCAAGCAGGATGTCCGGCCACTGGTCCGGCGGCGGGAGATTGTCGCGGGTGAACGTATCGACGTGCCCCGACGGGCCGAGCTTGATCGCTTTTGTCATTGTGACACCCCGGAGGTCTCGGACAGAACCGAGCGCGCGATCACGACCTTCTGGACGTCGGACGCGCCCTCATAAATGCGCAGCGCACGGATTTCCCGATAGAGCGATTCAACAACGTGTCCGGACCGCACGCCGTCGCCGCCATGAAGCTGCACGGCGGCGTCGATCACCCGCTGCGCGGCCTCGGTGGCGTAGAGCTTGGCCATCGCGGCCTCCCGGGTGACGCGGGCCGCGCCCATGTCCTTCACCCACGCGGCGCGGAACACCAGAAGCGCGGCGGCGTCGACCTGAAGCGCCATGTCGGCGAGATGGCCCTGCACCATCTGCAATTCGGCCAGCGGCGCGCCGAACAGTTCGCGTGAGGCCGCGCGCTTCGCTGCCTCGTGGAGCGCACGGCGGGCAAAACCGAGCGCAGCCGCGCCGACCGTAGTGCGGAAAACATCGAGCGTCGCCATCGCGATCTTGAAGCCCTCGCCCGGCTTGCCGATCATGGCGCTTGCCGGCACGCGGCAATCCTTGAACGCAAGCCGCGCCAAGGGGTGCGGCGCGATCACGTCGATGCGCTCGGCAATCGAAAAGCCCGGCGTGCCGCCCGGCACGATGAAGGCCGACAGGCCGCGGGCGCCCGGCGCCTCGCCGGTGCGGGCGAACACGACATAGAGGTCGGCGATACCGCCGTTGGAAATCCAGGTCTTCTCGCCGTCGAGGATGTAACTGCCGCCGTCGCGGCGGGCGGTGCAGGCGATATTGGCGACGTCCGAGCCGGAGGCCGGCTCCGACAGCGCGAAGGCGGCGATCGCCTTGCCGCTCCTGGTTTTCGGCAACCATTCGGCGCGCTGCGCGTCGCTGCCATAGAGCGACACCGGGCCGGCGCCGAGGCCCTGCATGGCGAAGCAGAAGTCGGCAAGGCCGGCGTGATAGGCGAGCGTCTCGCGGCAGAGCGCGAGCGTGCGCACATCGAGCTTCGGGTTGCCCTCGCCCGGCGCGGTGTTCTTAAGCCAGCCATCGCGGCCGAGCCGCGCGACAATCTCGCGGCAGGCGGCGTCGACGTCGTGATGATCGATGCCGGCGACATTGAGCGCTGCCCAGGCGTCGAGCTTTTCCGCCAGCTCCCGGTGGCGGGGCTCGAAAAACGGCCAGGCGAGATAACTCACGTCACGCATTCTCAGTCGCCGGCGAAGCGCGGCGTCCCCTTGGCAATGAAAGCCTCATAGGCGCGGCGGAAGTCCTGCGTCTGCATGCAGATCGCCTGCGCCTGCGCCTCGGCCTCGATTGCTTGTTCAAGCGACATCGACCATTCCTGGCCGAGCATGGTCTTGGTCATCATGTGCGCGAAGGTCGGGCCTTCGGCGAGCTTCTGCGCGAGCGCGATCGCGTCTTTCTCCAGCGCATCGGCGGCGACGAGTCGATTGAAGAAGCCCCAGCGCTCGCCCTCTTCGGCCGACATGGTGCGGCCGGTGAACAGGAGCTCGGCGGCGCGGCCCTGCCCGATCACGCGCGGCAGCATGGCGCAGGCGCCCATGTCGCAGCCGGCGAGCCCGACGCGGGTAAACAGGAAGGCCGTCTTGGCCGCCGGCGTGCCGAGCCGCAGGTCGGCGAACAGCGCGATCATCGCACCGGCACCGACGCAGACGCCGTCGACCGCCGCGATCACCGGCTGCGGCGCGGCGCGCATCGCCTTGACCAGATCGCCGGTCATGCGGGTGAATTCGAGCAGGCCCTTCATATCTCGGTCGAGCAGCGGGCCAATGATGTCGCGCACGTCGCCGCCGGAGCAGAAATTGCCGCCGTTCGAGCCGAACACCACCGCCTTGATGTCGTCGGCATGGACGAGCTTGCGGAACGTATCGCGCAACTCGGCATAGGATTCGAAGGTAATCGGGTTCTTGCGCTCCGGCCGGTTGAACGAGACGACCGCGACGGTTCCTTCCGTGCGCCAGTTGAAATGCGCGGGCTTGAAGTCCTTCATCGTCATGGTTGCGCGCCCCCGTCGCGGATGCGCCCATCGAGCCCGTCGAGATGCTCGATCACGGCCTGGGCGTCGGACGCGCCGAATTCCTTGAGCAGTTCGTCGACCCACGCCTCATGCGCCCTGGCGATGGCGGCAAAATGGGTGGCGCCCTTCGGCGACAACCGCACGATGAAGGAGCGGCGGTCTTCCTCCGGCGCCTGGCGCAGCACTAGCTTTTCCGCGACCAGACGGTCGACGATGCCGGTGACGTTGCCGTTCGAGACCATCAGCCGGCGCGACAGCTCTGTCATGGTCATGCCCTCGGCCTGACGCTCGAGCGCGGCCATGACGTCGAATTGCGGCAGCGTGATCGCGTATTCGCGGCGCAGCCGGTCGCGCAACTCGGCCTCGATGGCCCGCGCCGCGCGCAACAGCCTGATCCACAGCCGCAAGCGCTGCTTGCTGGCCGGGCGTGGCCCGCTTCGCGTGGCGTTGCGCGCGCCGTTGCGCGATTTCGAGGTTGCGCTCATGCCGCTTCTCCTGTGATGGCGATGGCCTCGCCAGTGGTCTTCTCGGCTTGCGGCAGACAGAGCCGCAGCACTTGTCCGGCGACCTCGTCGGGCGTCAGCAGCCGGCCATGCGCGTTGTCGCGGGCGAGCGCCGCGCGTG
Source organism: Pseudolabrys sp. (assembly GCA_050184975.1). Classification (GTDB taxonomy): domain Bacteria; phylum Pseudomonadota; class Alphaproteobacteria; order Rhizobiales; family Xanthobacteraceae; genus Pseudolabrys. Next base: position 972 of record JBFWZV010000094.1, on the reverse strand, counting down.
CATCGCCTGCGGCGCGGCCTGAGGTCGCGGTGATCTTGCCGACCGCGGCGTCGAGCAGCGGCGTATCGGTGTAGCCGGGACAGACCGCGTTGACGGTGACGCCCTTGGCCGCGAGTTCGATCGCAAGCGAACGCGCAAGCCCCACGACGCCGTGCTTGGCCGCGCAATAGGCGGCGACGAACGGGTAGCCTTTAAGCCCGGCGGTCGAGGCCACGAACACGATCCGGCGCGGCTTGCCATCGGCGGGTCGTGTGAGATCGGCCAGCGCAGCGCGGACGGTGAGAAAAGAACCGGTGAGATTGACCGCGATCGTGTTCTGCCATTGATAGAGCGTCAGCTTGCCCAGCGGCGCACTGTCGGCCATGCCGGCATTGGCGATGACGATGTCGAGCGGACCGTTGGCCTTGCGGGCGGCCTCGACCATCGCGGCGCAGTCGGCTTCCTTGGTGATATCGGCGGTGACGGCGGTTGCCTTCGGCAGCGATTTCGCAACCTCGTCGAGCGGTGCCTTACGGCGACCGACGACGGTCACCGCAGTGCCTTCGGCGGCCAGCGCGCGGGCAATCGCCGCGCCGATGCCGGTGCCGCCGCCGGTGACGAGCGCGTGGGTGTTGTCGAGCGCGCCCATTACACCTTCCCCGCCGGCGGCTCGGGCCGCGATTTCAGACGATTGAGCTGGTCGCGGCCGGGCCAATAGGGCTTCGGCCAGTCGGTGCCCTCGTAACGCAGCGCCGCAGCCTGATGCAGCGTCCAGTACGGGTCGGCGAGATGCGGGCGCGCAAGGCACACGAGATCGGCGCGGCCCGCCATCAGGATCGAATAGACGTGGTCGGCCTCGTAACTACAGCCGACGGCGAGCGTGGCGATGCCGGCTTCGTTGCGGATGCGGTCCGAGAACGGGGTCTGGAACAGCCGGCCGTAGACCGGCCGCGCACCCACCGACGTCTGCCCGGCCGAGACGTCGATCAGGTC
>JBFWZV010000093.1:0-8023 GCA_050184975.1 Pseudolabrys sp. | reverse complement strand
TGGTCCCCGGATAGACCGGGAAGTCCCAGGCGCTGCTGCCGACCGACAGCTTGCCGGAGTTCGATGCCTTGTTGGTTTTTGCATCCATGGTCAGGCCCCCGAAAACGGTGGAACAGGTCTCACGGGCGCGGCCCCGTGAGGTTCGCAGGGCAGTCGCAGTCTGCTGCAAGCCCGCTGTCTGCCTAGCTTATAGGAATGTGCGCTGCAAGATAGCGTAAGGGAGGGCGGTTCGCCACGCCCGGGCCGGCGGGTTTGTCGGCGAACCGGCAAGCAAATCAACTTGGCGAGGGTGAAACCGGGATGGTCAGGCGGTCTGGTCGCGCAGCCGCGCCAGCGCTTCGTCCTTGCCGAGCAGGCTCAGCACTTCGAAGATCGGCGGCGAGGTGGTGCGGCCGGTCAGCGCGGCGCGCAGCGGCTGGGCCACCGCGCCGAGTTTCAGACCGGCCTGTTCCGCGAAGGCCCGCACCCGCGCCTCGGTCGCCGTCGCGCTCCAGTCACTGTCACTCTCCAGTTGCTGCGTCAGGCCGGACAGGATCGACTTCGCTTCGCTTGTGAGGAGGGTCCGGGCCTGCTCATCCGGCTCGATCGGCCGGCTTGCCCAGAGAAAGCGCGAACCGGCGAACAGTTCGACCAATGTCTTGGCGCGTTCCTTCAGGCTCGGCATTGCCACGATCAGCTTGGCGCGCAGGGCAGGTGTCATCTTAGTGACAAGTTCGTCGCCGCCGGCGATGTGCGGCAGCAATTCTTCCAAGGCCTCGACCAGTTCAGCGTCCGGAGTTGAACGCATGTAATGACCATTGAGATTTTCGAGTTTGGCGAAGTCGAAGCGAGCCGGTGAGCGGCCGATATTCGCGAGGCTGAAGGCCTTGACCATCTCCGCAGTCGAGAAGAGTTCCTGGTCGCCGTGGCTCCAGCCGAGCCGGACGAGGTAGTTGCGCATCGCCGCCGGCAGGTAACCCATCGCCCGATAGGCGTCGACGCCAAGCGCACCGTGACGCTTCGAGAGTTTCGAGCCGTCCGGGCCGTGGATCAGCGGGATATGCGCCATGATCGGCACAGACCAGCCGAGCGCCTCATAGATCTGTTTCTGCCTTGCTCCGTTGTTGAGGTGGTCGTCGCCACGGATGATGTGGGTAATCCCCATATCGTGATCGTCGACGACGACGGCCAGCATGTATGTTGGCGTTCCATCGGAACGCAACAGGATGAAGTCGTCCAGGTTCTCGTTCTGCCACGCGACCCGGCCCTGGACCTGGTCCTCGACGACGGTCTCGCCCGTGAGCGGCGCCTTGAGCCGGATCGCAAACGGCGTTCCCGGCGGCGCATCCTTGGCGTCGCGGTCGCGCCAGCGCCCGTCGTAAAGCCGCGTCTTGCCCTCGGCGCGCGCCTTCTCGCGCATATCTTTAAGCTCGTCCGGCGTGCAATAGCAGCGGTATGCATGTCCCGTCGCGAGTAGCTGCTCGGCGACCTCGCGATGGCGTGCGGCACGGCTGAACTGGAACACGATCTCACCGTCCCAGGTGAGGCCAAGCCAGGTGAGGCCGTCGATGATGGCGTTGATGGCGGCCGCCGTCGAACGCTCGCGGTCGGTGTCCTCGATCCGCAGCAGCATCTTGCCCTGGTGGGCGCGGGCGAACAGCCAGTTGAACAGGGCGGTGCGTCCTCCCCCGATATGGAGAAAGCCGGTGGGGGACGGCGCAAAACGGGTGACGACGGCGTCGGTCATCGGGCGCTCCTGTACCACAATTGCGTCGATGTTCCAGTCCAATTAAGGGATAAGCGACCATCCCGGTGCCCCAATGGCTCCGAGCCTTGGCCGCCGCTGCGGGATTTGGCAAAGAGACGCCCACCCGACGGGTTCGGTTTGCGCCGTGCCGCAAATTCTGGGATTCAGACACGATGGCCAAAGTCGATTCGGCGGCCGGCACCACGACGGCCGGGGAGGGAGTTGTCCGCGATTTCATCCGCGACATTGTCGCGGCCGATCTCGCCAGCAAGCGCCATGCGGCGGTGGTGACACGGTTTCCGCCGGAGCCCAATGGCTATCTCCATATCGGCCACGCCAAGTCGATCTGCCTGAACTTCGGCATCGCCGAGGAATTCGGCGGCCGTTGTCACTTGCGCTTCGACGACACCAATCCGACCAAGGAAGAACAGGAATATATCGACGCCATCATCCGCGACGTGCGTTGGCTCGGCTTCGATTGGGGCGAGCACCTCTATTACGCCTCCGACTATTTCGACCGGCTCTACGACTGGGCGGAAGGCCTGATCCGCGCCGGCAAGGCCTATGTCGACGATCAGAGCCAGGAAGAGATGCGCGTCAATCGGGGTACGTTGACGGAGCCCGGCACCGACAGCCCGTTCCGTTACCGGAGCGTGGACGAAAACCTCGATCTGTTCCGCCGCATGCGCGCCGGCGAATATCCGAACGGCGCCCGCGTGCTTCGCGCGAAGATCGACATGGCCTCCGGCAATATCAACTTGCGCGATCCGGTGCTGTACCGAATCCTGCATGCGAACCATCCACGCACCGGCGCCAAGTGGTGCATCTATCCGAGCTACGATTACGCCCACGGCCAGTCTGACGCGATCGAGGGCATTACCCATTCGATCTGCACGCTCGAATTCGAGGACCATCGGCCGCTCTACGACTGGCTCCTCGACAACCTGCCGGTGCCGTCGCATCCGCGGCAATATGAGTTCGCGCGGCTCAATCTCGGCTACACGGTTTTGTCCAAGCGTGTCCTGACCGAGTTGGTGCGCGGCGGCCATGTCAACGGCTGGGACGATCCGCGCATGCCGACGCTCGCAGGGCTCCGCCGCCGCGGCGTTCCGCCGGAAGCCATTCGTGACTTCATCAAGCGCATCGGCGTTGCGAAGGCGAACAGCGTGGTCGACGTCGGCATGTTCGAATTCTCGGTACGCGAAGCGCTCAAAAGCGCGCCGCGCCGTATCGGTGTTCTGCGTCCGCTCAAGCTCGTCATCGAGAATTATCCGGAAGGCCAGACCGAGCAGGTGCCGGCGGCCAATCATCCCGACGATGTCTCGGCCGGCACCCGCATGCTGACCTTCGGCCGGGAACTCCTGATCGAACGTGACGACTTCATGGAGAATCCACCCAAGAAGTTTTTCCGTCTCGCGCCCGGCGCGGAGGTCCGTCTGCGCTATGCGTATTTCGTCACCTGCCGCAACGTCATCAAGAACGCGGCCGGTGAGGTGACCGAGATTCGATGCACTTACGATCCCGCTACCAAGGGTGGCGATGCACCGGACGGCCGAAAAGTGAAAGGCACGATTCATTGGCTCGCCGCCGCCGACGCCGTGCCGGCGCAGGTGCGGCTGTACAATCCGCTGTTCAATTCGCCCGATCCGCCGGGTGGCGAGAATTTTGCCGTCGATCTCAATCCGGACTCGCTCGAAGTGCTTCGCGACGCTCGCGTCGAGCCCCTGCTCGCCCGATCCAACGATCCGGCTCCGGTCCAGTTCGAGCGGCTCGGCTATTTCTGCTGCGATGCCGACAGCACGCCCCAGAATCCGGTGTTCAATCGTACCATCGGGCTCCGCGATAGCTGGGCGAAGGAGCGCGCGAGCTAGCGCATCCATCAATCCCTCCGTGTAGACTGCCCCCGGACCGGCCAGGCCTTTGGGGTTGATTGGGGATTGCGGATGGCGCCGGGGGACGGGGTGCGCGAACAGGCGCGAGCGCAAGCCCGCGCTGTCGCGGCAGGGATCGATGCCGCGCGACGACGGGCTGGCGCCGCACTGCCGGCCGGTCTTGCACAGACCACGCTCGGCTGGCGCGCGGCGCTGGCGCAATCTTTTGTTTCAGAATTCGCGCCCGGCCGGCTGACGCCGTGGCTTCCGGTCGCCTTCGGCGCGGGTATCGTCATCTACTTTTCGGCGCCGCGCGAGCCGTTGTGGTGGGCAACGATGGCCTTGGCCACCGCGCTTTGCGTCGTTGCGTTTCTCGCCCGTCGGCGTTTCGTCGCTTTCGCGGTGGCGCTCACTGTCGCAACCGTCGCCGCGGGATTCGCTGCCGCTGCGATCAAGGCGGCGCTGATTGCACATCCGGTTCTGCCGTTTCCAGTCTTCGGCGCGACCGTCACCGGTTTTGTCGAAGTTCGCGAGGAGCGGGCGCGCAGCGACCGTATCGTTGTTCGCGTCGCGTCATTGACCGGAGAGCGCATCAACGTCAAGCCGGAGCGGGTGCGGGTGGCTGTGCGCAAAGGCGGCGCGCCGGCGGTCGGCGACTACGTCAGCTTCAAGGCACGGCTGACGCCGCCGCTGCAGCCGCTGCGTCCGGGCGGCTATGACTTCGCCCGCGACATGTATTTCCAGCGGATCGGCGCCTCCGGATTCGTGCTCGGCGCGATCATGACACTGCCCCCGCCGGCGCCGCCCTCGCTGTGGCTGCGCTACGCGGCGACGATCGAAGGCATGCGGCGAGCCATCGACGCGCGTATTCGCGCGGTGCTTTCGGGTGATACCGGGGCGATCGCGTCAGCGCTTATTACCGGTAAGCGCGACGCTATCACGCCGCCGGTCAACGAGGCCATGTATGTGTCGAGCCTCGCCCACGTGCTGTCGATCTCTGGCTACCACATGGCGGTCGTAGCAGGTCTCATTTTTTTCATCGTTCGTGCCGGATTTGCGCTAAGTACGGCGGCCGCGACGCGCTATCCGATCAAGAAATGGGCCGCAGTCGCCGCGCTGGTTGCCGCGACGTTCTATCTGTTGCTGTCAGGTGCCGAGATCGCGACACAGCGTTCCTACATCATGGTCGCGATTGTTCTGATCGGGGTCATGGCGGACCGGCCGGCGCTGACCTTCCGGACGCTCGCTGTTGCGGCTTTTGCGATCCTGTTGCTGACGCCGGAATCTATTGTCCATCCGAGTTTCCAGATGTCGTTTGCGGCGACACTGGCGCTGGTCGCCGCCTATTCGAACGGCCTGCCGTGGCGCGCCGGCGCCGATACTTCCTTCGGCGCGCGAGTGGCGTTGTGGGGCGGGCGGGAAATCGCAGCCCTCGTGCTGGCCTCGCTGATTGCGGGACTTGCGACCACGCCTTACGCCGCGTTCCATTTTCATCGGCTTGCGCCCTATGGCGTGCTCGCCAACCTCGCGGCCATGCCCGTGGTGTCGCTCTGGGTCATGCCGATGGGCATCCTCGGTATCGTCGCCATGCCGTTCGGCTTCGATGGCGTGTTCTGGCAATTGATGGGTATCGGCATCGACTGGATGACCGGCGTGGCGCTCTGGGTCGCGAGCCTGCCGGGTGCCGTCGGGCGCATCCATGCGTTCGGCACGGGGCCCTTGTTGCTGGCAACCGCAGGCCTGCTCGTGATGGCCCTGCTGCGAACATGGCTACGCTGGGGTGGGGCCATGGCCGCAATCGCGGCCTGCGTCTGGGCCTATGCCACGCCGAAGCCCGACATGCTGGTCTCGGCCGACGGGCAGGCGGCGATGCTCCGTCAGGCCGATGGCCGGCTTGTTGCCCTCCATTCCGGCCGCGACAATTTTGCACTGCGCGACTGGCTCGCGGCCGACGGCGACAGCCGGGCATTGGCGGACGAGAGCCTCAAGCATGGCGTCCGCTGCGATCAGATTGGATGTACCGGCACGTTCGCCAACGGCCGGGTCGCTGCATTCAGCGAGACAATCGAAGCGCTTGCGGAGGATTGTTCACGCGCCGCCGTGGTCGTCACGCCCCGTGAGGCGCCGGCGCGATGCGATGCGCTGTTGATCGACCGGCCCGCCTGGCGCGCCGGCGGCGCCAGCACGTTGCGCTGGACCTCGGAGGGGGGCCTGGTGATCGACTGGGTCCGCCCGCCGGGCTACCGGCGTCCGTGGAGCGGTTCGCAGCCCCTGACACGCGCTCCGGCCCCGGCTGCGCTGCCGCGCACGATCCAGCGCGACGCCACGCCAGATGATAGCGCGCGCGATGCCGATGATTGATCGACGAATGTCTTAGTAGCGGCGAAACAGGCCGACCAAACGCCCCTGAATGCGGACCCGGTTCGGCGGCAGGATGCGCACCTCATAGGCGCTGTTGGCCGGCTCGAGCGCGATCGACGCGCCGCGGCGGCGGAACCGCTTCAGGGTCGCTTCTTCGTCGTCGATCAGCGCCACCACGATGTCGCCGGTCTCGGCGGCGTCGCTGCGGCGGATGAGGGCAATGTCGCCGTCGAGGATGCCGGCCTCGATCATCGAGTCGCCGCGCACTTCGAGCGCGAAATGCTCACCGGTTGAAAGCAGGTCCGGCGGGACGTTGATGGTATGGCTGCGGGTCTGGATCGCCTCGACCGGCGTACCGGCGGCGATCCGGCCCATCACGGGGACCGCGATCGGGTGGCTGGCCGCGGCCTCGTCGTCGGCAAGCTGGCGGACGCGGCCCAGGTCGCCTTCGATCACGCTTGGGGTGAAGCCGCGGCTGCGGCCGGAGCCGAGCCCATGGGCGACTGAGTCCGGCAGCTTGATGACCTCGATGGCGCGGGCCCGATTGGGCAGACGGCGGATAAAGCCACGCTCCTCCAGCGCCGTAATCAGGCGGTGGATGCCGGATTTCGAGCGCAGGTCGAGCGCATCCTTCATCTCGTCGAAAGAGGGCGGAACCCCGGTTTCGGTGAGCCTTTCGTGCAGGAAACGCAAAAGCTCGAACTGTTTGCGGGTCAGCATCGGAATTCCCCCAGCTGCGGTCCGGCGGTCGCGTCCCACTCCGCCAGCCTTAGAAACAAATCATGAACGGACACTATCCGTTCCAGTTGTGTTCCGCAACCGTTTAATTTGAAGTGAACAATCAGAATGACCGCTAAAGGCCGAGCTTAAGGATGACGCCGGGTGAACCGGCTTTGGCAGCCGGGGCCAGCGCCTCGCGAATCAACAGACAGTCGGCGCGGGCCAGCGGGGCCATCAGCGAGCTGTCCTGGTTCGGTAGCGGAGTAGCGACGGGCAGGCCGTCCGGGCCGGCGACCAACGTGGCCCGCAGATAATCGGCACGCTCATCATTGGCGGGCAGGTCGACGCCAAGGGTGGCCGGCTCCGGCTGGTGATGGACATCGCTGCGCCCGGCAAGGCGGCGCAAGAGCGGCACCAGAAACAGGAACGCGCAGACATACGACGAGACGGGATTGCCCGGCACTCCCAGCACCTGCATCGCACCGAGCCTGCCATGCATCATCGGGCGGCCGGGGCGCAGCGCCACCCGCCAGAACGACAGGTCCATGCCCTCCAAGGTCAGCGCCTTCTGTACGAGGTCGTGCTCGCCAACCGAGGCGCCGCCTGAGGTGAGAAGGATGTCGACACCGGCCGCGCGCGCGCGGCGAATGGCGGCCGCGATGTCGGCGATCCGGTCCGGGGCGATACCGAGTTGGAGCGCCTCGCCGCCTTCAGCCCGGACCAGCGCGGCAAGCGCGAAGCCGTTCGAGTAGACGATCTCGCCGGGTTTCGGTTGGCTGCCCGGCGGCACCAGTTCGTCGCCGGTGCCGAGCACCGCGACCTTGGGTCGACGGATCACCGTCACGGCCGGGTAGTTCATCGCTGCGGCCAGCATCAGGTCGCGACCGGACAGGCGATGACCCTTGGATAGCAGCGTCTGTCCCTGCGCAAAGTCGATCGCAGCGGCGCGAACATGCCGACCCGGCTTGACTGCGAAAGTGACGGTCACCTTGTCGCCGTCGCGGCTGGTGTCCTCCTGGATCACGACCGTGTCCGCGCCGGCCGGCATCATGCCGCCGGTGAAGATGCGGGCGGCTTCGCCGGTGCCGACGGTGCCGTCGAACGGATGGCCGGCGGCGACTTCGCCGATGACTTTCAGCGTCACCGGCACGGTGACGACATCGGCGCCGCGCACCGCATAGCCGTCCATGGCGGACACCGCAGCCGGCGGCTGGGTACGGCGGGCGACGAGATCCTCGGCGAGCACGCAACCGAGCGCCTCGGAGAGCGGCACGTCCTGCGCAGGCAGGGGCGCGGCATCGGCGAGCACCCGCTCCAGCGCCTCGGCAACCGGCATCAGCGCCAT
>JBFWZV010000092.1:0-8416 GCA_050184975.1 Pseudolabrys sp. | reverse complement strand
TCGGTCCGCATCTAGTCCCACTCTGACGCCGAGCGAGAATATGCGGCGGCGAAAAGCTGCGGCGCACGGTTCGTCGGGCTCGGCGAACCCGACTACCCCCATTGGCTTCAGGCGCTCGACGACGCGCCGCCGCTCATCGCGCTACGCGGGATCGACGATGTCTTTGCCCTGCCCCCGGTTGCGATTGTCGGCTCGCGCAACGCGTCGGCGGTCGGCCTGAAATTCGCCGAACGTCTCGCGCACGATCTCGGCAGCGCCGGCTTTGCCGTCGTGTCGGGGCTTGCCCGCGGCATCGATGCGGCGGCCCATCGTGGCAGCTTGCGCAGCGGCACCATCGCCGTGCTTGCCGGCGGCCATGACCGGATCTATCCGGCCGAACACGCCAGCCTTCTCGACGGCATTCTCGAACGCGGCGGCGCGATCTCCGAGATGCCATTCGGATGGGAACCGCGCGCCCGCGATTTCCCGCGCCGCAACCGGTTGATCTCCGGTCTGTCGGCAGGCGTCGTCATCGTCGAGGCGGCCAAGCGGTCAGGTTCACTCATCACTGCGCGGCTTGCCGGCGAACAGGGCCGCGAAGTGTTCGCGGTACCGGGCTCTCCGCTCGATCCACGCGCCGAGGGCACCAACGGCCTTATCAAACAGGGAGCCACCCTCATCACCGGGGTCGACGACATCGTGAGTGTGCTGGAGCCCATTCTCGGCCGGGGTATCGTGACACCGGCAAGCGAACCCGCCTCCGACGCCCCGCAGCCGACTGGATCGGAGCCCGGCGAAGACGAACGCCACCGCATTATCGAGCTGCTTGGTCCCGCTCCCGTCGCGGTCGACGATCTGGTGCGGCTGTCGCAAACATCCGCCGCAATCGTGCGCACCGTGCTGCTGGAGCTTGAATTAGCCGGGCGACTCGAACGTCATGGCGGCGGCATGGTCGCATTGACGTCGTGATTATCCCGTCCAAGAAACGTCTGCATTTTTCGAAGGTCTTCAGATGTCCCGGATCGCAATTCTCGTCGTCGCCCTCGTTCTTGCCGCGCCGCAGGCCTGGGCCCAGAAAACCGATCAAGACTTTCGGCAATTTCTCAATGAATTGTGGCCCGACGCCAAAGCGAAAGGCATCACGCGTGCGAGTTTCGATCTTGCCTTGAAGGGCGTGACGCCGGACCAGCGCGTCATCAACGCCACCCAGCGGCAGCCGGAATACGGCAGGCCGGTCGGCGATTATGTCAACGGCATTGCGAGCGCAACACGCATCGCAAACGGCAAGAAGAAAGCGGTTGAGTGGGAAAAGACCTTCGACGCCGTCGAGAAAAAATACGGCGTCGAACGCTGGATTCTGCTGTCGATCTGGGGGATGGAGTCGTCCTTTGGCGGCTACAAGAGCAAGTGGGACGTGTTCCGCTCGCTGGCGACGCTCGGTTCGGTGAAATATCGCCATCCCTATTTTCGCAACGAGCTATTGGTCGCGATCAAGCTGATGCAGGACAACAAAATCCCGCGCAGCAAGATGATCAGCTCGTGGGCCGGCGCGATGGGTCAGACCCAGTTCATGCCGTCCAACGTCGTCGACTACGCGGTCACGATCGACGGAAAGGGCTTTCCCGATTTGTGGAACGACGTGCCGGACATCATGGCGTCGACCGCAAACTATCTCGCGAAGTGGAAATGGAACCGCGACATGCCATGGGGATTCGAGGTGACAGTGCCGAACGGATTCGACTACCGCAAAAGCCGCGCGAGCTTCGCAGAGTGGACCGCGCTCGGCGTTAAGCGCGCCGACGGTCGGCCGTTTCCGGTAGACGGCGACGGCATTCTGTTCTTTCCGAGTGGCGCGGCCGGCCCCGGCTTCATCGTCACCAAAAATTTCGACGTACTGAAGGAATACAACAATTCCGATGCTTACGCGATCGCGGTCGGCCACCTCGCCGACCGCATCAACGGCGGCGAGCCGATCAAGGCCGCATGGCCGGCAAAGGACGAGCAACTGCCGCGCCCCGCGCGTGTTGCGCTCCAGAAAAAGCTCGCCGCGATGGGTTACAAGGTCAACGAGTTCGATGCCCATATCGACTTCGATCTGCGCGACAATATTCGCGACGAACAGGTCAAGTTCGGGATGGTGCCCGACGGCCATCCGACGCCGGCCCTACTCGAAAAACTTGGAATACCGCTACGTTAGTCTGCGGGCCCACCCCGGGAACCGGGGATCGCTTGCAAACGCACGGTTTCGGCTTCGAGATGAGCGAGTTCGAATAGATAGGCCAAAGCGTCGAGCCTGTTCTGGCGTGCCAGTTTTGCCATGCTGGCCGACATTGTCGCCAGATAGACTGCGGTCCCGTGAGGATCCTCGCTCACGTCTGGCTCGGACCGTGATGGCATCGCAGCTCCAAATGGCTCATTGCCAGACTTGGCGGCGTCGACATCGGCATCTCGCCGAAGCCAAAACATATATTGTTTGGAGAGTAATTCAAATATTCTTCTATAAGTTGTAAAAACCGCAGTTTGCTGCCGAAAATTATTTAAACAAATCAATGTCTTATGGCGTCGTAATTTCTTGAGATTTGACAGGCGCTTCGTCCTTCCCCATGTTCGGAACGACATCCGAGGCCGATTCCGCCAACTAATCGCGGCGTTTGGCGGCTAACCTATTGGAACTGCATGAATATCGTCGTTGTCGAATCGCCCTCCAAGGCGAAGACGATCAATAAGTATCTGGGTTCCGACTACGAGGTTCTGGCCTCCTTCGGGCATATCCGCGACCTGCCGGCCAAGGACGGCTCGGTCGATCCCGAGGCGGATTTCCGCATGGTCTGGGAGGTCGATGCCCAGTCCCAAAAGCGGGTCAACGATATCGCCAACGCTCTCAAGAGTGCGGACAAGCTGATCCTTGCCACCGACCCGGATCGCGAGGGCGAGGCGATCTCCTGGCACGTGCTGGAAGTGCTCCGCGAAAAGGACGCGCTGAAATCCAAGAAAATCGAGCGTGTCGTCTTCAACGCCATCACCAAACAGGCGGTGACGGAGGCGATGAAGAACCCGCGCGAGATCGACACCGCGCTGGTCGACGCCTACCTCGCGCGCCGAGCCCTCGACTATCTGGTCGGCTTCACACTGTCGCCGGTGCTCTGGCGCAAGCTGCCGGGCGCCCGCTCGGCCGGGCGCGTGCAGTCGGTCGCGCTGCGGCTCGTCTGCGACCGCGAACTCGAAATCGAGAAATTCGTCGCCAAGGAATACTGGTCGATCCTCGCCAAACTCACGACGCCGCGCAACGAAGTGTTCGAGGCGCGTCTCGTCGGCGCCGACGGGCAGAAAATCCAGCGGCTCGACATCGGTTCTGGCGCGGAGGCGGAAGCCTTCACCCGCGATCTCGAGAACGCCGCCTTCACGGTGACTTCGGTCGAAGCAAAGCCGGCGCGGCGTAATCCGCCGCCGCCCTTCACCACCTCGACCATGCAGCAGGAAGCCAGCCGCAAGCTCGGCCTCGCGCCTGCGATCACCATGCGGCTTGCCCAGCGCCTCTACGAAGGCGTCGAGATCGATGGCGAGACGACGGGCCTCATCACCTATATGCGAACCGACGGCATCGACATGGCGCCGGAAGCGGTCACCGACATTCGCACAATGATCGGCAACAATTACGGCAAGAACTATGTGCCGGCCTCCCCGCGCGTCTATCAGAACAAGTCGAAGAACGCTCAGGAGGCACACGAAGCCGTGCGCCCGACCGGTGCCGCGCGCACGCCTGCGGAGGTCGCCAAATATGTCGACCGCGATCAGGCGCGGCTCTACGAACTGATCTGGAACCGCGCCGTCGCCAGCCAGATGGAAGCCGCGGAACTTGAGCGCACGACAGTCGACATCGCCGCGAAGGCCGGCTCGCGCACGCTCGATCTGCGCGCGACCGGTCAGGTCGTGAAGTTCGATGGCTTCCTGACGCTTTATCAGGAAGGGCAGGACGAACAGAGCGACGACGACGAATCCCGCCGCCTGCCCGCGATGTCGCAGGGCGAAGCGCTCGCCAAGCAGGCGATCGAGTCGAGCCAGCATTTCACCGAGCCGCCGCCGCGGTTCTCCGAGGCCGCACTCGTCAAACGCATGGAAGAACTCGGCATCGGCCGGCCTTCGACCTACGCGTCGGTTCTGCAGGTGCTGCAGGACCGCGGCTACGTCCGCATCGACAAGAAACGCCTGATGCCGGAGGACAAGGGCCGCGTCGTCGTCGGCTTCCTCGAGAGCTTCTTTTCGCGTTATGTCGAATACGACTTCACGGCCAATCTCGAAGAACAACTCGATCGCATCTCCAACAATGAGATCGACTGGAAGCGCGTGCTCCAGGATTTCTGGGTCGACTTCATCGGCGCGGTCAACGAGATCAAGGATCTGCGCATCACGCAGGTACTCGACGCGCTGAACGATCTGCTGGAGCCGCATATCTTTCCGCAACCGGCCGACGGCAGCGACCGGCGCAAATGTCCGCAATGCGAAAACGGCAAGCTGTCGCTCAAGGTCGGACGCTTCGGCGCCTTCATCGGCTGTTCCAACTATCCGGAGTGCCGTTTCACCCGGCAGATGACGCCGTCCGCCGACGGTATGAACGGCACCAAGGTGCTCGGCGAAGACCCCGTCACCGGGTTGGAGGTCTCGCTGCGCTCGGGCCGTTTCGGTCCCTACATTCAGCTCGGCGAACAGGCCAGGCCTGAGAAAAAGGGCGACAAGCCGGAGAAGCCGAAACGCGCCGGCCTACCGAAAGGCCTGTCACCCGACGATATCGATCTCGAAAAGGCGCTCGCATTGCTTGCGCTGCCGCGCGAAGTCGGACTGTCGCCGGAGGATGGCGAACCGATCCTGGCCGGCGTCGGCCGCTTCGGACCCTATGTGAAGCACGGCAAGGTCTATGCGAGCCTCGAACAGGGCGACGACGTTCTCACCGTCGGCATCAACCGCGCGGTGACGCTGATCGCCGAGAAGAAGGCCAATCCCGGCAAGGGCCGCCGCTTCGGCGCCGATCCCGGCAAAGTGCTGGGCGAGCATCCCGACAAGGGCGGCAATGTCGTGGTCAAAAACGGCCGCTACGGGCCTTACGTCAGCCATGGTGGCGTCAATGCGACGCTGACCGGAGACCTCACGCCGGAAACCGTCACGCTTGAACAGGCGCTGACTTTGATCGAAGCACGCGCGGCCAAGACCGGCGGCAAGCCAGCCAAGCGCCGCGCCGCCGGCCGCAAGAAGCCCGGCGAGCCGAGCGAGGCAGACGCGGCGGCAAAGACGAAAAAGGCAAAGGCCCCGGCCAAGAAGAAGGCCACGGCCCGAGCAAAATCCGCCAAGCCGAAGGCCGCCAAATCTGGCGCGACGAAGATCGACGCCGCCGAATAGCTGGCAATCGTTGCCGACGATCACTACTTTCACAAGCAAGCCGCCTGAGCGGCCCATGATCTATTTCTGAAACGAAAACTCCTTTGAGCAAAAAATCAAAATCTGCGCCGTCCCTTCCCTCCAAAGCTGACATTCTCGCATTCATCGGCAGCCGGCCCGGCAAGATCGGCACCCGTGAAATCGCCCGCGCCTTCGGCCTCAAAAACACCATGCGTGCCGAGTTGAAACGGCTGCTGCGCGACATGGCCGACGTCGGCGATATCGAAAAGCGTCGGAAAAAACTTCACCAGCCCGGCGCCCTGCCAAACACCGTGCTCGCCGACGTTACCGCGCGCGACAGCGACGGCGATCTGATCGCGGTCCCGGACGAATGGGACGAGGACGCGCACGGACCGGCGCCGAGGATTCGCATGGTGACGCCACGGCGCACCCGGCCCGGTCAGGCCGCAGGCATCGGTGACCGCGTGCTGCTGCGTGTCGAGGCGGTCGACGACGACGATGGCATTCTCCATCGCGGACATCTCATTCGCATCATCGACCATCCCAAGCATCGCGTAATTGGGGTATTCCACTCCATCCCGGGAGGCGGCGGGCGCATCGAACCGGTCGACAAGAAAATGCTCGGCAAGCAACTTGTCGTGCATAAGGGCGCCGAAGGCGGTGCCAGCGACGGCGACCTCGTCTCGGTCGAAGTATCACGTTCAGGCCGGCTTGGACTCCCGGCCGGCAAGGTGGCGGAGCGCCTCGGCTCGCTGAAGACCGAACGTGCGGTCAGCATGATCGCAATCGCCGCGCATGGCATCCCGTCGGTGTTCCGCCGCGATACGCTTGCGGAGGCCGATGCGGCTCAACCCGCGACGCTCTCGGGCCGGGAGGACTGGCGGACGATTCCGTTCGTCACCATCGACCCGCCGGACGCCAAGGATCACGACGATGCCGTCCATGCCGAGCCCGACACCGCGAAGGGCAATCCCGGTGGCTACGTCATAGCGGTCGCCATCGCCGACGTCGCGCACTACGTCCGGCCCGCCAGCGCGCTCGATCGCGAGGCCCTCGTTCGCGGCAATTCGGTCTATTTCCCCGACCGCGTGGTGCCGATGCTGCCGGAGCGCATATCGAACGATCTTTGCTCGCTTCGCCCGAAGGAAGACCGGCCCGCTCTTGCCGTGCGCATGGTGATCGCTGCCGACGGCCGCAAACTCTCGCATACGTTTCATCGCGTCATGATGCGATCCGCGGCGAAGCTCTCCTATCAGCAGACGCAATTCGCGATCGGCGGCCGGACCGACGAGGACACCGAGGCGCTGCTTAAACCCGTCCTCGAACCACTCTACGAAGCCTATGAGGCATTAAAGCGCGCACGCAACGAGCGTTCGCCGCTCGACCTCGATCTACCAGAACGCAAGATCATTTTAAAACGCGACGGAACCGTTGACCGCGTCGTCGTTCCGGAACGTCTCGAAGCGCACCGGCTGATCGAAGAATTCATGATTCTCGCCAATGTCGCCGCCGCCGAGACACTCGAAAAAGCGCGCGTGCCGCTCGTCTATCGCGTCCACGATGAACCCTCGATGGAGAAACTGCACGCGCTGCGCGAGTTTTTGCAGACACTCGACATTCCGCTGGCGAAATCCGGCGCGCTGCGGCCGCAACAGTTCAATCGCATTCTCGCCCACGTCAAGAATGGCGACAACGAGCAGCTCGTCAACGAAGTGGTATTGCGCTCACAGGCGCAAGCCGAATATTCCGCGCAGAACTACGGCCACTTCGGTCTCAACCTGCGCCGCTACGCTCACTTTACTTCGCCGATCCGCCGCTACGCAGACCTGATCGTCCATCGCGCCCTGATCCGCGCGCTCGGGCTCGGCTCCGACGGCCTGCCAAACGACGTCGACGTGAAGGCACTGACCGAGGTCGCCGCACAGATTTCGGCGGCCGAACGGCGCGCCATGGTCGCCGAGCGCGAAACCGTCGACCGGCTGATCGCGCATTTTCTCGCCGACCGCATCGGCGCGACGTTCGAGGGCCGCATTTCCGGGGTGACCCGCGCCGGCCTGTTCGTAAAACTCACCGAGACCGGCGCCGACGGCTTCGTGCCGGCGCGTTTCATCGGCAACGACTATTTCCAGTTCGACGAGGCCGGCCGCGCCATGCGCGGACGAAGCAGCGGCGAAAGCTACCGGCTGGGCGATCCGGTCACCGTCAAGCTGGTCGAAGCGGCCCCGGTCGCTGGCGCATTACGGTTCGAATTGCTATCGGAAGGTCGGTTCGACGGTAAAAGGCAGCGATCCCCGCAGAGGTTCGAGCGCGACGGGCGTCAACCACGGCGTGGCAAAGGTGGCAAGGGTCGCAAGGCGTCGGGAAAGAAACGGACGGCACGATGACGGAGCAAGCAAACGAGGAGTTAGGCAAGGCGCTCACGGAACGTATGACCAAAATGGAGCGCGACCAGTCGTTTCCCGACAGCGTGCCGCGCGATGCCGCAACGCTGATGCTGATCGACCGCTCCGGCGCAGAGCCAAAGGTGCTGCTCGGCCGGCGTCATGCCAGCCACAAATTCATGCCGGGCAAGTTCGTGTTCCCCGGCGGGCGTATCGAGGAACTCGACGCGAAGATGCAGGCGGCGACCGAGCTCGATCCCAACACCGAGACGAAACTTGCGCAGCGGCCGCGCGACGACAAGGTGCCGCCGCCGCGCGCCTTCGCGCTGGCCGCCGTCCGCGAGATGTTCGAGGAAACGGGTCTTCTCCTCGGCGTCAAGCGCGATGCGCCGCCGGCGACGCCAAATGCCGAGTGGGAAGGCTTCGCCAAGGCATCGATCTTTCCCGATCTCGAACATATCCACTTCATTGCCCGCGCGGTGACGCCGCCGCGGCGGCCGAAACGCTTCGACACCCGGTTCTTCACCGCTGACGCGTCGGCAATCGCCGACCGCGTCGAGGGCGTGGTCGGCCCGGATTCCGAACTCGTCGAACTGGTCTGGATTCCGATCGTCGAAGCGACCCGCCTCGACATGCCGACGATCACCGGCGTGGTGCTGGAGGAA
>JBFWZV010000091.1:0-8785 GCA_050184975.1 Pseudolabrys sp. | reverse complement strand
AGGCCAAGGCCAAGAAGATGAAGAAGTCCGAGCTCGTCTCCGACCTCTCGGCCGCCAAGAAGAAGAAGGCCAAGGCCAAGAAGATGAAGAAGTCCGAGCTCGTCTCCGACCTCTCGGCCGCCAAGAAGAAGAAGGCCAAGGCCAAGAAGATGAAGAAGTCCGAGCTCGTCTCCGACCTCTCGGCCGCCAAGAAAAAGAAGGCCAAGGCCAAGAAGATGAAGAAGTCCGAGATCGTGACCGATCTCTCGGCCGCTTCGCACGCGAAGAAGAAGAAGGCCAAGAAGAAGATGAAGAAGTCGGACGTGATCCTCTATCAGATCGCGGCCTGATCTTCATTTCAGGTTTGGCGCTTTCGAGCGCCGCAACGGTCGGACCTCGGGTCCGGCCGTTTTGTTTTGTCCGTCAATGCGTGTGCGTATGGTGCATGTCCGGCACGTGGGGATGCGAATGAGTCATCCGGTCGTGTCGGTGATAATGCGTATGCGGCTCGCCGGGCGGGTCGTCCGGCCCATGCGCATGCTGGTGATGCTCGTCGTGAACGTGTGCGTGCGTGTGCGCCATCGGCTCATGGGTATGAAGGTGATCGTGCTGCTCGGTCAGATGCAGCCACACGCCCACGGCCATCAGCACACCGGCTGCGATCAGTTGCAGCGACAGCGGCTCGGCCAACACGACGACCGCTGCCGCAGAGCCGATAAAAGGCGCCGTCGAAAAGTAGGCGCCGGTGCGCGCCGCGCCGAGATGGCGCATCGCGACGACAAACAATGCGAGGCTCACGCCGTAGCCGAGAAACCCGACGACGCCGGCCACGACCGCCGGGTTCAACGCAGGCAGGGTTCCTCCTACCCAGAGCCCGATGGCGATGTTGACGGGGGCAGCGACAAGCCCCTTGATTTCCACGATCTGCAACGGATCGGCGAGCGACACCTTCCGGGTCAGATTGTTGTCGAGCCCCCAGGCGAGGCACGCGCCGACAATGGCAAGCGGCCCAAGAACCGATGTCATGGTGGGCTGCCCGGTCCACGACAGCGCCAGCGCGCCGGCCAGCAGAAACAGCATTCCAAGCGCGATACGGCGGTCGAAATTCTCCTTGAACACGAACCAGGCGATCAGCGCGGTCAACACGCCCTCGAGCGTCAGTAGCAGCGAGGCCGTGGACGCCTCGGTCACTGCCAGGCCGAGCATCAGCAGCAGCGGGCCGACGATCCCGCCGGCGACGACAGCGCCGGCAAGCCACGGTAGTTCCGCGCGCGCCAGCGGCGCCTCACGCTTGCCCGCATCGACAGCACCGCGCATCAGACGCCGGACTATCGCAATGCCGATCCCAGCCCCGAGATAAAGCAGACCGGCCAGCAAGGCCGGCGTCATGTCGCCGAGCAGCAGCTTTGCGACCGGCGTCGACAGACCGAACAACGCGGCGGACATCAGCGCATAAATGACGGCGTGCCGGTTCATCGCCCGTTACGGCCTCGCGAAAGTCATCGATGCCCACAGGCTGACCCAGTGAGCTTTCTCGCCGTGTCTCGGCTCGTCGATCACGACCGCGTTGAGGAGCCACGGTCCCGTGCGGTTCAGCGCGAGTATCGCACGGCCTTCTCCGTCGGTGCGCACCGTCAGCCGATCATCCGGCGCTGCCTTCGGGATCGCACCGATCTGCACGTCTGCCGCCGGCTTCCCGTCGCGCAGTAGTTTCACCGGCAATGGCTCGCCGGGCGCAAGCTGGTAGGGATTCTTCTCTGCGATCAGTTCGAGCGGCATGCCGGTAAACCGATCCTGTCCCCTGGCGCTGCCGACGCCCGCCAGCAGCTTCGCGCAGCGTGAATAGATTTCAGTCACGCCGGCCTCCGGCAGGCCACGCCTGCGGTGCCGCTCCACGACGTCGGTCAGGCCCTCGAATTGCAAATAGGTGTTGAACTTGTCCCAGGTTTCGAATGTCAGCGTTTCAGGCGTACTGTAGTGGACCATGACTGTCAGGCCGTCACGGTCGAACGTCGCGATAACCGCGGGGTCGTCGCCGTCGATGCCCTTGACCGGCGTCGTGCTTTGCTCGTGGATCACACTGAACGTCTTGAAATCTTCGTGAAGAAACGGATAGCTGTTACCCTTGAAGCGCTCCCCGATTTTGATCGAAACTGGCACTCTCGCGCCCGGCTTGGGCGTGTAGGTCGTGGGCTCCAACCAAAACTCATGCGCTGGAGCGCCGACAGCTCCGAGCAACACCATCGCCAAAGCGAGGCATAAGTGACGGCCGAGCGATGTTATAGTGGCGGGCACGTTTTGATCTCTGCTGCGTATAGCGACGGTCATCATAGACGAACCGGCGCACGGCCATAGGCAATCGTGAGGGAAATTTATCGTGACTCGTATTCTGCTGACGATTGTGGCGGCGCTGAGCCTGCTCGCATCGATATCCGGACAAGGCCACGCTCACGAAATCCGGCCGACCATCGTGACGGCCAATTTCGCGGCCGACGGGCAGTTCCAGATCGAAATCAACACGAACATGGAAGCTCTGTTGGCGGGGATCGGCCCACAACACAAAGATACCAATGAAGCGCCGGGCGCGGCGCTCTACAATCAGCTTCGCACCCTGCCGCCGGGCGACCTGGATGCCAAAATTCGCGAATTCATGCCGCGCTGGTTGGAAGGAATGCGCATCGAGTTCGACGGCACGCGCGTTGTGCCACGCGTGACCCTGATCGATGCCCCGGCTGTCGGCGATACCGACCTCGCCCGAATCAGCACCATCCAGCTTGCCGGGACGGCGCCTGTCGGTGCCCGCACTTTCCGTTGGCAATATGCGCCTGAGTTCGGCTCGAGCGTCATCCGCGTCCGGCAGGCCGGTTCCGATCAGTTGACGGCAAGCTGGCTCAAGGACGGCAAAGCAAGTGACCTCATCCCGCTGGCCGGCGCCAAGCCGAAGGGCACGCTCGAACTGTTCGCCGACTATGTGGTACTCGGGTTCACCCACATTCTGCCATTCGGCATCGACCACATCCTGTTCGTTCTTGGCCTCTATCTTTTGAGTACGGCCTGGCGGCCGCTGCTGATTCAGGTTACGGCCTTCACGATTGCGCATTCGATCACGCTCGGCCTCGGCCTTTATGGAGTGGTCGAGGTTTCGCCGAAGATCGTCGAACCGCTGATCGCGGCGTCCATCGTCTATGTCGCCGTCGAGAATATCGTGACCAGCAAGCTCCACGCATGGCGGCCGCTCATCGTATTCGGATTCGGCCTGCTGCACGGCCTCGGCTTTGCCGGCGTACTGCACGAGATCGGCCTGCCGCGCTCGGATTACGTGACTGGATTGATCGCCTTCAACATTGGCGTCGAGCTTGGCCAGCTCGCCGTGATTGCGCTCGCCTTCGCCGCGACAGGACTGTGGTTCCGCGCCCGGCCCTGGTATCGCGCACGCATCGTCATCCCCGCCTCCGTGGTCATTGCGGCGGTCGGGTTGTTCTGGACGGTGGAGCGGGTGATCGCCGGCTAGTCGTTATTGTTGTTGCCGTTGACGGCGATATCCGGCGCGTCGGGATGCTTCATGCCGACGATATGATAGCCGGCATCGACATGCTGGACCTCGCCGGTGACACCGCGCGAGAGGTCGGACAGCAGATAGACCGCCGCGCCGCCGACTTCCTCGATCGACACCGTCCGCCGCAACGGCGTATTGTGCTCGTTCCATTTCAGGATGTAGCGGAAGTCACCGATGCCGGAGGCCGCGAGCGTCTTGATGGGTCCTGAGGAAATCGCGTTGACGCGGATATTCTTGACGCCGAGATCGGCGGCGAGATAGCGCACCGAGGACTCCAGAGCCGCCTTGGCGACGCCCATGACATTGTAATGCGGCAGCCATTTTTCGGCGCCGTAATAACTCAATGTGAGGATCGAGCCACCGCCGGTCATCAGCTTTTCGGCGCGTTGCGTAACCGCGGTCAGTGAATAGCAACTCACCAGCATAGTGCGGCTGAAATTATCGCTCGTCGTGTCGACAAAGCGGCCCGTGAGCTGTTCGCGATCCGAAAAGGCAATGGCGTGAACGAGAAAGTCGAGCTTGCCCCACGACTTTCCGATGGTCTCGAACACAGTGTCGATGCTCGAAGCGTCGGTGACGTCGCAATGCCCAGCGATCAGCGCGCCCACCTCCTGCGCCAGAGGCTCCACCCGCTTCTTGAGCGCGTCGCCCTGATAGGTGAATGCGATTTCCGCGCCTTGCTCCCGGCAAGCCTTGGCAATGCCCCAGGCGATCGAGCGCTGGTTGGCGACGCCCATGATGAGCCCGCGTTTGCCTCGGAGCAGACCCGGCGAATCCGGCATTAACTTTCTCCACCGTGCCGGACACCTTCCGGCCGCTCCCTATGGCATAGGGCGCCGCCGTCCATCAAGCGAAGGTTACCCGTAAACCGCCAGTAAACAGGGTCTTTTCGGAATAACGTGAACGCGCCGGTGTTGACCAAGGTGCGGCGAGGCCGCCAATACTGCCAGGGCGCGTGATTCACCTGAGACTCGCGCACGGCGACGGACGGTGAATTTGATGGCCAGCTTTCATCAGAGCGTTGAAGCGACGATCCCGGCCCTGCGGCGCTATGCGCGGGCGCTGACGCGGAACGCCGACATCGCGGACGATCTCGTCCAGGACACACTGGTCCGCGCGTTGCGCTCGGAACATCTGTTTCATGGCGGCGAGATCAGGAGCTGGCTTTACACCATCCTGACCAATCTCAACCGCAACCGGTTGCGCGCGCTGGCGCGGCGGCCCGCGCTGTCGCCGATCGAGGACAACGATGCGCCCGACATGGCGGGACCGGAGGCCGGCGCACGCGATATCGAGCGTGCGCTGGCCACGCTGGTCGATGAGCAGCGTGTCGCGCTGCTACTCGTCGTCCTCGAAGGACTTTCTTACCGGGAGGTCGCCGAGATCCAGGGCGTACCGATCGGCACTGTGATGTCGCGTCTGGCGCGTGCCCGCAGCCAGATCAAATCCTATCTCGACGGCGAGCGCCCGGCGCTGCGCCGCGTGAAATAAGACGAAGGTGGAATCATGGCTCACGATCATTCACCCGTGACCGAGGACGAACTTCACGCCTATGTCGACGGCGAACTTCCCGCCGACCGCATCGACGCGGTGACGGCCTGGCTGTCGTCCAATGCAGAGGCCGCGGCCCTGGTCACGACCTGGCGCGCGCAGGCCGACGCGATCCGCGCGCGTTATGGCGCCGTCGTGCAGGATCCGGTGCCGGAGCGGCTGAAGCTCAACCGGCTGCTGCAGCGGAACCGGTCCTGGACCGCGCTTGCCGCCGCGGCATCGATCGCCGCATTCATGGTCGGTGGCGCGGCTGGCTGGTTCGCCCATGCGGCAACCGCAGTGCCGCCGCAGGTCGCAGCCGCCCCCCCGGCGCCCCCGGTCAAGCTCGTGGCCGACGAGGCGCTCGAAGCGCACCGGATTTACGTGGTCGAAGTGCGCCATGCCGTCGAGGTGCCGGGCGAGGATCGCCCGCACATCACTAACTGGCTATCGAAACGGGTCGGCTATCGCCTGCTCGTGCCGGACTTGCAGTCGCAGGGTCTCAAGCTCGTTGGCGGACGTTTGCTGCCCGGCCCGTCCGGCGCGGCCGCGTTCTACATGTACGAAAGCGCATCGGGCGAGCGCTTCACGATGTATTGCGCCCGTGCGACGACCGCTGAATCGGCACTGCATTTCAAGAGCACGGGTTCGATCGCGGCTTTCCACTGGGTCGACCGCGGGGTCGCCTATGCGGTAAGCGGGCCGGCCGATCGCACCAAGCTCGAAAAGATCACCAAGGCGATTTACGACCAGGTCGAGAAGGCAAACATCCACAAGCTGTGAGGCGCACCGGGCTCCTCACTCACTTGATATCCTTGCGTGGATCGTAGGGCCTGCTGTCGCGCCATTTACGCATCAGCTCGGTGAGCGCGTCGTCGCTCTCGTCCGGAAGCATGATGCGTACGGTTACCAGCAGATCGCCGTTACCCGACTTGCGCTTGAGGCCCTTGCCCTTGAGCCGAAAGGTGCGGCCGGAATTGGTCTGCGCTGGTATCGAAAGATCGACCGCGCCGTCGAGCGTCGGCACGCGAACCTTGCCGCCGAGCACGGCCTCATAGAGTGTCACCGGAAGTTCGAGGCGCAGATCGCCGCCGTCGACCATGAAATTGGGATGCGGCGCGACCGACACTGTAATCAGCAGATCGCCGGCGCCGCCCGGTCCCGGCATACCCTGCCCTTTCAGACGGATCTGCTGGCCGTTCGACAGGCCGGCCGGAATCTTGACGTCGATCTCCTTGCCGCTCGGCAGTTGCACGCGGCGCGTGCCGCCCTTCGCTGCTTCGTCGAGACTGATCGTGACCGCCGCGCTGACGTCCTGGCCTGAGGGTGGTGGTCCAAAGTCCTCGGTCTGAAACTGATCGCGAAATCCGCCGCCCGGCCCGCCACGCGCGCCACCGAACATGCTGCGCAGCACGTCCTCGAAAGCACCGCCGCCAACGCCGGGACCACCGGAACTGTGGCGCTCGCGCGAAAAACCGCCCGGGCCCCAGGTGAACGACTCGAATTGCGACTCGTGCGGTCCGCCGCCGGGACGCGCGCCGAAGCCTTCGAAGCCACGGAAGCGCGGCTTACCCTCGGCGTCGATCTCGCCGCGGTCGAACGCCTTGCGCTTGTCATCCTCGCCGAGGATTTCGTAAGCCGCGTTCAACTCGGCAAAGCGCGAGGCAGCCTTCGGATCCTGCTTGTTGGCGTCCGGATGCAGCTTCTTGGCGAGCTTGCGGTAGGCCGATTTGATCTCGGCCTCGCCCGCAGTCTTGGACACCCCCAAAACGTCATAGGGGTCGCGCATTCAAGCCATCTCCGGTTAAGCCAAAGGAAGCCAGGGATCAGTTCATGCCCCGAACCGCCCGCGCGGCGGCCCGTCATACCTTCGTTCAATGTGGGGCGTCAGCGCCAGGGATGCAACGTGCGGACGCGAGACGGCTGCGGCCGCGATCAGGTTCGCTTCCACGGCTTGAGATGGCGAATTTGCCAGCGGCCGCGGTTGGCCTGACAAGCCTCGCCCTGAAGCCAGGATTCGACGCCGGAATAGACGTAACTTGCGAGGAAATCGCGGCAGGTCGCGCCGTTGTGGGTGTAGGCGGTCGCGATCGGCGTCACCGTTCCGCGCGCGCCGGTCTTCGGATTTTCCCAGGGGAGACTCGAGTCCTTGCCGCCGCGTGCGAGTACTTCTTCGGCCGCCGCCCGCGTGTAGGCCAGATCGTGCTCCGGCGGCAGCACCTCGGCGGGCTTGGCGCCGGGCGGTGGGGTGATCGATGCGGTGGTCGCCGTCTCGTTCGCGGAGTCCTTGCCGAACAGCGTATCGAGTTGCCAGGACAGGCTGCAGCCGCCGCAAGCAAGGCCGAGCGCCAGCGCGCCAGCCGCAGGCAGCCGCGCCGCAGCGGCACGCCATAGGCGGACGCTGGCGGCTGGACTATAAAGGCGCGGCCGAACGATGCCCGTCCTCAGACCGTTCAAGGAAGCGTGCTCCGAATGTCCAATTCCGGACCGATTGAACACCCAAGGTGGTTAACGACTGGTGATTTCACCGAGGCCGACGAGCCATTCGGACTGTTCGAGGCCTGGTTCAAGGACGCGGTGGCTTCCGAGCCGCGCGACCCCACCGCAATGACGCTGGCGACCGTCGGCGAGGATGGCCACCCTGATGCCCGGATCGTGCTCCTGAAAGGCCGCGACGAGCGGGGATTCGTCTTCTACACAAACACCACCAGCCAAAAGGGGCGCGAATTGGGCGCGCATCCGGCCGCCGCGCTGGTGTTTTACTGGAAATCGCTTAACCGACAGATCCGGGTTCGCGGCACGGTCGAGCAGGTTACCCCGGCCGAGGCCGACGCCTATTTCGCCACCCGGCCGAAGGGCGCCCAGATCGGCGCCTGGGCGAGCCAGCAGTCGCAGCCGCTCGAAAGCCGGAAAGTCTTTGAACAGGCGGTCGCCGACGTGACCGCCAAATACGGCGCCGCCGAGGTGCCGCGGCCGCCGCACTGGTCGGGCTACCGCATCCTGCCGACATCGATCGAGTTCTGGCACGACCGGCCGTTCCGCCTGCATGACCGGATTGTGTTCGAGCGCGACGGGCTCGACCGGCCGTGGCGCAAGACGCGGCTCTATCCTTGAGCTAGCATCGAGCCTACATAATCGACATGCCGAACACCGCACCCAACCAGCCGCGCCGTACGCTGCTCCTGACCGGCGCGAGCCGAGGGATCGGCCATGCCACGGTGAAACGGTTTTCCGCCGCCGGCTGGCGCGTCATCACCTGCTCGCGCCATCCCTTTCCGGAGAACTGTCCCTGGGAAGCGGGGCCTGAGGACCATATCCAGGTCGACCTCGGCGATGTTGCCAATACCGAGGAAGCCATCGCCGAAATCAAGCGGCGGCTGGTCGGCCACGAGTTGCACGCGCTGGTCAACAACGCCGCGATCTCGCCCAAGGCCGATGGCGGCAAGCGGCTCGGCTCGCTCGAGACGACCGTCAACGACTGGCATCACGTTTTTCAGGTCAATTTCTTCGCGCCGATCATGCTGGCGCGCGGACTGGTCGACGAGTTGTCGCACACCAAGGGTTCGGTGGTGAACGTCACCTCGATCGCCGGCTCGCGCGTGCATCCCTTTGCCGGCACCGCCTACGCAACCTCGAAGGCCGCGCTAGCGGCGCTGACCCGCGAATTGGCGGCCGAGGTCGGCCGGCGCGGCTTCCGCGTCATCGCCATCGGGCCGGGGG
>JBFWZV010000090.1:0-8879 GCA_050184975.1 Pseudolabrys sp. | reverse complement strand
GTAACCTCGCCGAGCACATCCTGGCCGGTGAGGACTTCCGCCGTATCCTTGCCCTTCGGCGACACATGCAGCCGCGCATTGCCGAACAGCTTCTTCAGATAAGCGTCGAGCTTCCTGACTTCCTGAACGTCCACGCAAAATCTCCCGCTCGCCGATTGTGGCGCTTCTTGCCACGCACGGCGCGCAATGAAAAGCGCAGTTTGACGATTTTTATCGGCGATATTGCCGCCGGACTCTTTTGTTTGTCGCGGTTTCTTGACGCGAACCGGAGCCCACTTCGCTTGAAAACGCTCTATGGACCGGAATCGTAGAAAAGCTGGTCCATCGCCCGCGACGGCTCGGGACAGCCGGCCTCGCCGACCACCTTGGCCGGCACGCCGGCGACCGTGACGTTGTTCTGCACCGGCTTGATGACGACCGAGCCCGCGGCGATGCGCGCGCAATGGCCGATCTCGATATTGCCGAGAATCTTGGCGCCGGCGCCGATCATCACGCCGCGGCGGATTTTCGGATGGCGATCTTCATGCGACTTGCCGGTGCCGCCAAGCGTGACGCCGTGCAGGATCGACACGTCATCTTCCACGACGGCTGTCTCGCCGACGACGAGGCCGGTCGCATGATCGAGGAAGACGCCGCGGCCGATCCGCGCCGCGGGATGAATGTCGCACTGGAACACCGCCGACGAACGGCTCTGCAGATAGTACGCGAAGTCGCGGCGTCCCTTGCTCCACAGCCAGTGCGCCAGCCGGTGGGTCTGGATGGCGTGGAAGCCTTTGTAATAGAGCACCGGCTCGAGATAGCGATTGGTCGCGGGGTCGCGGTCGTGTGTCGCGATGATGTCGGCGCGGATGTCGATGCCGAGCGAAGGCTGGTCTTCGAGCGCGCCGGCATAGGCCTGACGGATCAGATCGCCGCTGACGTCGGCATGCGACAGCCGCTCGGAAATGCGGTGCGTCACGGCAGCTTCAAGCGTGTCGTGATGCAGGATGGTCGAATAGATGAAGCTCGCGAGCTCCGGCTCGCGCCGGGCGATGTCGTCGGCTTCGTCACGCACCCGGGTCCAGACCGGATCGACCTTGTTGAGGCCGCGCGTGGGCCGCGTCTGCTGTTGCGCCATGGTGGAACCTCGGGCGTTCAGATGTCGGTGCCTTTACGTATGCCTTTTAGCACAGAATCAAACCCCGGCGGAGACCCGACCGGATGGTAAACGCGTCAGGAAATCGAGAATGGCGGTCGAAAAGCTGTCATTTTGATCGCCGGCGACCATGTGGCGGGCGCCGCTCACGTCTGCGAATTCCGCATGCGGCACAAGATTGCGGAACTCGCGGACATGTTCCTCCTTGACCAGTTCCGAGGATGCACCGCGCACCAGCAGCGTCGGAATCGAAAGCCGCCGCGCCGCGGAGACGAGCCCGGTCTCGAGGCCGCTGCGGTCGCCGCCGTCGGGACCGCGCGACTCAAGAAAGCGCGGATCCCAGTGCCAGCGCCAGCGGCCATCGGCGCCGCGGCGCAGATTTTTCTGCAGGCCCTCGTTCGATTTCGGCCGCGGCCGGTGCGGCAAATAGGAAGCGACCGCGTCGGCGGCCTCCTCAACCGAGGCAAACCCTTCGCGCGCATGCTCGCTCATGAATCCGATGATCTTGTCGACGCCGTTGGCGTCGACGCGCGGCGTGATGTCGACAAGCACCAGTGCCCCGAACAGGTCTTCGCCCATCTCCGCGGACGCGCCCTGCGCGAGCAGCGAGGCCATGCCGCCGAGCGAAGCACCGATTGCGACCGGCAATTCGCTGTGACGCTTCGCCAATTCACGGCCAAGCGCGGTCGCGTCGGCCGCGTAGTCATGAAATTTATAGGCGCCACTCTCGATCCACTCGGAATCGCCATGTCCGCGCTGATCGACCGCATAGGCCGTGCGACCCGCGCGCGCCACCGCAACCGCAGTCTTGCGCCAGGCGTGGCGCGTCTGGCCACCGCCGTGAAGCATCAGCACCGGCCCGCCGCTGTCGCCGAACACATCGGCGGCAAGACGGTTGCCTGACGCTCCGGTGAAATAGATCGGGCGCATCGTCAGGGCCGCCTTTTCAACAGATCGAGCACGCCCTGCTTGAAGACCTTGTCGCCGACCGAAAGCATGTGGTCGCGGTCGGGAATGTCGAGAGCGGCAGCTCCGGGAATGAGCTTCGCAAGCTCATGCGCCGAACCCGCCACGTCGTCCTTGGTGCCAACGGCGACCAGCACGGGCATTTGCAGCGCCGCGACCTCGTCGCGCGTCGCCGTCTGCCGCGAGCCGCGGATGCAGGCGGCCAGTGCCCTGAGATCGGAGCGCGTCGATTCGGCAAAGCTGCGAAAAGTACGGCCGGTCTTGTCTGTGACATCATCCCGCGACGGCGCCAGCAGCGCGTCGGCAATCGATTCCGGCAGCCCGACACCGTCGACCAGACGAATGCCGAGACCGCCGAGCGTGACCGAGCGCACACGATCCGGATTCTTGAACGCAGTAAAAGCGGCAATCCGCGCGCCCATCGAATAGCCGACGAGGTCGGCCTTCGCGATCACCAGATGATCGAGCAGTGTGCGCACATCCGCAGCCATTTTCGTCGTGTGATAGTCGGCGGGATCGTAGAGCTTGGCGGAGCGGCCGTGGCCGCGATTGTCGAGCGCGATGGCGCGATAGCCCGCCCGCGTCAGGGCGGTGACCCAGCCGGGGTGGACCCAGTTGACTTCCTTGTTGGATGCGAAGCCGTGGATCAGAACGACCGGCTCGCCGGTGCCTTCGTCGAGATAATCGATCTCGACACTTTCATTACGAAACCTTGCCATGGGATTTTATTAGCCGCGCGCCGTCATCGCTGCAAATTTTCGCTGTTGTTCGGCAAGCCGCCGTTCCTTGCGGCGGCGGAGCGCGTTCGAGGTTGCCCGCTCAGTCGCCGATTTCAGGGAGGATATCATGCCGAAGGCGGCAAACAGCGCGCCGAGAATCCACAAGCCGAGGTCGATCGCGGCGATCGACAGCGCGATCGCGCCGCGTCCCGCGGTCTTCAGGATGGCGCGCGTCTTGCCGCCCTGTTTCTCGGCAAGTTTCGCGAGCCGCGCCATCTCGCGCGGGCTCTCCGCGATCTTCAACCCGTCGAGTGCGGCCTGGGTGCCGGCCTTGGCCTGCACGCGGCCGACGTCGCGGGCGAGATGCACGAGATCGCCGGCGCGCTCCATCTTCACGGCCGCGCGGGCGCCGCGGATCGCCACCATCGGCTCGGTCACCGAGGCTCGCCCGACTGCCGTCTTCAACTGCGTCCAATCGACGACGCGCGACAAAGTCCGGCCGATATTGTCGGCAAGCCCGCTGCCGAGCCGTCCCGCCTTGCGCGCCGCTTTGGCGAGCGACACGCCGACGCGGGCGGGCGCGGCGACGCCACCGGTTGCATAGGTGCCCGCGGTAATCGCAAGGCCGACGCCGGCAAGTCCGAGCACCAGCGTGTCGGCTGGCTCACCGGTCGCGAGCCGTGCGCCTTCGCGCGCCGCGTCACGGATGTCGCCGAACACCATCAGGTCTCCGACCGCGGTGCCGGCGAAACCGGCCATGTCCTTCGGTTCGCCGCTGACAAAGCCCATGGCAAAACTTTCCATGGCGCGACGTGTCGAACCGGCATCCGCCACCGCGGTCTCTACTTTGGCGGTGAGCGCCGGATCGAGCGCAACGTTACGTTCGCGCGCGAGTTCGGCAAAGCTGTTGGCAAGGTCGGCATCGTCGGCCGCCAGCGCTGCCTCGATCTCGCGCGCGGCGAGGTCGGCGTTGAAGCGCTCGTCGAGCGCGCGCTCGGCAATCCGCACCGGATCGTCTTCGATGGCGAGGAGATGCTGGGCCTCAATGCCGCGCGGGATCGCCACGACACCGGCGCCGGCAAACAGCGCAAGAGCGAGCACCGCCGGCACGACCCGGGCGCGATGCCGGGCGGAAGTGCCGGCCGGAACCGTCGCTTCGTTCATCCGCCGCCATTGCTCCGGCGTGATCATCGCGTTGTCGTCCTCTCCGGCCTCCAAGGGCCGAACCGGTGCCTCATTTCCCGACCACCTAGGCAATTCCGGGGCCGCCCGCTATGGTGCCGACACATTCGCGCAAGAATACCGCGCAATCGTTAAACCAACGCAGTTCAACGGGATCTCAGCGTCATGGCGGACCGAATCGTTCCCCATTTTCACAACGATCCGGGCATTCCGGTCATCGAAATCGGCGCCAGGGAGTTCATGTGCGTCGGCGCCAAGCCGCCATACGATCACCCGCACGTCTTTCTCGACATGGGCGACGATGACGAAATCATCTGCCCGTACTGCTCGACGCTGTACCGGCACGATCCCAAGCTCGATCCTCACGCCGCCCGGCCGGCGGAATGCGCCCTGCCTGACACCGCCGCCGCCTGACGGGAGGCGGGATTGGCGTCCGAGCGTCATGTCATTGTCGCGGGAGCCGGCATCGGCGGCCTGACCGCTGCGCTCGCGATGGCCCGCGCCGGACTTCGCGTGACGGTGTTCGATCAGGCGCCGCGGCTCGAGGAGACCGGCGCCGGCATCCAGCTCTCGCCCAATGCGAGCCGGGTTCTGATGACGCTCGGCGTCACCGAGCGGCTGCGCGTCACCGCAATCGAGCCGCAGGCGATCCGCGTTCTCGCCGGTGGATCGAGCCGCGAGATTGTACGCATTCCGCTGGGCGCTGCTGCGGAGCGACGCTACGGCGCGCCGTACTGGACCGTGCATCGCGGTGATCTTCAACTGGCCCTGGCGGATGCCGCGCGCACCACGCAGGACATCACGTTGCAGCTCGGCACCCGGATTGAGGATTTCGCCGCACACAAGAACGGCGTCACCGTGCAGGGCCGCCGCGCCGGAGAAGTGGTCGACACGCGCGGCATGGCGTTGATCGGCGCCGACGGCATCTGGTCGACCGTGCGCGAGCGGCTGCGCCGTCATTCGCCGCCCGCATTCCGCCACCGCGTCGCCTGGCGGGCACTGGTCCCGGCGCCGATGGTAGCGGCGCCGTGGCGCGAGATGATGATCAATCTCTGGCTCGGCCTCGACGCGCATCTCGTGCATTACCCGGTCAAGGGCGGCGCGATGATCAACATTGTCGCCATCGTCAACGACGAATGGAAAGAAGGCGGCTGGAGCGCGACCGGCGAGCGCGACGAGATCATGCGCCATTTCGGCCGCTTCTCCTGGAGCGAGACCGCGCGGGCACTCGTCGCGGTGCCCGAACGTTGGCAGAAGTGGGCGCTCTACGACCGGCCCTCCCCATATCGCTCGGGGAGCGGTCCAGTGACGCTTTTGGGGGACGCGGCCCACCCGATGCTGCCGTTCCTCGCTCAAGGTGGGGCGATGGCGATCGAAGATGCGGCCGTGCTTGCCGCAGTTTTGTCTGGCGGCAGCGACAACCCCGCCAAGGCGCTGCGCACCTACGAGCGGGCAAGGCGTAAGCGCACCGCAATGGCGCAGAAGGCTGCCCGCAAGCAGGCCCGCATCTATGGGCTGACGGGGCCCGAGGCCCTGATCCGGAATTTGATTATGCGCGCGAAGGGTGGCGAAAAACTTTTAGCGCGTTACGATTGGCTTTACGCATGGCGGCCGCCGAAATTCGAGTCGCCCAATCAATACGTCGCGGAACTTGGTGGCGACGACGGGGAGTAACGTCCGATGCTGTTTCCGACCACCGTGGCCGGCAGCCTGCCGAAGCCGTCATGGCTGGCCGAGACCGACAAGCTGTGGCCGGCCTGGCGGCTGAAAGGCGCTGATCTCGAAACCGGTAAGCTCGATGCCACACTGCTCGCCGTGAAGATGCAGGAAGACGCCGGCATCGACATCGTCTCGGACGGCGAACAGGCGCGCCAACACTTCGTCCACGGCTTTCTCGAACAAGTCGAGGGCATCGACTTCGAGCACAAGGTCGAAATGGGCATCCGCGACAATCGCTACAAGGCGATGGTGCCGGTGGTGACCAGCGCGCTCAAACTCAAGGGCCGCGTCCACGCCAAAGAGGCGCAGCACGCGCGCAGGCACACAAAGAACAAGCTCAAGATCACCATGCCGGGCCCGATGACGATCGCCGACACCATCGCGGACCGTCACTACGGCGACAAGATCAAGATGGCGATGGCGTTTGCGGATTTGCTCAACGCGGAAGCGCGCGCGCTGGAGAAGGACGGCGTCGACACCATCCAGTTCGACGAGCCGGCTTTCAACGTGTTTCTCGGCGAGGTCGCGACATGGGGCATCGAGGCGCTGCACCGCGCGATCGACGGCCTCAAATGCACCACGGCCGTCCACATTTGTTACGGCTACGGCATCAAGGCCAATGTCGACTGGAAGAACACCCTCGGCGAGGAGTGGCGGCAATACGAGAACATTTTTCCCGCGATCGCGAAGAGCAAGATCAAGCAGGTGTCGATCGAGTGCATCAACTCCAAGGTGCCGATGAGTCTGATGTCGCTGCTCGAAGGCAAGGACATGCTGGTCGGCGCGATCGATGTCGCTTCTGACGACATCGAAACCCCCGAGCAGGTCGCCGACGTGATCGGCAAGGCGATGCAGTTCGTGCCGAAAGAGCGCATCCTCCCCTGCACCTATTGCGGCATGGCTCCCATGCGCCGCGACATCGCGGAAGCCAAGCTCGTCGCGCTCGGCAAAGGCGCGGCGCTGGCGCGCCAGCGTTACGCCTAGAACGCACTCACTTCCCCCGCCATGCACGTCCCGCGCATCAGCGCAGCGCTGACCTATTGACTCATATCAACGCGGCCGGGCCTTGATTTATATATTCATTTTTTCATATTTGTAATCATCGTCCACAAGGGGGAGCTTCCATGTCGCTCACCGCCAAAGCCTGGTCGCCCTATCTCGCCGGCATCGTGATCGGGCTGCTGCAAATTCCGGCCTTCATCCTGATTGAAACGGCGCTCGGCGCCTCGTCGTCCTATGTCACCATCGGCGGCCTGATCGCCGCGGTGGTCGATCCCGCCGCCGCGAACATCGACTACATCGGCAAGCACATCGCTGCGACCGGCAAGAACTGGTGGCAGGTCGCGCTCGTCGTCGGCATCGGCATCGGCGCCTTCATCTCGATGAAGATGTCCGGCGCACGCCGCCAGGCGATCTCGCCGATCTGGGCCCGAGCGCTCGGCTCGCCCTCGCCCGCCAGACGCTACGCGGTCGCCTTCTTCGCCGGCTTCATCATGCTGCTCGGCGCCCGCATCGCCGACGGCTGCACGTCCGGCCACGGCCTGTCCGGCACCGCGCAGCTCGCGGTCGGCTCGATGGTCGCGGTCGCGGCCATGTTCGCCGGCGGCATCGCCACCGCCATGCTCGCCCTGCGCCGCATCTGACGCGCCCGGCAAAATCGAGGAGAACGATCATGTCAGTCACATTCGCCATCATCGTCGGCGTCGCCATGGGCATCGTGTTCGGCTTCGCGCTGGAGAAGTCCCGCGTGTTCGAACCCGGCGTCATCGTTGGTCAGATGCAGCTACGCAACTACATCATGCTCAAGGTATTCTTGACCGCGGTCGCGACCGGCGCGGTGGTGCTCGCCGTCCTGCACGGCTTCGGCGTCGTCAAGCTACATCCGAAGGCGGCCCTCTATTCGGCCGATATCATCGGCGGGTTGCTGCTCGGTGCCGGCATCGCGCTCGCCGGAGCATGTCCGGGGACGACGGCGGCGCAGATCGGCGCCGGCTATCGCGACGCCATCTTCACGCTGATCGGCGGCATCGCCGGCGCGGTCGCTTACTCTTACGCACAGCCTGCGCTGTCGAAGACTTTTCTCGGCGCCGGCGGCGGCAAGCTGATCCTCAGCGATCTGTTCGGCGTTCCCTACTGGATCGGCGCGCTGGTGCTCGCGGTTGTGATCGTCGCCATCCTCGGCGTTCTCGAAGGCATCCGACCGTGGAAGAACGAACTCGGCAAGGACGTCGACGGCGATCTTGGTCCGGCGGCGGGCGGCGCTTCGGGCGCGACCGCTGTGCCGGCCGAGTAACGGGAGGGCGTCATGAAAGCCAATATGGGAATCATCGACCGTCTCGCGCGGTTTGTCGCCGGGCTCGCGCTGATCGGATTTGCACTCGGCCTCGTCGCACCGGGCACGGGCTGGAACTGGGTCGGCTGGATCGGCGTGGTCCCGCTCGCCACTTCGATTATCGGCAACTGTCCGGCCTATAGCCTGTTCGGCTGGACGACCCGCTGACCGCCGATAAACACGTCGCGCCGCGTATGTTTTAATTGGCGCATGATCTGATCCGAAAACCGGTCCGCACTTTTCGGGATCATGCGCTATCGCGCGGCGCGGCCCATCACGTCCATCAGTTCCGCGATCTTCTGTCGCTGATCCTTTTTATCTCCGCTTGCGATTGCGTGCTCGACGCAGTGCGCGACGTGCTCGCGGAGAATTTCTTCTTCTACCTTGCGCAGCGCCGCGCGCACCGCCGAAATCTGCGTGACGATGTCGATGCAGTAGCGGTCGTCCTCGACCATGCGGCCGAGGCCGCGCACCTGACCTTCGATGCGGTTGAGACGCTTCAGCGTGGCGGCCTTGTTGGCGGACGCGGCCGGGGACTTGTCATGTCTGCTCATATCCTCTATATACCCCCATAGGGTATATTTGACAAGCGTCACAGAGCAATCATCATGACCACCGGGCACGGCCACGACTGTCATCACCAACATCACGAAAGCGCTGCGGACACGACCAAAACGGCCGTCGACCCGGTCTGCGGCATGACGGTCGATCCGCACGCGACCCAGCACCGGCATACCCATCAGGGGCATCCCTATTATTTCTGCTCGGCTGGCTGCCGCACCAAGTTCGCAGCCGACCCGGAGAAATATCTGGGCGAGCGCGAGCC
>JBFWZV010000089.1:0-9016 GCA_050184975.1 Pseudolabrys sp. | reverse complement strand
TTATCGACGCAACGCTTTCGGCGAGCCTCGAGCAGACAAAGTCGTTCTGGCACCTGCGGCACACGCTGACGGAGGCCCAGAAACCCGAAGGCGGTTCGATCAAGCACGACGTCTCGGTGCCGGTCGCCGCCGTGCCGCAGCTCATCGCCGAGACGTTCGAGGTGGCCCAGAAACTGGTGCCCGGCTGCCGTCCGGTGCCCTTCGGCCATCTCGGCGACGGCAACGTGCATCTCAATGTCAGCCAGCCGGTCGGCGGCAGCAAGGACGAGTTCCTGTCGCACTGGGACGAGATGAATGCCGCCGTGAACGCCATCGTGCGCAGGCTCGGCGGTTCGATTTCGGCCGAGCACGGCATCGGCCAGCTCAAGCGCGCGACTCTGCCGAAGTTCAAGGATCCGGTGGCGCTCGATCTGATGCGCACGCTGAAGAAGACGCTCGACCCCAACGGCATCCTCAATCCGGGCAAGGTGCTTTAGCTGGCGATGGGAACAGATGCGCGGCGCATTCCGGTTGCAATAGCCGGCGGCGGGCCGGTCGGGTTGATGCTTGCGTTGTTTCTCGACCGGTTCGGCGTGCGCACAGTGCTATTCAACGACGAATCGACCACGCGCTGGCATCCTAAAGGGTCGACACAGGGCTCGCGGACAATGGAGCACTTCCGCCGGCTCGGCATCGCCGGCGCCATACGGCGACTGGGTCTGCCAGCGGATCATCCAACCGACGTCGCTTATTTCACCCGGTACAGCGGTTACGAACTTGCCCGCATCAAGATGCCGTCGACAGACGAGGTCGAGCGGGCAATCGCGTCTTCGTCGGCAATCGACCAGAATCCGGAGCCGATCTTTCGCGCGAACCAAATGCTTGTCGAACGCTTCCTGCTCGAACATGCGGCAACGCGGCCAAACATCGTTCTGCGCTTCGGCTGGCATATGGACAGCTTCAGCCGCGACGATGATGGGGTGAATATCCGCGCGGTGCCCAGTGGCGGCGGCCCGGTAGAGCACTGGCGGGCCGAATATCTCGCCGGATGCGACGGCGGCCGCAGCACGGTCCGGCGCGGTCTCGGCATCCGGTTTCAGGGCGACGCAGGCATCGAGCAGCGGTATTTTGGCGGCCGAATGTACGCAACCTATGTGCGCGCACCGAATCTGTACCGCGATCATCTCGGCCGCCGTCGCGCCTGGCAGTATTGGGCCGTCAATCCGGAGATCCGCTCGTCATTGATCGCGATCAACGGCAAGGACGAGTTCCTGTTCCGGACGCAGGCCGCCACCGCAGACCAGCCACCGAGCGACGACTTGGTGGGTGACATGATGCGACGTTGCGTCGGCGCCGATACCGCGCTCGATATTGTCGCGCATGAGCCTTGGACTGCGGGAATGGCGCTGGTCGCCGACAGTTTTGGCGAGGGCCGCGTGTTCATGGCGGGCGATGCGGTCCATCTGTTCACGCCGACAGGAGGATTTGGCATGAACACCGGCATCGATGATGCCGTCAATCTGGCCTGGAAACTTGCAGCCATGGTGCAGGGTTGGGGCGGCAAACAACTGCTTGCGTCTTACGAGACCGAGCGGCGGCCGATTGCATTTCGCAATACCGGGGCAGCGCGGCAGTTCACCGCGAATATTGGCGAAACCGACGTCGATCCTGCGATCGAACAGAACTCCGCAGCCGGCGCCGCGGCCCGCGACAAGGCTACCGCCATGCTGGCGGGTTTCGGCGAGCAGTTCGCCTCGATCGGCGTGCAGTTGGGAGCCCGCTACGACGGCTCTCCCTTGATCGCCAGTGACGCCGCGCCGCCCTCCGACAGCTTCACAACCTATATTCCAAGCAGCGTTCCCGGCGGCCGAGCGCCGCACGTCTGGCTTGGCGCCGGCCGCGATGCCGGCGATTCAATTTTCGACCGCCTCGGTCATGGATTTAGCCTGCTGCGTTTCGACGGCAAATCGCATGGCGAAGCAGACCTTGTCGCGGCCGCCGCCAGACGGAAACTTCCGCTGTCGGTTCTCGATATCGACAATGACGACGCGCGCGATCTCTACGGATGCGACCTTGCGCTGGTTCGTCCGGACCAGATCATTGCCTGGCGCGGTCGCAAATTACCTGACAATCCGCACGATCTGCTGGCGCGGGTTGCGGGCGGTCCATTCTAGGCAACTAAAATAGCGACGACTGGCCGCCATCGCTCGAGGACTTACGGCGCGCGGTCTCAGCCGCTTTTGCCTGTTCAGCTTTGGGCTTGTTCGGCCTGCTTGATTTGGTCGGCGGCGGCTCCGGTGCTTCTGCGACGGGCAGCAAAAGCTGCGGCCCGTCATTGGCGGTGCGGTTGACGGCCGTGGAACTTTCGTAAGCCTCCAAGAGATCGTCCGGCGCAGGCACGATCAGCGTCTGCACGAGTTTGGCATCGGCATTGGGATCCAGCCACAAATCGAAGGCATCCGGCGGCACAATCACGGGCATCCGGTCGTGGATCGGCTTCAGCGTCGCGTTGGCGCCGATCGTCACGATGGCCGCGGTGTCGAGCTCCTCGCCGTTCGGTCCGGTCCAGGTTTCCCACAATCCGGCGAAGGCGAACGGCTCCTGCGACCTTTGGCGAATGTAGAACGGCCGCTTGCGCGCGCCGTCGCGCTGCCATTCGTAAAAGCCGTCGGCCGGGATGAGGCAGCGCCGCCGCTTCATCGCCGCGCGGAATGCGGGCTTCTCCGCGGCCGTCTCGCCGCGCGCGTTGATGAGAAGCGCGAAGGTCTTGGGATCCTTGACCCAGGATGGCCACAGACCCCAGCGCATCAGTACGAAGTGACGCTCGCCGTCGACCAGGCGAACCACCGCGATCGGCTGCGTCGGCGCGACGTTGTAGCGCGGCGGAAAATTGGGCAGCTCGCCGTAGCGAAACAGCCGCCGCATCGCGTCCGGGGCGGTCGTCACGGAATAGCGGCCGCACATTCTGGTCGTCTCCTCGCCGGCGCCATCCAAGCTCTTAATTGGTGATTAACCGGCCCATAGCTATCTGTAATTGCACATTAACGACTGAATGCGATGCGTGCCAACGGCAGCGCAGTCATGGTTCGAGCGAGACGACAGCGATGACCCGTACCGTCACCGAGGGCTGCCCTGTCAATCCCGCCACCGGTCTTGCCACCGACTACCTCAACCATTTCAATGAAGCGATCATGCTGCTGGACATGCTGACGCAATGTCCGGACTTTCTGGACGACTTTCTGGCCTGGACACCAATGACCTATCGCGAGCACTTCGCGGCCTCGCGCCTCAAGGACCGCGAAGCGATGATTGCCGCCTACGAACAAGCCGAGCCAGACGCGCGGCGGCAGCTCGACGCGCTGGCCTGCGCGATGACAACCATGCTTGAAGCGACGCGCATAGCGCTGCGCTCCGGT
This sequence comes from Pseudolabrys sp., assembly GCA_050184975.1. Taxonomy (GTDB): domain Bacteria; phylum Pseudomonadota; class Alphaproteobacteria; order Rhizobiales; family Xanthobacteraceae; genus Pseudolabrys. Next base: position 5,621 of record JBFWZV010000089.1, on the reverse strand, counting down.
CTCACGGCGGACGAGGCTGCCAAGCTCGCTCGCCATATCGTGACCATGCTCAAGCCCCTTGTCGCGCGTGCCGGCGCGGCGATCAACGGCGCTCCGGATCAAGCCGCCGGCGATGCCACGCCGCAGGCGGCCATCGACCGCCTGATGATCGCGTGAGCGGCGGCCGTGACCGACCAGCGCAGCTATCCCGACCGCCCCGTTCTCGCCGTCAGCGCCGCAATCTTCCGCGATGACAAGGTGCTGATCGTGCGGCGCGCCCGGTCGCCGGGCCGCGGCATCTACACGCTGCCGGGCGGCGGGGTCGAAACCGGCGAAACGCTGGCCGAGGCCGCCGTCCGCGAAGTCCGCGAGGAAACCGGACTGACCGTCGCGACTGTCGCACTCGCCGGTTATCGCGACATCATCATGCGCGACAAGGAGGGCCGCGCCGAGCGGCACTTCGTCGTGGTGTGCTTCGCCGCACACTGGATCGCCGGCGAGCCCTCGCCGAGCGAAGAGCTCTCGGAAGCCCAATGGCGCGACCCCACCGAGCTTGCCAGCCTGCACACCACAGAGGGGCTTGCCGAGATCGTCGCCAGCGCCGCCGCCATCCTGTCGGCGCATTCTCCGCATTCATGATGAATGCCGATCGAGACCGTCCGGCGGCGCCTTGCGGCCGGCGCGGCTCCGGCGCATATGTCCTGACAGCATGAACCCGACACCATCCCGCTCAAACGCGCTCAAGAAGGCCTTTGCCGTCGTCGCGGCCGTTGCGATGCTTGCCGCCGCCCCGGCATTCGCGCACGCGCAGGCAAGCGAAGGCGCCCCGGCGCCGTTCGACGGCGACCTCCAGCGCCTCGCCGAAATCATGGGCGCGCTGCACTATCTGCGCGCCCTGTGCGGTGCCAACGAAGGCCAGAAATGGCGCAATGAACTTCAGGCGCTGATCGACGCCGAAGTGCCGAGCGGCGAACGCAGACAACGCGTTGTCGCGAGCTTTAATCGCGGTTACCGCGGCTTCCAGCAGACCTACCGGACCTGCACCCCGGCGGCCGACCTTGCGGTGCGCCGCTATCTTGAGGAAGGCGCGAGGATTTCGCGCGATATCACGGCACGCTACGCCAACTGATCCTCAAACACCGCGCCGAGGTTAACCTTTCCACAAGGTGCCGCTAGGGGGCGGAGAATCGCGTGATAACGTCCGCGCGAATTGGGGCAGCGTCATTCACGACGCCGGAGCGGTAGCACGACATGACGGCAATGGGGCGCACTGGACATCAGATGGATGCCTTGAACGACCGCGAGCAGAAGCGGGTCGCACTCGGCTATCTCCAAGAGGCGTGGGCGGAAGCGCGCCTCGACGGCGTCGACGGCGACTGTCTTGCGCAGGCCTGTCTGTTCGCGGCCCTTGCGGAATTCGTTACGACGTATGGCGAAGACGCAGCCGCTGAATTTACGCAAGGGTTGTCGGATCGCATCCGCAACGGCGAGTTCTCGCTCGATCAAGCGCGTCAGTAGGGCCGCATATCGTTACGCGCAGATACGCGCACCGAAGTAACGATCCAGCACCTCGTCGATATCGGCCGGATAGAACGGCTTTTTCAGAAAACCTGTCGCCCCCTCGGCTATTGCCGCTTTGGCGATGTGATCGTCAACGGTGGTCGTCATCAGGACCACGCCGATCTCCGGCTGTGTCTTCCTGATCGCGCGCAGAATATCGAGGCCGTTCAGCCCCGGCATGTTGTAGTCGAGAATGACGACCTCGAAGCCGCCATTTGTGACTTCATTGATGGCCTCATGACCGTTTGCCGCCTCGCCGACGTCGGTTGCATAGCGGCTTGCCGACAGCACCTTCCGGACAATGCTGCGCATGGTGCCGGAGTCGTCGACCACCAGGACGCGGGATGGCACGCGAAAGCGTATAAAACGTTCGACCAGGCTGCGCGCGACGTTCAGATTGCCCGGCGGCGGAGCGACGAAGTCGACATATTCAGGCTTGTCGTCATTCTTTTCCGACGTCAGCACGAAAGCGGGCGCAGGACTGCAGCGACGCGCTGCGTCGGCAATCGAGTCACGTTGCGCGACGGCAATCTCGCCGTCGATGACCAGAATATCGACATCGCCTTTGGCGAGCTCCCCGACGGCGTCGACGCTCGGCGTGCCGACAAATTCGACCGGAATCGAGGACAGGCGCGCGCCGTCACGCCAAAGAGTCAGGAATGACTCGCTGCCGGAAACCACCAGAATTTTGAGCGAAACGAGATCTGCGGTCATAGCTCGGCAGTCTTCGGCCATCGCGCCGGTGCAGAGGATTCTGCATGACGGTAATTCGAGATAGCGGAGTGTGATAGGAACTGAATTACACGCAAGCCGGGTCGAGCGCTTAACTGGGGATAATCTACGGCGGCGCGCCCGCGCAACTAGAGCGTTTCCAGGAAGCGAACCCGCTCGCCCTGCGCAGGCGTCGTCAGATCGCCTTCCCACATCACGCGCCGGCCACGGACCAGAGTTCCCACCGGCCAACCGGTCACCGTCACGCCGTTGTAGGGCGTCCAGCCGGCCCGCGAGGCGACCCAGTCGTCGGTGATCGTCTCCCGGCGCTTGAGGTCGACGACGGTGATGTCGGCGTCGTAGCCGGCGGCGATTCGGCCCTTGCCGGCGATATTGAACAGCCGCGCTGGACCTGCGCTGGTGAGGTCCATGAAGCGCAGCAGCGAAAGGCGGCCTTTGCTCACATGATCGAGCATGATCGGCACCAGCGTCTGCACGCCGGTCATGCCGGACGGGCTGCCCGGATAGGGTTTCGCCTTTTCCTCCGCGGTATGGGGCGCGTGGTCGGAGCCGAGCACATCGACCACCCCTTGCGTCAGTCCATCCCAGATCGCGGCGCGGTGGCTGGCGTCACGCACAGGCGGGTTCATTTGCGCGCGGGTGCCCAGCCGCTCGTAGCAATCCGGCGCTTCGAGGGTCAGATGATGGGGCGTCGTCTCGACCGAGGCGACGTCCTTGTGACCGGAAAGATAGTGCATCTCCTGTGCCGTCGAAATGTGCAGCACATGGACCCGGGCGCCGGTCTCGCGCGCGGCCTTCACCAGCCGCTCGGTCGCCATCAGCGCGGCGGTTTCGTCACGCCAGACCGGGTGCGAGCGCGGATCGCCCGCAACCCGCAGGGACTGCCGCTCCTTCAGGCGTGGTTCGTCCTCGGCATGGAACGAGGCGCGGCGACGGATGGCCTTCAGAATGGCCTTGAGGCCGGCATCGTCGGCGACCAGCAGCGAGCCGGTCGACGACCCCATGAAAACCTTGATGCCGGCGGCGCCCGGCAGCCGCTCCAGCTCCGGAAGGTCGCGGATGTTGTCGTGGGTGCCGCCGACGAAAAAGGCGAAGTCGCAATGCATGCGGTGGTGGCCGCGGCGGACCTTGTCGGCCAGCGCCTCGGCCGTGACCGTGAGCGGGTCGGTGTTGGGCATTTCGAACACGGCCGTCACGCCGCCCATCACCGCACTCAGGGAGCCCGATTCGAGGTCTTCCTTGTGGGTCAGACCCGGCTCGCGAAAATGTACCTGAGTATCGATGACGCCCGGCAGCAGGTGCAGGCCGCGGCAGTCGACCGTCTCACCGGCGGACGCGCGGGACAGGTCGCCAAGCGTGGCGATGCGGCCATCGCGAACACCGATATCCCGCGTGCCCTCGCCGTCGTGATTGACGACGGTGCCGCCCTTGAGGATCAAATCAAAAGTGTCGGCCATGACGGATATGCCCGGCGGCTCCTTTTATCCCTGCCCCGGAGCGCTTACGTTTCGCAGCGGGTTCTGGCAAGAGGGCGGCGAGGAGCGGCGACGGGAATCGACATGAAGGCAGCCTTTCTCTCCGACCGCGGCGTGGTGCGCGTGACCGGCGACGACGCCCGGCACTTCCTCAACAACATCGTCACCGCCGATATCGAGAACCTGGCACCGGGGACCGCGCGCTATGCCGCACTGCTGACCCCGCAGGGCAAGATTATCGTCGATTTTCTGGTCACGACGGCCGCCGACGGCAGCTTCTATTTCGACTGCCCGGCCGGGCGCGCCGGAACGCTGGCCGCACGGCTGAAATTCTACAAGCTGCGGGCCAAGGTCACGATCGAGGATTTGTCGGACCACCTCGGGATCGTCGCGGCGTGGCCCGGCAGCGCGGCAACCGAGCACGAAACAAGCTATCCCGATCCGCGGCTCGCCGCCCTCGGCTCGCGCTTGATCGTCCCCAGAGAGACGGCAAAACAGGCCGTCGCCGACACCGGCGCGCGGCCGGCCGACGCCGCCGCCTACCACACCCACCGCGTCGCGCTCGGCATTCCCGAGGGCGGGCTTGACTTCGCCTACGACGAGACCTTCCCGCACGAGGCCGACATGGACCAGCTTGGCGGCATCGATTTCGACAAGGGTTGCTACATCGGCCAGGAGGTCGTCTCCCGCGTCGAACACCGCGGCAGCGCGCGAAGCCGCGTGGTGCCGGCAACCCTTGACGGCCCGGCGCCGGCGCCCGGCACCGCGGTGATGGCCGGCGACAAACAAATCGGAACGCTCGGCTCGGCGGCGGACGGCCGCGCGCTTGCGCTGCTGCGGCTCGACCGGGTCGCCGACGCCATCGAAGCCGCGACGCCCATGACCGCCGGAGGCATCTCGGTCCGGCCGGTAAGACCCGACTGGTCCGATTTTCCCTGGCCCGGCGAAGCAACGGCACAAGCATGAAGCGGCCGCGCAGCGCCATCCTTCACGACGACGGCAAGCATCGCTGCCCGTGGCCCGGTCACGACCCGTTCTATGTCGCCTATCACGACGACGAATGGGGCGTGCCGGAATATGACGACCGCGCGCTGTTCGAGAAATTGATCCTCGACGGCTTCCAGGCAGGGCTGTCGTGGATCACCATTCTGCGCAAGCGCGAGAACTTCCGCCGCGCCTTCTCCGGATTTGAGCCCGACAAGATTGCGCGCTTTACCCCGAAGAAAGTCGAAGCGCTGATGCAGGATGCCGGCATCGTCCGTAATCGCGCCAAGATCGAAGGCGCAGTCAACTCAGCGCGCGCTTATCTGAAGATCATGGAGAGCGGACCCGGATTTTCGAAGCTGCTATGGGATTATTTCGACGGTAAGCCGCTGCAGAACAATTTCAAAACGACAAAGCAAGTGCCGGCCGAAACCGATCTGTCCCGCCGGATTTCAAAGGACTTGATCGGGCGAGGTTTCAAGTTCTGCGGACCTACCATCGTCTACGCCTTCATGCAGGCGACCGGCATGGTCAACGACCATCTGGTGACCTGTCACTGCCACGCGACTTGCGGCAAGCTCGCACGGCGCAAGGCGAAGCGTTAGGCGGAAGCGACGTGACGACACGCAGGACGACGAGACACCCGACCGCTCGCATCAAGACACGGGCAAAATCCCGGGCCTGGCAACGGATGCTGTCGGGGCGCCGGCTCGATCTGCTCGATCCCTCGCCGCTCGACGTCGAAATCGAAGACATCGCGCACGGGCTCGCCCGCGTCGCGCGCTGGAACGGGCAAACCATCGGCGCGCATATCTTCTCGGTGGCGCAGCATTCGCTGCTGGTCGAAGCGCTGGCGCAGCAGAAGTCGGCGCGGCTCGATACCACAGCGCG
>JBFWZV010000088.1:0-9351 GCA_050184975.1 Pseudolabrys sp. | reverse complement strand
CGTGATCTGAGCCAGCCGGCGCCGGGCACGGTGCGCGCGACGACGATCGAAGCCGCGCTCGGCTTTGCCCGCGACGATGCGCGCAAACGTCACACCAATGAGATCATGGTGATCGGCGGCGGCGATCTGTTCGAGATGTTGATGCCGCGCGCGGCGCGGCTCGAAATCACCCATGTTCACGCCTCGCCACCGGGCGATGTGTTCTTTCCGCCCATCGATCCGAAGGTGTGGAAGGAAGTGTCGCGCAAGGAGTTTCCGGCCGGTCCGGACGATTCCGCGCCGTTCGCGGTGGCCGTTTACGAGCGTAAATAGCGGCAAAACACGCAAAAATCGGGGGTTGCCCGCGTTGTCACCACCGGGCCGCTCCCCTATATACGGTCGACAACAAGGCGCGGCGGGATGCCAGCGCGGGGAGAAACACTTCATGCCGTGGAGCAATCAGGGCGGCGGGGGGCCGTGGGGCCAGGGGCCGAGGGGCCCGTGGGGGTCCGGTCCGCAGTCGCAGGGTCCGACACCGCCCGATCTGGAAGACATCCTTCGCCGCAGCCAGGACAAGCTGCGCAGCGTGCTGCCCGGCGGCAGCCTCGGCAACAAGGGTTTTGCGCTGCTCGCGCTCGCCGCGGTCGCGCTGTGGGGCTTCTCGGGCTTTTTCCGGGTCGAGCCCGATGAGCTTGGCGTGGTGTTGCGGTTCGGCAAGCAGGTTCGCGAGGTCCAGCCCGGACTGAATTACCACCTGCCTTATCCGATCGAGACGGTGCTGACGCCGAAGGCGCTGCGCGTCAACAAGATCGACATCGGCATGCGGGTGATCGACGACGCACGCCGCGGCAGCCTGGTGCGCGATGTGCCCGAAGAAAGCCTGATGCTGACCGGCGACGAGAACATCGTCGACGTCGACTTCTCGGTGCTGTGGAAGATCGATCCGGCCCGTGTCGGTAACTTCCTGTTCAACATCCAGAATCCGGAAGGCACGGTGAAGGCGGTCGCCGAGAGCGCGATGCGCGAGGTGATCGGCCGCTCCGAAATCCAGCCGATCCTGACCGGCGCCCGGCAGGTGACCGAAGCCGCCGTTCACGATCTGATGCAGAAGACGCTCGACGAATACGGCGCCGGCATCACCATCCAGCAGGTGCAGTTGCAGAAGGTCGATCCGCCCTCGCAGGTCATCGATGCGTTCCGCGACGTGCAGGCCGCACGCGCCGACCTCGAGCGCTCGGTCAACGAAGCGCAGACCTACGCGAACCGCGTCGTGCCGGAAGCCCGCGGCCGCGTCGCGCAGATCACGCAGGCCGCGGAGGCCTATCGCCAGCAGACGGTGGCGGAAGCGACCGGCCAGACCGCGCGCTTTCTGAAGATCTACGACGAGTACCGGAAAGCTCCGGACGTCACCCGCCAGCGCATGTATCTTGAGACGATGGAGCGCGTGCTCGGCGGCACCAACAAGATCATCCTCGACTCGACCGGCAGCGGCGTCGTGCCCTATCTGCCGCTCAACGAACTGAACGCGCAGCGGCCGGCCGCCGGGTCGTCCAATGCGGCCTCTTCGCAGGCGGGGAGGCGCCAATGAAACTCGGTGTTCTCGGCGGCGTCGTCGCCGTCATCGTCGTCGCGCTGCTGATCGGAGCCTTTGGCGCCGTCTTCACGGTTACGCCGACCCAGCAGGCGCTGGTGCTTCGGCTCGGCAATCCGCAGCAGCCGCGCACGGAGCCCGGCCTGCATTTCAAGATGCCGATCATCGACAATGTGGTCTACATCGACAAGCGCATCCTCGATCTCGAAAATCCGGCGCAGGAAGTCATCGCTTCCGATCAGAAGCGTCTCGTGGTCGACGCCTTCGCGCGCTACCGCATCAAGGATCCGCTGCGCTACTACCAGACGCTCGGCTCCGCGGCGGCAGCCAATTCGCAGCTCTCGATCATTCTCAATTCGGCGCTGCGCCGCGTGCTCGGCGAGGCGACCTTCCAGCATGTCGTGCGCGACGAGCGTGCCGACCTGATGAACCGCATCCGCGGGCTGGTCGACACCGAGGCGGAAAAATACGGCGTCCAGGTGGTCGACGTGCGCATTCGCCGCGCCGATTTGCCGGAAGCGAACAGCCAGGCCGTCTACCAGCGCATGCAGACCGAGCGTCAGCGTGAGGCGGCCGAGTTCCGCGCCCAGGGCAGCCAGCGCTCGCAGGAAATCCGCTCGCGCGCCGACCGCGAGGTGACCGTCCTGATTGCCGATGCGCAGTCGAAGTCCGAGCAGATCCGCGGCGAGGGCGATGCCACACGCAACCAGATCTTCGCCGGCGCATTCAACCGCGATCCCGATTTCTTTGCCTTCTACCGGTCGATGCAGGCCTACGAGGCGGGATTGAAGCCGAACGACACGCGGCTGCTGCTCAAGCCGGATACCAGTTTCTTCCGGTATTTCGGCGATCCGAGCGGCCGGCAGGCCCCGGCCCAGGCGCCGGCGTCTGCAGGTCCGGCACCGTCGGGTGCGGCGGCGCCGTCCGGCGCGGCGGCTCCGGCGGCGCGCTGACGCCGCCGGTTTCCGGCTCATGGCCGACTTTCTGGTCGCGATCGGGCTGGTCTTCGTGATCGAGGGGCTGATCTTCGCGGCGTTTCCGGACTCCGCGAAAAGAGCGGTCGCCTCGGTTCTGGAGACGCCGGACGCGACATTGCGCACCATCGGCATCGTTTCTGCGGTATTCGGCCTCGTTTTGGTCTGGCTGATGCGGGGCTGACCGCCTTCGATCCGCCATCAACTCCCATTCAGTTGATGTGCGATTGAGCGGCCGCGCCCTTGAATCCCCCCGGTGACGGGGGCACTGTCGCGCTTAACCCGGATTCTGGAGATTTGCCCCTATGGCTGGCTTCTTCGTTCGCAACGCTTGGCGGGCGCGGCGCGCCGCCGCCGTTGCCGCGATCTGCGCGTTCATTGCCCTGCCGCTCGCTGCTCCGCCGGCCGCCGCACGCGGTCCGGAAGGCATCGCCGACGTCGCCGAGCGCGTGATCGACGCGGTCGTCAACATTTCGACCAAGCAGAAGGTCAGCGTTGCGAGCGGGCAGATGCCGCAACTGCCGCCCGGATCGCCGTTCAACGAGTTCTTCGAGGAGTTCTTCAAGAACCGCCGTGGCCCGAACGGCGGACAGGGTGACAACAACCGCACGCCGCGCCGCGCCAATTCGCTCGGCTCCGGCTTCATCATCGATCCCGACGGCATCGTTATCACCAACAATCACGTCATCGCGGAAGCCGACGAAGTCAGCGTCATTCTCAACGACGGGACCACGATGAAGGCCGAGGTCATCGGCCGCGACCAGAAGACCGATCTTGCGGTCCTCAAGGTGACGCCGGTGAAGCCGCTGAAGGCGGTGAAGTTCGGCGACAGCGATAAGCTGCGCCTCGGCGAATGGGTGGTCGCGATCGGCAACCCGTTCAGCCTCGGCGGCACCGTGACCGCCGGCATCGTGTCGGCACGCAACCGTGACATCAATTCCGGTCCCTACGACAATTACATCCAGACCGACGCCGCGATTAACCGCGGCAATTCCGGCGGGCCGTTGTTCAATCTCGAGGGCGAAGTGGTTGGCGTGAACACGGCGATCATTTCGCCGTCCGGCGGTTCGATCGGCATCGGCTTTGCAGTGCCCTCCAAGACGGTCATTCCGGTCATCGGTCAGTTGCGCGAGTTCAAGGAAGTGCGGCGCGGTTGGCTCGGCGTACGCATCCAGCAGGTCAGCGAAGAAATTGCCGAGAGCCTCGGCATCAAGCCGGCTCGCGGCGCGCTGGTTGCCGGCATCGACGACAAGGGGCCGGCCAAGCCCGCCGGCATCGAGCCCGGCGACGTGATCGTGACGTTCGACGGCCGCGACATCAAGGAAATGCGGGATCTGCCGCGCATCGTCGCCGACACGCCGGTCGGCAAGGATGTCGAGGTCACCGTCATCCGCAAGGGCAAGGAAGAGAAGAAGACGGTCAGACTCGGCCGGCTCGACGACGGCGAGAAAAAGGAAGCCTCGCTCCAGACCAAGAGCGACGATCCGCCGGAGGCCAGGCCCGCGATCACCAAGCTGCTTGGCCTCGGCCTTGCCAATCTCTCGGAGGATCTGCGCAAGCGCTACAAGATCAAGGATGGCGTCAAGGGCGTGGTGATCACCGAGATCGAGGACGGCTCGGTCGCCGCCGACAAGCGGCTGCAGGCCGGCATGGTGATCCTCCAGCTCCAGCAGCAGCCGGTCTCGACCGCCGCCGATTTCAAGGCGCGGATCGACAAGCTCAAGAAGGATGGCAAGAAAGCCGCAGTGCTGCTCGTCGCCAACGCCAATGGCGACACGACCTTCGTGGCTCTGAGCCTGCAATAGCGCGCGGCGGCGACACGGAAATCATAAGGCCCTCGCCGCACGGCGGGGGCCTTATGCTTTGGCGAACTCGTCCTTGCGGTAGCCCTGCACATACAGGAGCGCGGTGAGATCGCCGTGGTCGATCCGCGCCGGCGCGGCCTCCGCCACCTTGGGCTTGGCGTGGAAGGCGACGCCGAGGCCGGCCTCGACAATCATCGCGATGTCGTTGGCGCCGTCGCCGATCGCCATGGTCTCGCCCGCCGCCAGCCCGAATTTGCCGCGCAGTTCGATCAACGTGTCGCGCTTGGCGTCGCGGCCGAAGATCGGCTCCGCCACCGTGCCGGCGAGCGTGTCGCCGGCGACGTCGAGCCGGTTGGCTCGGTTGGCGTCGAAGCCGATCATGGCGGCGATCCGGGTCGTGAACAGCGTGAAGCCGCCGGACACCATGCAGGTGTGCGCGCCGTGTTTGCGCATGGTGGCGATCAGCGTGCGTCCGCCGCGCATCAATGTGATGCGCTCGGCGATCACGGTCTCGACCGTCGCGACCGGTAATCCCTTCAGCAGCGCGACGCGCTCGCGCAGCGCCGGTTCGAAGGCGATCTCGCCGCGCATCGCCCGCTCGGTAATTGCCGCGACATGGGCCTTGAGGCCGGCGAAATCGGCGAGTTCGTCGATGCATTCCTGGCCGATCATGGTGGAGTCCATGTCGGCGAGAAACAGCTTCTTGCGGCGACGGGCAGCCGGTTGCACGACGACATCGACGCCATCGCCTGCCACCGCGCGCAGCCGGTCGGCGAGGACGCTTTGGCTCGCCTCGCCCGTTGCGCTGAAAGGAATGTCGGCGGCTTCGGCCGGCGCAAGCCACACCGGGTCGCCGGCGTCGGGCAATGCGCTGCGCACGCGCGACAGCGCGGCCGCATCGAGCCGTCCGGGCGGTGCAATCAGGGTGGCAACGAAGGCTTCCGTTTGGGTCATGCGATGAACCAGAGCCGTGGCGCGGTGCTTATCGCAGGCACGTTCGTCAGCGGCAAGTCGGCTGGCGTACCGAAATTGACACATTAAGACGCAAGGCTCGTCCGAGGACAAACGGAGGGCGGATGCAGAGCAGGGACACCACGACGGCGCTCGTCTTTCTGGTGAGCGGCATGGCGCTGTTCGGCAGTGCGACGCCGGTCAGCAAGCTGGTCGGCGAGGACCTGCCGGTGTTCACTGCGTCACTGTTACGCGTCTTGCTCGGCGCGCTGGCGCTTGCACCGTTTGTGGCCGCGGATCTCCGCGACAACGTTGCGAAGATCAGCCGGCGCGACTGGCTTTATCTCGGCCTGATCGCGCTATTCGGCATGGTCGGCTTCACGTTGTTTCTGATCACCGGCATGCGCTTCATTTCCGGCGTCGCCGGCAGCGTGGTGATGAGTTTCACGCCGGCCTTGACCGCGGCGGCGGCGGCGCTCTTCCTTGGCTCGCCGCTTGGCTGGCGCAAAGGCGTGGCCATTGCGCTCGGCGTCGCTGGGCTTGTCATACTGCACCTGTTCAAGGACCACTTCGGCAATACCGGCTCCGGCGCCTTCTACATTGGCGTTGGCCTCGTGTTCGCCGCGATCTGCTGTGAGGCGGCCTATACGCTGATCGGTAAGAAGGTAACGGATGATCTGCCGCCGCTCACAACGAGTTTCCTCGCCTGCGTCTTGTCATTGCCGCTGTTCCTGGTGCTTGCCGTTTTCGATGTTGCTCTCCTCGACGTGGCGCAGGCGCCGGCCAGCGCCTGGATCGCGCTTCTGTGGTGGGGGATCGGGACGTTGGGCGCAGGCTCCGCGCTGTGGTATTCAGGCCTCGCGCGCGCGGAAGGCACCACCGCCGCTGGCTTCATGGCGGTGATGCCGCTCAGCGCATTGCTGTTCTCGTATTTAGTGCTCGGAGACGAATTTCATCCCGTTCAGCTTGCAGGTATCGTGCTGGTTCTGGGATCGGTCGGCGTGATGAGCTGGGTGCATATGTCCGAACGGGCCTAGCGTCAGCCTGACTTGGAAATTTCAAGGATCGCAATTGCGAACGATATTGATTGCCGGACCGACCGCGAGCGGCAAATCGGCACTCGCCATCGCCCTGGCCGAGCGGCTGGGTGGCGTCGTCGTCAATGCCGACTCCATGCAGGTCTATCGGAACTTGCGCGTTATCACTGCGCGGCCGTCGCCGGAGGATGAGGCGCGCGTGCCGCACCGGCTCTATGGCCACGTCGACGCCGGCGAAAACTATTCGGTCGGCCGCTGGTGCCGCGACGTCGCCGATGTGCTCGGTGAGATCAAGGCCGCCGGCAAGCTGCCGATCCTGGTCGGCGGCACCGGGCTTTATTTCAAGGCACTCACCACGGGGCTCGCCGCCGTGCCGCCGATCCCGCCGGACATTCGCGCCGAGGTGCGCAACCGGCTCGCGAGCGAGGGCGTCGCGCCGCTCTATGCCGAACTGCTCGCGCTCGATCCGCAGACGGCGCACCGCCTGATGCCGGCGGACCGCTCGCGCATCAGCCGCGCGCTGGAAGTGTTCAAGGCGACCGGCCGCTCGCTGTCGGACTGGCACCGTGACGGCCTGCCGCCGATCCTCGACGCCGCGGGTGCGGCGAAGGTGTTTCTCACTTGCGAGCGCGTCGAATTGGTCAGGCGCATCGAGGGACGGTTCGGCGTCATGCTGGCCTCGGGCGCTCTCGACGAGGTGGGGGCGCTTCATGCCCGCAACCTCGACCCGACCCTGCCGGCGATGAAAGCGCATGGCGTGCCGTGGCTGATCCGCCACCTCAAGGGCGAGATCGATCTCGCCGCGGCGGCCGAGGGCGCCATCATGGACACCCGCCGCTACGCCAAGCGGCAGGTCACCTGGTTCCGCAACCAGATGAAGGACTGGCCCTGGGTGACGCCGGGAGAGGCGCTTGCGACCCTGGAAAGCCAGCTTGCACGGGCGGCTGCCGGGGCGTAAGGAACCGACTTGACCGGGGCGCGGCGGGCCTCTATAACGCCGCGCAATGAAAGTTCGGGCAGAGACGATGACGCGCAATATTATTACCGTAGTTCGGGTTCGGACGCCCGCCAGGCGAGCCTAGTCAGGTTCGCAGGATGCGTCCGAACATGGCCCCTGATGCGGGGCTTTTTTGTTGCCCTCCACACGACGGAAATCCGAGTGAAGCGTAAGCAGGAACGAGAAGGATCGAGATCATGTCACGGGAAATGACCGGCGCCGAAATGGTGATCGAGGCGCTCGCCGATCAAGGCGTCGAACATCTGTTCGGCTATCCGGGCGGCGCGGTCCTGCCGATTTACGACGCGATCTTCGCGCAGGACAAGGTGAAGCACGTTCTGGTCCGGCACGAACAGGGCGCGGTGCATGCCGCGGAAGGCTATGCGCGCTCGACCGGCAAGGTCGGCTGCGTGCTGGTCACCTCCGGCCCCGGTGCGACCAACGCGGTCACCGGCCTGACCGACGCGCTGTGCGACTCGATCCCGATCGTCTGCATCACCGGGCAGGTTCCCACACACCTGATCGGCAACGACGCCTTTCAGGAGTGCGACACCGTCGGCATCACCCGGCCTTGCACCAAGCACAATTATCTCGTGAAGCGCATCGAGGATCTGCCGCGCGCGTTGCACGAGGCCTTCCACATCGCCGCGACCGGCCGGCCCGGCCCGGTTGTCGTCGACATCCCGAAGGACATCCAGTTCGCCAAGGGCGTCTATTCGAAGCCGAAGGAGTTCCAGCATCGCGGCTACAAGCCGAAGATGAAGGGCGACCTCGACAAGATCCGCGAGGCGATCGAGCTGATGGCCCATGCCAAGCGGCCGATCTTCTATACCGGCGGCGGCGTCATCAATTCGGGGCGCGCGGCGACCGACCTCTTGCGCGAACTCGTCAAGCTCACCGGTTATCCGGTCACCTCGACGCTGATGGGTCTTGGCGCGGTGCCGGCCTCGAGCCCGCAGTGGCTCGGCATGCTGGGCATGCACGGCACGCTCGAAGCCAACATGACCATGCACGACTGTGACGTCATGATCTGCATCGGCGCCCGCTTCGACGACCGTATCACCGGCCGGCTCGACGCCTTCGCGCCGCACGCGAAGAAAATCCATGTCGACATCGACCCGTCCTCGATCAACAAGAACGTCAAGGTCGATGTCCCGATCGTCGGCGATTGCGCCCATGTGCTGGAAGACATGGTCCGCCTCTGGCGCACGGGAGCCAAGCAGGTCGACAAGAAGGCGCTCGCCGACTGGTGGAAGCAGATCGAAAAGTGGCGGGCCCGCAAGTCGCTGGCCTACCGGCCCTCGAACGAGGTCATCAAGCCGCAATATGCGATCGAGCGGCTCTATGCGCTGACCAAGGACCGCGACACCTACATCACCACCGAAGTCGGCCAGCACCAGATGTGGGCGGCGCAGCTCTACGGCTTCGCCGAACCGAACCGCTGGATGACCTCCGGCGGCCTCGGCACCATGGGCTACGGCCTGCCGGCCTCGGTCGGCGTCCAGCTCGCGCATCCGAAGTCGCTGGTCATCGACATCGCCGGCGAGGCTTCGGTGCTGATGACGATGCAGGAAATCTCGACGGCGGTGCAGTACCGGCTGCCGATCAAGATTTTCATCCTGAACAATCAATACATGGGCATGGTGCGGCAGTGGCAGGAACTGCTGCATGGCGGCCGTTATGCCGAAAGCTACAGTGAGGCGCTGCCGGACTTCGTCAAGCTCGCCGAGGCCTATCACGCCCACGGCATCCGCTGCGAGAAGCCGGGCGATCTCGATCACGCCATCAAGGAGATGATCGACGTCGACAAGCCGGTGCTGTTCGACTGCGTGGTCGATCCGAAGGAAAACTGCTTCCCGATGATCCCGTCGGGCCGCGCGCACAATGAAATGATCCTGGGTGACGCCGCCGAAGACCTCGACAGCGCGATCACCGTAGAAGGCAAGGTGATGGTCTGATGAACGCCCCCGCAACCACGTCGCATTATCCGACCGCGCCGACCGCGCAGAAGAACGAG
>JBFWZV010000087.1:0-10115 GCA_050184975.1 Pseudolabrys sp. | reverse complement strand
GACGAGGACGGCGACCGCTCCTACAATGTGCGCATGGAAATCGACATCGGGCAGAATCTCGATGCGACGCCGGTGCAGCTAGCCGCCTATCTCAAGCAGAAATTCGGCAACGAGAACGTGCGCGTGGTCGGCCGCCCGCGCAAGACCGACTCGATGGAAGTTTATGTCGGCGAGGAGTTTCTCGGCGTGCTGTTCATCGAGAACGAACGCGGCCGCAAATACTACATCTTCGAGCTGCCGATCCTCGACGTCGATCTTGACGGAGCATGATCCCGAAAAGCGGGTACCGGTTTTCGCTCACGCGGACCTTCGGTTCGGACAAGATCATGCTCCAAAAAATAAACAGATAAATGCTCTAAGAGCGCGTCGGCGGATGCAGCCGCGCCAGCACGCGGTCGATGCCGTGCGCGGTCGTCTGCCAGTCGGCGAGCCAGTCGCGCGGAAAGCGCACCGTGACCTGCGCGCCGCCGATGCGGCGGTCGTAAAGACACATGCCGGAATTGCCGACGCCCGTGCGCGTGCAGCGCGCGAAGAAATGGTCCGGCGCGTCGGGATCGTAGACGAAATCCTCGCCCTGATAGGGGGTGCCGTCGCGGAAGGCGCGCACCGCGATGCCGCCGGGTCCGGCCGCCGCGGTGTCGGCGAGATAGCGCGGGTAAATTGTCTTTGCCCGCTCGCGCGGCGGCAGCGCGCCGTCCTGAATGGCGATTGTGATGAACAGCCAGTCGTTGGGGGTCACCGGGTTCTGCACGCTCGGCTTTTGGGCCGGATCGGGCGGCACGAGCGAGGGCCAGCGATAGGTGAGGTCGACCCGGTCCTGCGTGCCGGGCTTGCGCTGGATCGGCTGGCGGATCGCGGCCGGCTCGATGTTGAAGGTCTCGCCGCCGATGGTCACCGGCATCGATGGCGCATCGAGCGTCACCGGCGTTCCCGGCCAGCGCGGCCACAGCACATAGGCGACGTAGATCCCGGCGACGACGGTTGCCGTGAGGAAGACCAGCGCCGGCATTCGCAGCAGCATGAACCCGCTGTCGCGCCTGTGGCGATGCTGCCGTCTCGCCGCCAACCGAACCATCCCTGAGCCAGAAACGCCGAATCGGCGCGATTATGACACGGACGCCGGCCTCTCGCGGGCTGCGTCCGCCGCCGGGGCAAGCGGCGTTTACCTTTCCTTAAGGATTGGATGGCGGTGGCCGGGCCGCTCTGCCATCACTGGGACTGGTATTGCGTGAGGCCCGGTATGTCGCTTGAGACCTTTCTGTCGATGATCGCCGTCGCCATCGGTTTTTCGGTCGCCGGTCTGTTTGCGTCGGCTTATCAGCTCGCCACCAGCCGGCTGCCGAGTTTCGGCCAGTTGAAGGCGGGGCCTTCGCTCGCGGCATTCGGCGCGGTGCCGGTGCTGCTGGTTTCGGCGCCCTTCATCATCATGCGCAACACGCTGATCGGCGCCCGCGACGAGGGCCGCCGTTTCGAATTCGTCTTCGCGGCGACTGTCATCGCTGGCCTGTGGAGCCTGATGTCGGGCACCGTTCTGGTCGCGGCCTTGCGTGCCAGCGGCGCGCTGTAGTCGGTTCTCGCCACCCTTCCATTTCCTAAGATTCTTGGCCAAGGTCCTGCGCATCTTTATTTGGCGCGTTTTCTTCACGCGAACCGGTACCCACTTCGCTTGAAAACGCTATGGTTGCGCGGGAGTTGCCATGCCGATTTACGAGATCGACGGTCAGGCGCCGGAATTTCCGGGCGAGGGCCAATACTGGGTCGCCGACACGGCGGTGCTGATCGGCCGGGTGCGCCTCAAGCACGACGCCAGCGTCTGGTTCGGCGCGGTGCTGCGCGGCGACAACGAATGGATCGAACTCGGCGAGCGCTCGCAGATCCAGGACAACTGTGTGCTGCATACCGATCCCGGTTTTCCGCTCTCGATCGGCTCGAATTGCGTGATCGGCCACAAGGTGGTGCTGCATGGCTGCACCATCGGCGACAACTCGCTGATCGGCATGGGCGCGGTGGTGCTGAACGGGGCGAAGATCGGCAACAATTCGCTGGTCGGCGCGGGTGCCGTCATCACCGAAGGCAAGAGCTTTCCCGATAATTCGCTGATCGTCGGCGCGCCGGGGCGCGCGATCCGCACGCTCGACGAGAAAGCCGTCGAACTGATCCGCGGCGGCGCCGACATCTATGTGCGGCGCTGGAAGAGCTACGTCAAAGGACTGAAGCGGATTAGCTGAATTCGAGCCAGCCCGAAAAGGGTGCGGCCGGCCCTGGGGAAGGCCGGCCGCGACGAACCCGGTCGGGGGACGGGGAGGGGTGGGGACGAGACCGGGTTCGCGGAGCTACCTCCTGGATGACGCGACAGTCGGTGCCGGGCGGCCGTCGCCGATCGAGACCCAGACATTCGGATCGGATTGCGACTGACGCTTGACGAAGCGCAATCCGGTCTTGTGCCAGGGCAGCACCTGCGCTTCCTGGTTATCGAGAATGAATTCGCCGCGGTCGGTCTTGACCGTGAGCACGGCGTGGCCGTCGCCTTTTTGGTCGCGCACCACCGTGATGAGCAGCGCTTCGCGCGGCCAGCCGGCTTTCATCAGCATCTTGCGCTTGAGGAGGACGTAGTCCTCGCAATCGCCTTGGCCATCGTCCGGATAGTTCCAGCGTTCGACCACGCCCCAGTGATCCTGGTCGGTGATCGGACGGATATTCGCGTTGACCCAGTTGTTGACCTGAACGAGATCGGCCCAGGCCTTGGGTGAGAGCACGACGTCGCGCGGCGCGGACGGCCGCGTGTTGCACTCGGATTTGTATTCGATGCAGAACTCGACCCAGCCGATGGGCGCGCGTGCCGGTGCGCCGACGGCCAGATAAGCGACCCGTTCGACCGGCTGTGCAGCGGCGGGCAGAGCGGCCGCGCCGGACATGGCAACCAGCAATCCAAAACAGCCTGCTTGCAGTAATCCTGTAGTATTCGTTTTCATTTTGTGACCCCTTCCCGTATCGTGGGATCACATTCGCACGCAGCTTTTGAATTGCGGCTAAGTTGTGCAAGTCAAATTGAGATGAAACCAAGTAAAACTTGCAGATAATACTTGTAAAAACTGCGGATTATTTGTCTAAAATTGCTCTGAATACAGTTTGTCTAAAATTTTATACATTAAGCTGTGGCGGCGCGAATTCACATGCCGATCCGCGCGTTTTCACGCTCGCGTTTACCGCGATTGCCGCGCGCAAAAATGCCGCCGGGCAGATGCGCGGCGGCTGATCGAGGTCGGATTTTGAAGGCGTGAGGCCGCCCGGCGTTTACCCGCCGGTGACGTTATCTTCGACGAAGTCGGTATGCTGGAGGCGGGTGAACTCGATGGCAAAGCCGCCCTCGATGTGACGCACGACGCGTCCCGGCACCTTGCCGATCGTGACAACCGAGCCGGCCGCGGGCCGCAGGTCGTCGGAGATCGCGACCGCGGCGCCGGATGCCGACATGTCGATGATGCGGCAGGCGACATTGGTGCCGTTCGGCAGGATCAGCCGCGCCGCCGGGTTTTTCGGAACGAAACGGCCGTGCCGGCGGTCTTCCGGCATGTTCAGGATGTGCCGGTTGGCGAGCCAGGTGAGCTGGGCGGCGAGCTTGTCGCGCTTGCGCGCGGTCGCCGAGATCGTCATGGCGAAGCCGTTCTCGAACACCCGCGCAATGGTGCCTTCGAGCCGGCCCAGATGATCGATATAGGCGACCACCCGCTCACCCGGATTGCCGGACACCGGCGCGAGCACGGCCATGCCGCCGGGCGACATGTCGATCACCTGACAGGGATAATCCGTCCGGTTCGCCAGCATGTAGCGGCCAAGCAGGTTCACCTTGACGCGCTGATGGCGCCGCCGCTCTTCGGTAAACGGCAGGAGTTTCACTTTGGCCGCAGGCATCGCCATGAATTGAGCCGGATCGAACGGTTTTCCGCTAATCCGGCAAAACTAGGCAGCTATCGTTAACGGTCCGTTAGCTGGCTTTTTCCTGCGCATCGTCGTTGTCCGGCTCGATTTTACCGCCGTCATGAACGACAAAGCCCTTCTTGATTCGGCCACCCGCGGCGGCGACGAAACGGGGGGTGCCGGTCCGCCGATCGACCGCGCCGAGATGGCGGATCGAGCCGAGCTCGAGTTGGGTCAGCGCCTTGACGCCAATCCAGAACGGCACCTGGATCGGAGCGAGAACCCCGAGCGCGCGGAGGCGGGCATGGCCTTGCCGCGCCATCGGCAACAGCAACAATTCGAGTTCGATCGCCGTATTGTCGGCGGTGGTGCCAGTGACGCCGGCCACCGCGCCGACCTCGTCTTTGGCGATGATGGTCATCAGGCGCGTGATCTGGTCGCGGCTTGCTTCGCTCCAGATCTTGTCGAACGGTTCGTTCTTCAGTTCGCGCCGGAACAACGCGCAGATGCGCGTGCCGGCAAGGCGAAAGCGGAACTCGCCGCCGAAATCGACCGAGAGCATGAAAACGTCACCGAGCGAATGGCGGATTGCGCCGGGGTCGATGTCGGCGCGAAACGGCGCGACATTGCGGCCGCGGCGGTCGTTCCAGTGCGCGAAGACGTCGAGGCTCGAAGCATGTTTCATTGCAGCACCCTGTTCCGCGGCGGGACGCCTCCGGCGGGCTCGGTTGTGTCCAATCAGGACAGGCCGGCCGGTTTGCCGTCGCGGTACGATGAAGTGAGCAGGCGCCGTGCCGCCGCGCGTTAAGATCGGTGGCACGCGGGGGCCGAAGCGAATTAGCGTTAAAAGCGCCGCGCGATTGCCGGCCGATGTCGGTCGGATATGCTGCGTTCGATCCACAGTGGCTGCCGGGTTCCAGGGAACCTCCAGAGCCCGCGGCTGCATCTTGAAAGCCCAGATCTTTCTCGAAGGAGAGCGCAAGCTCTCCTTTTTCTTTCGCGAGCCCTGCATGTTGCCGCGGGAACGGCCCTTGCAGATGACGGCGCGACCTGCCTATCTGGTCGCGCCATGTCCGCAGAAATCCCCGCCCATCGCGAGCCGGTTTTCAATATCCCGTCGGTCGTCGTCGGGATTCTCGCCGTTCTCGTGCTCATTCACGTCGCGCGCTGGCTGCTGCTGAGCGAGCGCGGAGATCTCGAGACCGTGCTCACCTTCGCGTTCATTCCGGCGCGCTACGACACCTCGCTGGTGCTTGGCGGCGCCATTCCGGGCGGCGCAGGAGCGGAGGTCTGGAGCTTCGTGACCTATGCGTTGCTGCACGCGGACAGCACCCATCTCGGTTTCAATGCGTTATGGCTGCTCGCCTTCGGCAGCGCGGTGGCGTGGCGATTCGGCACGTCGCGGTTTCTTGCGTTCTTCGCGGTGACCGCTGCCGCCGGTGCGCTGGTTCATCTGATGACCCACCGTGGCGAACTCGCGCCGATGATCGGCGCTTCGGCCTCGGTGTCGGGCGCCATGGCGGCGGCGATGCGATTTGCCTTCCAGCGCGGCGGTCCGCTCGGTTTCTGGCGCGCGGGCGACGCGCAGGCCTATCGCGTACCAGCGCTGCCGTTGTCAGGCGTGCTGCGTGATCCGCGCGTGTTCGCTTTTCTGATCGTATGGTTCGGCGTCAACTTGCTGTTCGGCGTTGGCAGCTTTCCGCTGGCCGGCGAAGGACAGGACATCGCCTGGCAAGCACATGTCGGCGGCTTTCTGGCCGGCTTGCTGTTGTTCGGCGTTTTCGACCCGAGATTGCCGCCGGGCAATCCGATCTCCTACGCAGATCGCGACGCAGCGTAGCGTTTCGGCACATCACGGCTGCCGCTGAAACATTTGCAAGACGATGTGAAGAGTGTGCAGCGCACACTCTCTTGACGACTCCGGCCGTGCGGCGGGATCGTTGCTGCAAGGCCCGGACGTGATGCGGGGCCGTCCCCTGCGCGGCCGGGCGAGGGAGATGACCATGACCGTAAAAGCCATCCTGTCTGACAAGGGCGGTGAGGTGGTCAGCATCGAGCCGACTGCCAGTCTTGCCGCTGCCACCAAACTGCTTGCGCGCCATCGCATCGGCTCGCTGGTGGTGCTGGGTGCGGGCGGACGTCTTGCCGGCATCCTGTCGGAGCGCGATATCGTCCGCGCGGTCGGCGAAGGCGGAGCGACCGCGCTCGACCAGCCGGTCGGACAAATCATGACGCGGACGGTGGTGACCTGTGCGCCAGATGAATCGGTCGAGTCGCTGATGGAGCGGATGACGGCCGGCAAGTTCCGGCACATGCCGGTTCTCGACCACAACAAGCTCGTCGGCCTCGTTTCAATCGGCGACGTGGTGAAGGACCGGCTCGCGGCGATGAAGCACGAGACCGAGGCGATGCGGGACTACATCCAGTCGGCCTGACGCTGCCTATTTCGGCGGCGTGCCGTTTTCGACGGATTGCGACAAAGCGGCGACGGCTTCGTTGATCGCCGGCATCGCCTTTTCGGTCGCTTCGGCGCCGAGCGCAATGGCCTCGGCCGCGCGATGAAAGTCGAACCACCCGACCGCGCCGATCCGCGGCATGATCGAGACGTCCGGCGGATCGCCGGCAAGCCGCGCGCGCGTGATGCGGTCCTGCATGACGTTGAAGGCTTCGATCATGACGGTCGGAATGCCGGGGCGCTGGCGGCTGGTGAACAGACGGCGCAGAGAGCGCTCTCCGGCGAACAGCCCGCGTAGCACGCCGTTTTCCTTCGGCGGCATTCCGTCATCGACGTCGTTGGTGCCGTGACTGGCGATCACGGTGCCACGCCCGAAAATGTCGGAGTTGAGACCGACCGCGATGACGAGCCGTGCGCCGAGTGCACGCGCCGCCGACACCGGTACCGGATTGACCAGCGCGCCGTCGACCAGCCATCGGCCGCCGATCCGCACCGGCGGAAAGATGCCGGGCAGGGCATAGGACGCGCGCAGGGCATCGACGATACGGCCGCGCGTCAGCCAGATTTCATGGCCGGTGTCGAATTCGGTGGCGATCGCCGCAAACCGCAGCGGCAGATTTTCGATCTTGCTGTCGCCGAGTGTCGCCTTCATGCGGGCGTCGAGCTTGCGGCCGCTGATGAGACCGGCGCCGGACAGGCTGATGTCGAGCTGGCCGAGAATGCCGCGAAAGGTGAGCTTGCGGGCCCAGGCTTCCATCTCGTCGAGTTGGCCTGCGGCATAGGTGCCGCCAACCACGGCGCCGATCGAGGTGCCGACGATGACGTCCGGAATGATGCCGTGGGCCGTCAGCGTCCGCAGCACGCCGATATGGGCGAAGCCGCGCGCCGCGCCGCCGCCGAGCGCGAGGCCAATGCTCGGCCGTTCCGCCGCCGGACGCATTCCCTCGGGGCTTGCGTCGGCTGACCGATCGCCATTGCGCTGGCGCGAAAACAGACCCTCGAACACCACACTACCCTCCCGGTGCCGATGATCCGTCCGCAGGTCATGCCGGACAAGGCAATTACGACACTATGGTGAAAACCGCTGGCTGAGCTTTGTGACGCAACAATGACACGGCAAGGTGGAAGCCGGGTTAATGCGCCTGACTTGCGCCGTTAAGAGGTCGGCCGGACCAGCGTGAAAGTCTCCTCGACCACCGCATAGTCGTGGTAGCCGCAACGCGCGATCGGCTTCATGGCAGCGGTGTCGAGCAGGCCGTCCTTGATGAAGCGGTCGTCGATATGCACGCCGATCACCTGGCCGATCACCAGATGACCGTCGACGGATTTGCCGTCGATGTCGTGCAGAGCGACGATCTGGATCGACTTGCATTCGAGCGCGCAAGGGGAGGCGGCGACGCGCGGCGGCTTGACGAGCCGCGACGGCACGGCTTCGAGCTTCGCGCGCACCATCTCGTTTTCACCGGGCGGCATCGGCGCGGCGGTTACGTTCATCGCCTCGCGCAGATCCCAGGTTGCGAGATTGCAGACGAACTCGCCGGTCTCCTGCACGTTGCGCACGGAGTCTTTGAAGCCTTCGCTGGAGAACATCACCAGATTGGGCTTGCTGTTGATGCCGTTGAAGAACGAATAGGGCGCGAGGTTGACCTCGCCTTTGGCGCTGATCGTCGTCACCCAGCCGATCGGCCGCGGCGCGACGATCGCCTTGAACGGATCGTGCGGCAGAACTCGCTTGTCGCGGCTGAGCGGCTCGTAAAACATGCGCCCTCAGTTCCCGAAACGGGTGACGACGTCGGCGAGGTTCGGCCGTGGCCGGTCTTCCGGCGGCTTGCTCGCGCGGCCGATATAGACGAAGCCGGCAAATCGCTCGTTGGGGCCAAGGCCAAATGCCGCGCGCACCGCGTCGTCATAGGCGATCCATTCGGTCAGCCAGCTTGCCGCGAATCCCATCGCATGCGCGGCGGTGACGAGGTTCATCGCCGAGGCGCCGGCGGAGAGCTGCTGCTCCCATTCCGGAATTTTGACATGCGGCGCAGCGCGGCTGACCACTGCGACGACGAGCGGCGCGCGGGCGAGCCGATTGCGCTCGAACGCCACCTGGTCGTCGGTCGCCTCGGGCCGCGACGTCTTGAAGATGGCGGCAAGTTTTTCGCCGGCGGCGAGCCGGGCGTCGCCCTCGAATACGATGTAGCGCCATGGCGTCAGTTTGCCGTGGTCCGGAACTCGCGTCGCGACGGTCAGCAGCGTGTCGATCTCGGCGGCGGTCGGTGCCGGGCCGGTCATCTCGATCGGCTTGACGGAACGGCGTGTTTTGAGAAGGTCCAAGGCGTCAGGCATTGCAATCCCCAGTCCGAGTGGCGGCAACTAGCATAGCGGTTCAGGGGTGACAAACCGCCGGGCGTGACGAAGTGGCTTGAATTCGCCCAGATTAGGACCGAAAACCAACATCAGCCATGCCTGCGCGAAATGCCATCCGTGCTCAGTCTGTCCGCTTCGCCGCGGCGCTCGTCGCGCTGTCGATGCTGCTCGTTATGGCTCCGGTTCTTGCGCAGTCGCAGGGCCAGTCGCTGTTTAGCACTGCGCCTTCGAGCACGCTGGCGCCGCCCGGCACGCCGGGATCCGGCGCCTTCGCGCCGCCGACCGGTGAACTCGCGCCGTCAGGTCCGCCACCGCTGCTGCTGACGCCGCCCGGCGCCGTGCCGGTGCAGCCAGTGCCCATGGTGCCGGCCGGGCAGGTCGCGCTGCAGCTTGGCGCGCGGTTCGGCAAAGATGCAGCCCCGATTACCTCCGGGCTGATCTGGCGTGTCTATGCAGCCAAACCGGATACCGCCGGAACGTATCGGCTGTTGCGGGAAGAAAAATCGGCGGCGCCAACGCTCGTCCTGCCGGCCGGCAACTATGTCGTCTATGTCGGCTTCGGTCTCGCCAACGCCGTGAAGCCGGTGCGTTTGACCAGCGAAACCGTGCGCGAAACATTCGACCTGCCGGCGGGCGGGTTGCGTCTCGAAGGGCGGGTCGGCGATGCACGTATTCCGGCCGGGCAGATTTCATTCGACGTTTATCGCGGTAGCCAGTTCGAGCCGGGCGACCGGCGGCCGATCGCCGAACGGGTGCTGACCGGCGACACCGTCATCGTGCCGGAAGGCACCTATTACATCGTGTCGAACTATGGCGATGCCAATTCGACGGTGCGGTCCGACATCCGCGTGCAGGCCGGCAAGCTCACCGACGTGACGGTGACGCATCGCGCGGCGATCGTCACGCTCAAGCTCGTGGCTGTGCGCGGCGGCGAGGCGCTTGCCAACACCGCCTGGTCGGTGCTGACCCCCGGCGGCGACGTCATCAAGGAATCGATCGGCGCGTTCCCGCGCGTGGTGCTGGCGGAAGGCGAATATCGCGCCATAGCCCGCAACGAAGGCAAGGTGTTCGAGCGCGATTTCAAGGTCATCACCGGCGTCGACGGCGATATCGAGGTGCTGACGCGGTGAGTGGATTGAGTTCACTTCTTGTCGCGTGCGGTGCTATGGTCGACGCGCGTTGAATCGGTCCACGGGTCTCTCCATGAGCATTCTGAAATCGGCGTCGCGTATGATCGCATTGACGGTTGTTCTGGGTGGTGCGTTCGTTGCAACCAGCGGCGCGCAGGCCGCCGATGCCGCTAAGGGCGGGACGCTGGCGAAGCGCTGGTGCGCGGCGTGCCACGTCGTCGCGCCGGATCAGCGTGCCGGCAATCCGGCGGTGC
>JBFWZV010000086.1:0-11114 GCA_050184975.1 Pseudolabrys sp. | reverse complement strand
GAAGCCGATCGCCGTGAGGCCGCTGCCGAGCCGATCGCGCTGCGCCTGCATGCCGCCCGCCAACCCGCGAAAATACGCATCGTCCTTGCCAAGCCCGTAGGCGGTGGCACGCTGCAAGGTGGGCGGCGTGGTAAAGGTCAGGAACTGATGCACGCGGGCGGCGGGACCGAGCACGCCCGGTGCGCCCGTGAGATAGCCGACTTTCCAACCGGTCAGCGAAAACGTCTTGCCCGCCGAGCCGATGCGAATGGTGCGATCGCGCATGCCGGGTAACGTCATCAACGGCACGTGCGGCCTGCCGTCGAATATGATGTGTTCGTAGACCTCGTCGCAGACGGCGAGCGCGTCGTGCTTCAGACACAATTCGGCGATCAGTGATAGTTCGTCGCGCGTGAACACCTTGGCCGCCGGATTCATCGGCGTGTTCAGCAGGATCATTTTGGTCTTCGCGGAAAATGCCGCGGTCAGTTTGTCGCGCGGAATTTCCCAATGCGGCGGTTCCAGGCGCACCAATTTCGGTGTCGCACCCGCGCGGCGAAGTATCGGCAGGTAGCTGTCGTAGAGCGGCTCGAACACCACCACTTCGTCGCCCGGCTCGACCAGTCCGAAAATGCAACCGCTCAATGCCTCCGTCGCACCGGAAGTGACCAGCGTCTCGGTCTGCCAATCCACGTCGATGCCGTAAAATCGCTTGTTGTGCGCTGCGACCGCCTGGCGCAATTCGGGCACGCCCATCATCGGCGGGTACTGATTCGGCCGGTCCTCGAGTGCCTCGTGCGCGACCTTGCGAACGTCGTCCGGCCCGTTATTGTCTGGGAAACCCTGCCCCAGATTGATCGACTTGTGCTGGATGGCCAGACGCGACATGACCTCGAAGATCGAGGTGCCGACGTTGGCGAAAATCGAATTTCCGGATTTCATGCGGCGGCCGACCTTGTTGGTATCCCTCAGCAGCCCAATGCATACGCCAGCGTGGCGAAGTCGGCCACATCGAGATCGATGCCGGGGTCGGCCTCGAGATCGAAGGTTTTCGCGACCTTGCCCCATTCATACGGCCGGCGGATGAACGCGGTCCGGAATCCGCACGCCGCAGCCGCCTGTAAATCGCTGTTGTGCGCGGCGACCATCAGGCATTCCTGCGGCGCGAGATCGAGCAATTCTGCGGCGCGCAGGTAAGCCTGCGGCTGCGGCTTGAACGCCTGCGCCACTTCCGCGCCGAGCACGACATCCCACGGCAGCCCGGCACGCTTCGCCATGTTGACGATCAATGCCACGTTGCCGTTCGACAGTGACGCCAAGATGAACTTCCGTTTGAGCCGTTGCATGCCGGCCACCGCGTCCGGCCAGGGATCCAACCGATGCCATGCTTTGTTCAGCCGGTCGATGTCCGCCTCGGACAAGCCGGCAACGCCGAATTCGGCCAGCGTTTCGAGCAGGTTTTCACGATGCAACGTGTCGAGCTTGACGAACCCGCGCCCGCCCGAGCGCACCCGTTCCATCGCCGGCTGATAGCGCGCACGCCAGGCGTTGGCGAACGCGCCGCCGTCGATGTCGTGCGTCGGCAAAGCGGCGGCAACCTCGCGCGCGATCGAGCCGTGCCAATCCACGACGGTGCCGAACACGTCGAACGTCAACGCCTTGATTTTGGCGGCATCGAGCATGGTGCTTGCGACCCTAATATTGCTTCCAGTTCGCCCCGGCAGCGGCGTGCAAGTCAAGGCAAGAGGTTTGCGCCGGATCGGGCCGGACGGCATAGTGCAGCACGCTGGGGAGGCGCCACATGGATGGAAAAATCGCGCATCTGATCATGGCCGAACGCATGGGTCGGCTGGGCACCGAATCCGCGTTCGAAGTGCTGGCCCGTGCCGAGGCGCTGCGGCGCGAGGGCAAGGACATCATCAACCTCGGCATCGGCCAGCCGGACTTCAAGACGCCGCCGCACATCGTCGCCGCGGCCCAGAAGGCGCTCGCCGACGGGCATCACGGCTATACGCCCGCCGCCGGCATCCCGGCCTTGCGCGAAGCGGTCGCGGCCTACGTGCATCGCCAGCACAAGGCCACGGTAAGCCCCGAGCAGGTGCTGATCTTCCCCGGCGGCAAGGTGACGATGTTCTTCACCATCCTGATGTTCGGCGAGCCCGGCGCCGAAATCCTGTACCCGAATCCCGGTTTTCCGATCTACGAGTCGGTGATCCGCTTCAGCGGTGCCGAGCCGGTGCCGATCGCGTTGCTCGAGAAAACCGGTTTCGCCTTCGACGCCGAAACGGTACTCGGGCAGATCACGCCGCGCACGCGGCTGATCATTCTCAACTCGCCCGCCAATCCGACCGGCGGCATCGTGCCGCGCGCGGAAATCGACAAGCTGGTGCGCGGGCTCGAGCGACATCCGCACGTCGCCATCATGTCGGACGAGATTTATCACCGGCTGCTTTACGACGGTCGCGAGCACGTCACGCTGCTCGGTTATCCGTCGATCGCCGATCGGCTGATCGTGCTCGACGGCTGGTCGAAAACCTATGCCATGACCGGCTGGCGCCTGGGCTGGAGTCTGTGGCCAAAGACGCTGGTCGGCCATGCCGAAAGACTGGCGATCAACTGCCATAGCTGCGTGAATGCGTCGGCGCAGTTCGCCGGCATCGCCGCACTGGAAGGGCCGCAGGACTCGGTCGACGTCATGCAGCGCGCGTTCGCCGAACGCAGGCGCATTATCGTCGATGGATTGAACGCGATCAAAGGCGTGCGCTGCGTCGAGCCGGGCGGCGCCTTTTATGCGTTTCCCAACATCGCCGGCACCGGTATCGATGCCCGCACGCTGCAGGACCGGCTGCTGACCGAAGCCAACGTGGCGACCATCGCGGGCACCGCGTTCGGCCGGTTCGGCGAAGGCTATTTGCGCTTTTCCTACGCCAACAGCGCCGACAACATCCGCACCGCCCTGCAGCGTATCGGCGCAATGCTGCGCTAGGAACGTCGCTACGCCGATATATTTTCCTGCTCAGTCGGCAGGCATATCGCGCGAAAAAGCAGCGAATGGCCAATCAGATAAAATCGTTGGGATGGCTAAACAGACATTCGACGGTAGGTTTTTTGACCTAATTTTGAGCATGTAGGCTATTTTTTAGACAACTGACGCCCCATCCTGTATGTCCAGCCAGGAAATAGCCGCGAAAACGCGCAGATTCCCGAACCTGCAATAGGTTAAGTTTGGCATGAATCGTGCTTTATCTTTATTGCCGCTGCTGGAGCCGGCCCGTTGTGGCCGGCCGTTTGCTGCTGGCGGCGCCCACGCCGGACCGAAGGGTATCGAATGAAGAAAATCGAAGCCATCATCAAGCCGTTCAAGCTCGACGAAGTGAAGGAAGCGCTCAACGAGTTGGGACTGAAGGGCCTTACTGTGACCGAAGCCAAGGGCTTCGGACGCCAGAAAGGCCATACGGAATTGTATCGCGGCGCCGAGTACGTCGTCGATTTCCTGCCCAAGGTGAAGATCGAGGTGGTGCTGGAAGACCATTTGGTCGACCGCGCGATCGAGGCCATCCAGCAGGCCGCGCACACCGGCCGCATCGGCGACGGCAAGATCTTCATCTCGCCGGTCGAAGAAGCCATCCGCATCCGCACCGGCGAACGCGGCAACGACGCGATTTGAGCGCCCGACGCCGCCCGGCTTGCTCCCGCGGGGGATACTTGCGGGCCGGACGGACCGAGAATAACCACCAACCAACGGGAAGTTAGACCATGAGTGACGTCAAGAAAGTTCTCCAGACCCTGAAGGACAATGATGTGCAATACATTGACCTTCGCTTCACCGATCCGCGCGGCAAGTGGCATCACCTGACGCAGCACGTCTCGACGATGGATGAAGCGGCCTTTGCCGACGGCATCATGTTCGACGGCTCGTCGATCGCCGGCTGGAAAGCCATCAACGAATCCGACATGACGCTGATGCCGGACACGTCGACCGCGGTCATGGACCCGTTCACCTCCGTGCCGACCATGATCATCGTCTGCGACGTCGTGGAACCGGCGACCGGCCAGGGCTACACGCGCGACCCGCGCTCGTTGGCCAAGCGCGCCGAAGCCTATGTGAAATCCTCGGGCATCGCCGATACGATCTTCTTCGGACCCGAAGCCGAATTCTTCGTGTTCGACGACGTGCGATTCGAAGTCAGCATGAACCGTTCGATGTTCGCGATCGATTCCGAAGAAGGCCCCTACAACTCGGCGCGCGAATACGAAGGCGGCAATCTCGGCCACCGCCCCGCGGTCAAGGGCGGCTACTTCCCGGTTCCCCCGGTCGACTCGGCGCAGGACATGCGCACCGAAATGCTCAGCATGATCGGCCAGATGGGCGTCGAGATCGAAAAGCACCACCACGAAGTCGCCACCTCGCAGCACGAACTCGGCATCAAGTTCTCGACCATGCTGAAGATGGCCGACGCGATGCAGATCTACAAATACTGCGTCACCATGGTCGCGCATAAATGGGGCAAGACCGCCACGTTCATGCCGAAGCCGATCTATGGCGACAACGGCTCGGGCATGCATTGCCACCAATCGCTGTGGAAGGGCGGCAAGCCGCTGTTCGCCGGCAGCGGCTATGCCGATCTGTCGGAAACCGCGCTCTACTACATCGGCGGCATCATCAAGCACGCCAAGGCGATCAATGCGTTCACCAACCCGGGCACCAACAGCTACAAGCGCCTGATCCCGGGCTTCGAGGCGCCCGTGCTGCTCGCCTACTCGGCGCGCAACCGTTCCGCCTCGTGCCGCATTCCGTTCGTCTCGAGCCCGAAGGGCAAGCGCGTCGAAGTGCGCTTTCCGGACCCGACGGCCAACACCTATCTCGGCTTCGCCTCGATGCTGATGGCGGGCCTCGACGGGATCCAGAACAAGATCCATCCGGGCGATCCGATGGACAAGGACCTCTACGACCTGCCGCCGGACGAACTGGCGAAGGTGCCGACCGTGTGCGGCTCGCTGCGCGAAGCGCTGCAGAGCCTCGACAAGGACCGCGCCTTCCTCAAGAAAGGCGACGTGTTCAGCGACGACCTGATCGACAGCTACATCGCCCTGAAATGGGAAGAAGTGTACGCCTTCGAGCACGCGCCGCATCCGATCGAATACAAAATGTACTACAGCGCCTAGGCGCGGCTTTACCAAACAGTCGGAATGGCAATGGGCCGGTCGCGAGACCGGCCCTTCGCTTTACGTCAAGATCTCGAAGCCGTTCCGCAGTCTGGGGCGAAGTTCAGGCCTTTCCACCGACGGTTTCGATGGCGGCGAGAACCGAGCGCAGACCTGCGGCGAGCCTGCTGCTCTCGCTGCTCGACAGCGTGGCCACGGATCGCAAAACATCGTCCATTCGCGCGCGCAACGCAGCGTCGGTCATGCGCTTGCCTTTCGCAGTCAGCGAAACCAATACGCCGCGCCGGTCGCCCGGATCGTCGGCCCGCGTCACCAGCCCTGCCGCCTCCAGCTGATCGAGCACAGGCGTAATGGCGCCGGAGGTAAGTATGGCAGCCTCGCCCAACTGTTTGGGCGTCAGCGCGCGCGGATGCAGCCGGCGCAATGCCGTCAGCACCTGGAACTGCCCGGTCTTGAGTCCGAACGGCTTAAGCACTGGCGCCAGGTTACGTTCGAAATGCGCGGCGATGCGCATGATACGCAGCGGCACCTCCATGCGTAGATAGTCGCGCGGCGGGTCGTTGCTTGCCCATTCCGACAGAAAGCGGTCGACAAAATCCTTAGCCATGGTGCCTCGCGTCCGGGTTGCTCGCGGGCACGACCTTCGCCCCGCGCCCCGGCAACTTCATACCCGACTAATATCTTTTTATCAAGTTACTTGACATCAAGATACATATGCCATAGAGACCCGCCATCCATCCCCCACAACGAGGCACGTCATGACGATCGCAATTCCCACCAAACAGCCCGCTCCCGCCCGGTTCGTGCCGCCGAATGGCGGCGAGACGCTGACGCTGGGTCCGGATACGCTACGATTCGTCCTCGATGCCGCGGATACCGGTGGCACCCTGTCGCTGATCGAACGTACCGTCGCCGGCAATTTCCAATCCCCGCCGGCGCCGCACACCAATACGCGCGAGGACTGGTTCTATTACGTACTCGAAGGCCGGCTCGGCTTCCGCTTCGACAGCGGCGATGTGATCGCGGACGCCCGCGGCACGGTCTGGGTTCCCCGCGGCGCTTATTTCCGCTGGTGGAATCCGGACCCGACCCCAGCGCGTTGCCTGTGCCTGTACACGCCCGGCGCCTTCGGCCAATTCTTCAAGGACGTGGTGGCTGCGGTCACGCCGAAGTCCGACGTGCTCGGCGACTATACGCGCACACTGCCCGATCTGCTCGCCATCGCCGACACTTATGGCATCGTGCGTCGCGCCGTCGAAAGCGCGCCGACGCACGCAAGGTAGTTGCGGTGGCGCCGGCCGATTGACACACTGCGGCTATGACACTGCAGCAATCGACGCCGCAAGCGGCGCACGCATCGCCCCGCCTTGCGAACGAACCCGGTATGGGCACCCTGGAAATCTTCCCGCTCGGAACGAGCGAGGAATTTCTGTTCGCGCTCATCAAGGACATCTTCGAGAACTGGTGGGCCGACATTCAGTTCGGCATCCTGATTCAAGGCGCCGCCTGGGAACTCAAGCTGAACGAGCAGCCGCGCTATATCGGCCTGCTCGACGGCTACGTGACGATCGACTTCGGCGGGCCGCACTGTCACATCTGCATCGGCCCGCACCAGGGCAGCTCGAAGAATCCGGTCAGCCCGGAGCTGGCGCGCCATCGGCGCTGCGCGCGTGCCGAACTGTACCGGCAATTGCATCGCGACAAGCCGAATAGCTGGGGCCTGCGGCTTTACAACGGCAAGGACGAGCAGCTGATGACGGTGTTCCTGCCGAATCCGTTCCTGTCGCCGGAAATGAAGCTGCTCAAGCAGCCCGACTGGTCCCGGCTTGCCCTATGGAACCATCTGCGACGGGCTTATTTGGGCCTTCCGCCCGATCCGAAGGACCGCACGGGCACGAAATTCGTGCACGGCTGACGCCGCGAAGCGGCGATGTCAGTCGTCCGTCGGTACCGGCCGCGGCCGGCGATTCGGACCCATGGCGACGTAGGTGAACACGCCTTCGGTGACCTTGACCAGTTCGGTTGAATCGCGGCGCTCCGCCCAGGCCTCGACCTTGACCGCGATCGACGTAGTGCCGACGCGCGTCACGTAGGCATAGCAGGCCAGAATATCGCCGACGAACACCGGCAGATGGAACTTCATCGCCTCGACCGCGACGGTCGCGGTTCGCCCATGCGCGCGCCGCCCCGCGATGATGCCGCCGGCGATATCCATCTGGCTCAACAGCCAGCCGCCGAAAATATCGCCGAACGGATTGGCGTCCGCCGGCATCGCGACCGTTCGAATCGAGAGCTCGCCGCGCGGCGCGTTCGGTGCATCTGTTTGCGTTTCCATCAAATCGTATCCGTTGCTGCAAGTTCGGTCGCTGCCTGCGCGGACGCCGGCATCGGCCAAGCCTAGCAGAATCGGAACTCTCCGCCATGACATGATCGACGCGATCGAAGCACGTTTAGACTTCGATGCGCGACTATGGCAATCTTATCGCTCTTCCCCTTCCTGATTTGATATCGCCTCGACTGCATGCAGACCGGAATTGCCGACGCGCGCGAAGCGCCCCCTCGGACGACGCGGCGCAATGCGCGGTGGCATACGGTCGGAATATTCGCCGTCCTTGCCTTCGCTTACGCGGCCGCCGGGGTCGGCTATGTCGTTTGGCGCATGCTCAAATACCGCCTGCCCTATCCGTATTGGGACAGCGTTGCCGTCGATCTGTTCGTCGGCGAACGATTTCTGCCGGGTTGGGGACTGCAAACCGCCCTGCAGTTCACCGTCAACGAGCATCGGCCGATCTTTCCGCTCTACATCTATGCGGCCGACCATTCCTGGTTCGCGTCCGACGGTGCGGCGATCATCGCCTTGAATGCGCTGCTCCTGCTGTTCGTCGCATTGCTGATCGCCGCCTGGATGCGCGGCTCCGGCCCGTTGACGATCCAGCGCGTCGTTTTGATGGCGGCGGCGCCGGTCGCCGTGTTCTGGCCGGCGCAGGCGCAGAATCTGAACTGGCTGATGCAGGTCAACTTCATCCTGTCGACGGCGGCGTTGCTCGCCGCGATCCCCTTGCTGCTGCTGGCGGAACGCGTCGCGACTATTCGGCCTGGCGCCGCCATCGGTTGGACCGTCGCAGCCGCAATCTGCCTGTTCGTGTCGAGCTTTTCGCTGGCGTTCGGAATTCTCGGCTGGCCGATTCTCTTGGCCTATCTGCTGTGCCGTCGCGCGCCGTGGCGGGTGATCGTGCCGTTCGCCGCGGCGGGCGCCGGTACGATCCTGCTCTACGCGTCGACCTGGAGTCCGATCGCGCACCACGCCGATCCGTTCGCAGCGCTGCTCCAGCCCGTGGCCGTCGGCCGCTACATGTTCGCAATGCTGGGCGCGCCGTTGCATTACCTGCTCGACTACCCGTTCTTTCATCCGCCGGCGTGGCTGCGGCAGCTGTTCGGCGGGATCGTTTTCGTTTCGATCGTCGCGGCTTCGTTGCGCGTTTTCTTCGAACGCGCCTCGCGTCGAACGCCCGCGACCGTCGGCGAGCGCGGCTTGGTCATCATGGCGCTGCTCGCCGCGGCCTGCGCGTTCATCACCGCGCTGGGACGCCACAATTTCGGCGCCGACCAGGCCCTGTCGTCGCGTTACGTGCTGTTCGGCGTGCTGGCCTGGCTCGGGGTCGCCGGCTATTGGGTGCCGCGGTTGCGTTTCGCGCCGGCCGGCGCAGGTCTCGGCTATGCCGCGATCGCGCTTCTGCTCGTGGCGTTCACGACATCGTATTTGTACCGCGCAACCGAGCTGCGCGTGATCGCCGCCGGCGTCCGCGTCGCCGCGGCGGCCGCCACGCACGACATCGACGACCCAGCGATGTATCCGCGTCTGTATCCGAGCCATCAGCAGGACACCAAACTGGCGCGACTGAACGACTCGCTGCGGCGTCGCGGCCACCCGTTCTTTGCCGAACCGTGGCATGCGTGGTACGGCCGAAACGCGATCGAGCTGTTCAGCAACGCCGACGCAAGGCGCTGTTCCGGCCATGTCGACGCAACCACGCGCTTCGGCGCCAAGGTCCGGCGACAGAACGGCTGGGCGTGGGACCACGACCGCAAGGCGCCACCGCCGTACGTGGTGGCACTGGACGGGGCCGGTACGGTGCGCGGGGTCGGATTCAACGGTTTTCCGCGCCTCGACCTCGTGCGTCTTTTAGGCCGGCCGCGTTATTTTCACGCCGGTTGGATGCTGCTTGCCGGCACCGACGCGGAACGGCCGACCGTGCTCGCGGTCACCCATGACGGCAAATCCTGTGTCCTCGGCCCGCTTCGGCCGGCGAGATCCTGAGTCGCGACCGTGACCGATCTCGTCATCGCACCGACCTACAACGAGCGCGGCAATATCGGCACGCTGATCGCGCGCGTGCTGCGCCGGTATCCCGCCATGCACCTGCTCATCGTCGACGATAACTCCGCCGACGGCACGGCCGACGCAGTGCGCGCGCTGCAAACCGCCTACCCCAACATTCGATTGCTGGTGCGCCCCGGCAAGCTTGGCTTCTCGAGCGCCTACCGCGATGCGTTCCGCCTGGCGTTGGCGGAGATTCCGGATCTGCGCGCGGTCATCACTATGGATACCGACCTGTCGCACGATCCGGACGCCATCGAATCGATGCTGGCCAAGCTCGACGCATACGATGTCGTCGTCGGCTCGCGTTACGTCGCCGGCGGCGGCACGCCCGATTGGACGCTGCGACGGCGAATTCTTTCGCGCTTCGCCAATTTCTACGCCCGCGCGGTCACCGGCACCGAGCTGCGCGACCTGACCACCGGCTTCGTCTGCTACCGCGCCGACATTCTGCGCAAGGTCGACCTCGATGCGTTGATCGCCGACGGGTTCGCGACCCTGATCGAAATGAAAGTGCGGTGCGAACGGCTCGGCGCGCGCATCGCCGAAGTGCCGATCGTGTTCGCCGATCGGACCCACGGACGCTCCAAACTTTCGCACCGGATCATGCTCGAAGGGCTGGTCCTGCCGTGGCGGATTTCGCGCTTTCGGCGCGCGAAAGACTGAGCCGGCGATCGTCGATTTCGCTTTTGTTGTAGTGCGATAAGAGCCGCGCTAAGCTGACTTTCACACAATATCTTGTGATCCCAGGCCTCTAGGACTACTTTAGGGCCGTTTTTCGACCGACGAGGGTACACATCTTGGCTGCCCGTTCCGCCGCCGCCGTACGCGATCTGTTCGACAGCGACCCCGATGCCGGTCCCGCCGCGCCCCCTGTGTCCATGGCCAAATCCAAGCAAAAATCCAAAGCCAAGCCGATCAAGCTCAAGCCGCCCGCCAAGGCCGCCGCCCGGCCCACGCGCGATGCGGAACTGCCGACGCGCAAGAAAGCCGGCACCTACACGGCCGCGGACATCGAAGTGCTCGAAGGCCTCGAGCCGGTGCGCCGCCGCCCGGGCATGTATGTCGGCGGCACCGACGAGCGCGCGCTGCATCACCTGGCCGCCGAAGTCATCGACAACGCGATGGACGAAGTGGTCGCCGGCCACGCCTCCCGCATCGAGATTCATTTCGCCAAGGACGGCACGCTGACCATCGCGGATAACGGCCGCGGCATCCCGATCGACCCGCACCCGCGCTTCAAGACCAAGTCCGCGCTCGAAGTGATCCTGACCATGCTGCACTCGGGCGGCAAGTTCGGCGGCTCGGCCTACAAGACGTCCGGCGGCCTGCACGGCGTCGGCATCTCGGTGGTCAACGCGCTGGCCGACAAGCTGGTCATCGAGGTGGCGCGCGACGGCGCGCTGTGGACGCAGAGCTACAGCCGCGGCAAGCCGATCACCAAGCTCAAGAAGCTCGGCCCGATCAGCAACCGGCGCGGCACCACCGTCACCTTCACGCCCGATCCCGAGATCTTCGGCAAGAATGCCGGCTTCAAGGCGGCCACGCTGTACCGCATGGCGAAAGCCAAGGCGTATCTGATCAGCAACGT
>JBFWZV010000085.1:0-11574 GCA_050184975.1 Pseudolabrys sp. | reverse complement strand
GATCGTCGAGCAAATCCCGATGCACCGGCTCGGCACCCCGGACGAGGTCGCCAAGATCATCTACGTGCTGTGCACGGAAACCGGCTCCTACGTGAACGGCGCCGAGATCCACATCAACGGCGGCCAGCACGTTTAGCAGGACGCATGATCTTTTCCGAAAACCAGTGCCCACTTTCCGGGATCATGCGTTAGGCGCTCACGGCCTTGGCGGACGCCGGCGCTCGCTGAACCACTCGCGATATTTCGCCATCTTGGCAGTTTGCGAAGACGGCGCGTGACGTCGGCAGGTCGCGGCTTCGTCGCTTCTCGCTGGCGCAGCCCAGCGTTTCTCGACGCAGTCGTTGGGATTGTAAGCCATCTCCAGCGCCTGCGCGCGGTCGATCACGTCTTTCAGCGTCAGCGTCCATGGCGAGCCATCGCTGCGCGGATAGGAAAACTTGCGCGCCGATAATTCCTGCGCCAGCACGGCCTGCAATTCCGCCTTCACCTCGGCGGGACTCTTGCCTGCCGGCATGGCATAGCGCTCGGGTCGCCGCGCCACGCGGTCGGGGAAGTAGCGCACCACGTCGAGCGCGATCAGGATGCGCAGGTCGCGCGCCGGCGTCGAGAAGTCTTCCCACGGGCCGATGGTTTCGAAGATCGCCGCGCCATTCGGCATGCTGATTTCGCCCGCGCCCTTGTTCTGGTACTTGCGGCCGTTCTCGACCGAATTGACGCGCGTGCGCACTTGCTCCTCGAACGAGGTGATCGCCTCTTTCATCGCGCCGAGCGGATCGAGCGGCGACGGCGACATCACATCGTCCATGCGGTCATAGAAGTCCTCGGTCGAGAGCTTGGTCTGATCGAGCGAGAAATCGGAGTAGTTCGGGTTTTTCGCGATCTCTTCGTTGCTCAGCGGCCGCAGATTTCCTGCACCATCGCGCACGATCGGCCGGAACCGCTTGAAGCCGGGACTGCCGAGCGCGGCATCCTGCGCGAACAGGAAGTTGCCACGCCAGAACCGCTTGCGCGCAACCGTGCCGTCCGGCTGGCCGTCGACGGCGAGAAACACGCCCGCCCCGCCTTCCGACTGCGGCACGCGGCGCGTCACCATCAGGATATGGCCGTAGGGGTCGGCATAGACGGTGCCGGGGCGCAGCGTCTCGCGCGTGAGCGGCACCGGGTAATAGTCGGTCTTGCTGCTGGCTGCGACCGTGCGCCCGGTGCCGGAATGCACGATGTCGGCGACCTTGCGCATATAGGCGCCAAACGCGCCGCCGAGATTGGAGGTGCCGGGCGAGCCCGCCATGCTGTCCCAGCCGACGCAGTATGGCGGTTTACCGCCGCCGCCGCGCGAGCATTTCGAATAGCCGAACGGCAGGCCCAGCTTGAAGGCGAAATAGGCGCGCAGGAAATACGGGAGATCCGCGCAGTCAGGCCGCAGCACGATTTTCATCTCGTCTTCGCCGAGGCCGAGATGATTGAACAGGAGATTGCGCGAGGGATCGCGCAGGCCGACATGCAGCGCCGGCCAGGACAAATCCTCGTTCAGCGGCGCGTCGAACAGCTTTTCGATCCAGGCCGAAAACAGATTTTCAGTGCGACGGTTCCATTCGCTGCGGATCGGCCAGATCGTGTTTGCCGCCGCACCGAGACGCTGCGGCCGGCCCGCGCTGACCGGAATGTTCCAGGCAAAGACCGCGCATTCGGACGGCAGCCCGCTGCGCGTGAGCTTGGCCTGCCACGTGCCCGCAGCGGGCGCGTTGACCTCGACATGCCAGACTGACGGCGGCCCGCTGTAGCGCCGCTTCGCGGTGGCGGCGACGCTGCGGTCCGGCGCGAGCAAGGTCAATTCACCTTCGGCGTCGAGATCAGCCGTAACAACGACACGCAACGGTGCGCCGGTCCAGGCCGCAATCGGAGACGCCAGAATTGCGACATCGGCCTGCTTGTCACAGGACGTCTGTGCGAACGACGACGCGGCCGGTGCGAGAACGGCGCCTGCGACGGCGATCGCGGGCAACAGCCATCGTGTGGCGGTACGACGCAGACAGGTCCGGGGCATCGCGTTTCCTCTCAGCTTCGCTGCGATCCTACCACGCATTGCGGGGAGATTTTGACGCCGCCAATCAGCGCACCCGCCAAACACGCAGATTATCGCGCCTGCAGCAGTACGAACCAGTTGCTGTCGTTGAGCGAACATTGTTCCCGCGGTTTCGCGGTACTGCGGAGGCTCGCGGGTTTGTCTCCGGTATCGGCCGCCACCCTCGATCCGGATTTGGGCAGCGTCCAGTGGCCGGGACCGCCGCAATGGCCCTGCGTCGCGGAAAGCTTCATGTCCGCGCGCAGGTTGAGCTTGCGCGCCGACACCGACTGATTGACGTTGCCGCTGACGGTATAGAGCTTGCGCGCCGGTGCATCGATAAAGGCGACCACTTCGCAGTGAGTACTGCGCACCGAGCGCGTTTCGCCGCCGCTGGCCAGTTCCGTCCGGATCAGTTCGCGGACTTCGCCGTCACTGGAATTTGTGAGTGCGCGCTCGCGCTGATGGCAGATGATATCGCCCGCGCGCGGGACCGTCGCATAAACCGGACAGGCCCGATAGAAATGGGCGTCGTCCTTGCCGGCGGCCTCGGCCACACCGGTCGCGAACGCGTCGTAGATGTAGCCACGATGAGCGTTCGAGAAGCGGAACGACTTGTCGGCCGCGCCGGCCTGCCGGACCACGTAACTGATGAAGGCCGCCGACCACGGCGTATCGATGATGGCAAGCCGCCAGGCCGCCTCGCGCAGAACTTCCCGCGTTTCGGGGTCGGTCTCGGCTTCCGCCGCCTTCAAAAGCCGTGCCGCCGTAGTGCGGATCAAAGGGGTCACGTCCTTGTCGTCGGTCTTCGCCGTGGCATCGCCGAAACCGAGCACCTCCAGCTTGTCAGGCGCGCTGTCGCCAAACAGCGCTTGCCAGTATTTCTTCACCCGCCACCAGGCGAGCTTGCCGACGCTGTCCTGCAGCTCCGCGGTCGGATTAGGCGACTGCTCGGCCTCGGTCTGGCCGAAGTCAACGATGCGGCCGTCGGAGTCGATGCGATGCCCGCCGAAGCGGCCGAACTCCTCAATGGCGACCCGCGCGATGCGCTTGGCCGTCTCGCCGGAGGGCTTTGCCGCCGTGGCGTCGCAGATCGCCTGCACGGACTTCCAGAACGCCGCGCCGTCGCCCGTGGACTGCGCCAGCGGTGACTGGGCCCATGACGGATCGGTGGCGAGCGCCAGCGCCGCAACGACAAGACAGACAACGGCGCGCATGAACCCCTCTTCGCACACGAACGGCCGGACATGAGTATAGCCCGGCCGTCCGGCGGAGGTGCAATGGCGGCGCTTTAGTCCTTTAGGCGGCGCTGCCGAGCCGCTGTTCGGTCTCGATGCTACGGCCAAGGCCGCCGGCCAGGACCGCCGTTACCAGGTTTTCGATCTCGAGCCGCGCCGTCGCATGCGACATGGTCGGACGGGTCGACAGCGTCTTCTCATCGAGGTCGTCCAGGGCGGTCAGCCCGCGCGGGAAGAACTCGCGGAAGATCATGCGTTCGGCCAGTCCCTCGACCAGCGTAAATTGCAGCGACTGCGACAGGTCGGCCAAGGCCGCCGCCATCAGCTTTCTGTTGCGCGTGGTGCCGAAGGTCGACAGGCGATTGCGCAACACGATCCAGTCGAACGAAGGCTCGCTGGTCAGCCGGCGCTGCAGGCGAGCGTCTTCCACCATCTCCGCATAATGGTTCTTCTCCGTGACCGTGAAATCGTCGGGGTCGACTTTCGCGAACACGTCGAGATCGAGGAAGCTGTCGTTCAGCGGCGTGACGACCGTGTGCGCCAATGCATGGGCGGCCCGGCCCATGAAAGCGTCGTGGCCGGGCGTATCGATCACGATGTAGTTGCAGGTTTGCGACAGCCGGGCGATCGCGTCCGAGAGCGACTTGCGGCGCTCAAGCCGCGCGCCGGCCTCGGTGGCGTCGGGATTGCCTTCGAGGCAGATGTGCGAGGGAATACCGAGATCCCGCTCGATGCGCTCGCCCCAGCGCCGCCGGTTGTCGATATATTGCGTGAGACTCTGCTGCCGTGAATCGAGATCGATGGTACCGACCTCGGCGCCCGACTTGATCAGCGCGACGGCCAGATGGATGGCGACGGTGGACTTTCCGGAGCCGCCCTTTTCGTTGGCGACAACGATGACATGAGGGTTACGCAATGCGTTCGTGACTGACGGAATCATGAGCGCGCCCTTTTCTTGTTGGGATGATGAAGCAGCGATAGCGGTGGTTCGGGTGTTGTGCGCAGTTCGCCTGATTCTTCGAATCGGCACCAGCACAGTTCGATGACATTTGTGACGGCCGCGAATTTTCCGCCGCGCTGTTGCAGCGGCGACTCAGTGTCGCCGCGATGGCTCGGGTCGCGCGCCAAATCCTGCGTCACAATGACTCATTTTTCGGCAATCACCGTCGCGAAAGCGAAGTCACATCAGCAGCAGAGATGCGTCATCACCGGAATTGCTCGCGTCCACCACTCAAATCCACTTCTTCCACTTGAAGATCAGATACGGCACCACGGCGGCGAGCAACATCACAAAGAGCGCCAATGGATAGCCGGCCACCCAGTCGAGCTCCGGCATCAGCTTGAAATTCATGCCGTAGATCGAGGCGACCAGTGTCGGCGGCATGAACACCACCGCGGCGATCGAGAAAATCTTGATGATGTCATTCTGCTTGATGCTGACGATGCCGAGCATTGCGTCGAGCAGAAAGGTCACCTTGTTGGAGAGATAGGTGGCGTGGTCGGACAGCGAACCGACGTCGCGCACCATGGTCTTGAGCTGTGCGCGGGTGTCCTTGGCCCAGCGCATGTTCTCCGCCTCGTTCGACAGAAACAGGAGCAGCCGCGCGATCGAGACCTGGCTTTCGCGCACTTTCGACGTGAGGTCCCCTTTGCGGCCGAGCGCCTTGAGGATGTCGTCATATTCGGGCTCGACACCTTCATCTGGCTCGAAAATCGTGTGCGAGATCTGGTCGACCTCCGCGCCGATGCGCTCGAGGATGTCGGCGGTGCGGTCGATGATGGCGTCCAGGAGATCCATCAGGACCTGCTCGCCGTTGATATTCGCCGGACACGAGCGCGCGAGCTTATGCTCGATGATGACGAAGGGCCGTGGCTCGTCGTATCGCACGGTGACCAGGCGGTGCTTGGCAAGGATGAAGGTGACCGGCGTCGTTTTCGGAGTGGCCGTGTCGGACTGGCACATCAGTGTCGCCGTCATGTAACGGCCGCCGTTCTCGACATAGAGACGGCTCGACACCTCGATTTCCTGCATCTCTTCGCGGGTCGGGATTGCGACGCCAAGCAGATCCTCGACCTGCTTGTCTTCCGCCACGGTCGGCTGAATGAGGTCGACCCAGACGGCAGCATCCGGCAACGCCGTCCCGGCCTCGACCGGAACGCGCTCGAGCGAGTGGCCTTTTGGAGCGTAGACCGCGAGCATGAAGGATCACCGCTGAACCGGCCTCTGTTTGGCCCGGTTGCGTCGATCCCGCAAGGACTTAATCGAAATCCGCCGCGCGTAGCCGGCAGACGCCGGCGCGTGTTGCGCCGGGCGATCGCGGCACCCGCCGTCGATGGCGTCGCCTACTCGTCCCGATAACGGGACGGAACCTGAACCGGAGCCGCTTCGCGATTGTCACTCTTGTACCGGACTGCCGCCGCCACCGCCGAGATACCGATCTTTGCGTAACGGTTGTCGAGCTCCGAAACTTTGCCGCGCGCGCCCGAGCCAGCGTCCACGGACTTCTGCGATTGCATTTTTGGCCTCTGCCTTTTGGCTTGTTTTCCTCGCGACTACAGGTGTGCAACGACTGAGGCGAAAATGCGCATCAAATCGTGAGCTATCGTGACATTTGGTAAAGGCGGGAGCGTGTTACCGGTCGCGACCACCATCGGCGCGTC
Organism: Pseudolabrys sp.; assembly: GCA_050184975.1. GTDB lineage: Bacteria > Pseudomonadota > Alphaproteobacteria > Rhizobiales > Xanthobacteraceae > Pseudolabrys. Next base: position 5,613 of record JBFWZV010000085.1, on the reverse strand, counting down.
GTCCGGGGATACGGCTGCTATGGTAAACTCCCAATTAACGTCTTGAGTTCAAACTCTTGTGCAGGGGATTTTGGTCTGTCGGCCATTCCCGCCGGTGCGGCATTCCTGCAACACTTCCACAGGAGAGCCGCCCGGACCAACGAGAAACCGTGGCAAATGAGGAACTTTTTCGGTTAATTGGGTGGTCAGGATTCCGGCCGCAATGCGGCCCGTCTGGCGTTGGCCAAAGAAAGTCACTGCAAGCGTGAGAACGACGAAACAAGCGACTTAAGAACAAGAGGAAAATATGGGACTTCGGGGTGTCGTTTTCGTTCTGGTCGGTCTGGCGTTGGGCGGCTGCATGCAGGGCACGCTGGAGCCCGCTTCGGAAGCCAATCTCAAGCCGCGCGACAAACAACTGCTGGCGCGCGCGCCGTATGGCGACGTGAGCATTCCCGAGCCGTACAAGCGGCACATCGTCACCTATCACCGCAAGGAACAGCCCGGCTCGATCGTGGTCGACTCCGACGCGCGCTACCTCTACTACGTGCTCGAGGGTGGCAAGGCGATCCGCTACGGCATCACCGTTGGTGAAGAGGCGCTCGCCTTCACCGGCGTCGCCAAGGTCGGCCGCAAGGAAGAGTGGCCAAGCTGGACGCCGACGGCCGACATCAAGAAGCGCATGGAGGTGCCGGATTTCGTCGGCCCCGGCCCGCATAATCCGCTCGGCGCCCGTGCGCTTTACCTGTTCGAAGGCCACCGCGACACGCTCTATCGCATCCACGGCACCAACCAGCCGGAATATATCGGCCAGGCAATCTCGTCGGGTTGTATCCGCCTCACCAACGAGGACGTCATCGACCTCTATAGCCGGGTCAAGCCCGGCGCGGTGGTCGTGGTGCTGGCGCCGAACCAGGGCGACTCGCCGTTCAATCCGACCCGCCGGATCGCTTCGGTACGGCCGGGACTATAGGGACGATAAGAATTTGGGGTTGAGGCGGCGCCGAAGACATTCGGCGCCGTCTGCTTTTGGTCGCTAGCCGAGCGTGACCCGCACCACTTCCGGGGGCACGCCGAGCCGCAGCGGTACCGCGCTGGTGCCGATGCCTCCCGAAACGACCATGTGACGGCGGTCTTCGACGATGTGGCCATAGGCGAACCGCGCACCGTAGGCCGACGGCACCCAGCGGTGCCAGAGACCGGGCACACGGATCTGCCCACCATGGGTATGCCCGGCGAGCGTCAGCGCAACGCGATCCGGCACGCGCGGGAAGATGTCTGGCTCGTGAGCCAGCATCACAACCGGGTCGTCGGTGCGCACCTGCGCCAGCGTTCCGGGCAGGTCGTCGACGCCACGGAAACGTCCGCGGCCGAGCCGGAAGGCACGCTGATCGCCGAGACCGGCGAGCCAGAAGCGGCGACCGGGCGGCCCCAGCAGCACGGCCTTATTCTCCATGACGGGAATACGCACGCCGGTGAGAGCCTTGCGCACGCCGTCGACGTCGTACCACCAGTCGTGATTGCCGAGGATGGCGTGGACGCCGAACGGCGCCTGAAGCCGCGCGAGTTCCGCCGCCCAGGCTGTGTGCGGCATCCGCTCGGCGACAAAGGAATGGGTGGCAAAAAAATCTCCGAGCAAGACAACAAGATCGCAATCGAGCCGATTGGTCGCCTCGACCACCTCGCGCACGCGCCCCAGCCCCATGTTCGGGCCGCCAGCGTGCAGATCGGCAATCACCGCGATCGAGAGCTTGCGGCCACCCGGCCAGCGCGGCAGCACCGGCGCATAGTCGGTGACCTGAAGGTCGAAGGCGGCTTCGGCCGCGGCGTAGGCGGCAGTGCCGCCGCCGACGAGACCGGCAAGGCCCGCAAGACCGAGCCCGCTCTTGAGGAATCCGCGCCGCGAGACGCGGCTGTCATGCGGCAGCGCGCGGCGGTTCAATTCAGCGGTCATCAGGTCGGCCCGGATACGAACGGTGCTCATGACCGCGCTTTATAATCGCAGCGAAACGCGATGCCCGGCCGGGCGGCAGAAAACCTGCAATCATCGTTACCGGCCTCCGGAGGCTGCCGGAATAACCGGCTTTGGCGGCGGCAACGGGATCGAGGCCACGATTTTTGCTTTGCTGACCGCCACCATCGGCGGCGGATCGCGTACCACCCACTGGCAAACCTTGTAGTTTCCGCGACGCTCGGCGATATCGACGTGAATGTGCTTTTCGTGATGACCGTCGGAACCGGGGCCGAGCACGGTCGAAAATCGGCCGCAGGCGCTCTTGCGGATCGCCTCGCGCAGCGGCCGTGCCTCGGTGAGACTGGTCGGATCGATCACCTGGCCGTCGCGACGCACGACGGCACGAATGTCGAGCGCGTTGCCCTTGGCGTGTTCGGAGAGCTTCACGTTGATGCCGAAGATGCGGTTGCGCGGACGGCACTCATACGAATTGTAACCGACGAGACGGGTCAGTTCGTCGCCGATCGCGCCCGGTAATTCCTCGCGGACCCAGGCGGCGAGCGAAGCCGCCATCGGACAGCGCAGCTCGGCCGGCGGCGCGATCTCGATCTGCTTGCCGTCCGTCCCCTTCACCGCCTTGAGGCGTACCATGTCGGGCGAACCGCACATCTCGGCCCCGTTGATGAGCGCGATCGGCTCGACCACCGCGATCTTCTGCACGTCGATCAGACAGGGCGACGGCTCGACGGTGAGATGGTCGGCGGGAACGAAGATCGCCGGCGGACCGTATTTGAGATAGAGCTCGATCGGCGGCCGCGGGCGCGGCAACGGAATCGACCCCTGCGCCACGCCGTCGCCGGCGGCCAGCAGCAAAACGGCAATCGGAAGCAGGCGTGTCACCGTCACCCTGTCGGGAAAGATTGCGGCATTTGTGGGAGGTTAGCAGACCCTGTCGCCGTTGCCCGGACTAGCGGCCAATCTTTCGGCGCAGGATGGCGGCAAGAACATTTGAATAGTCGTCGGACCATGGCGCGACCGACGACTCGATCCGCCGCCAGCCGGCACGCTCGCGCAGATCGCCCAGATCCGACGGCTCCCGCGCCAGCACCACGACCTCGGAATTGGCACGGTAGTCCTTGCGAAAGTCGTTGGCCTGCGCATCGCGCTTGAACCAGGCGACCAACCCTTCTGCGGCGCCGACCGCCGCCACCACGCTCGCAAGCTCCATATGCTGGTTGGAGATGTGTGCCGCGATCACGCCGCGAGGAGCAAGCCGCGCGCGGTAGCCGGCAAAGGCCTCGCGGGTGAGCAGGTGAATCGGAATGGCGTCCGAGGAAAATGCGTCGAGGACGATCAGATCGTACTGAACCTGCGACGACGCGAGCGTCAACCGCGCGTCGCCGAGCACGACGGGAACGTCCGGCGCGCAAGCCGACAGAAAGCGGAACTTCGAAGCGTCGCGCGCGATGCGGGCGACCGCGGCGTCGATCTCGAAGAACGTCCACCGTTCACCAGAGCGCTGGTGACAGGCAAGACTGCCAGTGCCGAGACCGACCACCGCGACCCGATCGAGCCGGCCGCGTGCGCCACGTGCCGCCTCGACCGCATCCGACAAAGGACCGCCGAAGTAGTAATAGGTCAGCGGGTCCGGGCGCCCGGCCACCGGCTGCCCGGCCGCATCGCGGACGCGCTCGGCGCCGTGCGAGGTGGTGCCGTGGAGCAGCAGGCGGTGGCGCCCGTCGGCGGTTTCCACCACCTGATGCACGCCGAAGAAGCTGCGCACCGTTTCGACCCGCGTCATACCGAGATTGACGCCGAACAGGCCGGTCACGACGAAGGTGAAGACGATCAGGCCGAAAAACCGTCGGGGCTGTCTGGCGCTGAACAACATCGCGGCGGCGAGCGCCACCAGGAAGACCCGCATCGGCGTCTGTACATCGAACGACCATTGCATGTCGATGAACGGCCGTGCCGCAACGGCGACCGCCGCCGCAAGCAGGAATGGCCCAGCCTGCCGAGCGAACGGCCCGATGCCGCCGGCGAACATCCCGGGCAGCACCAGCAGCGCAGCCCCGATCAGGATTGGATACTCGTAGATATTGTTGAAGACGAACGGTGCGACAAGACCGGCAAAGATGCCGCCAAACAGTCCGCCGAACGAGATCCACAAATAGAACTCGGTAAGCCAGCCAGTATCGGGCCGGCGCCGATAGGCTTCGCCGTGGCAGGCGAGCGCAATCAGGACGAAGACGAGCAGATTGAGCAACATGGTGGCGAGCCAAAAGGTCTTGGCGTCGCTGAGAATGCTCACCGCAGCCGGTGCGATGGCGTAGGGAACGAGACGCAGCACCAGCGCGTGGGAAATCCATGGGCGCTCGCGGAACACCGCAACGAAAGTCAGCAAATAAAGCGCCAGCGGAATGACCCAAAGGAAGGGCGTCGCGGCGAGATCGGTGGTGATGTAGGAAGTCACCGCGATGGTGAGGCCGACCGGAATAGCCGTGAGCGCAATCCACGACAGACGCTGGCTCACGGCCGGACCGCTGCCACTACGCTCGCGCGCGGCAGCGATCGCACCGCGCGCGGCAAGACAACCGGCCACGGCGACGCACGCAACAAGCCCTGCAAAACCAACCGACCAGACAAAGGTCTGCTGCCCGAGCGTCAATAACGGTTCGATCACCAGCGGGTAGCCGATCAGCGCACAGAACGAGCCGAGATTGGACGCGGCATAGAGCACGTAAGGGTTAGACACCCTCGGGTGACCGGTGGCGACGAACCAGTTTTGCAGCAGCGGCGCGCTCGCCGAGAGCGCGACGAAGGGCAACCCGATCGAGGCCGCGAACAGGCCGATGAGCCAGAGCGTCACGCCGTCGGCCGGCGGCACCGCGAAGCCGTCGGCGATGCCGAGCGGCAGCACAGTCGCAACCAGCGCCAGCAGGCCGAGATGGAGCAACGCCGCATGGGCCGGCGCCAGCACTCGCGATACGAGATGCGCATAGAGATAGCCGACGAACAGAAAGGCCTGGAACGACACCATGGCGACCGACCAGACCGACGGCGAGCCGCCGAGCCGCGGCAGCACCATCTTGGTGAACATCGGCTGGACCGCGAACAACAACAGCGCCGAAACGAACAGAGCGGCGGCGAATACGGCCGGCGCGAACCGCATGAGCGCGGCGGGCAAAACGTACCGGGCGGGCGACGATGCTGTCGTCTCGAGCGAGGCCATGCGCGTTCCGGGGTTCCTGGGGGCCGGCAAAACCCTAGTGGAAGCGCGTTAATGGCGGCTTACATACCGTCTTCCATGGCGGCCGGACGAGGCTCATCTAACCGTTGCGCCGGCAAATCAAGCGGCTAACCTTGGCCAAAACAATAAACGTTCCGTGGGGGAACGACTTGAGAGGGAAATGTCCATGCTCGGCTTGATGCAGGACTGGCCGCTGCTGCTTCACCGCATCATCGACCATGCCGCCATCTATCACGGCAACCGCCCGGTGATCACGCGCTCGGTCGAAGGGCCGATCGTGACGACCAATTACGCCCAGATCCGCGCCCGTTCGCTGAAAGTGGCGCAGCGGCTCGAGCGCGACGGCGTCAAGCTCGGCGACCGCGTGGCGACCCTGTGCTGGAACACCTGGCGGCATCTCGAATGCTGGTACTGCATTCTCGGCGTTGGC
>JBFWZV010000084.1:0-11642 GCA_050184975.1 Pseudolabrys sp. | reverse complement strand
TTTGGTGGCTGAACCCGGCTCGCACGAAAAAGAAATTCTCAGTCGCCGAAAATTATCCGGCTTGGCTAGAGAAGCGCCATCGCAATGAAGGACGTGACCAAGAGAGCTTAAATCCTATCGACGCTGTTTTCGAATGGGAGGAATCTGACGTCAAGATTGTAGAAGAGAAATTCGGACCCGGTGTTGCAAAAGTTGGGGCAACCCTCACCCTAACAAAACTGTACAATAATGAATTTCGTTGGATGCACGGATGCGATGAGAAGCGAGCGCTAAAAAATTTCACCGATAGCCACAAGATGCCCGCTGGCGTTACGGCAGCAAAAGACTTCAAAACGTTGGTAAGCCTACTTGCGGAAAAAAAAGAAGAGAAAAAAGATGATCAAGAGGCATTAAAAAAGATTGATGATGTTCAGTCAGCATTGAACACGCTCTTAGGCAAAAGCGCATTTGACGGGCTGCTTTGGGAGATCGCCCAACGGCGAATTCCGAAATTTTTGTATTTCGCTGACTACAGTAAATTGCCCTACAGCGTAAAAATTGATCGAGTCCTAAAAGGAGATGACCTAACCGAAGAAGAGACAACAGCGCGTGCGCTTTTGCAGCTAGGGGGCACTGAGAACGAATACATGCTCAACCCGGACTATGAACGCCGGAAGCGCGAGTTGGAGAATGTCGCAAACGCTCTAAGCGAAGATGTCAAGAAATATTGGACTCAGAATCCTGAACTGCGTGTTACGCCGGACATAACGCAACGTACTGAGCAGCGAGGCAACGGAAACGCTGCGGTATTAGATGAGTTGAAGATAAGAATTTGGGACAACCGCCATTCGCTTTCGCTTCCATTCACCGAGCATTCTGCCGGCTTCCAATGGTTCTTTTCGTTCCTTGCCGCATTTTCAGAGTACGAGTTTGGTGACCCGCCTGTCGTTATTCTCCTCGATGAGCCTGCCGTGGGGCTTCACGCCAAGGCGCAATCCGATTTTTTGCGCTTCATCGAGGAACGGCTCTCGAAGCGCTGTCAAGTCATCTACACTACGCACTCTCCTTTCATGATCCAGCCAGGACAATTAGAGCGAGTTCGGTTGGTCGAGGACGTTGGCCCGGAAAAGGGTTCCACTGTCAGCAGCAATGTGTTGTCGCGAGATCGCGATACACTTTTCCCATTGCAAGGCGCTCTCGGTTACGACCTTGTTCAGCACTTATTTGTCGCTGAGCATAATTTGGTGGTCGAAGGCACCTCCGATTACGCCTACCTCAAGATCATCTCCGACTTTCTAAAAGCCGCAGGTCGAGCGCATCTCAATCCGCAATGGAGTATTGTTCCTGTCGGTGGTGCGGATTTGATACCGACATTTGTAGCGCTTCTGGGGAATCACCTGAAGGTCACGGTAGTAGTGGATTCGAGAAAGGGTGGTCAGCAACGGCTCCATCAGATGGCTAAGGATGGCTATCTTGAGAAGCAAAGATTGATCTTGCTCGGAGAGATATTAGGGCAGCCAAGTGCTGACATTGAAGATTTTTTCAAGGAGGACGAGTATCTGGCGCTCTACAACAAAGCCTTTTCAAAGAAGCTCAAGGAGGCTGACGTCAAAGGATCAGATCCGATTACCCAGCGGATCGCACGACATGAAGGAGTAGCTAGGTACGATCATGGTGGGCCCGCAGATGTCCTGCTACGGGATCGCGATGCTGTTTTGAAATCGTTGAGCGAAGAAACTCTGAAAAAGTTTGAGAAGCTTTTCGAGCATATAAACAAAACCATGGGTAACTAGCTGCGCTGTCATTCGACAACGTTTAATAGTGTCGACTAACACTTGACATCTCCACCATCCTAGGATTATATTCCGTATACCCGATCCGCGAGCCGGGAGCGCGCGAGCGCTTCCGGCGACATGAAGGGCGCTTTCATGAGGCGTCATGACAGTGGGATTGGGTGCGGTGCCCGCGGGTGACGTTCGCAGCGTCACGCTCGGGCGGCACGGGCAAACAAGTCTACGCAGTTTGCCCCAGGCAGACTGCTGGACCCGCCCCTCCGGCACTACGACCGGGGTGCGAGGAGCTCGCTGACGGAAGGGCGAAAGCCCTCAACGAAAAGCGCGGCCCGGAGCTGACAAGTCACCGCAAATGATCCGCCGTCGCCCGCACAGTGCGGGCTATGGCGAGATGGAGCGCCGAGAGGCGCCGCGTTCTCGAAAGAGAACGCGCACGAAACGGACGGCTGCGCCTGTCGGCGCTCCGCTCCCTTCGCTTTTCGAAGCGAAGGAAAAAGAAAGTCCGGCGTCCCCGCGCCGCAAAGAACAGGGGCAATCCCGCGCGCCTAAAAACCGTCATGCCCGGCCATAGCCCGTCAAAGACGGGCGTGAACGCCCTGATGTGCCGGGCATGACAGAGAAAAGGAGCAAATGCCGCAGCAAGAATCCGCCTCAGTCGAACACCACCATCCCGCGCAGGTTCAGCCCGGCCTCGAGATCGGCATAGCCCTGGTTGATCGCGTCGAGCGCATAGCGGCGAGTGATCAGCTCGGCGAGCTTCAGCGCGCCGTCGCGGTGCAGCCGCAACAGCTCCGGGATCTGCACGCGCGGGCTGGCGAAGCCGTAGACCGCGCCCATCACCGCCTTCTGCGTCGCGAACAGTTCGAGCGGCGGAATGTCGATGCTCTTCACCGTGTCGGGCGTGATCGCGGTGACCACCACATTGCCGGCCTTCTGCGTGGCGCGGAACGCCGGCAACAGCGTCGCCGGCGGGTCGATGCAGACAAAGGCGTGATCGACGCCGACGCCGTCCGTCAGTTCCAGCACCGCGCGGGTCAGCGCCTCGCCCTGCGCGTTTACGGTGTGGGTCGCGCCGAACTCGCGGGCGAGCGCGAGCTTGCCCTCGACGATGTCGGCGGCGATGATGGTCGTCGCGCCCGCGAGCCGCGCGCCCTGCACGACATTCATGCCGTCGCCGCCGCAGCCGACCACCAGCACGCTGTCGCCGGCCTTCACCTTGGCGCGGTGGCGCGCCGCGCCGACGCCAGCCGGCACGCCGCAGGCGGTCAGCGCGGCGAGCTCGAACGGCACGTCCTTGTCGATGACGAGCACGGAGGCTTGGTCGACCACGGTGCGCTCGGCGAAGCCGCCGATCATGCAGAACGCGCCGACCTCGCGGCCTTGCGCGTCGCGCCGGCGATAGCTGCCGTCGAGCTGGGGTCCTTGCGTGATGCGCGGGCCCTCGGCGCACAGATGGTGCAGGCCGCGCTGGCACCAGCGGCAGCGGCCGCAGCCGGGGATGAACGTGAGCACGGCATGATCGCCGGGCGCGATGCCGGTCACGCTGTCGCCGACCGCCTCGACGATGCCGGCCGCCTCGTGGCCGAGCACCATCGGCGTCATCGCGACCCGGCGCTCGCCGCGCATCACATGCAGGTCGGTGCGGCAGAGGCCGACGGCCTTGACCTTGACCAGCACCTCGCTGGCGCGCGGCGGATCGAGCGTGATTGGCTCGACCGACAGCGGCGCGCCGACCTCGCGGAACACGGCGGCTTTCGTGATCATGCCGGCCTTATCGCAAGCCGGTGGCGCGCGGGCAATGCGGGGCGCGGCTTACCGCGCCATCATCCGCTGCTTCTCGGCCTTCCGCTCGGCCTTCTTGTCCGCCTTCTTGTCGGCGCCGGTGCGCGCGATCGACTTGATCGCCAGCGGCGGGCGGCCGGACTTCTCCGCGATCTCGCGGTCCTGCTCGATGATGAAGCCGCGCGCCGGCTCGTCCTTGTCCAGCCCGCCGAGCAGCTCGGCCGGCACGCGCCGGTTCGAGCGCTGCGAGCCGTCCTCGTAGACCACGTCGAAAAACACGAACTCGCCCTTGGGGTTGGTCCCCGGCTTCTTGGCCATGACGCACCTGTCTGGAATGGGGGCCCGCGGCCTGCGCGGGCGGCTGTTGGCCCGCGTGCTACACGGTTCGCCGGCAAAACACAAACGGCGGGCGCAAAAACGGCGGGCGTTCAGCCCGCCGTTCGCAGTTCGGGGCGTTCGCTGCGCTCAGCGGCAGCGGCGCACTTCGCCGTAGCGGTTGAGATAGGTCATCGAATGCGGGTCGAAGCCGTAGCGGTGCCGGCAGCGGTAGAACACCTCGCGGCGATAGGCGTCCTCGTCATAGTGGCGCGGCCCGCCGTAAAAGCCGGGCGGCGGCGCGGGCTCGGCGTAGGCCGGCTGCTGCTGGCTGAGCAGGAGCCCGCCGAGAATGCCGACCGCGGCGCCGACGGCGGCGGCGTTGCGGTCCTTGCGGCGACGGTCCTTGCGGGCCTGCTCGGCGGCGGCCGCCTGCGCGGCGGCGCGGTTCTGGTTGGCCTGCGCATTGTTGTTGCGGTTCGGGTTGGCCTGGGCGTTGTTGTTGCTGCGGCGGCGCTGGTTCTGGACCAGCGTGAGGTCGGACATTGTCCCGGCGGCGATCGCGGCGGGTTGCGCCATGCGCGGGGCGGCCAGCGGCGTCGCCTGCGCGGCGGCGGCGAGGGAGAGCAACGCGGCGGCGCCGAGTGCGGCCGGCACGAGATACGCTTTCGTCATTTGGAGCCCTTTCGATTGACCGCCAAATCTGGCGCTAAAAGTCTGGCGCAAATCGGCGACTCGCGCGCGGTATTTCCGGTTGAATATGCGCGGCCATATGGCGCGCTGGCAAGCCGCGCGGCGGGGGAACTTTCGCCGGTGTTGCAGGCATGCGAAGCTGCGCCCGTCGTCATCAGCCCGGTCCGGCCGTTCCCGTGCGCGCGCTCATCCTGCTGCTCGTTCTCCTTGCCGCCGTGCCGGCGCGCGGCGCCGATGAGATCCGCCCCGACCGCGTGCGCATCGAACTCGCCGCGCCAAAGAATCCCGACCATCAATCGATCCACGACCGGCTCCAGCGCATGCAGGTGCTCGAGCGGCTTGCGCGGTTCCTCGCGCCGTTCCGGCTGCCGCGCGATGTCACGATGCGGGTCGCGGGCTGCGACGGCGACGCCAACGCCTATTACGACGAAGCCGTCATCACGGTCTGCTACGAATACCTCCAGTTCGTCGTCGACAATGCCCCGCAGGGGCGCAACGAGGAGGGCGTGCGCCGGCGCGACGCGGTGATCGGCCCGACCATCGATGTATTCCTGCACGAGATGGGCCACGCGCTGATCGACCTGTTGAAGATCCCGGTGCTCGGCCGCGAAGAGGACGCCGCCGATCTGATCTCGGCCTATATCCAGCTCAAGGCCGGCGGGGAGGACGCCCGCGCGCTGATCCTCGGCACGTCGTCGCTCGGCCGCGTCGAGGCGCGCAGCGTGCTCGGCAAGCCGGTCGAGGTGAAGCACTATGCCGACGAGCACGGGCTCGCCGGCCAGCGCTATTTCAATGTGCTGTGCATCGCCTATGGCGCCGACCCGGTGCTGTTCGCCGACGCAGTGACGGTGTGGCAACTGCCGAAGGCGCGCGCGGAGTCCTGCGAGGACGAATACAAGCAGCTCGACCACGCCTTCCGCACGCTGATCGCGCCCCATATCGACGAGGCGCGGCTCGCGGAGGTCCGCGGAAAGCGCTGGCTCTCGATCGGAGGTCCACCGGAGGGGCGGGGTCCGCCGGAGGGCCGCGGTCCGCAAGGGCGTCAGAAGCGGTAAGCGCGCCACTGCCGCGCTCACGCCGTCCACTCACTCGAGAAGTTCGATTGGCGGATAAGACGGGTTGTAACTGCGCGGCGCATTGGCCATCACCATCCTGGCGAGCGGCCAGCACAGGAAGCTGCCGGCGACCAGGAGCCCGAGCACCTTGATGTCGCGCACGATGAACAGCAGCACCAGCGGCGCTGCGACGCCCATCAGGCCGAGCAGGATCGCGCAGACCAGCACGACCATGTAACGGCCCTGCGTGTAGCCCGCGATGAATGCGATGCTGGCGCTAAGTTTCGCGATTTCGAGCCGGCCGTGCAGGTCGCCGACGAAGGCGCGATAGGCCGGCGTGCGCGCATGGTCCACCGCGCCATGGGCGCCGGCGTCGGTCACGGCGAGCGTGTGCCCGCCGGCAAAAATGATCTGACAACTGTTCACCGCGTTGCGCCAGTCGCCGCCGGATTGCAGGCGGACCTCGCGGATGGTGTTGAGCGGCGCGCGCGCCTCCTCGCCGTTCCGGGTCCACGCGATGCCGTCGCCGTCGAGCGTCACGCCGCAATCGTCGTTGCGGAAATAGAAGCGCTTGCCGCCAGCGATGACGAACAACTCGTAGCGCCGGTCGGGAGGCGGGATTGCAGTGTCCATGATGATGTCCGGGGCGAGCCTAACATTGCGCGAGGTGGCGGCGCGAGCGGGGGCGACGGTCTGGAGCTTGGCCGGCAATCTTCTATGATGCGGGCGGGGACCATGAGGGGGCTTCATCAGCCATGACCGATACCGAACGCCCGCGCGGCGCGCTGACCGTGCGCATCAGCGCCATGCCGGCCGACACCAATGCCAACGGCGACATCTTCGGCGGCTGGGTGCTTTCACGCATGGATCAGGCCGGCGGCATTGCCGCGATCGAGCGCGCCAAGGGCCGCGTGGTGACGATCGCGGTCGAGGCGATGAAGTTCATCCGGCCGGTGCGGGTTGGCGATGTCCTCGAAGTCTATACCGAGGTCGGCCGGATCGGCCGATCCTCGATGCAGATTCATGTCGAGGCCTGGGCACGGCGGTTTCGTACCGACGTCCACGAGAAGGTGACGGACGCAAACTTTACCTTCGTCGCCATCGACGACAACGGACGGCCAAGGCCGATTCCCGGTACATGAACTAAGGAACCACCAGCTCGACGCGCCGGTTCAATGCGCGGCCTTCGTCGGTCGCGTTGGAGCCGACCGGGGCGAGATAGCCGATCCCGGCGGTGAAAAGCCGGTTGCGCGCAATCCGGTACGAACCGGCGAGCGCCGCGGCGACTGCGTCTGCCCGTGCCTTCGACAGCGCCATGTTGTGCTCATAGGCACCCTGGCTGTCGGTGTGGCCGACAATGAACACGCGCAAGCCCGGCTCACCGTTCAGGAGCTTCGCCATCTCGTCGAGCGTCGGCTTGCTCTCCGGCTTGATGAACGCCTTGTCGGTATCGAAGTAAATACCGTAAAGCGCGATATGGCCTTTTTCGCCGAGGCCTTTCTTCATCGCGGCGGCGTCGACCATTTTGTTTTCGAGGCTGCCGACCACCGCGACCACGAGCTGCGCAGTGATGTCGTCGTTGTTTTTGCTCACCAGAACGGCGGCGTAAGTCTCGGTGGCGCCATCCTTCTTCACGAAGGAAGCGTAGCGATAGTTGAAGCCATCCGCCCACATCTGCGGGATCGGCAGGACGTCGACGCTTTCCAGAAACGGAATGCCGCCACATTGGTCGGTGTCGCAGGCGAGCAGCGCCCCGAAACCGGCCTTGGCGAGCTGGTTCTCGAAATTGCGCGACACTTCGAGGATGGAGGGCCCCGGTCCGGTGCGGTAGGCGATACGGGTGGCACGGCCCTCGAGCCGGCGCGCGTCGGTCGGCTTGCCGTCCTTGAATGCCGCGGCCTGCAGCTTCACGGCGTCGAAGTCCCTGGTCTGATAGCCGGTAATGACGCTGCCGGCGAAGCGGCCGATGCCGGGATAGTCCCGCGCACCGCGCACGTCGCTGCGCTGTGCGTGAGACGGGGCTGCTGGAAACAAAACTGCAAGACAGGAGACGAGCACGAAACAAAGCGTCGGCAAACGTGTCGACTTGCGCATGAGAGTTGCTCTTCGGTTGTCGGGCGAACCTGTCCGGGGTTCGGACCCTGCATCCCCTCGGTGGCGATTATGCGATGTCTGCGATCATCGCGCCACGCTCTGCCGGGCGCGAAACGTTAACGACCGGTTGATCCATCGTGGCAGGATTGCGGCAAGCCGGAGCGAATAAGGTTTGATGCCAAACCATTGTGCGTTTCGCGGCCAACTCTTCATCATTTGCACAAGGCTGTAACAGGTAAACGACACGAGCCTTGATAATCCCGCATGGGAATCATGCCTCTTTGTCTCTGTTGCAGTGCAACGAATCTGCCTATCTACGACTCAACAAACAAAAACAAACGAATGGAAACGTCCTGGTCGGCCGAACTTTGAAAGGAACGAGGCCATGACGTTTGTTACCGACGCAGTTTCGTCGCCCGCAGCGGTTGTCGCGCATACCAAGCGACGCCCGGGTTTCTTCACGCGCGTGCTCTACGCGATGATGGAAGCGCGCCAGAAGCAGGCCGAGCGCGAGATCGCTCAGTACCTCGCACTGACCGGCGGCAAGCTGACCGACGACGCCGAGCGTGAAATCGAGCGCCGCATCCTGCGCGGCTGAGCGCAGACCCCGCATATTCGAATGTGATCCGGCGGGATGAACCCGCCGGGATCAGCCACCAAGCCGGTATCAAGGATCGAGACCCATGACGACACTGATTGCAACGCTGACCCATGTTCCCGCGCCGCTGTCGAACGCTGCGGAGCGCATCGCGCGCGGTTTCAAGATCTTCTTCGAGTCGCTCGGCGAAGCGCAGTCGCAGGTGCTTGCCGCCCGCAAGCGCTACCCGTTCGTCTCCTGGTAATCGTACCGGGAGAAGGCGCGGATTAGTCTGTGCCTTCGACGACGCGCATGTCGCGCTCGACGTCGCCGGGACCGAGCGCGCGCAGCGCCTCCTGATAGGCTGGCGTATCGTGACACGCGAGCGCCTTGTCCAGATCGGGAAATTCGATGACGACGGTTCGTGCGTTCAGGCCGGCCTCGTAGGTCTTGGCCGGCGTCCCGCGGATCAGAAAACGGCCGCCGCTTGCGGCAATCGCCGGGCCGGCCAGTTTCGCATAGGCGGCAAGTGCATCCGGATTTTTCACCGAACGATAGGTCGTGACCCAATAGGCTTTCGGCATAGCGCGTCCTCCCGGCTTTGTCCGGTCGGAACGCTAGCGAACCTTGCGCCGCGCGTCAGCTATTCTGCGGCAACCGGCGAACGGCCCTTCGTGTAGAAATCCGCCCAGGCCAGCACGCCCGCGAACAGGGCAAACGCCAAGACGATTCCGGTGACCACCATTGCAACGTCGGCCGGCATGATTTTCGCTCCCTCGAAGTCCGGTTGGGTCAGAGGAAGCGGAATCTAGGGCGCGCGGACGGTGCTGCTTTGATTCTGGTCAACCGGCGGCGGTTCGGGCGCAACGACCGAGGGGTCGGCGGGGTCGAGGACTTCGGTCGGGACGATGGCGCCGACCGGTGCGGTCGCGGCCAGGTCGAAATCCGTCTTTTCCGGCATCGACAGCGAGGGCTGCACGGTGCGGCGGTACAGGATATAGGTAGCGAGCAATGCCTGGGTGATGGCGGTGAACAGAAACAGCGATCGCGGACCGGCGCCGTGCATCATCATCGCTGCGAGAAATGGACCGATCGAGGCGCCAAGCGCATTCGCGAGCAAGATGGTGGCCGCGGTCGCCACCATGTTGCTGCTGTCGGTCTTGTCATAAGCATGTGCCGCAGCCAATGAATAGCCCGGCAGCGTGCTGGCGCCGAACAGCATCGCGAAACCGACCAGGCCAAGTTCGCCCGCGGGCGCTTTCCACAGGCACAGGCCGCTGACCACCGCGACCACCAGTGAACCGAGCAGCACGATGCGCCGGTCAAAGCGGTCCGAGAGGCGGCCAATCGGCCACTGTGCGATCGCGCCGGCAATTGTTGCCGCACTCATGAATAACGCGACCTGGCCGACATTGAGGCCGCCGCCGGCGGCGGAGATCGGCGCGAGACTCCAGAACGCTCCGTTGGCGATGCCGATTACGAATGCCGCAACGAGACCGGCTGGCGCGGCGCGGTAGAGGTCGCCGGGGCGGAACGTCACGATTGTAATGGGCGCCGGCTGCGCCGATCGCGTCAGCGCCACCGGCACAATCGCCAGCGAGGCGAGCATCGCGGAGAGTATGAAATTTCCGGCATGCTCGATCGGGTAGAGCGAGACCATGAGCTGTCCGACGGTGAGCGCCAGGAAATTCACCATCACATAGGCCGACATGACGAGGCCGCGGTTGTCGTTCGAGGTGCGGTCATTAAGCCAGCTTTCGATCACCAGATAGAAGCCGGCGATGCAGAACCCCGTCACCAGACGGAATAGCGTCCAGGCGCCGGCGTCGGTGATCAGCGGATAGGCGAGCGACACCGTGACCGCGAGCGCGGTCATCGCCGAAAAAGCGCGAATATGACCGGCCCGCAAAATGAGGTAGGGCCCGAGCAGGCAGCCGACGACGAAGCCGATGTAGTAGGCGGAGCCGATCAGGCCGAGCGAGAGCGCGCTGAACCCTTCGTAGGTTCCGCGCAGGGGCAGGAGAGTGAATTGCAGACCGCTACCGGCAAGAAGGAAAGCGACGCCGAGCAGCAGGGATGAGATTGGCCGAAGATTCGATCCCACGCGGATGTCGTCCCAAGGCGTTGGGCAGGGCGGATTAACCAGTGACGGTAATACTAAGACTCATTTCGTGACACCGCCATGCGTGCCCATCGCATATCTAGCCACATTGTGGCCGCAGTTGGAAACGACAAGCCCGAAATCCCCCGCGGAAAATTCGGAGTTGAAATGAGACGACTTGCTGCATGCGTCGCCGCCGTTTGCGTGGTGTATCCCCTCGCGTCGGCCGTGCCCGCCGGAGCGCAAGAGGACCGCCGTTATCCGATCGTGGACGCCAACGGAAATCTGGCGTCGTTGATCGCCAAGCACTCCTCGACTTATGGCGTTCCCGAACTGCTGATTCGCCGCGTCATCCACCGCGAGAGCCGCGGCAATCCGCGCGCTGTCAGCAAGGGCAATTTTGGCCTGATGCAGATCAGGCTCGGGACGGCACGCGCGATGGGCTACCGTGGCGGCGTGCAGGGTCTGCTCGATGCGGACACCAACATGACCTATGCGGTCAAATATCTCGCCGGCGCTTACAAAGTCGCGCGCGGCAATCACGATCTCGCAGTGCGCTATTACGCCGCCGGCTACTACTACGCCGCAAGGGACAAGGGCTTCATCGAGCCCGGCGACACCAGCGCGCTGGCGAGCCTTGCAGCGGGCGGCGACACGACCTTATCGGCCAGAGGTCATGCGTCGGTCGCATATGATCGTGCCAAGGGGATCGACTGAGCGCCGTCTGCTAGCGGCCGTCGTTTCCCGACTGCTCGAAGATACTGAACAGCGCCGCGAGAGGATTCGCGGCGCTTTCGTTTTGCGGGCTTGCGGGCTGCTTGCCGCGGGCCTTGGCGCGGCGCGGGGCGCCCGCGAGCTTGGCGTCCGGCTTGACTGCGGCTGTCGTCTTGATGTCGGATTTGCTCGAACTCTGGTCCGGCAATTCGATCCGCTGCGGTTGCGGCGGCGCGGTCGTCTGCGGCGGACCGATCGGCAATTCGGTTGACGAGGCCTCGCCAATGTCGACCGGCAGTACGCTCTTGAGCGCGCGCTCGGTCACTGTGCCGGTCACGTCGTCATCCACCGGCGCCGTATCGACGTTTGTCGTCGGCAAGCCGGCTGAACGTGTCGTATCCGGGGGGTCGGCTGGCTGGTCGTGCAGGCCGCGAAGGCGCTCGAGCTCCTCGGCCCGCCGCACGGCGGCGAGCACCAGAAACTGTTTCCACTCGGGATGTTGCTCCTGGACGATCAGCGCGCCGCGCGCCGGGGGCGCG
>JBFWZV010000083.1:0-11775 GCA_050184975.1 Pseudolabrys sp. | reverse complement strand
ACCATGTTCGAGCGGCTGCGTGAAGCCAATCTGATGCTGCAGGAAGTGCTGTCGGGCGCCCACGAAAACATGGGCGCGCTCGAAAACACCATGTTGTTGCGGGTGTCGGAATTCGTCTCCGCCATGAACCGCGTCAACGAAACCACCGGCGCCGCCGGCGAGCGCGTCGAGCAGAACATCGGTGCGTTCCGCGAGGCGACCTCGCAGGTGATCACCGATCTCGGCCAGCTTGCCGGCCAGTTCGACGCTCATGGCCGCGATCTCGCCCGCGCCGCCGAGATGATCGACACGAGCAACCAGCGCACCGACGAAGCCGTCAATCAGCGCCGGCTCGAACTTGAGTCGCTCATCAATACCCTCGACATCCGTACCGAGGATCTCGGCTCCCGCCTCACCCGCTTCTCGTCGCTCCTCGACGAGGCGCTGGAGACCGCGGCGAGCCGCGCCCGCGAGGTCGCCCGCGTCGCCGCCGACTCGAGCTCGGTTGCGTCCAGCGCGATTTCCGACCAGCTCGATGCACTGCGTACCGCAGCCGAGGACGAGCGCCAGCGCAACGCCGACGCCATGCGTCAGGTCTACGAGCGCTCGGTTGCCGATAGCCAGGCGATGTTCCGCGACGCCGCCGAGCGCTTCGCCGATATCGTGCATGGCATGAAGCAGATGTCCGCCGAGATTCAGCGCGAACTCGAAAGCACCCGCGAACAGCTCCGCCGTGGCATTCTCGAGATGCCGCAGGAAGCCTCAGAAAGTGCCGCGCAGATGCGCCGCGTACTGGTCGACCAGATCGAGGCGCTGGCCGAGCTCAACCGCATCGTCGCCAAGCACGGCCGCGCAATGGACGCCGCCGAACCGGTCCGCCACGCCCGTGAGCCGGCGCTCGCCGTGGTCGGCGGCCGTGAGCCCACGCTGATGCGCGAGCCGACCCAGATGCGGGAGCCCACGCCGCCGCGCGAGCCGCCCCAGTTCCGCGAGAGCACGCAGATGCGGACCTCGCGCGAGCCTGCACCGACACCGCGCTTCGACTTCTCCGCGCCCCCGCAACCGGCCCGCCGCGCCGAACCGACAGTGGCGCCCGTGACGCCCTCCGCCAGCACGACGCGCGGATGGCTGACCGAGCTTCTCAATCGCGCTTCGCGGGAAGAGCCCGAAGCCCCGCCCCCGCCGCGCGAGCCCGCGCATTCCGATCAGAGCCGCGAGGGCGAACGCACCCAGCGCCACGCCATCGAGTCGCTCGACTCGCTGTCGGTCGACATCGCCCGCATGATCGATCACGACGCGGCCTCCGACCTGTGGGATCGCTACAAGCGCGGCGAGCGGAACGTCTTCACCCGCCGGCTCTATACACTGCAGGGCCAGAAGGCGTTCGACGAGATTCAGCGCAAGTATCGCGGCGACCGCGAATTCCGCCAGACGGTGGACCGCTACGTCGCCGAATTCGAGCGGTTGCTGGACGAAGTCTCGCGCGACGACCGCGGCCAGCTTGTGGCCCGCACCTATCTGACTTCGGAGACCGGCAAGGTCTATACTATGCTGGCCCACGCCGCTGGCCGCTTCGGCTGAGCTGCGGCGCGCGACCTGAAATGAAGAACGGCGGCCGATCAGGCCGCCGTTTTGCTTTGCGCCAGTGCGGACCGGCTAGCGCCGGGTGTTGCTTCCGCTGCCGCCGAACAGAAGCCGGCTCGGGTTCTGGTCGATATTGCGCGCGGCGCGCTCGATCACGTTCAAAGTCTGCCGGAATTCGCGGCCGATGCTTTCGATCTGCTTCGTGCCGCTGGCGGTCAACTTGTTGACCCCTTCGGTGATCGACTCGGTCCGCTTGTCAAGATTGGCCGCGAGATCACGGATCGCTTTAACCGCCTCCATCACGTCACCGCTCTTGCCGTCGGCACCGCCGGTGATCGTTTCGATGTTGCTGACGATGCGGTCGATCTTTTCGGTGTTCCGTTTCATCACCGCGGTGAACTCGCTGATGTTAGCCAGCGTCTCGTCGATCTGGCTGGAGTTTTTGGTGAGCGAGCTTGAGAAACTCTCAAGGTTCTTCAAGGTATTATTGAAGGGGCCGCGGTTCTCGGAAATGAACTCGTCGATCCTGCGCAGGACATCGCGCGCGCCCTGCGTCACGTCCTGCGTCATGCCCTGGGTGCCCGACAGCGTCGCAGGATTCTCTTTGGTGCCAGCAAGCGCCGGTTTGTCGGCGCTGCCGCCCGACAGTCCGATCGCGGCGATACCGGTCAGACCCTGGAACTCGATGGCGACGCGGGTGTCAGAGCGCACAGCGACCGACTTATCGACCGCAATATAAGCGACGACCTGGCGTGGCTGAGCCGGATTGAGCCGCAAATCGGTCACTTCGCCGACGCGGATACCGTTGAACAGCACCGAAGCGCCAGTGCGCAGCCCCGACACCGAATTCTCGAACACGACGCGGTAGTGCAGCCGCTCGCCGGTGCCGCCAAGGCTCTGGAACCAGAACACGAAGCCGAATACGCCCGCGATGATCGCCAGCACGAAGACGCCGATCAGGACATAATTGGCTTTGGTTTCCATCCGCCGCTCCGTCTCACCTCACCGCCGGCGCCGCCGCCGCCGCGATCGCGCGCGAACGCTTGCCGTGGAAATAGGCCTTCAGCCAGGGGTGTTGCGAGGCGAGCATGACGTCCATCGTTCCTGCGGCGATCACCTTGCCATCCGCCAGCACGGCGATGCGGTCGCAAACCGTATGCAGGCTGTCGAGATCATGAGTTACCATGAAAACCGTCAGCCCCAAAGTGCGCTGCATGGTGGCGATCAGCTCGTCGAAATCGCCGGCGCCGATCGGATCGAGGCCCGAGGTCGGCTCGTCGAGGAACAGAATATCGGGATCGAGTGCGAGCGCTCGCGCCAGCGCCACGCGCTTGATCATACCGCCCGAGAGTTCGGACGGATATTTGCTGCGCACCGCCGGATCGAGGCCGACCATTTCGAGCTTCGCCACCACGATTTCGTCCATCAGTTGCGGCGACAGCTTGAGATATTCGCGCATCGGGAACTGAATATTCTCGCGCACCGTCAGCGACGAAAACAGCGCGCCATGCTGGAACAGAACACCCCAGCGCCGTTCGACCTCACGGCGCTCGTTCTCGCTCGTCCTGGAGAGCTCGACGCCGAGCACCGAGATTTCACCCTGCCGACGCGGCAACAGGCCGATGATCGTGCGCATCAACACCGATTTGCCGGAGCCCGAAGCGCCGACGAAGCCGAGAATCTCGCCGCGATAGACGTCGAGATTGAGATGATCGAGCACGATGGTATCGCCGAACCCGACCACGAGATCGCGCACGCTGATGATGACGTCGTCGGTGCCTTTTTGGCCGCCCGCTCCGTTCGATCCACCGTTCGGCTTTCCGTTCGTCGCCATCGGTCACATTCCGATTGAAGCGAAGAAGATGGCGAACAGCCCGTCGACCACGATCACCAGGAAGATCGATTCGACGACGGACGACGTAGTCTGCATCCCCAGCGACTCGGCGCTGCCTTTTACGCTAAGCCCTGCAACCGAGGCGACGACGCCGATAATCAGCGCCATGAACGGCGCCTTGATCATGCCGACCTTGAAGTGATCGAGCGTGATCGCCTCCTTGAGACGGGACAGAAAAATGTCGGGATCAATGCCGCCATAGAGCCAGCACACGAGGCCGCCGCCATAAAGCGCGGCCAGCGATCCGAGAAAGGTCAGGATCGGCATTGCGATGATGAGCGCCAGCACCCGCGGCAGGATCAGAACCTCGACCGGGTCGAACCCCATGGTCCGCAGCGCGTCGACCTCCTCGCGCATTTTCATGGAGCCGATCTCGGCGGTATAGGCGCTGCCGGAACGGCCGGCCACCATAATGGCGACGATCAGCACGCCGATTTCGCGCAACACGAGGATGCCGACCATGTCGACGACATAGATGTCGGCGCCGAACTTCCGGAAGTGGAAGATACCCTGCTGCGCGATAATCGCGCCGATCAAAAACGTGATCAGCAAGACGATCGGCACCGCGCGCCAGCAGACATGGTCGAGGTGATGGACCGTCGAGGTGAGCCGGAACCGGCCGGGATGCGCGGCCGTGCGCAGCATGGTCATCGCCAGCGCGCCAAGTATGTGCAGGATCGAGACGAAAGATTGGCCCGCGGTGGCGACGCTGCGACCGATCGCCGACAGGCCCTCGTTCAAGGCGCCGCGAGCCGCGACAGGCGGTGGCGGCTTGTGGCCGGCGCCATGGACTTCGTCGACCAGTGTCTGGAAGTCAGGCGCAAGGCCGGTCACTTGCGTTACCGCCCCGCGTGCCTGCCAGGTCCGCACCAGCCGTTCCAGCAGCCACGCCCCGAAGGTGTCGAGCCGCTTTACCGCGCTCATATCGATATCGACGCGCGTGACGTCGCCGGCCGCGCGCGCGGTCGCTACAATGTCGCGTTCCAGCCGGTTCGCCTGGCCTGCCGTCCAGTCCCCCACACCGGACAAGGCCAGCCGCGTCCCGTCGGCCATGCTCTTGAGCAGATTTTCGTCGCTCACACTGTGCTCCGGTCTTGAGCGCAGCCACCCGTCGCAGCCATAATTGGCGTACCCCGGCGATGCTGTCGAGGGTTCGGCGGCCGGAAAAATATGGTTAACGATCAAGCTGTTGCCTTATCGGTCAGGGTCGAACGCTGGCCGATTGCGGGCACCTTCGCGATCAGCCGGGGCGCCAAGACCGAAGCGGCCGTCATTGTCGCGGAATTGACGCAAGGCAGCGCGCGTGGCGGGTTCCGTGGCCGCGGCGAATGCGTACCCTATGCGCGCTATGGCGAGAGCCTCGACGAGGTCGCCGTGCGAATCAGCGCGATGGCCCCGGCGATCGCAAAAGGGCTCGACCGCATCCGCCTGCAGAGTGCCATGCCGCCGGGCGCCGCGCGCAACGCGCTCGATTGCGCATTCTGGGATCTGGAAGCCAAACGCAGCGGTCGCCCGGTCCACGAGCTCGCCGGCCTGCCCGCGCCACGGCAACTGACTACCGCCTACACGCTGTCGCTCGACACGCCGGAAAACATGGCCACAGCCACGGCCCGCTCGGCGTCGCGGCAGCTCTTGAAGGTCAAACTCGGCGGCGATGGCGATGTCGCGCGCATCGCGGCGGTGCGTGCGGCCGCGCCCCAGTCGACGCTGATCGTCGACGCCAATGAGGGCTGGAGCGCCGCCAATCTCGCCGAGAATCTTGCCGCCTGTGCGGCGGCCGGTGTCGCCCTCGTCGAGCAGCCGTTGCCGGCCGGCGCGGACGACTCACTGGCCACGATCACACGGCCGCTGCCGGTCTGCGCCGATGAAAGCGCGCACGATCGCGCTTCGCTCGCCGCGCTTGCCGTCAAATATGACGCCGTCAACATCAAGCTCGACAAGACTGGAGGCTTGACGGAGGCCCTCGCCATGGCCGAGGCCGCCGAGCGCCACGGTCTGCAAATTATGGCGGGCTGCATGGTGGCGACGTCGCTCGCGATGGCACCGGCAATGCTGGTCGCGCAGCGTGCGCAGTTCGTCGATCTCGACGGACCGCTGCTGTTGGCGCGCGACCGCGACCACGGCTTGCGTTACGAGGGCAGCAGCGTGGCGCCGGCAACCTCGGCCCTGTGGGGCTGATTGTCCCGAATTGGCACGAAATCGCCTGCGACTTTTTGGCGTAAAAGCACGATGTCGTTAATTTTTTTGGTTAACAAATGGTTACCGTCTGACCTAGACTGACCTCGATGCGGGCCATGCCGATGGCCCGCCGGCTGAGGGGTCGCTGGCGTGACGGGGCTGCGGAGCATTCTGTCGAGTGTGGTGTTGCTGCTCTGCGGCGCGTCATCGGCGTCGGCGGCGATGCTGATTTCCGAGGACCGCGGCGGCCAGATCGGCGCTTATCTGCAAGCCTTCACCAGCGTGCGCGACTCCGGCGAGCGCGTCATCATCGACGGCAACTGTTTGTCCGCCTGCACCATTCTGCTCGGCATCGTGCCGCGCGACCGCGTTTGCGCAACACCGCGCGCACGGCTCGGCTTCCACGCCGCCTGGATGCCGGACGAAACCGGACGCCCCGTCACGAGCCCGCTCGGCACGCAGGCGCTGTGGAACATCTACCCGCCGCACGTGCGCCGCGTCATCAACCGGCACGGCGGTTTGTCCCGCAAGATGATCTATGTGCAGGGCCGCGAACTCGCACGCCTCGTGCAGCCTTGCGGCACTCCCACGCGCCGCGCGGCACGCAATTCACCGCAGCGCTTTGGCGCCAATGCGCTGCGCGACGCCCGCGCCAGCGCAGCCCGCAACCGCCGCTAGCGCCATCGCCGCATAGGCGGCGCTTCCAAACGACGCGAACAGCCAACCGGACAAACCGGTCGCCGCCGCCATCACGAGACCAAGCGCGACAGCGAGATGGCCCTGCGCAGTCGCGCCCTGTCCCGGCGGCGCGTGGCGCGCGACGAAGCCGAGCGCGCCGAGATGCACGGCGCCGAACGACAATCCGTGCAGCAGTTGCAGGAGCGGCAACGTCGCGACCGGCGGATCGAGCGCCATGATGCTCCAGCGCACAACGCCGCCGGCTGCGCCGAGCGCCATCAGCACGAGCGGCGTCAGCGCGCGTGGCAGCCGCCCCTGAAGAGCGAACAATACGATTTCGGCGATCACGCCGAGCGCCCACAGCGCCGCGACCGCGGTGCCGTCGAGCCCCATTTGAGTCCAGGCGATGGCCGAGAACCCGTAATAGACGGCATGACTTCCCTGCGCGAGGCTCGCCGATGCGATTACAATGAGAAACACCGGATCGCGCAGCAGACCGTGCTTCGTTCCCGACAGCTCGGGCGCAGACGGTTGCGTCACGGCTCCGAGCGGCTCCAGCGCGAGCGCGGCGGCCGCGATCAGAACCGAAGCGCCGACGACCAACCAGATCAGATTCCGGTTCGGAATGAGATCGACCGCTGCGCCGGCCGCGAACGTTCCGACGATGAAAGCGAGCGAACCCCACAGCCGCACCGGGCCGTAGGCGCGACCGCGCGCGGCCAGCCCGCGCAAAGCATAGGTCTCGGTCAGCGGCATCACAGGCGTATAGAGAAACGATGCAAATGCGAAAGCCGCCGCAATCGCGAGCGTCCCATCCGCGAGTCCGACCAGCACATAGCCTGCGACCGTCGTCACAGAGGCCGCCGCAAGCACGGACTTCACCGCGTCGCCGCGATCCGCGACGCGGGTTGCAAACGGCACGGCCACCACCCGAACCAACATCGGTAGCGCCAGCACCAGACCGATCGCACGCTCGTCGAGCCCTTTGGCCGCGAGCCACACCGGAAAGAAAGGCAACTGCACGCCGCCGAGCGTGAAGATTGCCGCATACATCAGGGCGAGGCGCGTGGCGAAACCGGGCCGCATCGGTGAAAAAGAGCTAGTCACAGGGCTGTCGGGGCGCTTTTTCGAGTGTGGGCATGATCTTGTCCGAACCGAAGGTCCGCGCCAGCGAAAACCGGTTCCCATTTTTCGGGATCATGCGCTGGCCGAATCACTACGATCCCTTGATAGACTGAGGCCGACCGGATTGCCTATGGCCATAGACCCCCTTCCCCGCAGCGACGTAACGGCCGCGCCGACCGAGGCCGAATACCGCGCGTTTTGCGACACCGTGATGGCGACCGGCCGGGGGCGCTGGTTCCTCGCCGAATACGCACGACGCCATCGCAAGGCGAGCACGCAGGACGCGCTCGAGGCGTTGGCGCGGATCGAAAGCCGGCTGCATGGCAGCCGTAGCCTCGATACTGCGCATGTCTTCGAGGAACTGCGCTCGCTCGCCGCCACCATCCACTATGCGCGGCTCGATATCGGCTGGTCCGACAGCGAGTTCTCGAAGGGCGCCAAGGTGATGGCGCTGCTCGAACTGCTCGAAGGCCGCATCGGCAACCTGCTCGACGACGGCACGACGGACGCCTCGGGCACAACGCCCGTGATTGAGGACCGTACCGAGACACGCGTTCAGCTCACGGTGATCTCGGCCAATCCCGCACCATCGCGCGCCCGCGGCGACTTGCCGGTCATCGATTTCGCCTCCGATGCGGCGATCGTGACGCTGCCATTGCCGGCTCCGGTGGCCGATGTCGCCACCGTTGAACCGCCGTCGCAACCCGCGCCGGTGGCCGTCGCGGCAGAACCGCCAGTCTCGACACTCGCCTTTACCACCGTCGAGTTGTTTGAGCCGTTCGAGGCAGTGCGGCCTGGCGCCGAGCGGACCACCGTTCCATCTCCGGTCGATTTCTCGACTGAGCCGCTCGACGCGGTCGAATTTGCACCGCAGACATTCGAGGCGCCGGTCGGCACACCGGCTCCGGTCGAGGCCCGAACGCCGCCGGAAGCACCGGCACCGCAAGCAATGACCGATGTGGCTGATGACGCCGCGCCAGTCGTAAACGTCGCGCCGCAACGCCCACCGGGCTACGACCCAATGACGCCGGTGCGTGCGTTGAGCGAGGACGAGCGCATCGCTCTCGTCAGCTAGCGGGAAGTCGGATCAACCCTTCCTGTCGACAAGCTTCGCGAGCAACTCGGCCAGCGATTTTGCCTCGCTGTCGCCGAGGCGTGCGGCAAGTTCCTGCTCCAGCACACCGCGATAGACCGGCCACATCGCCTTCAGGAGTTTCAGGCCTTCTGCGGTGATGCGGATCACCTGGCCGCGGCCGTCCTCGTCGCAGTCGAGCCGCCGGGCAAGCCCCGCCGCCACCACGCGGTCGATCAGCCGCGACATGTTGTATTGCTGCAGCAGCATTTCCTGCTGAAGCTGGAATGGCCGCGCGCCGTTTGGCTCGGCTCGGCGCAGTTCCAGCAGCACATCGTACCAGGCGAGCGCCGGCAGACCGGCAGCCTTCAGCGCGGCCTCGACGTGCTGGACCAGCCGGTCGGACGCGCGCACCAGCCGCACCCAGGCGTCGGTGTGGTGGTCGCTCAGCGTGGCGCGCTTGGCGGTCATGTCGAAAAGCTCCCGGCCGCGATTTCCTAGCAGATAGATGCAGTTACATCAAACTTGACAGTGCATGCACTTGCATTTATTTAGATGCAATCGCATTCATTTTCAAGAAAGGAACACCCTCATGTCGCTCGATACCCGCTACGCCCCCTATGCCGCCACGCTGTTGCGTGTCGCGCTCGGGGTCATGTTCATCGCCCATTCGATCGTCCTGAAGGGCGTCGTCTACGGCCTGCCCGGCACGGCGAAGTATTTCGCCTCCATCGGACTGCCCGAAGCGCTCGCCTACGTCGTCTTCGTGGCCGAGGCTGTGGGCGGCGTCATGCTGGTGCTCGGCATCCAGACCCGCTGGGCCGCGCTGGCGCTCGTCCCGGTGCTCGCCGGCGCGCTCTGGGTCCATGCGGCCAATGGCTGGGTGTTCAGCAACCAGGGCGGCGGCTGGGAATACCCGCTCTATCTGATCGTTCTGTCGGTCGCGCAGTTTCTGCTCGGCGACGGCCGCTATGCGCTGGTGCGCTCGAGCGATCTCGGCCTGGCGCAGGCTTCTCACGCCGCGGTGCGGCCGTGAGCCGGCTCACCCTCGTCAGCCACGCGCTGTGCCCTTACGTACAGCGCGCGGCGATCTCGCTCGTCGAAAAGGGCGTCGCCTTCGACCGCGTCACCGTCGATCTCGCCAACACGCCGGACTGGTTCCGCGCCATCTCGCCGCTCGGCAAGGTGCCGCTGCTCAAAGTCGAAACCGACAGCGGCGAATCCGTCATCTTCGAGTCCGCCGTCATCCTCGAATATCTCGAGGAGACGCAAGATCATCCGCTGCACCCGGCCGATCCGCTCGCTCGCGCGCGGCACCGCAGCTGGATCGAGTTCGGCTCGGCCATGCTCAACGCCATTGCCCGCCTCTACGGCGCTGGCGACGACGCAACGCTGCGCAAGGAGGCCACCGCCATCGGCGACATGGCCGACCGGCTCGAACACGAGCTTGCCGCGCATGGCGGCCTCTGGTTCGACGGCGACCGATTCAGCCTGGTCGATGCAGTGTTCGCGCCGGTGTTTCGCTATTTCGACGCCTTCGAACAGGACGCCGATTTACGCCTGATCGACGGACGGCCGAAGCTCGCCGCCTGGCGGCTGCGCCTCGCGCAGCGGCCGTCGGTGCAGAATGCGGTTGCGCCGGACCATCCGGAGCGGCTGCGGCGTTTCCTGCGCGAACGGCGCAGCGCGATCAGCGCCAAACTTGCCGCCTGATGCGAATGGGGGGCTCCGCGCCCCCCTCTTTTTTTTTCTAGGCCGCGATCAGCCGGTCGAACATCGCGGCATCGACATTGCCGCCCGAGAGCACCGCGACCACGATCTTGCCCGTCACCGGCACCTTGCCGGCGAGCAACGCCGCAAGACCGATCGCCCCACCCGGCTCCACCACGAGTTTAAGTTCGCGGAACGCGAAGGCGACGGCGTTCGCGACTTCTTCGTCGCTCGCGGTGACACCTTCGCCGATCAGTTCGCGTGTAATCGGAAACGTCAGTTCGCCCGGCGTCGGCGACATCAGCGCATCGCAGATCGTGCCGGACAGCTTCTCATTGGTCTCACGATGGCCGCTGGCGAACGAGCGCGCCATGTCGTCGAAGCCTTCCGGTTCGGCGGTATAGAATTTCACGTCCGGCAACCGCGCGGTCACGGCAAGCGAAATGCCGGCGGCGAGCCCGCCGCCCGAGGCGCCGATTACCACCACATCGGGCTTCAGTCCCTGCGCCGCAAGATCCTCGACAATTTCGCGGCCGATGGTGCCCTGCCCGGCAATGATCAGCGGATCGTCATAGGGTGGCACGAGCGTCGCGCCGCGCTCCTGCGCGATACCTTGCGCAATCGACATGCGGTCTTCCGTCTCACGGTCGTACAGCACGACCTCGGCGCCGAGCGCAGCGGTGCGGTCACGCTTGGCTTGCGGCGCATCGCGCGGCATCACGATGGTCGCCGGCATTCCGAGGAGCTTCGCCGCCGCCGCAACACCCTGGGCGTGATTTCCGGACGAATAAGCGACAACGCCCGCCGCGCGTTTGTCGGCGGGGATCGAGGAAACCTTGTTGTAGGCACCGCGGAACTTGAACGAGCCGGTGCGCTGGAGCGTCTCGGCCTTCAGGAACACCCGTGCGCCGACCGCGGCGTCGAGCACCGGCGCATTGATCAGCGGTGTGCGCACCGCGATGCCGGCAAGCCGCACAGCGGCGGCATCGACATCGGCAGCGGTCGGCGGTTTCGGCTCGGCCATACAGGAATCGTAGGCTCGCCCGCCCTCGCGGGCAAGCGAGACCGCATCGCCACCCGCAGTTATGCCGCGTATTTGGCCTCGCGGCGCCGGGCGCGGCGGCCGAGCGCAGGCTTTACCGCCTGGATCACATGATCGAGAAAGGCCTTCGTGCTCGCCTGCCAGCTCATGCTCTGCGCGAACTGCCGGCATGCAGCCCGGGGCAATGTCAGCGCCTTCAGGCAAGCCGCCCGCAAATCAGCGTCGAGCGCGCCGACGGCCGCACCCTCGCCCGCAAGCCCCAGGACGTCGCGCGGCGCATCAGCCGGAAACGCGGCAACCGGCAGGCCGCTCGCCAGCGCTTCAAGCAGCACCAGCCCGAACGTGTCGGTCAGGCTCGGGAACACGAACACGTCGGCGCTGGCGTAGGTCCGCGACAGTTCCTCGCCATGCTGGGCACCGAGAAATACCGCCTCGGGAAATTTCCGCTGCAGGTCGGCGCGTGCCGGTCCATCGCCGACAACGACCTTGCTGCCCGGCAGATCGAGCGCGAGA
>JBFWZV010000082.1:0-11865 GCA_050184975.1 Pseudolabrys sp. | reverse complement strand
CGCGGGCGACCTACGCGGCCGGCGCAAAGGCGAGCTGGGCGAGCTTGGTCGCCGGGGCCAGACCGAGGCCGACGAACTACGCGCGCAGTACAACCAGCGCCGGCAGCGACGCGAGCGACTTGACGCCGTTCGGGTCGAGCGTGGTCTTGCCCATCGCACCGCCGAGAATGACGAACTGCTCGTTCGCCTTGGCGAAATCGATGGCGACCTTGGGCGCGGCCACGGGATCGCCCGAGTAGGCGAGCACGGTCGGTCCCTTCAGCAGGGACTCGATGGAAGCCACGTCCGTATCCTTCAGAGCGATCTTGGCGAGACGGTTTTTCGCAACCTTCACCTTGGCTCCGGCTGCCCGCATCTGCTGACGCAGCGTGGACATCTGGGCGACGGTGAGGCCGCTGTAGTGCGCCACGACAACGACCGCCGAGGACTTGAAGACCCCGTTCAGCTCGTTGATGGCGTCCTGCTTAGCCGCTCTTTCCACTTGCCAAGCTCTTTCGGTTTGGCGGTTCCGCGTCTTGCGGGAGCCGCCGGTTTCAACCAGCCATCCCACACGGATTCGAGACGCGAACCGGGCAGGACGGCGCTTCGCTCAAGCCTGCCCCCCGAACGGACAAAGTCCGCACGGGTTCAATCGAGGTTCGAACCAATAGGACCATTGCTCTCGCGAGCTTGCGGTCCGTCTCAGTCGTCATCCCCGTCTGTGCTGGCCCCTCTCGGGTTCAAGCCTTTCGGCACCGGCAGTCTCGGACAGGACGGCCATTTTCCGGTTTCCCGGCCCGGTTACCCGGTCTGGCCTTCGCGTTTCAAAATCCCGGCAATCTGGTCCCTTCCCTTCAGATAATTGATCTAAAAGGAAAAATCCTGATCACCACCTGTTCTTGGAGCGCGAAAAGACGTGCCGACAAAATGGCTCGGCACGCCTATGGGCCTCTTTTAGCCCCCTCAGGCGGGTTTGCCAAGGGGTGAATCACGGCGATTTTGCCGACATGGACGCAGCGTCCGGTTCAGGCGGGCATCAGCCGACGGGCTTTTGCCCCAACCTCGGCCACCATAAAGCGGTCGAAGAACGCGGCCAGTTCGGCGTGAGCGTCGAGCGGCAGGACATGCGCCACAAACTGATCGGGCCGTACGATCACCAGGCAGCCCCGGTCACGATCGATGCTGCGCATCACAAAGATGTCCCTTCCGCCCTTAAGGTCAGGGGCAAACACCTTTTCGTAGTCGCGCAGGCCAAAGCGACCTTTTTCCGGCCAGAGCAAGGGCGGCATCGCGCCGATCTCGACGTGATGATGGCTTTGCTGGACCACCGCGCGAACATCGATGACCGCGTCAATGTCAGCACCGACCGGGGTGTATTTGCGGACCGGTGAGTTCGAATCTTCGGCGAGAAATTCGCACAAGCCGCGCAGCGGCGAATGTGGCGCGGCCGGATCGCCTGCACCGGCAAACGCGACAATCCGCCAGCGACCGTCGGCCTTCACAACATGACCAAGCTGAACCGGCTTCGCATCAGATACGCGGACCACCGGCGCTGAATGAAACCGCATGCCGACCGTCAGCCCGCTTGCGAGATGCTGATAGACCGGCTCGCCGGTGAGCAGTGCGGGGCGATAGCGCGTCGCGGTGCCGGCGGTGTAACGGCCGTGCTTGACGAAATAGCGCTGCGTCTCGGCGGGATCGGCGGCCCCGGATTGAGAACTGATGATCTGCGCCCATTCGCGGTCGAAATCGATCAGTTCTTTGGCAACGGCCTGGCGCTCGGCGGAATAGGTACGCAGCAGATGCGGCGCAGCGCGGCCGCGCAGCACTGCGGCGAGCTTCCAGCCGAGATTGAAGCCATCCTGCATCGAGACGTTCATGCCCTGACCGGCTTTCGGGCTGTGGGTATGGCAGGCATCGCCGGCGATGAAGACGCAGGGCGCCCTGTCGTTGTTGTCCTCGACGTCGTCGAAACGATCACACAGACGCTGGCCGATCTCGTAGACCGACCACCACGCCACTTCCTTCACGTCGAGCATGTAGGGATGGAGAATGCGCCGCGCCGCGGCGATCAGGTCGTCGACCGCAATATTGCGGCCGGCGACCCGCTCGCCGGCATCGAGCTTGTCCATCTCGACATAGATCCGGAACAGGTAGCCGCCTTCGCGCGGAATGATGACGATACTGCCGTCTTGCGCCGACTGGATCAGACACTTGTAACGGACATCGGGAAAATCGGTGACGGCCAGCACGTCCATGACGCCCCAGGCATGGTTCGCGGAGTCGCCACGCAAGGCGCGGCCGATCGACTTGCGCACCGTGCTGCGTGCGCCGTCGCAGCCGACGACATAGCGCGCCCGTACCGTTTCGGTTTCACCCTCATGGCCGGGATCGAGGCGTTCGAGACGGGCAGTGACGCGATAGGGATCGTTGCCAGCGGCACGGATTTCCAGATCGATCAGCCGCCGTCCGTAATGCGGCGCGAGTTTCGCCGCCGAGCGGTGCATGACATCGAGATAGAAATCGTGGACACGCGCCTGATTGAGAACGACGTGCGGGAACTCCGACAGACCCTCCTCGACATCCTGCACCCGGCCGCTGCGAATGATGTTTCCGGGGTTACGTTCGTCCGGCTTCCAGAATGTCGTTTCGGTGATCCAGCAAGCCTCCTTCATCACCCGCTCGCTGAAGCCAAAGGCCTCGAACATTTCCATGGTTCGGCAGGCGATGCCGTCGGCCTGGCCGCGCAACAGTGGCCCATCTCTCTGTTCGACGATGCAGGTTCTGATGTCCGGGAACGCGCTGAGCTGCGCCGCCAATGTCAGGCCGGCCGGCCCGGAGCCGACGATGAGCACGTCGACTTCGGGCGGCACAGGACCTGTCGCCCCCGACGGAGGATGGCGCTGAGCCGGATCGGCTATTTCGGGATCGCCCGGCCGGAAACCGTCGAGATGAAACTGCATAATTGATAAGTATGCTAATTATCAGTATACTTGTCAAATCAACCAAGGAGCACCATTGAAAGATCCAACGACAAAGCCCGGCCATCTGGCGCGGCGCTTCCAGCAGATCGCGGTTGCGGTTTTTCATGCAGAGGTCGAGGACGCCGGCTACGACCTGACTCCCGTGCAATACGCCGCACTCGCCGCAATTCACGCGCATTCCGGCATGGATCAAGCGACGCTCGCCGGCGCGATCGCCTACGACCGCACCACGATCGGCGGCGTGGTCGACCGTCTGGTTTTGAAAGGACTTGTGGTGCGTAAGACAAGTGACCGTGACCGCCGTGCCCATGCATTGGCGATCACCGACGTCGGACGGCGCACATTGCACGGCATCGAACCGGCGGTCGAGGCCGCGCAGCGGTCGATGTTACGCGGTCTTACCGCGAGCGAGGCCAAGGAACTGATGCGCCTGCTCGGCAAGGCCATCGCGGCCGGCAACGACCTCAGCCGGGCCCCGCTCCGCGCCACCGCACGGAAACAGACGGCCTGACGAACGGAGACGCATTGACAAAAAAAAGCCGGGCCCGCTTGGCCCGGCTTTTCATTTCCGTTCGTGAGAGTTCTTAGTGCGCCGTGCCGCTGCCGAACAGCGAACCCGGCTCGATCTTGATGCCCGGCCCCATGGTCGAGGACAGCGCCACCCGGTTGATGTAGTGGCCCTTCGCGCCCGACGGCTTCGCCTTCTGCACGGCGTCTGCGAAGGCCTTGATGTTCTCGACCAGCTTGTCTTCCGGGAACGAGGCCTTGCCGACGCCGGCCTGGACGATGCCGGCCTTCTCGGCGCGGAACTCAACCGAGCCGCCCTTGGCGCCCTTGACGGCGGTGGTGACGTCCATCGTCACCGTGCCGACCTTCGGGTTCGGCATGATGCCGCGCGGACCGAGCACCTTACCAAGACGGCCGACCAGCGGCATCATGTCGGGGGTGGCGATGCAGCGGTCGAAGTCGATCTGGCCGTTGTTGACCTTCTCGACGAGGTCTTCGGCGCCGACGACATCGGCACCCGCGGCCTTCGCCTCTTCGGCCTTGGCACCGCGCGCGAACACGCCGACCCGCAAGCTACGGCCGGAGCCGTTCGGCAGGTTGACGACGCCGCGGACCATCTGGTCGGCGTGGGTCGGGTCGATGCCGAGATTCATCGTGATCTCGATGGTCTCGTCGAACTTCGCCTTGGCGCGCGCCTTCAGCATCTTGACGGCTTCCTCGACCGAGTAAGCCTTGCCGGGATCGACGCCTTCGCGGATCGAGGTGGTGCGTTTTCCGAGTTTTGCCATGACCGTTACTCCACCACCTCGAGGCCCATCGAGCGGGCGGACCCTTCGATCATCCTCATCGCCGCCTCGACGTCGTTGGCGTTGAGGTCTTTCATCTTCTGCTCGGCGATCTCGCGGACCTGCTTTTTGGTGACCTTACCGGCCTTGTCACGGCCCGGCGTCTTCGAGCCGCTCTGGATCGCGGCGGCCTTCTTGAGGAAGTGCGACACCGGCGGCGTCTTCAGCTCGAACGTGAACGAGCGATCCTGGTAGATCGTGATCGTCACCGGGATCGGTGCGTTCTTTTCGAGCTTCTGGGTCTGCGCGTTGAACGCCTTGCAGAACTCCATGATGTTGAGGCCGCGCTGACCGAGCGCCGGCCCAATCGGCGGCGACGGGTTGGCGGCGCCCGCGGGCACCTGCAATTTCAGGAAACCTGTAATCTTCTTTGCCATCTCTCTCTCCATCGCGAGCCGGATCGTCCCGGCCCTGACTTGGTGGTTCGGATCTCGACGGTTGGCAGCCGCCTCACCTCCCACCCGCTCTCCGCTTCACCCACCGAGTGAGGCGAAACTCAAATCACTACAGCTTTTCGACTTGTCCGAACTCCAGTTCGACCGGCGTGGCGCGGCCGAAGATCGACACCGCGACCTTGACCCGCGAGCGCGCCTCGTCGACTTCCTCGACGACGCCGTTGAACGACGCGAACGGGCCGTCGGCGACGCGCACCTGCTCGCCGATATCGAAGGAGATCGAGGGCTTGGGCCGGTCGACGCCTTCCTGCACCTGCTGGAGGATGCGCTCGGCCTCGGCATCCGAAATCGGCATCGGCTTCTTGTCGGAGCCGAGGAAGCCCGTGACCTTCGGGGTATTCTTGATGAGGTGATAGACCTCGTCGGTCAGATCCATCTTCACCAGCACGTAGCCCGGGAAGAACTTGCGCTCGGCCTCGATTTTGCGGCCGCGCCGCGCCTCGGTGACCTTTTCCTTCGGCACCAGCACTTCGTCGATATGCTCGGACAGGCCGCGCTGCTTGGCCTGTTCGCGGATCGACTCCATGACCTTGTTCTCGAAATTCGAATACGCGTGAACGATGTACCAGCGCTTCGGCCTGGAGGTGACTGCGGTATCGTTCATGGTTGTCGTGTCTCTGTGTCGTTGTGAAATCAGCCGGCGACGCCGAGAACGTAAGTGACCAGAATGCGAATGATCTGGTCGGCGATCAGGAAGAAGATCGACGCGACGAACACCATCACGAACACCATCGCGGTGGTGATCATGGTCTCCTTGCGGCTCGGCCAGGTGACCTTGCGGGTCTCCTCGCGCACTTCCTGGAGAAACTTGAACGGTGACACGGCCATCGGTTGATCTCTTTCGCCTTAACGCGCCCGCAAAAGGTTCGTGCGTTCCCAACCTTGCAGATTGAGACCGGCAACGCGGCCTTTGTTCGGGAGGTAAGTACGCCGCGGAAGTCCGTCAAACGGGCCGCAAGCGTGGGCGATTACCTACTGCCGGAACCGGCTTTCGTCAAGCTGAAGCCGCAGAACGACTGTTAAATCAGGGCTTTCCGCTGGCAGGAGTGGAGGGACTCGAACCCCCAACCCCCGGTTTTGGAGACCGGTGCTCTAGCCATTGAGCTACACTCCTAGCGGCCGGCGCTTCTATATCGGCTGCCGGGCGCCCCGTCACCTGCGGAAATCGGGCCGCGCGCCTGCCTAATTCTTCTTCTTATTGGCCTTGGCCGCGTTGGCCTTGGGCACGTTTTCCGAACACCAGCGCCAGCCGCCGGTCGGCCCCGTCGTCCCCTTCTTCTTCAGGCAGGCAACACAGGCCTCCACCGAACCGGCACGGCCGCACTGTTGCGCGGCAGCCGACGACGGCAGCGCCAACACAGCCGCAATCACGGCGGCAATTCCAATGACCATAAATTTGCTCATGATGTATCCCCCTGTGGCCTGACGATATCAGGTCCGGGGATACGACGCGCGGCCTAAACGGTTAGCCGGAGTATTCGAGGATATACATGCCGCCGTTGAAGTCGGTCGTGTAGATCAGGCCGTCCGTCGTCACCAGCACGTCGCAGGACTGGATGACCTTGGCGCGGTTGAGCCGCCCGTCGACCAGCCGTTTCGGCTCCGGCGGCACGAACGCCCCCACCTCCTTCGGCCGGAACGCATCGCTGATGTCGGTCACCCGGATGCCGGCGTTCTGATAGGTCGAAAAAATAAGACTCGAGCTGACGAACGTGTCGGGCCGGTTCTCGTGAATATTGTGCGGGCCGAAATGCGCGCCCTTCTTGCAGTAGTCGGCTTCGTCGGGCGTCGGGAACGTCGAGATGCTGATCGGATTGGTCGGCTCGCGAATGTCGAACATCCAGATGTATTTGATGCCGTCCTCGCAGTTGTCGAGCACAGCTTCGTCGAGCACGACGAGCAGGTCGCGATCCGGCAGCGGCAGGCAGTTGTGGGTGCCGCCGCCGAACGGCGGCGACCAGTTGTGATGCTTGATGAGTTTCGGCTTCGAGCGGTCGGCGACGTCGATTATCACCAGCCCGCCGTCGCGCCACGCGCCGTAGGCCGTGTCGCCGTTGATGATCGCGTGGTGCAGGCCGAAGCGGCGGTTGTCGCCCCAGCTTGGCGTTTCGCCAGCCGCCGTATTCATGCCGGGCAGCCAGTAGCGGCCGGCCTCCTTCGGCTTCGTCGGGTCGGCCATGTCGACGGTCATGAAGATATAGTCGGTGAAGCCGTCGAGCATCGCCGAGACATAGGCCCAGCGCCCGCCGGTGTACCAGATGCGGTGAATGCCGCCGCCGTCGACCGGCATGAACCCGATCTGGCGCGGTTCGGCGGGGTTCTTGATGTCGTAGACGACGAGACCCGCGGTCCAGTCGCGCTTCTCAGCCGGTGCCGCTTCCGCCTCGCCGGCCTGATCGCTGTGCGAGCCGATGTAGTATTTGCGCTCATCCTGAAACTCCGGCGCCGCGAACATGTCGCGCGCATTGATGACCAGCAGCAGGTCGCCGAAGGTTTGCAGGTGGATGGTCCAGGTATTGTGCGGCGCGGGGACGTATTTGACGGGCTTCGGATTGCGCGGGTCGCGCACGTCGATGACGCTGAAGCCTTTCGAGAACATGTGGCCGACAAAGGCGTGGCCCTTGTTGACCATGATCTGCACGCCGTCCTCGCGTCCGCCCTGATCGGAGTAGCCGATCAGCTTCATGTTCTTGACGTAGTCCGGCTTCGGCAAATTCTGGCTGCTCATGCGTTGCGTCCCGTACCCTAGAGAAATTCGCGCTCTTTGTTGAACGGCGCATCCATCGTCCAGCCATGCGCGGCGCGGTAGCCGTCGTAGCGGTAGCCCTTGTATTCGAGCACGATCGCGACGCCGAAGGCGATCAGCACCATGGCGATGATGAACTCGCCCAGCCACGGCATCGGATATTGCATCAGGCCGGTCGTCACCGCGCCGGCGGCGAAGAAAAAGACGAAATAGCCGGCGGTCTTATGATAGGCCTCGAAAATCCGCCGGCGTTTCGTCATGTTGTAGTGATCGCCGAACCAGGTCGCGGGATCGTCCGGTTTGGCGGAGTAGTAGTTCTTGCCGCCGTGCTTGCCGCGCAGCCAGCCGCCCATGATCTGCAGACAGGCGAGCACCATGGTGCCAATGCCGAAGATCGAATGCAGCGTGCCGCTATAGCCGCCGCTGACCACAACGGCGACGATCGCGCCGGCAAGCGCGAAGGTGATCGCGACGATCAGCCCGTATTTGTGAACGCTGAACCACCACCACTCGACGTGCCAGAGGCTGACCTTGCGATAGAGGCCGGTCTCGGTGGGCTTCGGCTTGCCGAAGCGGATCGCGAGAATGCAGATCGGCACCGCCACGAACCAGACGGCGACCATCAGATACGCGTGGTAATTCCAATGGATGGGAATCGTGGTTCCCAGAAAGTCGAGATACACCTCGGTGGGGATTTGGCGCTGCGTGACGTACATGGCCGGCGGTACCGCATAACGGGTCGAACGAGGCCGCAGCTTACTACGCCGGACGTCGCCCGCACCCCGCTCTGACAAAAAAGTGGTTTTGCGAGATTGCGAAAAGACCGGTTTCGGTCGGCAGCAGCGCGGACCCGCTGCCCGGCCGCGCCGTCAGCCGACCAGGCGCTTTGCCCACGCGGAGACGGCGTCGCCGCTGCTCATGTCCGGTTGCACCAGTCCGTCGATCATGAACGTGGGACTGACATGAATGCCGTTCTGGCGGGCGTAGCGGCAGTGCATTTTGACCGCCCGGTCGAGATCGGGAATCTCGAAGGCGGCCGTGAGCTTCACCCCGCTGTAGCGCTCGATCCGCTCGAGAATGTCGTTCGGCGTCGCCGTCCGGTTCGCTCCGGTCGCGTGATTGTCGAACTCGAACTCGTCGCGATGCGCGGCGACGGCTTCCATGACGCGCCAGGCCGCGTCCCGGCCGTTCTCGAGCGTCGAGGCCGCCAGAATCGCACGGACAATCACGCCGGAATACATATGCCAAGGCTGCGACTGCAGCCTGACCTTGACCGTGATCTTGTCCTCACCGGCGCTCGCCAGCAGTTCTTTGATTTTTCCCAGCGCCTTGTTGGAATAAGGACAGGTCGGCTCCAGAAACATCTCGAAAACCCGGGGTCCATGCCCCCATTCAAGCTCCGCCGCCGTCCACGTCGCCATTTTGCGCTTCCTCGCGTTTCAATCCTGATCACGATCCGGATGATTTGGAGCGGGTGAAGGGAATCGAACCCTCGTCATCAGCTTGGAAGGCTGTTGCTCTACCATTGAGCTACACCCGCGTGTTTTCAGGGAATAAGCCGAGCCGAGCCGCTTCGCAACTTCGGCGTGGCCGCCGCCAGCCATTCGATGCGAAGCAGGATGGTGGGAGAGGTAGGACTCGAACCTACGAAGGCATAGCCAGCGGATTTACAGTCCGCCCCCTTTGCCGCTCGGGACACTCTCCCTTCACGTCGCATGGCGACACGCCCGGAACAGGACATTCGGCCGCCAGACCAACGGGATGCGCCGCTTTATGGGGAGCCGAGGGGATCAAGTCAACGCCAAGTGGACCGTCCGGCGGATATTAAGCACGTGACGTTTAAGACTGTTCGGCCCGGAATGGATCAAGTAAGGCAGGCTTCACAGCCATTTCGCAGGCACGGATCGCAGCGATGTCCGAAAAGCCACCCCGTCATCCACCGCGTCATGGCGCCAAACGCGGCGCCACCCGGGAACAGACCGAGCGCCGCGAGCGCTTCGAGCGCGCGCGCCGCGACAGCCTGCGCCCTCCCGCCGACGGACCCGTCATCATGTATGGCTGGCACACGGTCGCGGCAGCGCTGCGGAACCCGTCTCGGCGATTGCGCAAGCTGCTGGTGACCGAGAACGCGGCACGCCGTCTCGAAGATGACCGCATCACGCCCGCGATCAAGCCGGAGATCGTGCGGCCTTCGGCGATCGCCGAACGGCTGCTGCCCGATGCCGTCCATCAAGGAATTTATCTCGAAGCCGATGCGCTGCCCTCCCCCGCCGTCGAGGATCTGCCGGCATCGGGCATCGTGCTGGTGCTCGACCAGATCACCGACCCGCACAATGTCGGCGCCATCTTCCGATCCGCCGCGGCTTTCGACGCGAGCGCGATCGTGACCACGCAGCGTCACAGCCCGGACGCGACCGGCGCGCTGGCGAAGGCTGCTTCCGGCGCGCTGGAGCATGTGCCCTTTGTCAACGTCCAGAACCTCGCGCGCGGCCTCGCAGCGCTCAAGGCGAACGGATTTCTGGTGGTGGGCCTCGACTCAAGCGGCGACAGCGATCTTGCCGCCCTGCCGCTACGTGCTCCGCTCGCGCTGGTGCTCGGCGCCGAAGGCAAGGGACTGCGGCAGCTCACGCGCGAGACTTGCGACCACGTCGCGCGCATCGAGCTGCCGGGCGCCATCACCAGCCTCAACGTGTCGAACGCGGCCGCGGTCTCGCTCTACATCGCGCGCCGCATCCTCGGCTAGAACTCCTCCCAGTCCGGGTCCTGCTTCAGCGCCGTCGCAAGATTGCCTTGCATCCGCCGTGCCGGGCTCGCGTGACGCGCGGCCGGCTTCTCGGCGGTCTCTGCCGCCGGCTTGCTTACCGCTTTCACGACCGGTTTCGGAGCCGGCTTTGCTTCCGGCTTCGCGGCAGCAGTTGCCGGCGGTGCCGCCCCTTCCGTGAGACGGTACACCGCGGCGCGCTCGTTCATCGTCCGAGCCTGCTGCTCCAGCGTCTTGGCGGTGGCGGCGTTCTCCTCGACCAGCGCCGAGTTCTGCTGCGTCACCTCGTCCATCTGGGTCAGCGCCTTGTTGACCTGATCGATGCCGCCGGCCTGCTCGGCCGAGGCGTTGGCGATGTCGGCGACACCGTCGGCGACCTTCTTGATCGACTCGACGATCTCGGAGAGCGCGGAACCCGCCCGGTTGACGAGATCGACACCGTCTTTGACCTGACCGTTCGAGTTGGTGATGAGATCCTTGATGTCCTTGGCCGCCTGCGAGGAGCGCTGGGCGAGGCTGCGGACTTCCGAGGCGACCACCGCGAAGCCCCGGCCGGCGTCGCCGGCGCGCGCCGCCTCGACGGCCGCGTTCAAGGCCAGCAGGTTAGTCTGCCGCGCGATCTCGTCGATGACGCCGATGATGTCGGAAATCTTGCGCGAGGATTCCTCGATCTTGGCCATCGCCTCGACCGCCTTGGCCACGACCTGGCCGCCGCGGTCGGCGACGTCGCGCGTGCCACTCGCGGACTGGTTGGCGGCTTGCGCGTTCTCGGCATTTTTCTTCACGGTCGCCGCGATTTCTTCCATCGAGGCGGAGGTCTCTTCGAGCGAGGCCGCCTGCTCCTCGGTGCGCTGCGACAGGTCCGTGGTCGAGGCCGAGATTTCCGAGGACGCGCTGCTGACCTCGGCCGCGGCCGCCTTGAACATCGAAATCGCGTCGGTCATTTTATCCAGCAGGCCGTTGAAGCCTTCGCACAACGCGGCAATCTCGCCGGCCTTGTCGTCCATCGGAATGCGCTGAGTAAGATCGTTTTCATTGACCGCACTGACGACCTTGTCGACCGCATAGCGCAGCGCCTGACGCGCCATCACCTGCGCGGTGATGTTGGTGGCGTATTTGACGACCTTGAACGGCTTGCCGTTCGCATCCATGATCGGATTGTAGCTCGCCTGAATCCAGATCTCCTTGCTACCATTGCCGATCCGTTTGTATTCCCCGGCTTCGTATTCGCCACGCGCGAGCTTTTCCCAGAACATGCGGTACTCGGCCGATTCCCTTGTCTGCGCGTCGACGAACATCCGGTGATGCTGGCCCTCGACCTCGTCGAGCGTGTAACCGAGCGTCTTGAGGAAGTTCTCGTTGGCGGCGCGGATCTTGCCGTCGAGTTCGAACTCGATGACCGCCATCGCCTTGCCGATCGCTGCGAGTTGACCCTCGTAGTCGGCGAATTTCAGCTTCTGCTCGGTGATGTCGGTGGCAAACTTGATGACCTTGAACACCTTGCCGTTGGCGTCGAGGATCGGGTTGTAGCTCGCCTGAATCCAGATTTCCTTGCCGCCCTTGCCGAAGCGGCGGTATTGGCCGGCGT
>JBFWZV010000081.1:0-11865 GCA_050184975.1 Pseudolabrys sp. | reverse complement strand
AGGGTGTCGCGGCCCTGGCCGAGCAAGCCGTCGACCGTGCCGGGCGAAAGCAGCCGCAAGCCCTTCTTGGGCGACGCCACGCGCTCGGTGTTCTCGATGCACAGCCGCACCACGTCGACGTCCAGTTTCACCGCCAGGTCGGTCGTGATGGTTTCAACGAACTGTTCG
The DNA here is from genome assembly GCA_050184975.1 of Pseudolabrys sp. Lineage (GTDB taxonomy): Bacteria > Pseudomonadota > Alphaproteobacteria > Rhizobiales > Xanthobacteraceae > Pseudolabrys. The sequence continues at coordinate 11,697 of JBFWZV010000081.1, read as the reverse complement.
AAGCTGCGCGCGTTGATGATGTCCAGCGCGGCCGAATGGATGCGCGCCTGGCTGGTCAAATTGCTGCGCGTGGCGGCGATCAACTCGGCCAGGTCGCTCTTCAGTTCGGTCATCGAGCCTTGCAGCCGGCCGATCATTGCAGTCTGCAGATCGACCACCTTGGCGCCGTTGCTCTTGAACTGCGCCGGCGGCTTCAGGACGGTCAGCAGATCGGGGTATTTTTCCAGGAATTCGGGATGCGAGCGCAGATATTCCGCCACGTCGTCGGCGGCAAGGGCGCGCGGCTTATCGCCGGGGGCGCTACTAGGCTTGCTCACGTTTTTTCATAGCGGCGGCCGGCTCCAAAATCGATTGACCGGTCTTGGCCCAGTCGGCCAGGAACGCGGCAAGGCCCTTGTCGGTCAGCGGGTGGGCAAACAGGCTGCGCAGCACGGACGGCGGCAAGGTCGCCACATGCGCGCCCATTTTCGCGGATTCTATGAGATGGATCGGATGCCGGATCGAGGCCACCAGCACCTCGGTCTTGATCGCCGGATAGGCTTTGTAGATCTGCACGATGTCGCGGATCAGCCCCATGCCGTCGGTGCCGATATCGTCCAAGCGTCCCACGAACGGCGATATGTATGTCGCGCCGGCCTTGGCGGCGAGGAGCGCTTGTGCCGCAGTAAAACACAGCGTCACATTGACCTTGATGCCGTCGTTGCTGAACGCCTTGCAGGCTTTGAGCCCGTCCATGGTCAGCGGCACCTTGATGACCACGTTGTCGGCGAGCTTGGCCAGCTTCTGGCCCTCGCGCACCATGGTGTGGAAATCGGTCGCGGTCACCTCGGCGCTCACATCGCCGGGCACTACCGCGCAGATTTCCTTGATGACGGTCAGAAAGTCGCCGCCCGATTTGGCGATCAGCGATGGGTTTGTAGTCACCCCATCGAGCAGGCCGGTTGCGGCAAGATCCCTGATCTCGTTGAGGTCCGCCGTATCGATGAAGAATTTCATGGCAAGCGACGCCCTTTGCTCACAACATTCCCGCGGGCCGCGGCCTGAACGCGGCGCGCGGCTGGTTCGTGCCGCGGCGTGTAACTAATGTATAAACCAATGCGCCGCCGCGCGCCAGTTCAGCATCAGGTACAACGTCGTGACCGCCGACAGCAAGTCGAATAAAGTGCCGTCCGTTCCCGGCGGTCGAGCGGCCGCCGGCGACGCCAAGGCGCCGGCGCGCGTAGGCGTGTTGCTGCCATTGCCGTTGCGCGGCACATACGATTATGCCGTGCCGGCCGACTTGCCGCTTGCGTTGGGCGATTTCGTCCAGGTGCCGCTCGGCCATGCGCAGCAGACCGGCGTGGTGTGGAACCACGGCAGCGGCGACGGCATCGCCGCTGAAAAATTGAAACAAGTCGCATCCCGCTTCGACGCGCCATCGATGCCTGCGGTCACGCGCCAATTTATCGATTGGGTTGCCGGCTATACGCTGTCGTCGCCGGGCGCCGTGCTGCGCATGGCGATGAGCGTGCCGGAGGCGCTGACACCGCCGAAGCCGGTCCTGGTCTACCGAGTGGCGACGCAACCGTCGGCCTCCAAGATCACGCCGTCCCGCCGCAAAGTGCTGGACCTGCTGGCGGATGGCGGCGCGCACGCGCCGGCGATCATTGCGGAGCGCGCCGAGGTGAGCGGGGCGGTCGTGCGCGCGATGGCCGATGCCGGCTTATTGGCGACCGATCTCGCCCTACCCGACGACGGCTTGCCGGTTCCGGATCCGAACGCGCCCGGGCCGAGCTTATCGCCGGCCCAGAAATCCGCTGTCGTCGCGTTGACGTCGGCGGTCGAAAAACGGGAATTCGCGGTGACCTTGATCGACGGCGTCACCGGTTCGGGCAAGACCGAAGTGTATTTCGAAGCGATCGCCGAAACCCTGCGCCGCGGCCAGCAAGTGCTGGTCCTGCTGCCGGAAATTGCCCTTGGCGCGCAATGGCTGGCGCGCTTCGAGGCGCGGTTCAATGCGCCGCCCGCGCCCTGGCACTCGGACCTGGGGAATGCCTTGCGACGGCGCGTCTGGCGACAGGTAGCCGAGAACAAAGTCAAGGTTGTGGTCGGCGCTCGCTCGGGCCTGTTTCTGCCGTTCGCCGATCTCGGCTTGATCGTCATCGACGAGGAACACGATACGTCGTTCAAGCAGGAGGACGGCGTCATTTACCATGCGCGCGACATGGCGGTCGTGCGCGCGCGGCTCGGCAATTTTCCGCTCGTTCTGGCGTCGGCGACGCCGTCGTTGGAGTCGCTCGCCAACGTCGAAGCCGGTCGCTACGCGCGTCTTCACCTGCCGGAACGGCACGGCGGTGCCGAAATGCCGAGCATCGAGCTTATCGATCTGCGCCGGCACGCGCCGGCGCCGCAAAGCTGGATTTCGCCGCCCCTGCATCGCGCCATCGAACGCACGCTGGATGCGCGCGAGCAGGCGATGATTTTCCTCAATCGCCGCGGCTATGCGCCGCTTACCCTGTGTCGCGCGTGCGGCCATCGTTTCCAATGTCCGCAATGTACAGCGTGGCTGGTCGAACACCGGCTGCAGGGCACGCTCGCCTGCCATCATTGCGGTTACACCGCCAGGCCGCCCGACGCATGCCCGAAATGCGGCGCGTTGCATTCCTTAACGGCGTGCGGACCCGGCGTCGAACGCGTCGCGGAGGAAGTGGCGAAACTGTTTCCCGCCGCGCGTACGTCCATTATGGCCAGCGATACGATCCGCGGTCCCGACGAAGCCGAGGCACTGGTCGGCGCCATGCAGCGGCGCGAGATCGACCTTCTGATCGGCACCCAGATCATGGCCAAGGGCCACCACTTCCCCTGGCTCACGCTGGTTGGCGTGGTCGATGCCGATCTCGGGCTCGCCGGCGGCGATCTGCGCGCCGCCGAGCGCACCTTCCAGTTATTGAGCCAAGTTGCCGGCCGCGCGGGGCGGGCGGAGCGGCCGGGCCGCGTACTGCTGCAAACCTACATGCCCGAATCGCCGGTCATGCAGGCGCTGGCGAAGCTGGATCGCGACGCCTTCGTCGCCGCCGAAGCCGAGGCGCGCCGTGCGCACCGCATGCCGCCCTACGGTCGGTTGGCGGCGTTGATCGTATCGGGCCCGCAGCTCGAGCACGTCGCCGCCGCCGCGCGAGCGCTGGCGCGCGCCGCACCGCGCCAGGACGACGTCCAGGTGTTCGGTCCGGCGCCGGCGCCGCTCGCCATGCTGCGCGGTCTGCATCGCCAGCGCCTGTTGCTGAAGGCGAGCAGGGACGTCAACGTGCAAGGCGTGCTGCGACGGTGGCTCGCGTCGGTCAAGCGCCCATCCGACGTGAAAGTCAAAGTCGATATCGATCCATACAGTTTTCTCTGATGCGCCCAAGCGACGACGAGTATTCTCGAGCCCGACTTGTGGCGTGCCCTGTTGCCGGACAGTGCTTGGTGCATACCGCCGCTCGCCGTGTTCGCTGCCGGCTTCGGCCCGGCCATGCTGATGGCGCCGACGAGACACTTTAATCGCGCGGTCGCGCCGGGAATTTTGCTCGCGGTCGGCGTCTACGGACTGATCCGCACGACTATTTCGGACAGATGCGCGCTGCTTCCTGCGAGGCGTCGGTGGTCTTGCGGCCGAACGCGGTTCGCTCGGCGTCGCTCAAGGCCGCCAGCGCGCCGCGGCCGGTTTCAAGCGAATCGAGATATATCTGACGCTCGCGCTCGGTCAGCGATGCCTGCAGCAGCTTGATCTGGCAGGCGCAGCGTGGGCGCGATACCTGCCGGCGGTCGCAGTACGCCTGCACGCGGTCGCCGAAGGTCGGCGTCATGAATTTGTTCCACAATGCGGGCCCGTAGAAGTATCCGGCGCCGGCCAGCCCTGCCAATAGCACGGCGAGCGCGCCTGCGACCGACCAAACCAGGGCGCGGCTCTTGCCCTTGTGTTCGTCCGGTTCCGACGCAGGCAGGCGGCTGTCGTGGGTCGGTGCACGCGGATGCTTGGGCTGTGGCGCGGGCGACGCGGCGCCGACGGGCTGGCCGTCGCCGCGCGCCAGCGCCAGCAAGTCGCGCGGGCTGGTTTCGAAGCCGCCGAGGCGCACGCGCGAATCGACGACAAGCTCGACTTCCAGCACCTCGATCCATTTTCCATCGCGCCATAGCGCCATGCCGTAGGTGCTGCCCAGATCGCGCAGCGCAAAGCGGCCCCCGGAAAGTTCCTCAAGTTCCGCGTGCTGCCGCGATACCGACGCGTCCTGGACGACGATGTCGTTATGTTCGGAGCGGCCGATCAGGTAGCGGCGCATGCACGTCTCACAATTGTTTGAGCCCGCAATTCGACATGTTGCTCATGATGGCCGGTAGTTTCGGCAGCAGATCGAGGGATGGGCTTGTCAGATCGCCGAAATGGTCGGTGAGCTCGGTGAATTCCCGCGCCGTCAGGGTCTTCTTCAAGGCCGCACCGGCGCACTTGCACGCTTCGAGGGGCATGCTGCGTTCGACGCAGATTTTCACGAAGCGCTTCTCGCTGTCTTCGGCCGATAGAATCCACATTATCGCAATGCCGACGATGGCGATGACGGATGCCGCCGCCACGCCATACAGCGCAAGCCGGCGGGGCAGCGCGTCATGCAGTCGTGTTTCGGTCCGCTTGCGGCGGGGCCGCGCGCTGGCCGCCTTGACGCCGATACCCTTCATGATGTCGGCAACGGTCGTGACATAATTGCCGAACCGGATCGGGTCGGTGCGCGCCACCAGCGTATCCTGGACTTGAACCCACCGACCGTCGCGCATCACGCCCGTGCCGAACGTACTCTTGAGATCGACGATGCGGAAATTCTCCCCAACGGCCTCGCGCAGTTCCGCGTGGGCGCGCGAAACCGATTCGTCGTCGATCACGATGTCGTTGGTTTGATCCCGACCGATCCGGTACGTTTTCATGACCCCGCCACCGGTCTTCACCGGCCTCCGAGGGCAAACTATACCGGTGGCGGCCCAGCTTGGCAAAATGCCGAAGCTTGAAACTTGCGCCTTCAAGTGCCGGTCAAAAGCGGGGTTTGGCGCGGAATTGTAACGTTATGGCCGATCACTGCGGCGCTGCATTGCGATTCCGCCCGATCGACGCGCGGAGGTCGAACGCTTACAGCCGGCCTTCGCCGTCAACGCGCAGGATCCAACCGTCGAGATTACCGTTACCGCGCGAATCGGTGCGGCCGACGACAATCATGTGTCCATCGCCGGTCGGATGTACGTCAGTGGCCAGGTCGAAGCCCGGCCCGCCGAGACGCCGCTCCCATTTCAATTTGCCGGCATTGTCCAGCTTCAACAGATACAGGTCCTCCTTGCCCGCCGTCTTGGCATTTGTGCTGCCGGCGACGATGATGCCTTTCGGCGTCAGGACGAAGCCCTTGATGCGCTCGGCCCCTTGCATCGCGTGCAAATGTTCCCAAAGCTTCGCGCCGGAATCGTTCAATCGCACGATGCGCACGTTGCCTGGTGCGGCACCCGCCGGCCGCATCGTGGCCGGTTCGGTGTTCATCGCCATCCAGTAGTCGCGCTCGACGCCCAGGCGCAGGCGGGGTTTTGCATCGTTGTCCTTGCCCGGAAACCGGCGCTCCCACAATTTGCGGCCGGTCGAGTCCAGGCGCAGCGCCCAAAGGCTCAGGCGACCGTCGCTCTTGGCATCCGCGGTGCCGACGATCATGTAGCCGCCGTCGTAAGTCTGCCGGATATCGCTCGGCCATGTGCGTCCGACGCCGTACAGTTGGGTCCAGTCCTGCTTGCCCTTGGCGTCGAACTTGATCAACCGCGCCGCCACATGCGGCGCCGCATCGTCCATGCTGAGCGCTATCACCGCATAGCCGCCGTCGACTGTCGGAATCACCGTGTCGGCCGATTCGGATTTGCGCGCGCCGGCAAATCGCTCCCATTCGACGATGCCGAGCGGTGACAGTTTTAGCAGCCAGATGCGCGGCTTGCCATCTTCCTGCGATTCGGTCGTGCCGGCGACGATGAAGCCGCCGTCGGGTGTCGCCTTGGCCGACACCGCGTAATCGTTGCGCTTGCCGCCGAACGTCTTGTCCCACAGCGGCCGGCCGTCGGCGTCCAGGCGCACGGCCCACAGATCGAACTGCCCTTGGCCGCGCGAATTTGTCGTGCCGACGGCCAAGTATCCATTATCGCGCGCGACGGCGACCGAATGAAATACGTCGTCGCCCTTGCCGCCGAACAGCCGCTCCCAAACCAGCGCGCGCGCCGGCGGCGGCGCGTCGATCGCGCTGCGGCCCGGCTTTGCGGTATCGGGCTTTTCCGCTTCGGACTTCGCGGTGTTGGGCTTCGTGACCTCCGGCTTCGGCGGCGCGGTCTTCGCAAGCGGCTGCTTCAGCGCGTCATGGCGTTGGTCGGTACGCGGCGGCTTGAGCGCGGTCGGGTCGGCGTAAGGCTTGCTGTCGGTGCGCGGATCGGCCGGCGCCGGCACCAGCGCTCGCGCGGTCGCTTTGTTGGCCGGCGCTCGATCGGTCGGCGACGGGTCGGCCGGGCGCTGCGCGATCGGCGCGGGTGGCCGGTCGGACTGCGCTGTGGGGCGGTGCCAGTCGAGATAGGCATAAGTTGCGCCGACCGCCGTTGCAGTCAACACCACGGCGATGATCGTCCACATCGCGATCTGCCGTCGACGGCCGCCGCCGTCGCGGTCGAACGGTAAAGGCGGCGGCGACACCATAAGGCTGCGGTCGGCGGCCTGTGGCAGCGGCGCGGGGTCGACCGGCGTGGCCGATTCGGGCGGCGCGTTCGGCACTCTCGGTGCAAAGCCGAAGGTCGCTCCAGGCATGGCCGGGCGCGGCGCGAGCGTCGGTCGATCGCCGGCCGGCTTGGCGGTGGGAAATGCGGTCGTGCCCGGCGCCGGCCCTGGAGCCTGCGGCAATGCCGGAGCCGGCACCGCAACCGGCGGGTCGGGCGTGCGCAGCGCAGTCCGTTTGCGGCCGATCGCGGTCGGCTCGCGCTGCGGCCGCGAGTCGCCAAAGATGATTGGACGGGAGCCTTCGTCGCTGTTCGGCGCGGGCAAGTGAATCGAGGGCCGAGGCGGACCGCTCTTGGGTCGGAACGGCTGCGGCGCCGGCCGCTCGCCGACCGCCAGCTTGCGTGCCTCGGCGTGCCGCGCTTCCGCCTGATGGACCAGCGCCGTCACGGTGGTCACCACATCGCCGATCAGGACACGTTCGCCGTGCTCGACATGGGCGGTTTCGACCTCGATCCAGCGGCCCTTGTCGCGCACGAAGGTGCCGTTGGTCGACGACAGATCGACCAGGCTGAAGCGCCCGTCCGACTCGATGTGCAATTCGGCGTGAACGCGCGAAACCGAGCTGTCCGCCAAGACGATGTCGTTGGCGTTGCTGCGACCGATTCGATAGACAGTGCTCACGCGGGATCTCCCCCCGCCCGGCGGGTCCGCGTGACCGCCAGGCAATTGGCCGCCTTCCGCCATTTCGATCGCAAAATGCGACCGGCGCGCCAGCCTCCCAGCAGGCGTGCGGCAGTGACCGTCCCCCACTGAATCTTACGGCCGCTGATCGGCCCGCGTTCCCCCGCCCGAACCGCGGCTTTCGGCGCTCCTGCGACACTTAGCCTCACAGCCGCAGGCCGCTTGGGATTCCGGAGCCCGCCGGTTGCAACCAGGGGGTCGTTATGTTAGGAAACGCCCGCCGTTCGGAAGGGCCCCTGACCGAACGGAGACGGAGTCAAAATTACCAACAATTTCAATACCTTCCGGTGGGCCCCGCAACGCGATAGGGGCACCCTAAATGGTGGTTGAAAGAGAAACGCGGGGCACGGTGGAGCGGGGTACCTCTTGGCTGCGAAATCGACGGGTGTGAGCGGCATTGCCGGGCGGTACGCCACGGCTTTGTACGAACTGGCGGATGGGGCCAAGTCCCTGGACGCGGTTGCCGCCGATCTAAAGTCGATCGGCGCCATGATCGACTCCAGCCCCGAGCTTTCGCGCGTCATTCGTTCGCCGCTGATGGGCCGCGAAATGCAGTCCAAAGCCGTGCTCGCCGTGCTCGAGGCCGCCAAGATCGGCGATCTGACGCGCCGTTTCGTGGGCGTGGTGGCGCAGAACCGCCGCCTGTTCGCGCTGCCGCAATTGATCGCGGCGTTCCTCGGCCTGCTGGCCACGCGGCGCGGCGAAGTCACCGCCCATGTCGCCTCGGCGCAACCGTTGACGCCCGAGCAGACCGCTGCCGTGACCGACTCGTTGCGCAAAGCCATGGGCTCCAAAATCGTCGTCGAAACCAAAGTCGATCCGTCGTTGATCGGCGGTCTGGTCGTGCGCGTCGGTTCGCGCATGGTCGACACGTCGATCAAGACAAAACTGCAAAAACTACAGCTCGCCATGAAGGGAATTGGCTGATGGACATTCAAGCAGCCGAAATTTCGGCCATCCTGAAAAAACAGATCGCCGAATTCGATACCGAAGCGGATACCGCCGAGGTCGGCCAGGTGCTCTCGGTCGGTGACGGCATCGCGCGCGTCTACGGGCTGGACAACGTCCAGGCCGGCGAGATGGTCGAGTTCCCGGGCGGCATCAAAGGCATGGCGCTCAATCTCGAATCCGACAACGTCGGCGTCGTCATCTTCGGCAACGACCGCGACATCCGCGAAGGCGACGTGGTCAAGCGCACCGGCGCCATCGTCGAAGTGCCGGTCGGCGAAGGCCTGCTCGGCCGCGTCGTCGACGCGCTCGGCAATCCGATCGACGGCAAAGGCCCGATCGCGGGCGCCAAGATGCAGCGCGTCGAAGTCAAGGCGCCGGGCATCATCCCGCGCCGCTCGGTGCACGAGCCGATGCAGACCGGCCTCAAGGCCATCGACAGCCTGGTGCCGGTCGGCCGCGGCCAGCGCGAGCTGATCATCGGCGACCGCCAGACCGGCAAGACCGCCATCGCGATCGACACCTTCATCAACCAGAAGAAGGTCAACGACGCCGGCGACGAAAAGAAAAAACTGTATTGCATCTACGTCGCCGTCGGCCAGAAGCGCTCGACCGTGGCGCAGATCGTCAAGACGCTCGAAGAAGCCGGCGCCATGGCCTATTCGATCGTCGTCGCCGCGACCGCCTCGGAACCGGCGCCGCTGCAATTCCTGGCGCCGTATACCGGCTGCACCATGGGCGAGTTCTTCCGCGACAACGGCCGCCACGCCGTCATCGTGTACGACGATCTGTCCAAGCAGGCCGTCGCCTACCGCCAGATGTCGCTGCTGCTGCGCCGCCCGCCGGGCCGCGAAGCCTATCCGGGCGACGTGTTCTATCTGCATTCCCGCCTGCTCGAACGCGCCGCCAAGCTGAGCGAACAAAACGGTTCCGGCTCGCTGACCGCATTGCCGGTCATCGAAACCCAGGCCAACGACGTCTCGGCCTACATTCCGACCAACGTGATCTCGATCACCGACGGCCAGATCTTCCTGGAAACGAATCTCTTCTACAAAGGCGTCCGCCCGGCCATCAACGTCGGTCTGTCGGTCAGCCGCGTCGGTTCGGCCGCGCAGACCAAGGCGATGAAGAAGGTCGCCGGCTCGATCAAGCTCGAGCTCGCGCAGTACCGCGAGATGGAGTCTTTCGCGCAGTTCGCCTCCGACCTCGACGCCTCGACTCAAAAATTATTGGCCCGCGGCTCGCGCCTGACCGAACTGCTCAAGCAGGACCAGTACCAGCCGCTGCCGATCGAAGATCAGGTGGTCGCGGTGTTCGCCGGTGTGCGCGGCTATCTCGACAACGTTGCGGTGCGCGACATCCGCCGGTTCGAGCAGGCTTTCCTCTCGGAAATGCGCGCCAAGGGTCAGGACATTCTGAATGCGATCCGTACCGAGGGCGATATTTCCAAGGATACGGAAGCGAAGCTGAAGAGTTTCCTCGACAATTTCGCCAAGACCTTCGCCTGAGCGCGGGAGTAACCGGTGCCCAGCCTTAAAGATCTCCGCGTTCGCATCGCGAGCGTGAAGTCGACGCAGAAGATCACCTCCGCCATGAAGATGGTGGCGGCGGCGAAACTGCGCCGTGCCCAGGAGCAGGCCGAAGCCGCGCGGCCGTATGCCGAACGCATGGAGCGCATGCTGGGTTCGCTGGCGGCCTCGCTCAAGGGCCGCGCCGGGGCGCCGAAAATGCTCGCCGGCACCGGCAAGGACGATACCCACCTGATCCTGGTCATGACCTCCGACCGCGGCCTGTGCGGCGGTTTCAATTCGACCATTGTGCGGCGTGCGCGCCAGGTCATCCGAGCCAAGCTGGGCGCCGGCAAGACGGTCAAGGTATTCTGCGTCGGCCGCAAAGGCCGCGATGCGCTGCGCCGCGATTTCGGCAAGCACATCGTCGAAACCGTGACCGACGTCGCGCGCCCGACGCTGAAGTTTGCCGCCGCCGACGCGATCTCGCGCCGCGTCGCCGAAATGTTCGCGGCCGGCGAGTTCGACACGCTGACCATCATTTACAACCGCTTCAAGTCGGCGATCGCGCAGATCGTCACCGAGCAGCAGCTGATCCCGTTCGTCTCGGGCGACTCGAAAGAAGCCGCGCCCGGCACCAACGGCGCGGTCTACGAGTACGAGCCCGAAGAAGAAGAAATTCTCGCCCAGTTGCTGCCGCGCAATCTGGCGATGCAGGTGTTTCGTGCCTTGCTGGAGAACAACGCCAGCGAGCATGGCGCGCGCATGACCGCGATGGACAACGCCACGCGCAACGCGGGCGACATGATCCGCGGGCTCACGCTTCGTTACAACCGTACGCGTCAGGCGTACATCACCAAGGAACTGATCGAAATCATCTCCGGTGCCGAGGCGCTTTAGGCGCCAGGCGATCCGGGGACGACCCATTCGGTAGGAGCAGACGATGGCAAAGAACAATGTCGGCAAGATCACCCAGGTGCTGGGCGCCGTGGTGGACGTTCAATTCGACGGCGACCTGCCGCAGATTTTGAACGCCTTGCACGTCGAGCATCAGGGCAAGCGCCTGGAGCTCGAAGTGGCGCAGCATCTCGGCGAATCGACCGTGCGCACGGTCGCCATGGAAACCACAGACGGCATGGTGCGCGGCCAGAAGGCGGTCGACACGGGTGCGCCGATCCAGGTGCCGGTCGGCCCCGAGACGCTCGGCCGCATCATGAACGTGGTGGGCGAAGCGGTCGACGAGCGCGGCGAAGTGGTCACCAAGAAGACGCTGCCGATCCACCGGGCGGCCCCGGAATTCATCGAACAGTCGACCGAATCGCAGATCCTGGTCACCGGCATCAAAGTCGTCGATCTGCTCGCCCCGTATGCCCGCGGCGGCAAGATCGGCCTGTTCGGCGGCGCCGGCGTCGGCAAGACCGTCATCATCATGGAACTGATCAACAACATCGCCAAGGCGCACGGCGGCGTCTCGGTGTTCGCTGGCGTCGGCGAGCGTACGCGCGAAGGCAACGACCTCTATCACGAGATGATCGAATCGGGCGTCATCAAGCTCGAAGGCGGCGGCTCGAAAGTGGCGCTCGTCTACGGTCAGATGAACGAACCCCCCGGCGCGCGTTCGCGCGTGGGCCTGACCGGTCTGACCGTCGCCGAATATTTCCGCGACGAAGAAGGCCAGGACGTGCTGTTCTTCGTCGACAACATCTTCCGTTTCACGCAAGCAGGCTCCGAAGTGTCGGCGCTGCTCGGCCGCATCCCGTCGGCCGTCGG
>JBFWZV010000080.1:0-11933 GCA_050184975.1 Pseudolabrys sp. | reverse complement strand
CGACGCGAGCGCGGCGAGATAAGCGCGCAAGTCGTCCGTGCCGGCATCTTTCACCGCGCGTTTCCTCGTCGAAAGCCAGCCGGCAAGATCGTCGAGATCGCGCGCATAGGCGTCGAGCGTGTTCGCGCCCGCGCCGCGCTCGGCCGCCAGCATGTCGAGGAACAGACCGACCTCCCGCGGGCCGGATTTGTTGGCCGTCTTCTGCGCCTGTCGGGCCATCGTGATGCCCGGTCACCGAGGTCAGCGTTTGAGGAACTTGTCCGGCGTGATCGTCACAGTGATCTCGCGCGGCTTCAACGGGACGAAATGCGCCAGCGAATAGACGACCGCGTAACCCGCGCCGCAGAGAATCGCGACAACGAAAAGAAACCTGAACAGACTCGGCATGCGGACGGTCCCGCTCGGCTGCGCGCCTCGCCGGTCGTCGGCAAGGCCCGCCAATCGGCCTCATCCACCATGTTCGCGGGCCACCCGCAACCCTGCTCCGCAACCGGCTTCGTTTGTCCCGGCAAACTGGTGTAAGAACCCCATCAGCAGCAACCGGAAATGCTCGATGTCCGACGCCGCCATGGACAAAACCTCTGGAACCGGCCCCGAGGGCGACATCGTCGCCGCGCTCGGGCCGCGGTCGGTGGTGCTCGTCGGCATGATGGGCGCCGGCAAGTCGACCGTCGGCCGCAGGCTCGCGGCGCGGCTCGGAATCGGTTTCGCCGACGCCGACAGCGAAATCGAGGCGGCCGCCGGCATGACCATCAGTGAAATTTTTGCCAAGCACGGCGAGCCTTACTTTCGCGCCGGCGAAGCGCGTGTGATCGCGAGGCTCCTGGATAACGGTCCGCAGGTGCTGGCGACCGGCGGCGGCGCGGTGATGGACGAAAGCACTCGCGCGCTGATCGCGAAGAACAGCATTTCGATCTGGCTCAAGGCCGACGCCGAGGTGCTTCAGCGCCGCACCAAGCGCCGCAACGACCGGCCGCTCGCCGACCGCATCGCGACACTGCTGCCGCAGCGCGAGCCCTTCTACGCGCAGTCCGACATCACCGTGCAGTCGCGCGAAGAGCCGCATGAGGCGGTGGTGGAGGAAATCGTCGCGGCGCTTGCGGCGAAGCTCGGCGTGACGGAGAAGACGGTATGACAATGCCGTTGCGCAAAGGCGATCCGGTCATCGTCAAAGTCGCGCTGGAGTCGCGCGCCTACGATATCGCGATCGGCCGCGGACTTCTTGCTTCGCTCGGCGAACGCATCAAGGCCCTGCGGCCGGGCGCCAAGGTCGCGTTTGTCGCGGACGAAACGGTTGCGGCAAAGCATCTTGGTTCGGCTGAAGCCGCCTTGAAGGCCGCCGGCATCGACTCCTCCCGCATTCTGGTCGCGCCGGGCGAAGGCTCGAAAAGCTATGCGACGTTCGAGAAGGTCTGCGAGGCGTTGATCGCCGCGCGGATCGAGCGCAACGATCTGATCGTCGCACTCGGCGGCGGCGTGATCGGCGATCTTGCGGGCTATGCGGCGGCAAGCGTGCGGCGCGGCCTCGATTTCGTGCAGGTGCCGACCACGCTGCTCGCGCAGGTCGACTCCTCGGTGGGCGGCAAGACCGGCATCAATTCCGCGCAGGGCAAGAACCTGATCGGCGCCTTTCATCAGCCGGTGTTGGTAATCGCCGACACCGCGCTGCTCGACACGCTGCCGAAGCGCGACTTCCGCGCCGGCTATGCGGAGGTCGCCAAATATGGGCTGCTCGGCGATGCGGCATTCTTCGCCTGGCTTGAAGCCAACTGGCAGGATGTTTTTGCCGGCGGGCCGAGCCGTGAGCACGCGATTGCCGTGTGCTGCCGCGCCAAGGCCGGCATCGTTGCGCGCGACGAACGCGAGACCGGCGAGCGTGCGCTACTCAATCTCGGCCACACCTTCGGCCATGCGCTCGAAGCCGGCGCCGGCTTCTCCGGGCGTCTGTTGCATGGCGAGGCCGTCGCGCTCGGCATGGTGCTCGCCTTCGAGTTTTCCGCGCGCAAGGGTCTGCTGCCGCCGGCGGAAGCCGAGCGCGCCGTGCGCCATCTTGCGGCGGTCGGTCTGCCGACCCATCTGAAGGACGTGCCGGGCGGCGTGCCTGGCGCCGATCAGTTGATGGATCTCATTGCCCAGGACAAGAAAGTGAAGCGCGGCCGGCTGACCTTCATTCTGGTTCGCGGAATCGGGCAGGCTTTTGTTGCGCCGGATGTCGATCCCGCCGAAGTGCGGGCCTTCCTCGACGCCAAGCTCGCGTCATGATGGTCGTCCGATGACCGAAACCGAGTGGCTCTCGCTTGCAATCGTCGTCGTCTGTCTTCTGCTGTCGGCATTCTTTTCCGGCAGCGAGACGGCGCTGACGGCATCCTCGCGCGCCAGCATGGCGAGGCTCGAGAAGCACGGTAATCGTCAGGCGTCGCTGGTCAATCGCATGCTCCAGGCGCGTGAGCGTCTGCTCGGCGCGCTGCTGCTCGGCAACAACACGGTCAACATCGCAGGTTCCGCGCTCGCAACCGGTCTGTTCCTGAACTGGTTCGGCGATGTCGGTGTGCTCTATGCGACGGCGGTCATGACGGCGCTGGTCGTCGTTTTTGCCGAGGTGTTGCCGAAAACCATTGCGTTCAATGCGCCGGACCGCTTTGCGCTGCTGGTAGCGTGGCCGATCTCCATGGTCATGAGGGTTCTTGGGCCGCTGCTCATGGCGCTTGAATCCATGGTTGGCTGGGTTCTGAAGATTCTTCGTCTCACCGGTTCGGGCGAGCCGCTGTTGCCGGCGCACGAAGAACTGCGCGGCGCCGTTGACCTCGCGCACCGCGAAGGCGGCGTCGAGAAGGTCGACCGCGATATGTTCGGCGGCGTGCTCGACCTGCGCGAGCTGGAAGTCTCCGACGTCATGGTCCACCGGACCAAGATGATCACGCTCAATATCGGCGAGCCGCCTGCGACGCTGGTCAATGCCGTGATCGCTTCTCCGGTCACTCGCATTCCGCTGTGGCGCGACCAGCCGGAGAACATCGTTGGCATTCTGCATGTGAAGGACTTGCTGCGTGCGCTGCATGCCGTCGACGGCGATCCGACCAAGGTCGACATCGCCGCACTGATGACGCCGCCATGGTTCGTGCCGGACACGCGGCTGGTGTCCGAGCAGCTCAAGGCCTTCCGCCGCCGCAAGACGCCGTTCGCGCTGGTCGTCGATGAGTATGGCGAGGTCGAAGGGCTGGTGACGCTCGAAGACATTCTGGAAGAGATTGTCGGCGACATTACCGACGAGCACGACGTCGCCATGCCTGGCGTGCGCCGGCAGCCCGACGGTTCGGTCAATGTCGACGGCGCGGTGCCGATCCGTGACTTGAACCGCGTGATGGAATGGAACCTACCGGACGACGAGGCGACCACCATCGCCGGCCTCGTTATTCACGAGGCGCGCTCGATTCCGGAGCCGGGCCAGAGCTTCACCTTCCACGGCTTCCGCTTTCGGGTGCTGCGCCGCGCGCGCAACCGCATCACCGCGTTGCGTATCCAGCCGTTGCCGCGCAAGCAGGTCCGGGCATGATCCCGAAAAGTGGGAACCGGTTTTCGGACAAGATCATGCCCGAACGAACAAAAATCGAGACTGGTTAACTCCTGCCGGAATTCAGGCCGCGCCGCCTTCGCCCGGCGCTGTGGCGTGGATCGCCAACGCATGAACGCCGCCGGCGAGTTCATCGGCGAGCGTCGCATTGATCATGCGATGGCGATCGAGCCGGCTCTTTCCCTTGAAGGCGTCCGACACAATATACACGCGGTAGTGCGTTTGCCCTCCCGGCCGGTGCCCGGCATGGCCCTTGTGCAGGTGCGACTCGTCCTGCACGTCGAGACTGTGCGGCCCGAAAGCGTCGGTCAGTTTCTTGGTAATGACATCGACGGTACGCATGATGTGTCGCTTAGCGGCTGTCCTGCGCCCCGGTCAATGACCAATGTGCCCAACGTGAAGGTGATGCAAAGCTGCCGGGCTAAATTTTACAAGACTTGCGCGCGAAGCCCTTGCGGTTAGCCCGGCAAAACCTGAATAATGTTCGGTCATGAAATTTGATTCACCCCTGTTCGACCGCATCCGCGTCAAGCCGGAGAAGGACCGCAGTCGGCGCAAGGAAGGCCCGGCCTGCGAATGGGCGGGCTGCCGCGAAAAGGCGACGCATCGTGCGCCGAAGGGGCGGGGCCGCGAGAAGGACTACTGGCATTACTGCCTCGACCACGTGCGGCAATACAATCAAAACTACAATTTCTTTGCCGGCATGAATGACGAGCAGGTTTCGGCCTATCAAAAAGATGCGCTGACCGGCCACCGCCCGACCTGGAAGATGGGCACCGGCAAGGGCGGCGGTACGCGGCCCGATCTCGGCGAAGGGGCCGATCCGCTCGGCATGTTTCATGAGTTTGGCGCCGGCGCTGCACGGCGTCAGCAGGACGAAAAGCGCAAGGCGGAAGCGCGCGTCATCCGCAATGTCGAGCGCCGCGCGCTCGAAACGCTCGGTCTCGAGGCAAGCGCGACCGCTGTCGAGGTCAAGGCAAAGTTCAAGATGCTGGTGAAGCGCCACCACCCGGACGCCAATGGCGGCGACCGTTCCAGCGAGGACCGGTTGGTGGAGATCATTCAGGCCTATAATTATTTGAAGTCGGTCGGTTTCGGCTGATCCCTGCCGGTATCTGCGCCACGCAACCCTGTCCCGCCCTGCCGGGTGGTGAAATTTGAACTATCCTATTGAAAAGATTGATTTGTGTATCAGTGCGCGGCGGGTTTTTCGGGCCAAACCCATCTGCTAAGTTGCCGCCGCATATCCGAACCAGACGAGCCGACCCGGGATCGGGCTTCGGGGGTTCCGAAGCCACGGAGGAGCAATGACTGCTGCAGTACAGGAAAGCACCGGTCTGCCCGACATGAAAGTGTCGGTGCGGCAAGTATTTGGCATCGACAGCGACATGGAAGTGCCGGCCTATTCGGAACCGGACGCCCATGTGCCGGACGTCGACCCGGACTACCGCTTCGACCGCCCGACCACGCTCGCCATTCTTGCCGGCTTTGCCAGGAACCGCCGCGTCATCGTCACCGGCTATCACGGCACCGGCAAGTCGACCCATATCGAGCAGGTCGCGGCACGGCTCAACTGGCCGATGGTTCGCGTCAATCTCGACAGCCACATCAGCCGTATTGATCTCGTCGGCAAGGACGCGATCGTGCTGAAGGAAGGCAAGCAGGTCACCGAGTTCCGTGACGGCATTCTGCCGTGGGCCTATCAGCACAATGTCGCGCTGTGCTTCGACGAATACGACGCCGGCCGTCCGGACGTGATGTTCGTGATCCAGCGCGTGCTGGAATCCTCGGGCCGGCTTACGCTGCTCGACCAGAGCCGGGTCATCAAGCCGCATCCGGCGTTCCGCCTGTTCGCGACCGCCAACACCGTCGGCCTCGGCGACACTTCCGGCCTCTATCACGGCACCCAGCAGATCAACCAGGCGCAGATGGACCGCTGGAATATCGTGACGACGCTCAACTATCTGCCGCACGACAACGAAGTCGAGATCGTTCAGGCCAAGGCCAAGCACTATCAGAACGACCAGGGCCGCGAGATCATCTCCAAAATGGTGCGGGTCGCGGACCTGACCCGCAACGCTTTCATGAACGGTGACATCTCGACGGTGATGAGTCCGCGCACGGTCATCACCTGGGCGGAGAATGCCGACATCTTCAAGGATATCGGCTTTGCCTTCCGGCTCACCTTCCTCAACAAGTGCGACGAGCTGGAGCGTCCGATCGTCGCGGAATTCTATCAGCGCTGTTTCGGCGTCGAACTGCCGGAAAGTTCGGTGAACGTCGCGCTGTCCTAGTCGGCTTCTCTCTGCCAGCGGGAGAAGTGAGAAAAGTCGATGGCCTCGAATATCAAGGGCAAGACGTCAGCCAAGGAGTCGCCGGCCGAGCCGTTCAAGCGGGCGGTCACCGGCTGCCTGCGCGCGATCGCACGGCAGCCCGAACTCGAAGTCTCCTATGCCGCCGAACGTCCGGGCCTCGTCGGCGGCAAGGCGCGGCTGCCGGAGCCGGCGCGCAAGCTGACGCGCGCGGAAGCCGCGATCGTTCGCGGCCATGCGGACTCGATGGCGTTGCGGCTTGCCTGTCATGACGCCGCGGTGCATCGCAAGCTGCAGCCCCAGGGCCAGCAGGCCCGCGCCGTCTTCGAGGCCGTCGAGCAGGCGCGCGTCGAATCGATCGGGGCTCGCCGCATGGAAGGCGTCGCCGGAAACATCACGGCGATGCTCGACGACAAATATCACCGCGCCAAGTTCGCCGACGTGACCGACCGTGCCGACGCGCCGATCGAGGAAGCCGTCGCCATGATGGTGCGCGAGCGGCTGACCGGCCTCGAGCCGCCGCCGGCGGCGAAGAAGCTGGTCGAGCTGTGGCGGCCGCTGATCGAGGAGCGCGCCGGCGAGGATCTCGACCGGCTCGACGCGCTGGTCGAGGACCAGCGCAAATTCGCCGACGTCGTGCGCGATCTCCTCGACTCGCTCGACATGGGCGACGACCGCTCAAGCGACAGCGAGGAGGACGAGGACGACAACGAGGACGATCAGCGCAATCCCGAGTCCGGTGACGACGGCGAGAACAACGAATCCGACGACTCCGAGCAGACGTCGATGGAGGATTCGGAAGCCTCTGCCGACGACATGCCGGAGAGCGCCGCCGAGGCGGCCGAGGCGCCGGCCTCCGAAATGGCCGACGACCAGGATATGGGCGATTCCGAGACCCCCGGCGAGCCGCAGCGGCCGAAACATTTCGGCCAGAACGAGCCTCGCGGGCCGGACTACAAGGCCTTCACCCACAAGTTCGACGAGACGGTCGCGGCGGAAGACCTCTGCGATCCGGAGGAGCTCGAGCGGCTGCGCGGTTATCTCGACAAGCAGCTGTCGCATCTGCAGGGGGTGGTGGCCCGCCTCGCCAACCGGCTGCAACGCCGGTTGATGGCGCAGCAAAATCGCTCATGGGATTTCGATCTCGAAGAAGGCCATCTCGATCCGGCGCGGCTGTCGCGCGTCATCATCGATCCGATGCACGCGCTGTCGTTCAAATACGAGAAGGACACCGAGTTCCGCGACACGGTGGTCACGCTGTTGCTCGACAATTCCGGTTCGATGCGTGGCCGGCCGATCACGGTGGCCGCGACCTGCGCCGACATTCTCGCCCGTACGCTGGAGCGTTGCGGAGTGAAGGTCGAGATCCTCGGCTTCACGACGCGCGCCTGGAAGGGCGGGCAGTCGCGCGAAGCCTGGCTCGCCGCCGGCAAGCCGCCCAATCCGGGCCGGCTCAACGATCTGCGCCACATAATCTACAAGTCGGCGGACGCGCCGTGGCGGCGCGCGCGCAAGAATCTCGGACTGATGATGCGCGAGGGCCTGCTCAAGGAAAACATCGACGGCGAGGCGCTCGACTGGGCGCATAAGCGTCTGTTGGCCCGGCAGGAACAGCGCAAGATCCTGATGATGATTTCGGATGGTGCGCCGGTCGACGACTCGACGCTTTCCGTCAATGCCGGCAATTATCTGGAGCGGCATCTGCGCTGGGTGATCGAGGAAATCGAGACCCGCTCGCCGGTCGAGTTGATTGCGATCGGCATCGGCCACGACGTCACCCGCTATTATCGCCGCGCCGTCACCATCGTCGACGCCGAGGAGCTCGGCGGTGCCATGACCGAGAAGCTCGCCGAATTGTTCGAGGAACACGCCCAGGCGGAGCGTTCGCCGTCCCGGTCGCGCCGGCGGGTCGCATGATCCAGCCTTCCGCGCGCCGTGGCCTCGCCGCCGCGCTCGCCGGCATTCTCGTCTTTGCCGCTGCCGCGCTCGCGCAAGACATCCGCTATCCGGCGGCGCCGACCAGGATCGTCGTCAATTCGACACCGATTGCGTCGTTCGATCTGCGCGACGCCTCGCGGGTGCGGTTCGGCGCGCTGGAGTTCCGCGGCGGTCTCGAAATGCGCGCTGTGCATCGCGGCTTTGGCGGCATTTCCGGGATTCACATGAGCGCGGACGGCGCGGGCTTTATCGCCGTCACCGACCGCGGTTCATGGCTGACCGGAAAGCTCGAATACCGGGATGGCCGGCCCGCCGGCATCGCAGACGCCGAGATTGCGCCGATCCTCGGCGCCGACGGCAAGCCGCTTGCCGAGACAGGCTGGTTCGACGCCGAGTCGCTCACGCGGGACGGCGACACCGTCTATGTCGGTTTCGAGCGCGTTCATGCGATCATGAAATTCGCATTCGGCGGTCATGGGCCTGCCGCGCGCAGCGAGCCGGTCACGGTGCCGACGGACTTCAAGAATCTGGCCTTCAACAAGAGCCTCGAATGTCTGGCCGCGGTGCCGGCCGGCACTGCGCCGCACGCCGGCGGCTTGATCGCGATCACGGAAGCCTCGCTCGATCCGGGCGGCAATATTCTCGGCTATGTTCTGCGCGGCGGGGACGTCGCCCGCTTTGCGGTCAAACGCAGCGATAATTTCGACGTCAGCGATTGCGCGCTGCTCACGCCTTCGACCTTGTTGATCCTCGAGCGACGCTACACGCGCGCGACCGGCGTTGCAGTGCGCTTGCGCCGCATCGCGTTGTCCGCGGTTGTTGACGGCGCGACGGTCGACGGGCCGGTGCTGTTCGAGGCCGACATGGGGTATCAGATCGACAATCTTGAAGGGCTTGCTGTCCACCGCAACGCGCGGGGTGAGACGATCCTCACCATGGTGTCTGACGACAATTTTTCGGCCGTTCAGCGCAACATTCTGCTGCAGTTCGCGCTGGTCGAGTTTTGACCGCGCCGCCCAATGAAAAACGGCCACGCGGGCTGCGTGGCCGTCGCAATCGAAAATCCGTCAGGATCAGGCCGAGGCCTTCTCGGCGCCCTGCTTCTTGACGAGCTGGCGCTTGAGGTCGAGCATCTTCGGCGACAGGTCGGCGTCCTTGGCCTTCAGCAGAAAGGCGTCGAGGCCGCCACGGTGATCGACGGTCTTGAGCGCATTGGTCGAGACCCGCGCCCGCACCCGGCGGCCCAGCGCCTCGGAGGTCAGGGTGACGTTCTGCAGGTTCGGCAGGAAGCGGCGCTTGGTCTTGATATTGGAATGGCTCACTTTGTGGCCTACCAAGGCCCGCTTGCCGGTCAGGTCGCAACGCCAGGACATCGAAAATTCCTCAATCTTTACAGCCGCTTCCGGGCGCCCAGGGCGATGAGGGCGGTCAGCGTCGGCGGCTGTCGGAAAAAGTGCCGGACGTATAAAGCGCACCCCCAAAGGCGTCAAGTTGAGGGACGTTGGGCGTGGCCGCGCGGTCCTGAATTTCCATTCCAAACAAACGACTTATTTGGCCCGGACACTCGCAATCCGGTGTCGGCAAACTACGTAATATGACCGCGTGAACGGCGGCCGACGGCAGGCGTCTTGCATCTTAACTTTTTAACACGGCGGCCTATTTGCGAGCGGGGTGCCATGGCGTATCACCGGCCGCCGCGCGAGGATTTCATGGGTTTTCGATTCGCCGAGAGCTTGCGGACATCCCTGATTGCCGTGTCGGGCGCCGCGGCCGTGATGCTCGGCGTTGCGACGGCGCCCGCGGGTGCGCAGGCGAAGCTCGAAGCCAAATACACCGCCTCGCTCGCCGGCTTGCCGATCGGCAAGGGCACCTGGGTGCTCGATATCGACGAGGGTTCCTACAACGGTTTGATGAGCGGCGGCACGACCGGCCTGATCAAGTTGTTTTCCAGCGGACAGGGCGCGAGCAGCGTCCGTGGCACCTGGTCGGACGGTCGTTCGCTCGCCTCGACCTATTCCTCGCAGATCAAAACCAAGCGCAAGACCGATCAGGTCGACGTCACGCTCGAAGGCGGTAAGGTCAAGGACTTCCGGGTTTCGCCACCGATCGATGCGGACCCCGAGCGGGTGCCGATCACCGATGCGGAAAAGCGCGGCGTGATCGATCCGATGACCGGTTCGATGCTGTATGTCGCCGGCAATGGTGAAATGCTGTCGTCGTCGAACTGCCGGCGCACCTTGCCGCTGTTCGACGGCCGGTTCCGTTACAATCTCAAGCTCGCCTTCAAGCGCATGGACACTGTGCGCGCCGACAAGGGCTATGCCGGGCCGGTGGTGGTTTGCAGCGTGATGTTTGCACCGGTCGCCGGCTTCATCCCCGACCGCAAGGCGATCGAATATCTCGTCGCGATGCGTGATGCCGAGGTCTGGCTCGCGCCGGTTCAGGGCACCCGCGTCCTGGTGCCGTTCCGGGTCGATGTGCCGACGCCGTTCGGCAGCGGGTCGCTCGAAGCCAGCCAATTCATCGTGACGCCGAAGCCGGTCCAGGCTGCAATCAAAAACGGCAAGGTCCGTTAGGCCCGTAACCGACGCCGATTCGTCGCTTGACTCGGCGCTCAAAGGCGAATCCGCCCGCCGTTAACGTCTGCGATGGCCGATTTTGCGGGTTTGACCGCCCTCGACACTCGATCTTGTAGGAGTCTCAAAGCCTCGATCCAGATATCGCCGTGAACGAATCTATACAGCGCCTGAGTCAGTGATTCGGGCGCGGTTCGTTCCAGACTCGTTCCCATCTTTAACTCTTGCGGGCCTCTGGCCATGCCAGTCGTCACGTTGTGATACAAAATCGGCTGAACGGAGGCCGTCCGGGCCTGTCCGAAGCCCGATCCGGTCCCCGATCCACGATGTCCCTGTCGCTTACATCCTCTTCCCGACGCGATTCGCGCGCCCGCGGGGCCGGCGTGACCGCGGTGCTGGGTCCGACCAATACCGGCAAGACCCATCTCGCCATCGAGCGGATGCTCGCGCATTCCTCCGGCATGATCGGCCTGCCGCTGCGGCTGTTGGCGCGCGAGGTCTACAACAAGATCGTCGACAAGGCCGGCGTCGGCAACGTTGCGCTCGTCACCGGCGAAGAAAAGATCAAGCCGCCGAACCCGCGCTACTGGGTCTGCACGGTCGAAGCGATGCCGCGTGACCTCGATGTCGCGTTTTTGGCCATCGATGAAATCCAGCTCGGTGCCGATTTCGAGCGCGGCCACGTTTTCACCGACCGAATTCTCAACCTGCGTGCGCGGGAAGAAACGCTGGTGCTCGGCGCCGCCACCATGCGGCCGATGGTCGAGCGGCTGTTGCCCGGCGCCAATATCGTCAGCCGGCCACGGCTGTCGCTGTTGACCCATGCCGGCGAAAAGAAGCTCACCAGATTGCCGCGCCGGTCGGCAATCGTCGCGTTTTCCGCGGACGAAGTTTACGCCATCGCCGAGTTGATCCGCCGCCAGCGTGGCGGGGCAGCGGTCGTGCTCGGCGCGCTCTCGCCCCGCACCCGTAACGCGCAGGTGGCGCTCTACCAGTCAGGCGACGTCGACTATCTGGTCGCAACCGATGCGATCGGCATGGGTCTCAACCTCGATGTCGATCACGTCGCCTTTGCTGCCGACCGCAAGTTCGATGGTTATCAGTACCGCAAGCTCAACCCTTCCGAACTTGCACAGATCGCCGGCCGCGCCGGCCGAGCGACCCGCGACGGCACGTTTGGCACCACCGGGCGGTGCGAGCCGTTCGACAATGAACTGGTCCGTGCGCTGGAAAGTCACACCTTCGCGCCGGTGCGAATTTTGCAATGGCGCAACTCTTCGCTCGATTTTTCATCTATTGCCAGTCTGCAGGCGACGCTGGCGGCTCTGCCCGAGGAACAAGGCCTCACTCGTGCGCCAATCGCCGAGGATATTCAGGTGCTTGAACACGCCGCGCGCGACGAAAGCGTGCGCGCGCTGGCCCGTGGCGCCAAGGCGGTCGAGCGCCTGTGGGAGGTCTGCCAGGTTCCCGACAATCGCAAGATCGCGCCGGCCACCCATGCGGAACTCGCGGTCACCCTCTATGGATTTCTGATGC
>JBFWZV010000079.1:0-12313 GCA_050184975.1 Pseudolabrys sp. | reverse complement strand
ACGGCAACCGCCCGGTGATCACGCGCTCGGTCGAAGGGCCGATCGTGACGACCAATTACGCCCAGATCCGCGCCCGTTCGCTGAAAGTGGCGCAGCGGCTCGAGCGCGACGGCGTCAAGCTCGGCGTCCGCGTGGCGACCCTGTGCTGGATCACCTGGCGGCATCTCGAATGCTGGTACGGCATTCTCGGCGTTGGCGCGATCTATCACACCGTCAATCCGCGCCTGTT
Source organism: Pseudolabrys sp. (assembly GCA_050184975.1). Classification (GTDB taxonomy): domain Bacteria; phylum Pseudomonadota; class Alphaproteobacteria; order Rhizobiales; family Xanthobacteraceae; genus Pseudolabrys. Next base: position 12,084 of record JBFWZV010000079.1, on the reverse strand, counting down.
CCCCGACCAGATCGCCTGGATCATCAATCACGCCGAGGACCGCGTGATGATGCTCGACCTCACCTTCGTGCCGCTGATGGAGAAACTCGCCGACCGGCTGCCCTCGATCGAGCGCTACATCATCCTCACCGACGCCGCCCACATGCCGCAGACGACACTCAAGAACGCCGTCGCCTATGAAGAGTGGATCGCAGATTGCGACGGCGACTTCGTCTGGAAGCAGTTCGACGAGAACACCGCGGCGGGCATGTGCTACACGTCCGGCACGACCGGCGACCCCAAGGGCGTTCTTTATTCGCACCGCTCCAATGTGCTGCACGCTTTCATGGCCTCGCTGCCGGACTCCAAGAACCTCGCCGCCGCCGATGTCTGCCTGCCGGTGGTGCCGTTCTTCCACGCCAACGGCTGGTCGCTTGCCTTCTCGACGCCGATGGTCGGCGCGACCTTGGTGTTGCCAGGCGCCAAGATGGACGGCGCCTCGATCTACGAGCTGCTCAACAAATACAAGGTGACGTTCACCGCGGCGGTGCCGACGGTATGGTTGATGCTGTTGCAGGACCTGGAAAAGACCGGCGCGAAGCTGCCGCATCTCAAGCGCGTGGTGATCGGCGGCTCGGCCTGCCCGCGCGCGATGACCAAGACCTTCGAGGACAAATACGGCGTCGAGGTGGTGCATGCCTGGGGCATGACGGAGATGAGCCCGCTCGGCTCGCTCTGCACCATGAAGCCGGAATATGCGGGCCTCAAGGGCGAGGCCCGGCTCGACGTGCAGGCCAAGCAGGGCCATCCGCCGTTCGGCGTCGAGATGAAAATCACCGACGACGCCGGCAAGCGGCTGCCGTGGGACGGCAAAACCTTCGGCCGCCTCAAGGTGCGCGGCCCGGCAGTGACGAAGGCTTACTTCAAGAACAACGACAACATTCTCGACAATGAAGGTTTCTTTGATACCGGCGACGTCGCCACCATCGACCAGTACGGTTACATGCAGATCACCGACCGCGCCAAGGACGTCATCAAGTCCGGCGGCGAGTGGATTTCCTCGATCGACCTCGAAAACCTCGCGGTCGGCCACCCCAAGGTGGCGGAGGCCGCGGTGATCGGCGTGTCGCACCCGAAATGGGACGAGCGCCCCCTCCTCGTCATCGTGCTCAAGAAGGGCGAGACCGCGACCAAGGAAGACATCCTCGGCTTCATGCAAGGCAAGATTGCCAAGTGGTGGATGCCCGACGATGTCGTGTTCGTCGAGGAAATCCCGCACACAGCGACCGGCAAGATCCAGAAGACCACGCTGCGCAAGCAGTTCCAGGATTACGTGCTGCCGACGGTGCAGGCGGCGGAGTAGACGCCGATTTTTCCACGAGCAGCGCGGAGCGATTGCCTGTAGCCACACTTCGCTATATGCCGGCTGCTCCTGACGATCGAATACGGAAATCAGAATGGCCCGGCGGCCCTTTTTCGGCGAGGAACGCTCCGCACTGGCGGCCTGGTCCGGGCGGCTCGGCGTCTTTGCGCTCGTTGTCGCCGCGCTGTCGGCCGTCATCGTGCATACCGGGCTTCTCGAAATCGCGCCGGCGCTTGCTACTTTCGCCGCGGCGCTCGTTTGCGCCGCGCTTGCGGTCCTGCTCGCGCTTTTGAGCAGCATCCCGATCTGGCAGCACGGCCGAACCGGCATCGGCCGCGCCGTGCTCGGCTTTATCCTTGGCGCGGCACTGCTCGCCTATCCCGGATTTCTCGCTTATCGCTCGCTCAGCCTGCCCGCGATCAACGACATCACGACGAATCCGGCTGATCCGCCGCGCTTTGCCGTGCTGGCGCGGCTACGTCCGCGCGGCGCCTTGGACTATCCGGGCGCGGCGACGGCGGCGTTGCAGCGCGATGCCTATCCGGCCGTCGAGCCGTTGCAGGTCGCGGCACCGCCCCAGATCGCCTTTGAAGTCACGCTCGGTGTGGTCAACAAGCGCAAGTGGCGCGTCGTCGATACGCTGGCGCCGTCGGCGACGCGGCGCAGCGGCACCATCGAGGCAATCGCCCGCACCACCCTGATGGGCTTCCGCGACGACATCGCAATCCGCATCAGTCCGCTCGGCAACGGGTCGCGGATCGATGTGCGCTCGGCCTCGCGCTATGGCAAGCACGATCTGGGCGCCAATGCCGCACGTGTGATTGCACTTCTGGCCGATCTCGACGAGGCGATCGGCAATGCGCCGGCCGAGCCGCGGCGTCCCGCGCGGCAGCAGCCACAACGGCAACCGCAGCAGCAACAACAACAACCTCGGCGCTAGGCCAGGCGATAGAGGCCGTCGATCGCCGGCGTGCCGTCGGTCGCAACCACGCCGCGGGTGACGAGGTCCTCCAGGTGCGCGAGCACCGACAGGCCGGCCGCACCGGTCAGCCGCGGGTCGATCCCGATATAAATGGCGCGCACCAGCGTCGGAATATCGCAGACGCCTTCGGGACCATTTTTGGCGAGCCGGTGCAGGATCGAAGCCTCGCGCGCCTGACGATGCGCGATGTAAGACTTCACGAAACGCGGCGCATCCCGGATGACATCGCCGTGGCCGGAGAAATAAATCGTCTCCGCGCGCTTCTCGAGCTTGTAGAGCGAATTCATGTAGTCGCTCATCGCGCCATCGGGCGGCGCAACGATCGAAGTCGACCAGCCCATGACATGATCGCCGGCGAACAGGACGTTCTGTTCCCGGAATGCATAAGCCATGTGGTTCGCCGTATGGCCGGGCGTGGTGACGGCCTCGACGGTCCAGCCCTTGCCGGTGACGACCTCGCCGTCGCGCAGCGTCACGTCCGGCCGAAAGTCGTGGTCGCCCGACGAATCGAGCGGGTTCAACTCGCCGATATGCAGCGGCCGCGCCGGGCGGTGCGGACCTTCGGCATAGACGGTCGCGCCGGTCGCGCGCTTGATCGCCGGCACTGCGGGCGAATGGTCGCGGTGGGTATGGGTGACGAAAATATGGGTGACGGTCTCGTTGCGCACGGCATCGAGCAGCGCGCCGATATGCGCCTCGTCGGCCGGGCCCGGATCGACGATCGCGACCTCGCCGCGGCCCAGGACGTAGCTCATCGTGCCCTTGAAGGTGAACGGGCCCGGATTGTTGGCCATGACCCGGCGCACACCGGGCGCGACCTCATCCACGGTGTCGGGGGCGAGATCGAGGGTCTTGTTGAAGGGAATGTCGTCGGTCATGTCGCCATCGCGCTGAATTTGCGCTGCCACTTGGCGGTTTCCGGCCGTTCCGTCAACGTGTTTCAGCGCGAGACAGCGCGCCGGTAACCCCTGCGACCGACATCGCCCCGGTTGCGCCACGACTTTGCCGCGCCCTGCCCGCGAATTCGTCGCGCACGCCTGTTTGGATCGCCCGAGCAGCACGCACTCTGGGAGGGGACATGCGAAGTCTGTTTTTGGCACTGGCGGCAACGCTCATGTTCGCGCCGGCCGAAGCCGCTCCGCAGCGCGCGGCGCCATTCCAGTCACTCGCCGAGGTGACCGACTGGATCAACACCTACCGGGACCGCCGCGACGCAGCCCGCACGGGCGAAGCCATCAAGGCGGCAAGCCGGTTCGGCGGCTTCAAGGATCCCGAACAGGCCGGCGTCTATGTCGGCTTCATCGCCGGCATCCTCGGCGCCAACCGCGACAGGGCCGACCGCATCGTGGCGTCCATGTTTCCCCTGAGCGAAAGCGATCACTGGGCGGTGGTGCGCGGCATCGCCTATTCCGGGCTGCCGAACTGGAGATTCGTCCTCAAGCGTGCTGCACACCGCATGCCGTCGCGCCGGGTGATGATCGAGGCCTATACGGGCGGCAAACTGCCGATACTCGGCGACCTCAAGATCGAGCCGAGCCCGACCACCTGGCAGCGGGTGAAAGCCTCGCTGTCGTTCGGCAACAGCAAGCCGGTCAAGCCGGACCTCGAACCGAACCAAGTGCTGCTCGACACGCTGTGGGGCTACTATCTTGCGACCGGCTCCTACGGGCCGCTGTTGCGAATCGTCGAACTGCTACCGTGGGCGGGCGACCGCGACGACGTCGAAAAGCTCACCGTCGGCAGCATGGCGAAGTACACGCTTGCGGTGAACGCCTCGCGCGATCCGGCCCTGCTCGACCAGTTGCGCGTCGTTCGCCGCGCTAAAGCAAAGCACGATTCCGACTCGACGAAGCCGCTCGACGAGGTGATCGCAGCGGCCGAGACCGCCGACACCGGCAAGCTGCGCAAGGACCAACTCGCGGCCATCGAACAACTGAAGATGAAAGGCCCCGGCTACAAGCGCGACCTGTCGACCTGGGGCAAGATCGGTCAGGGCGCCATCGCGGTCGGCTGCGTCGCTGCGGCGGCGACGGGACAGGTCCAGTTCGGCCTGCCCTGCGTGATCGGCGGCGGCGCGACGAGCGCTGCGCTCTATTACATGAACGACAGCAAATAAGGTCAGTGAATCTCGGGCTCGGCGACCGGCCCGAGCGGTGCCAGAAAATCGAAATCGCAGCCCTCGTCGGCTTGGCCAATGTGTTCGGAGAACATCGCGCCGTAGCCGCGCGGGTAGCGTGGCGCGGGTACCTTCCACGCCGCCTTGCGGCGTGCGAGTTCCTCGTCCGACACATGCAGGTGAATACGCCGCGCCGGCACGTCGACTTCGATCTCGTCGCCGGTCTGCACGAATGCCAAGGGACCGCCGACGAAACTTTCTGGCGCGACGTGCAGAATGCAGGCGCCATAGGACGTGCCGCTCATCCGCGCATCGGAAATCCGCAGCATGTCGCGCACGCCCATCTTCACGAGCTTTTTCGGGATCGGCAGCATTCCCCATTCCGGCATGCCGGGACCGCCCTTTGGCCCGCCGTTCTTCAGCACCAGAATATGGTCCGGCGTGACGTCGAGATCGTCGCGCTCGACCTCGCGCGCCATGTGGTTGTAGTCCTCGAACGCAATCACCTTGCCGCGATGCTTGTGCAACCGCTTTTCAGCAGCCGACGGCTTCATGACGCAGCCGCGCGGCGCAAGATTGCCGGTCAACACGGCGGTCGCGCCGTCGCGCGAGACCGGGTTGTTGAGCGTGCGAATGATGTCGGGCTTGTAGACTTCTGCACCCGCGATGTTGTCGCCGATGGTCTTGCCGGTGACCGTCATGCAGGAAAGATCGAGCGTATCGCGCAACTCGTTCATCAGCGCGCGCAAGCCCCCGGCATAAAAGAAATCCTCCATCAGCGCCTCACCGGACGGGCGGATATTGGCGAGCACCGGAACTTCGCGGGAGATGTCGTCGAACCGCTTCATGTCCATCGGCAGCCCGGCGCGGCGGGCCATGGCGACGACGTGGATGATGGCGTTGGTCGAGCCACCCATCGCCATATGCACGCGGATGGCGTTGTCGAAGGATTCTTTCGTCAGGATTTTCTGCGGCGTGAGATCGTCCCACACCATGTCGACGATGCGGCGTCCGGCGGCCGCCGCCATGCGCGGGTGGCTCGCATCCGCCGCGGGAATCGACGAGGCGCCCGGCAGCGTGAAGCCCATCGCCTCGGCAATCGCCATCATGGTAGCGGCGGTCCCCATCACCATGCAGGTGCCGTAGGAGCGCGCGATGCCGCCCTCGATCTCCTGCCACTGCGCCTCGGTGATGTTCCCGGCCCTTTTCTCGTCCCAGTATTTCCAGGCGTCCGAGCCCGAGCCCAGCACTTCGCCATGCCAGTTGCCGCGCAGCATCGGTCCCGCAGGCACATAGATTGCCGGAATTCCCATGCTGATCGCGCCCATGAGCAAACCGGGCGTGGTCTTGTCGCAACCGCCGAGCAGCACCGCGCCGTCGATCGGATGCGAGCGCAACAGCTCCTCCGCCTCCATCGCCAGCAGATTGCGGTAAAGCATCGTTGTCGGCTTGACGAAGGGCTCCGACAGCGACATCGCCGGCAGTTCCAGCGGAAAGCCGCCGGCCTGCAACTCGCCGCGCTTCACATGCTCGGCGCGCTCGCGCAGATGGGTGTGGCAGAAATTGATGTCGCTCCAGGTATTGACGATGGCAATGACCGGCTTTCCGTTCCAGTCCGGCGCGTCATAGCCGCCCTGGCGCAGCCGCGATCGATGACCGAACGCGCGCAGGTCGTTGACGCCAATCCAGCGATGGCTGCGCAGCTGTTCGGGACGTTTTCTGGTCGACATTGCGGGTGCGTTTATAGGGCTAGTTCGCCTGCTTGGCGACTGGCCTCGCGCCAGCGCGCCGCGCAGCGAATTGCGCGGCAATCACGGTGACCGCAAGCGCGCCGCCCGCAATGTCGGTGTAGAGGCCGGGCTTGATGAGACACATGCCGGCGATCAGCAGCAGCGCACGCTGCCAGTGGCTCGCCTTCGTCAGGAAGTAGCCGTGCAACCCTCCGGCAAACAGGATGACGCCGACCGAGGCTGTAACGCAGCTCGAAAGAATCGTCGGCCAATCGCCGATCATCAACAGGGCCGGTTCGTAAACGAACATGAACGGCACGATGAACCCGGCAAAGCCGATCTTCACCGCCGCCCAGCCGGACTGCCACAAATCGGCCTTGGCGAGGCCGGCTGCCGCAAACACCGCCAGCGCCACCGGCGGCGTGATCGCCGACAGGATCGCGAAATAGAACGCGAACATGTGCGCGGCCGGCTCGACAACGCCGAGCTTGATGATGGCGGGCACCAGCAGCGCCGTCATGATGATATAGGCCGGCGTCGTCGGCATGCCCATGCCGAGAATAATGCCAGCGCACATGGTCAGGATCAGCGCGACCAGCAGCGTATCCTTGGCAAGCCCGATGACGAACTGGGTGAACACGATACCGAGACCGGACAGCGTCACCACCGCGATCACCACTCCGGCGCAGGCGCAAGCCAACGCAACGGGTAGCGCATTGCGGGCGCCATCGACCATTGCCTCGATCAAGTTGTTGAACGTGACGTAGCCGCGGGTTGATTTGCGCAGCAACGCCACCGGGAAGCAGGCGAGCGTACCGGCAAGCGCCGACAGCGGCGCCGAATAGCCTGAATACATTACGACAAGGATCGTGAGCACCGGCAGGAACAGATGGCCGCGCTCGCGCAGCACGACGCTCATCTTCGGCAGTTCGGAACGCGGGACGCCGACAATGCCGCGGCGTTTGGCTTCGAAATGCACCGCGAAGAAACAGGCCAGGTAATAGAGGATCGCCGGTACCAGCGCCCAGATGATGACCTGCCCGTAGCCGACGCCCATGAATTCGGCCATCACGAAGGCAGCGGCACCCATGATCGGCGGCATGATTTGCCCGCCGGTCGAAGCCACCGCCTCGACGCCGGCGGCAAAATGCGGCGGGAAACCGGTCCGCTTCATCAGCGGGATCGTGATGGGCCCGTCGACCATCACATTGGCGACGGCGCTGCCGGAAATGGTGCCGAACAGGCTGGAGGAAAACACCGAGACCTTGCCGGGACCGCCGGCAGCGTGGCCGGTGATTGCGAGCGCGAAGTCCATGAACAACTGTCCGGTGCCGGTGCGTTCCATGAACGAGCCGAACAGCACGAAGATCAGCACGTAGGACGCCGACACCGACAGCGGTATGCCGAAGATGCCTTCGGTCGTCATGTAGAGCTGGTCGAGCAGCCGTTGCGGCTCGAGATGGGCGACGAACAGGCCGTAGACCAGGAACACAATCGCGGTGATCGGCAGCGGCCAGCCGATCAGGCGCCGCGTGCCCTCGAGCACCATCACCGTCATGATGGTGCCCATCACCTTGTCGATGGTGGTGAGGTCGTCGACGTAGAAGATGCGATTGACGATGTAATCGTATTCGATGAACAAATAGAGAATCGGCGCCGCCGACAGCGCCAGCAACACATAGTCGAGCGGCTTCGGCAATCCTTCCGCCTTGCCGGAACCGCGATAGATCAGGAACAGCAGCACCATCGCGAACAGCAGGTGCGTGCCCCGGAAGAACACGGCTTCCGGCGAGCCGAAGGCGATCGCCCACATGTGGTAGAGCGCCATCGCGACGGAAATCAGCGTGATCGCGAGCTTCATCGCGCCCGCGAAATTGCGTTCAAAGGTCATGATGATCGCTCACGCAGGAAGACCGCCCCACTCGGCTCCAACATCGGGAAACGCCGGCGGCCCCCTCGACCGCCGGCGCCCTGAACCCGATCAGTGCGACTTCACCGTGATGCCGGCTTCCTTGTAGAACTTGGCGGCGCCGGGATGGAACGGCACGCCGACATCGGCGGCCATGCCCTTGGCATCGAGATTGCCGATCGCCTTGGCGACGGTCGCCAGCGTCTTGGTGTTGGCGGCGATCTGCTTGGTCATCGTATAGACCTGCTCGGCCGGCAGCTTGCACGACACCACGACGTGGGTGGAGAAGCCGATCACTTTCAGATCCTTGTCCTGCTTGGGATAGGTGCCCTTGGGCAGCGTGATCAGCTTGTAGGCCGGATTGAGCTTGAGCATCTTTTCGTAGGCGTCGGTCTGCTCCAGAATTTTCACGTCGCGCGCGGCGGCGAGATCCATCACCGCGCCGGCCGGAGCCTGGGTGTTGAGGCCGAAGGCGACCGCCTTGTTGTCCTTCATCAGGTTGACGCTGTCAGAGTAGCCGGTGCGGCTCACCGACACGTCTTCCCACTTCAGGCCGTTCGCTTCGAGGAAGTGACCGGTGATGACCTCGCCTGTATTGCCCTTCTGCTGCGTGGTGATCGCCTTGCCCTTCAGGTCGGAAACCTTGTTGATGCCGGAGTCTGCCAGCACGACGAACTGGAAGTATTGCGGATAGAGCGTCGCGACGTTGCAGACGTTGTCATGCGGCTTGTTGAACGGCGCGCGGCCGTCGATGGCGTCGGCCGTCGAGATCGAATTGGCGAGACCGATGTCGGCCTTGCCTTCCTGGATGCCGCGCACATTGGCGATGCCGGCGCCCGGCAGCACCTGCACCTGCATGCCGGAGATCGACTTCTCCCACATATCCTTGAGCTGGCCGCCGATCGGAATCCACGATCCGCCCTGCGGACCGGTCATAAACTTTACTTCGGCCGCCGGCGCCGCCGTCGCCAGGCCGACACTTACCGCAACGGCAAAGCCAATCGCTTTCAGGTCGCGTGCTTTCAGATCGCGAGTCATTGGTTTCCTCCACATGCCGGCGCGTTCCGGCGGGGAGCCCGCCGCGGCCCGGATTTTTCATTAGGCCAACAGCGTACCGGGCTTGCCCGGTGGGGCACAAGCCGGACGCACACCCGGTTCCGCCGCGATTTCAGGCGCTGTGACGGGCCTTCCAGGCCGCAATCATCGGCGCGGTGTCGGCGGGATGGCCGTCCCAGTTGATAGTATCGGCCGGAATCGCGACCCAGGGCTGCTTGCTGCCGGTCCAGATATGGCCCACCGGCTCGAGGAAGCTGGTATCGTCCAGCGTGCCCGGTTTGACGATGGTGATGGCGGCAAGCGCCGCGGGCTCGTGCCACAGCCGCGTGCCGCAGGCGAGGCAATAGACGCACATCATTTTGCGGCCCGAGTCGGCGGTGCGCTCCCAGCGCGCGGTCTCGCCCTTCGTCACCACGACCGCCTCGCGCGGCACCGGCATCGACAGCGCATAGGCGGCGCCCGACTGCTTCTGGCATTCGGTGCAATGGCAGGCCCAGACCGAGAGCGGTTCGGCGCGGATTTCGTAACGCACCTGCCCGCACTGACATTGACCGGTCAGCGGGAGTTTCATGGGAGGACTCGCCAAAATGCGCGAAGGAGGCTGGTCGGAGTGGCAGGATTTGAACCTGCGACCCCCACGTCCCGAACGTGGTGCGCTACCAGACTGCGCTACACTCCGACTGCGGGGCGGCTTATAACCCCACCCCTCCAAGGTCGCAAGTTGCCCGCAAGGTTGGCGGGAGACCGCGGAAATGAGGACTAACGAGGACTAAAGCGTGGAAATGGCCACTGAATTGGCAACACGAGCAATGACGACCGGGCCCGCGGCCATTGCCGCCGCAGCGCGCTGCCTTGGCGCGGGCGGCCTTGTCGCCTTCCCGACCGAAACGGTCTACGGCCTCGGCGCCGACGCCACGAATGGGGAGGCGGTCGCCCGCCTGTATGCCGCCAAGGGCCGGCCAGCCTTCAACCCCCTCATTGCCCATGTCGCCTCGCGCGAGGCGGCGCATGCGCTGGCGCAGTTCAACACCGATGCCGAACGGCTCGCGACGGCGTTCTGGCCGGGACCGCTGACGCTGGTGCTGCCACGCACGCCCGGCTGCCCGGTCAGCGACCTCGCGCTCGCCGGCCTCGACACCGTCGCGATCCGAATACCCGCGCACCCGACCGCGCGCGAGTTGATCGCGACGTTCGGCAAGCCGATCGTTGCGCCGTCAGCCAACTGCTCCGGTCATGTCTCGCCGACCACCGCCGCGCATGTGATGGCGGACCTGCGCGGCCGCATCGATCTCATCGTCGATGGCGGCCCCTGCCCGGTCGGCGTCGAGTCGACCATCGTTGCCTGCGTCGACGCCCCGGCCCTGCTGCGGCCCGGCGGCGTGGCGCGCGCCGAGATCGAGCGCGCGCTGGGAAAACCGCTTCAGCCGCAGGTCGCCGACGATGAGGCGCCACTGGCGCCCGGCATGTTGACCTCGCACTACGCACCGAAGGCGAAGCTGCGTCTGAACGCCGCCGATGCGCGCGGCGGCGAAACGCTGCTTGCGTTCGGTCCCGCCGTGACCGGTGCGACGATGAATCTATCGCCGGCCGGCGACCTGATCGAAGCCGCCGCCAACCTGTTCTCGCATTTGCGCGCGCTCGACGCCGCCGGCGCCCGCGCCATCGCGGTGATGCCGATCCCGCACGACGGGCTCGGCGAGGCGATCAATGACCGGCTCGAACGCGCCGCGGCGCCGAGACCCTAACGAACGACCATGAGCCCCGCATGAACGTCCAGCAGCCGCCCAAACTGACGCCGGAACTGCTCGCGCGGTTCCGCGCCATTGTCGGCGACAAGTATGCCATCACCGACGGCCATGCGCTCGAACCGTATCTGACCGAAGGCCGCGGCCTCTATCACGGCAACACCACGATGCTGTTGCGGCCGGGCTCGGTGAAAGAAGTGCAGGACATCCTCAAGCTCGCCAACGAGACGAAAACCGCGATCGTGCCGCAGGGCGGCAATACGGGTCTCGTCGGCGCGCAAATCCCGATGCACGGCGAACTGATCCTGTCGCTGACGCGGCTCGACAAGGTACGCGAAGTCGATCCCGCCTCGAACACCATGACCTGCGAATCTGGAGTGGTGCTCGTCAACGCGCAGGCCGCGGCGGCGGCGGCCGGCCGGCTGTTCCCACTGTCGCTCGGCGCGGAAGGAAGCTGCACCATCGGCGGCAATCTGTCGTCGAATGCCGGCGGCACCGGCGCGCTCGCCTACGGGGTTGCGCGCGACCTTGTGCTTGGCGTCGAGGTGGTGCTCGCCGACGGCCGCGTGCTCGACGCGCTGTCGAAGCTGAAGAAGGACAACACCGGCTACGACCTGAAGAACCTGTTTGTCGGCGCCGAAGGCACGCTCGGCATCATCACCGCTGCGACGTTGAAGGTTTTTCCGCGGCCGCGTGCGATCGAAACGGCGTTCATTGGCGTCCCCTCGCCGGAGGCGGCGTTGACGCTGCTCAATCTCGCGCAGGAACGCGCCGGCGGCACGGTGACGAGCTTCGAATTGATCATCCGCGAGGTCATGGAATTCGGGCTGCGCCACGGCCACGGTGTGCGCGACCCGCTTGCCTCGAAACACCCCTGGTATGTGCTGATGGAGGTCTCCTCGCAGACGGTGGAGGGCTTGCGCGAGACGGTGGAAAATTTCCTCGCCGATGCGAGCGAACGCGGCCTCGTTATCGACGCAACGCTTTCGGCGAGCCTCGAGCAGACAAAGTCGTTCTGGCACCTGCGGCACACGCTGACGGAGGCCCAGAAACCCGAAGGCGGTTCGATCAAGCACGACGTCTCGGTGCCGGTCGACGCCGTGCCGCAGCTCATCGCCGAGACGTTCGAGGGGGCCCAGAAACTGGTGCCCGGCTGCCGGCCGGTGCCCTTCGGCCAGCGCGGCGACGGCTACGGGCATCGCAT
>JBFWZV010000078.1:0-12381 GCA_050184975.1 Pseudolabrys sp. | reverse complement strand
CCACAAGATATAGACACGGGCACGAGTTGCGTGTTTTCGGCCGAAAATCATCAGGAGAGCAAAATGAAGCGTTTCACCCAACTGGCCGCTGCTGCCGGTCTGGCGTTCGCGATGGCAAGCCCATCGCTGGCCGCTGACCTGCCGCGGCCAGCCTACAAGGCGCCGGTCTATGTGGCGCCTATCTTCAGTTGGACCGGCTTCTATGTCGGTATCAACGGTGGCTACGGATTCGGCGACGGCGATTGGACCGGCACCTCAGGCACCGTCAGCACCAAGCCGAAGGGCGCACTGTTCGGCGGCACGGTCGGCTTCAACTACCAGACCGGACGCTGGGTCTGGGGTCTTGAAGGCGACTGGGATGCGACCTGGATGAAGGACCGGTCGATCGGCACCGGCATCTGCGCCGTCGGCGCCGGCTGCGAAACCAAAGTTGCCTGGCTCGCGACCGCGCGTGGCCGCATCGGCTATGCTTGGGATCGGTGGATGCCGTACTTCACCGGCGGTCTCGCGGCTGCCAACGTGAAGATGACGACCGGCGCCGGCCTGACCGACAAGGACACTCAGATCGGCTGGACCGTCGGTCTTGGCGTCGAATACGCCTTCATGGGTCCGTGGTCGGCCAAGATCGAATACCTCTATGCCGATCTCGGCAAGGCGAGCTGTGCGTCAGGCACCTGCACCACCAATACCGACGTCGATGCCAAGGCGAACATCGTTCGCGTGGGCATCAACTACCGCTTCTGATCAAACCGACTGGCGGCTGCAACACAGCCGCCATTCGATCTGGGACAAGGGCCGGCCTCGTGCTGGCCCTTTTTCTTTTGTGCAACCGCCACTGCCCTAACGCGCCCAAGCTGACCGGTTTCCGGGTAACCGCGCGCAATCGCACCGCAAACGACTTGCGCACAGGGCCTTTTTGGCCCCTAGCGAAAGCGGCCCGTTCTCACTACGTTCCTGACAAGCCGCTGCGGCGCCATACCCTATTCTCCACGGACAATGACCGACCGGACCCCCAAGAGCCCCCGCAGCGACGCCCGCGTCATTTCGATCCGCGGCGCCCGCGAGCACAATCTGAAAAACATCGATGTTGCGATCCCGCGCGACCAGCTGGTGGTGTTCACCGGCCTGTCCGGGTCCGGCAAGTCGTCGCTCGCCTTCGACACCATCTATGCCGAGGGCCAGCGCCGCTATGTGGAGTCGCTCTCCGCCTATGCGCGGCAGTTCCTCGAGATGATGCAGAAGCCGGACGTCGACCAGATCGACGGCCTGTCGCCGGCGATTTCCATCGAGCAGAAGACCACCTCGCGCAATCCGCGCTCCACCGTCGGCACCGTCACCGAGATCTACGACTATATGCGCCTGCTGTGGGCGCGCGTCGGCATTCCCTATTCGCCGGCAACAGGATTACCCATTGAATCGCAGACCGTGTCGCAGATGGTCGACCGCGTGCTGGCGCTCGACGAAGGCACCCGCATCTATGTGCTGGCGCCGGTCGTGCGCGGCCGCAAGGGCGAATACAAGAAGGAACTCGCCGACTTTCTCAAGAAGGGCTACCAGCGCGTCAAGGTCGACGGCAAGTTCCACGAGATCGGCGAAGTCCCCGCGCTCGACAAGAAGTTCACCCACGACATCGACGTGGTGGTCGACCGTCTCGTCGTCAAAGGCGACATCGCCACGCGGCTCGCCGACTCGCTCGAACAGTGCCTGAAGCTCGCCGAGGGTCTCGCGATCGTCGAGCTTGCGGATGTCGCCGCGACCGGAGCCACCGCCAATCGCGGCCGCAACGCAACGCATGAACGGCTGACGTTCTCGGAGAAATTCGCCTGCCCGGTGTCCGGCTTCACCATTCCGGAGATCGAACCCAGACTCTTTTCTTTCAACAATCCGTTCGGCGCCTGTCCGGCCTGCGGCGGCCTTGGCGTCGAGCAGCACATCGACGCCGAGCTCGTCATCCCCGACCGCGACGCCACGCTGCGCAAGGGCGCCATCGCGCCGTGGGCGAAATCGACCTCGGTCTATTACACGCAAACTCTTGAGGCACTTGGCAAGCACTACAAGTTCACGCTCGACACCAAATGGAAGGCGCTGCCGAAGAAGACGCAGGACGCGATCCTGCACGGCTCCGGCGAGGAGCCGATCAAGTTCGTCTACGACGACGGGTTGCGCGGCTACACCACCAAGAAACCGTTCGAAGGCGTGATCCCGAACCTCGAGCGCCGTTTCAAGGAAACCGAGAGCGACTGGGCCCGCGAGGACCTCGCCAAATATTTCACCAACTTCCCTTGCAAGGAATGCCACGGCGCACGGCTCAAGCCCGAGGCGCTGTGCGTCAAGATCGCGCAGAAGACCATTTCCGAAGTCGCCGAGCTGAGCGTCAAGCGCGCCGCCGACTGGTTCGAGACGCTGCCGAAGGACCTCAACAAGAAGCAGAACGAGATCGCCGGCCGGGTGCTGAAGGAAATCCGCGAGCGGCTGAAATTCCTGATCGACGTCGGCCTCGACTATCTCACGCTGTCGCGCGCCTCCGGCACGCTCAGCGGCGGCGAAAGCCAGCGCATCCGGCTTGCCTCGCAGATCGGCTCCGGCCTCACCGGCGTGCTTTACGTCCTCGACGAGCCCTCGATCGGCCTGCACCAGCGCGACAATGCCCGCCTGCTCGAAACCCTCAAGCGGCTGCGCGACCTCGGCAACACCGTGATCGTGGTCGAGCATGACGAGGACGCCATCCGCACCGCCGATTACGTGCTCGACATCGGCCCCGGCGCCGGCATTCACGGCGGCAACATCATCGCGCAGGGCAATGTCGACGACCTGATCGAAGCGCCCGCCTCATGGACCGGGAAATATCTCTCCGGCGAGCTCACCGTCGCGATCCCCGAGCGCCGCGCCATCAACGCGCGCCGCGCGCTCAAGGTCGTCAACGCCCGCGGCAACAACCTGAAGAACGTCACCGCGGAAATCCCGCTCGGCACCTTCACCTGCATCACCGGCGTTTCCGGCGGCGGCAAGTCGACGCTGCTGGTCGACACGCTCTATGCCGCGGTGGCGCGCAAGTTGAACGGCGCCTCGCTCGCCCCCGCCGCGCACGACCGCATCGAGGGCCTCGAGCACATCGACAAGATCATCGACATCGACCAGTCGCCGATCGGCCGCACGCCGCGCTCCAACCCGGCCACCTATACCGGCGCCTTCACGCCGATCCGCGAGTGGTTCGCCGGCCTGCCCGAGGCCAAGGCGCGCGGCTACGAGCCCGGCCGCTTCTCCTTCAACGTCAAAGGCGGCCGCTGCGAGGCCTGCCAGGGCGACGGCGTCATCAAGATCGAGATGCACTTCCTGCCGGACGTCTACGTCACCTGCGACGTCTGCAAGGGCAAGCGCTACAACCGCGAGACGCTCGAGGTCACCTTCAAGGGCAAGACCATCGCCGACGTGCTCGACATGACGGTCGAGGAGGCGCTGGAGTTCTTCAAGGCGGTGCCGCGCGTGCGCGACGTGCTGGCGCTGCTGCACCGCGTCGGCCTCGACTACATCCATGTCGGCCAGCAGGCCACCACGCTGTCGGGCGGCGAGGCGCAGCGCGTCAAGCTCGCCAAGGAGCTGTCGAAGCGCTCCACCGGCCGCACGCTCTATATCCTCGACGAGCCGACCACCGGCCTGCATTTCCACGACGTCGCGAAGCTGCTGGAGGTGCTGCACGAGCTGGTCGCCGGCGGCAACACCGTGGTCGTCATCGAGCACAATCTGGAGGTCATCAAGACCGCCGACTGGATCATCGACCTCGGCCCCGAAGGCGGCGACGGCGGCGGCGAGATCGTCGCGTCCGGCACGCCGGAGGACGTGGTGAAGGTGAAGCGGAGTTATACCGGGCAGTTCCTGGCGCCGGTGCTGGGACGCAAGGCGGCGGGACCGAAGAAGAAGGGCCAGAAGGCGGCGGAGTAGTTGCGGTGCTTGTTTTCGGTATGGTGCAGCAGTAAACGTAGCAAATGCTGAAGGTTGAACTAGAACGCGAAGACGACGGCCGCTGGCTGGCGGAAGTGCCCGCCCTGCCCGGCGTCATGAGCTATGGCGAAACCGACGTGGACGCGCGCGCCAAGGCCACTGCACTGGCGCTGCGGGTGATCGCCGAGCGGGTCGAGCACGGCGAGCCGCTGCCGCGCGAACTTGCCGGCATGTTCCAGCTGGCATGAGCCGCTGGCCCTCGGCCAAAGCGCGGCGTGTCTTCGCGGCCTTGTTACGAATTGGCTGGACGGTCAAACGGCAGAGCGGCTCGCACCGCACCTTGCAGCGCGACGGCTGGCCGGACTTTGTGTTCGCCTTTCACGACGGCGACGAAATCGGCCCGCGCATGCTGGCGCGCATTGCGAAACAGACCGGGCTGACGGAGGATGACCTGTAGTACTTTGAGCGGCGGCCAGAAAGCCTGCCCTCGGGCTTGTCCCGGCCATCCACGTCTTACCGGAATTTTGAAAGCAAGACGTGGATGCCCGGCACATCAGGGCGTTCACGCCCGTCTTTCGACGAGCTATGGCCGGGCATGACGGTGGCCACAACAAGCGTCCCTCAAACACAAAACGCGTACCCTACGCCGCCTGCCGCATTCCGCCGTCGCTGCCTTCGCCGCGGTCGCGGGTCCCGCGCGGCACTCGCGCGCTCTTGCCGCCGGGGCGCGGCGGCTGCGGCCCGTCGTCGAGCGAGCGCAGCGCGTCGATGATGTCGTCGAACGACACCGGCGCCGCAAAGCCCGGCGGCTGGCGCAGGCCCGGCGTCTCCGGCACCGCGCAGGCGTCGGACGCCCACGAGGACAGGATCGCGCGCTTCTCGCTGGTGGTGAGGTCGCCGTCGGCCAGCACGTCGCGGGGGTGGCCATAGGCCGACGCCGGGTGGATCAGCGTCTGCCAGTCGAAACCGGTGTCGGTCGTGTTGCCGTGCAGTCTGCGGATGCCGTCCATCACACCCTCCTTGCTCTCCTTAAGTTGGCTCCTTTCGGTCTGGACGGCGGGAAAAATTGGTGCGGACGCTCGCTTCGTCAAGACCCCGCCGGCGCGGAAAATTGTTAGCGCGCAAATCGGTTAACGCGATGCTTGACATTCCGTCGTCTGGATTATATTCCTAGTACGCCTCTTCGCATGAAGGGCGCGGAACCGGTTGCACCGTTTTCGTGTGAAGAGGCGCGGTGCCCGCGCGTGTGGTGAGCAAGCCACGCCCCGGGCGGCTGCCGGAACCGCTCCCCCGGCACTAGGACCGGGGCGCGAGGAGCTCGCTGACGGACGTTCGGCTATCCAAGCCGAGCGACGAAAAGCGCGGCCGGCGACCGTGAAGACACCGCAACGGCGCGCCCGGAGGCGCGGCATGTTCTGAAAAGAACATGCACACAGAACGGACTGGCAGCGCATCCTGGCGCGCCGTTCCCTTCACTCTTCATAACTCGGACGCCGAACACGCCGCGAGAACGATGGAGCATGTTTGGATGAGTGACTCGAACCGATTGCCGTCATGCCCGGCTTTATACCGGGCATCCACGTCTAACTTCAATCAATACGCAAGACGTGGATGGCCGGGACAAGCCCGGCCATGACAAGTGATGACCGCATCCCTCGCATCGTCCACACCATGCTCGACCGGATGGAGCGCATCGTCGCCGCGATCGCGCGGCGCCATTCGCCGCTCACGATTCCCGCCCTGTGTGCGAAATCCGCCTGCCGCCGTTCAAGGACGTGCCACCGCGCCGGCCTTGCTCAAGGCGTGGGCGCGCGCAGTGGCGACTGCGCAGGCGCAACGGCGGCGCAACAGATCCGTCGGGAATTGCGAAAGATGACGCGACAAAAAAGCTGCACGCCGGAAGCGGCTTGAGGTGGGGTCTTGCCTGACTGTGCAACCCGCGAGCGCCGCCGTCCGGCGTGCCGTCCGTCTGGTCCCGCTATGCCGGCGCCCGAGCGTCAACGCCGGCAATCATCGCGGCTCTCTGGCCCGGTGGAAGCATGGCACCTCCCTTTCCGACTTGGGAAGTCTCCGCCCGCCTCCCGCCGCTGTCAACACGTCACCAGTCCTGTCCCAGTGCCGGTGCTTGCTGCGCCGAATTTTGAACCGTCACGCCGCCGGCTTGTCCTTGATCAGGTTGCCGTCGTCGTCGATCGACAATCCTGTGCCGCGCACCTCTTCGAGCAGCGAAGGATGCCAGTCCACCTTGCCGGCGTCGGGCCCGCCGACGATGGTGATCAACAGCGCGTCGGGATCGTCGGACAGGCTGCGGAAGCCGCGATAGATGCCGACCGGCACATTGATGACGTCGCCTTCGGCGAGGTCGACGCTGCGCTCGGTGTCACCCTCGAGCCAGAACACCTGCCACGGCCCCTTCACCGGGATGAACACCTCCTCGGTGGCGTGGCGGTGCAGCGCCGCGCCCTTGCCGGTCCTGGCGCGGACGTAAGTGATGTTGAAGCCGTGCGCGCCCTGCGCGATGTTGGGCTTGAGCGCCGCGTTCTCGGTGACGCCCATGCCGATGACGTTGATGATGTCGCGCTGGTAGTGCGGCAGGCTCTGGTCGAGAAAGGCGATGTCGAGCGCCCGCATTTTATTCACGCGCGCGACGCAGTCCTGCTCCATCGCTGCTTTGGAAATGCTCGGAATGGGTTTGCCGGCCAGTCGTGGATCAACCGCCATCGTCACCTCCCTCATGTCCCTCTTGCGCGCGCCGGTCTCTGCCGGCGTCGGCCCGAGCCTAGCGCGGAATGCGGGACCGTTCACGCACGCCACCCCGCCGCCGGGTGGGCGAATTGCCCACCGCCGCAAGAGACGCCGCAAACGCAAAACGCCCGGCCTCTCGGCCGGGCATTTCGTTGTCTTTCACCGCGCCCGCTCAGGGGCGACGATCAGGCATCAGGCGTTCGACAGATTGCCCGCCGCCTGCTTGCCGCGCTCGGTGACGATCTCGTAGTTCAGGCGCTGGCCTTCGTTGAGCGTCGTCATGCCGGCGCGCTGCACGGCGCTGATATGGACGAACACGTCCTTGCCGCCATCGTTCGGAGTGATGAAGCCGAAGCCCTTCTGGGTGTTGAAGAACTTCACGGTACCTTGGGCCATGGATGGCCTCCTTTGCTGTTGCAACGCGCCCGACGCCGCCGTCCCGCGAACCGGGTGGCAGCCGGGCATCCGGATTTTTTGGGGAATGCGATGGTCAGCGCCCAAAACCGGGAGCAACAGCAAGGCAGGCCGCAAATCAGGTTGCGCCGGACATATACGGTTTGCGGCGGGTTATGGCAATGGCGGCGCGGAAACGTGGTTTCCGCCGCGCCGGAGCGGCCTTTCGGGGTTGGCCGGAGCGGGCGTGACCGGCCGGTCCCGGCCCGCGGTGGCTCAGCTCAGGATCTTGAGGTTGTCGAGATTGCGGTCCTTCTTCCGCGTTGTCTTCGGCGTGGGCGAGCCGGCGATCTCGCCGGTCAGGCACTGGTCCATCCAGTCGTCCAGTTCGCCCTGCTCGGTATGCACGCCGCGCACCCAGCCGAGATCGTAGCAGGCGTTCCAGTGGTCGACCTTCGGCGCCGCCTTCTTCTTCGCCGCCAATGCAGGCGCCGACATTCCGAACACGATTGCGATCGCCGCCAGCATTGCACAGCGCGCCGCCGCGCCGCACCAGTTCGATTGGCTCATGAATCAGTTCTCCAAAGTTGCAGTCACCCGCATCGTGGGGCAACGGCAGTCCGCGGCCATATCGTCGCCGGTAAAATTCGGGGATTACGGAATAAAGACGCCGTCAACGCGACGGAGCCGTTGGGAACCGGGTCAGCGCTTGCGCTTCTCGATTTCCTCGGCGGTGCGCCCCGCCCGGGCGCGGTACACCGGCAGCGACCAGCCATAGACGAGCGCGAGCGCCCGCACCGTGAGGCAGACGGCGAAGCCCGCCCCCGCTGCGGCCAGCCACGGTGCGCCGAGTTTGACGCCGGAGACGAACACCAAGGCGCCCGCCAGCGCCGCCGTCACATAGATCTCCTTGCGCAGGATCAGCGGGCTCTCGCCGCCGAGCAGATCGCGGATGATGCCGCCGAAGGTCGCGGTCGCCGCTCCCATCGCCACCGCGATGAATCCGCTGGTCCCCGCGGCGAGCGCCTTGTCGGCGCCGATGATGCAGAACAGCGCCAGGCCGACCGCGTCGAGCCACAACAAGACGCGGTAGCGCGACTCCGGCACATGCGCGAGAAAGAACGTCGCAGCGGAAACGCCGACGCAGATCGCGAGATAGACCGGCTCGCGGACCCAGAACACCGGCGTCGCGCCGAGCATCAGGTCGCGCAGGCTGCCACCACCGATGCCCGTGGCCGAGCCGAGCAGGATGAAGCCGAAAATATCCATCCGCTTGCGCGAGGCGACCAGCGCGCCAGTCACCGCGAAGACCGCGGTGCCGGTCCAGTCGAGAATCGTAAAGAGGCTTCCCAGCATGCCCGCATTGTAGCGTCTGTGCCGCCCGCGCCTAGCATGCGACCGTACCGTCTTGCACTTCCGTGCCCGGCCATTATCGTAAGTGTCATGGCGACGGGGCGCGCAGGGTCGGGAAAACGTAAGGTCGGCCGATCCGGCACGAGCCACAAGGCGCCGGGCAACGCAGCCGTTGCCACACATAACGGCGGCATGGAATCCGACGTCATTCGGCGGCTGCGCCGTCTCTATGAATCGCACACCGCCGCTGGCCACCGGTTCCGCTACGGCCTGCTCGCGTTCGACCTGGTTACGGTTCTCTTTATCGTAACGACGTCGTTTCTGCCGCGCGCCGACTGGATCGAAGCGCTCGATATCGTGTTCGGGCTTGCCGTGCTTGCCGACTTTACGGCGCGCATGACCATCAGCCGGCATCGCCCGCGCGAATTGCTCCGATTTTCGACGTGGGCCGATGTCGCTGCGATCGCGTCGTTTCTCGCGCCGCTGGTCGGCGAAGGCGTCGCCTTCCTGCGCGTGCTGCGCACAGTGCGGCTGCTGCACACTTACCAGCTTCTCAACCGGCTACGCGCCGACAGCCGTTATTTCCGCCGCCATGAGGAGGTCATCATGGCAGTGGTGAACCTCGCGGTTTTCATTTTCGTGACCACTGGCATCGTCTACGAGACGCAGCACTACAGCAATCCGCAGATCAGGAACTACGCCGACGCGCTGTACTTCACCGTGACCGCGTTGACGACGACCGGCTTCGGCGACATCACGTTGACCTCCACCACCGGCCGGCTGATTTCGGTCGGCATCATGATCGTTGGCGTCACGCTGTTCTTCAATCTGGCGAAGGCGCTAATCAGTCCCAACAAGGTCCGCTTTTCCTGTCCGGACTGCGGTCTCCAGCGTCACGACGCCGACGCTGTTCACTGCAAGGCCTGCGGCAAGGTGCTCAATATCCCCGACACCGGTCATGTCTGAGCAGCGCGGATCGATGGCGGCTTACTTCTTCGCGATGGTATTGAGCAGATCGGCCAGTCCGTTCGGATTGGTAATGTGCGGATTGTGGCTGGCATCGATTTCGTAGGCACCCCAACCTTCCGCCTTGGCGCGCTCATAGAACGGACGGAAGCGGTCGTCCGGGGGGCGCCGGGTGCAATAA
Organism: Pseudolabrys sp.; assembly: GCA_050184975.1. Classification (GTDB taxonomy): domain Bacteria; phylum Pseudomonadota; class Alphaproteobacteria; order Rhizobiales; family Xanthobacteraceae; genus Pseudolabrys. Next base: position 2,804 of record JBFWZV010000078.1, on the reverse strand, counting down.
ATATAATGCCGCGGCATCGTCGGTTCGGCGTCCAGCTTGATCGGCTGCGCGAAGGTTTTCAGCGGCTGCGGCGTGCGGCGCGGCTCGCACCAGGCGCGGTCGGCATCGGACGTATCCGGCGGCATCGGCCCCGGCGGAATTCGCCAGTCATCGCCGCCGCCCGCCTGGCGTTGCGCCCGCGTCTCCGGCGGCAACAGGCTGAACGCGCTATCGCCATTCCTTGGCGCGAACGCATCGAGATAAACCAGTTTGGCGACCCGTGCGCCGGCACGGTCGGCGACCCCGGTGGCGACCATGCCGCCATAGCTATGGCCGATCAGCACCACGCCCTTGAGGTCTTCATACTCGAGCACCTGACAGACATCCGTGATGTGCGTGTCGAGGTCGATCTCGGGCCGCGCCAGATGCGAGCGCTCGCCAAGCCCGGTATAGGTCGGGGTGACCAGACTATGACCGCGCGCGCGCAGAATGCCGTGCATCTTCTTCCAGGCCCAGCCTGCGCTCCAGGCGCCATGCGCCACGACGAAAATCGCCACGAAATATCCTCCGTCTATTACGCCGGCGCGGTTCGGTCCGCGCCGCGGGCGCCATTGCGCCAGCGACGGACGATAAAATCAAGCGCGGCAACGCCGAGCCCCGCTGTCAGCACCTGCCAGCCGGGGCGGATGCCGGCATCGAAATCGAACATCGAGCCCAACACCACCAGTGGCGACACATTGAAAACAATGCCAATGCCGACCGCCTCGCCCACAATCGTAAGTGACGCGACGACGACCGCGAGCGCGACCAGCGCGATCGGCGTCAGTTCAGCCGCGCCGAGCCGCCAGGCCAGCAGCCGATATCCGATCAACCATCCGAACAAACCAGCGGTGAAGGTCGGCACGGTGACGTCGGCTTTGGTCTGCTGAAAATAATGAATGAGGCTCAACAGCGCACAGAGGTAGACGATCTGGTGCAGCCGCCGCCAGCGCATGCCGCCAAGGCGACGAACCATGCCGTCGGTCGAGGTCAGCGCGAGAACGAACAGCCCAAGCCAGGCAATGCCGCCGATGATGAGATAGACCCGACGCGTCAGTTCAGTGAACAACTTGACGAGGCTGTAGCTCTGATCCGCATAGAACAGCAGAAGATGGGCAGCGATGTAGAAGAATGCCGCGATGCCGATCATGCGACGCACGTCAATCAGGTTGCCGTAGCGCAGGATCCGGCGGAATGGCGTGACCGCGAGCGCGAGCCCGAGAAATACCAGTGCCCAGAAGCCGGCGCGGTGAATGAGATCATTGAGCGGTCGCGCGCCGCGCGTGATCGCGTCGAAATCGTAAAGCGCCTTGCCGACCGGAATAAAAATGATGATCAGCGCGGCGATCCGCAGCGCCGATATGCGGCCGCGGCGGTCGGTCCAGATCTGCCAGGAGCTTCTGATACGCTTCGGAGCCTGCATGCCGCCATGCGCATACCACGAGGCCAACGACCGCCGAAAGCAAAGTCATACACAGGCTGGCGGGTTTGACAGGAAATTGATCGAGTGGCGGGCTCGGTCGTCGGCTTTTCCGAGAGCCCGCTGATTAGACCCGCGGCAGCGGACGCCCGCCCGCTTCGCGCGACGGCACCTTGACCCAGGCTTCGCCGTCGAGCACGACCTCGCCGTCGACCACGCAGGCGCAGGCGAGACGCGCGCGGCATTTTTCGGGGATCAGTTCGGTGACGGAGACCGACACCTCCACGGTGTCGCCGATTTTCACCGGCGCGCGAAAGTTCAAAGTCTGCGATATATAAATTGCGCCCGGCCCCGGCAGCCGTGTGCCGAGCACCGCGGAAATCAGGCTCGCGGTGTAAAGACCATGGGCGATACGGGTGCCGAACGGCGTCTTGGCGGCAAAATGCTCGGACAGATGAATGGGATTACGGTCGCCCGTCACTTCGGCGAAGCCGACGACGTCGGACGATGAGACTTCCTTGATCAGCGTCTCGACCATGCCGACCGACAGATCTTCAAAGCAGAGTGCGCGCAGTGTCAGCATCGGTTGTACGAATCCATCGTGTGGCGGCTGACCGCCCAGAGCAGGCCCACCAGCACAACATTGGTCAGCGCGAAGCCGGTCAATAGGCCGATGGTCGAATTCGCTCCAATCCGGTCGATCAGCCAGGCGCCGATCGCCGGCGCCAGCGCCTGCACGACGAGGCTCGGCAGCGCGAGCCGGCCGATCATGACCGGGTACCGGATCGGCCCGAACAACGCCAGCGGCACGGTGCCGCGCGCGACCCACGAGATGCCGAAGCCGCAGCCAAACACCACGATTGCAAAGATCAGCGCCGGCACGCCGGCATAGAGCGCGACAAGTCCGACCGCCATCAGCAGACATGCCGCGATCAGCGTCCAGATCGGATGGTAGCTGGATCCGAACAGTCGTTCGATCAAACGCGCCGCGACCTGCGATGGACCAAACAACGCGCCGATTGCAACCGCTGTCGCGAAGTCGAGCCCGCGCGCCTGCAGAAAGATCAAGAGATTGATGATGAGAATGGCGCCGATGCCGGCGGCAAACGACATGACCAGTGCAAGTAGCACGAAAAGCGCGGTGGCTTGCTTCATCATTGGCTGCGCCGGAGCCGGTTCGTCGGCCGGTACGGCGGGCGGCGCGGCAAGTCGATGTTCGCCGCGCACCACCAGCGCCTGCAAGGGCAGCGACACCAGGACGTGGATCGCAGCGTAAATCAGGCACGCGTCGCGCCAGCCGGCCAGATCGATCAGCAAAGCACTCAGCGGCCAGCAGACCGTACTGGAAAATCCGCCGAACAACGTC
>JBFWZV010000077.1:0-12385 GCA_050184975.1 Pseudolabrys sp. | reverse complement strand
CAGTCACGCCGCCACCCGTGATGCGGTTGCGGTCGACGCAGACGCGGGTGTTGACGGCCTCGGCACCGAAATAAGCGAGATTGTCCATCGATGCCCAGTGGGTCGCAACCTTGTAGCCGCGCAGAATACCGGCGGCGCCGAGAACCAGCGCACCGGTGCAGACCGAGGTGACGTAACGCGCCTGTTCGCCCTGCCGCCGGACGAATTCGATCACATCGGCGTCTTCCATCAGATCGATCTGGCCTGGCCCGCCGGGAATGCAAATGACGTCGAGCTTCGGACAGTCGGCGAGCGTCGCGGTCGGCTGCAGCACCAGACCGGTATCGCAGGCGACCGGCTCCTTGTTCTTCCAGACCAGATGCACCGTCGCATTCGGGATGCGCGCGAACACTTCGAAAGGGCCCGTCATGTCGAGCTGCGTCATGCGAGGAAACACAAGCAAGCCGATTTGAATTTTGTCCATCGTCCAATCTCCCGTCGACATCGCAACATGATACATCCCAAAGACACGCACAGTAAAAGACATGCGCGGCACACATGCCGGTTCTCACAAATCGAAAAAACGGCTGCTCAATCCGCAGACACTTGAAATCGCTGGTGACCGCCGGGAGAATTCCAGCCTCCGACCAGACCGTTATGACCGGTGTCGCCTTCCCGGGAATCCCGGCAAAACCAGGTATTTTTCGTCATGGCTGAGCGCGCTGGCGGCAAGATCGGCCGCCATCACACGGCAGACCATTGGGCCAAGCGCATCAAGGACTCACGTGCGGGGCGTACCGCAGTCCGGGCACGCGTTCGGTTCACGTCCGGAAAACGCCTCCAGGGCGTGCCTGCGAATGCCGCTGATCGGCTCCGCCGGCATCCGCATCCGCTCATCGATCGTCATGAGCGCGTCTCGTTCGGCGAGCGAGGACAACGTCGGTCCAAGGTCGCGCAACAGGCCATCGTTCGTGCCGTAAATCCACCCGTGCAGGTGGAGCTTCTGCCCGCGCACCCATGCATTCTCGACCGTCGGAATCGCGGCCACGCGGCGCACCTGCATCTCAATGTTGAATTCACACATCCGGCTGATACGCGCGTCCATGTCGGGAATCGCGTCGAATATCTCGTGGTGCTTGCGATACAGCATCGCAATCGGCTGCAGCCAGTGGTCGACCAGCGCCGAGCGGTCGTCGCTGAGCGCGCGTGTGACGCCGCCGCAACCATAGTGGCCGCAGACGATGACATGCTCGACTTTCAGGATTTCGATCGCATATTCGAGCACAGCGAGCAGGTTCATGTCGCTCGTGTGAACGACGTTTGCGATATTGCGCTGGACGAAGACCTCGCCCGGATCGAGCCCCAGCACGTCGTTCGCGGTGACGCGGCTATCGGAGCAGCCGATCCAGAGGAAATTCGGCGTCTGTTGCTCCGCCATGCGCAGGAAGAAAGTCGGGTCGTCACGTGTCTTGCGCTGCGCCCACTCCACGTTGCGGTCGAACAGATGATCGAGCGTGTCAGGTCCGCCCATGCGAGCAACCTGTCGGGGCCGGCATCAGAGCCCATTTCAGCGCGCGCCGTAGCAACTCGGTGCCGGGATCGTCCGTACGCGACATTTGGCCGAGGGCCGTGACCCAATCCTCGTCACCCGCCGAGGCGGAGAAATTCTGCACCGCCGCGCTCGCGAATTCTCCCGGCGACATGTCTTCGCGTGCGGCAGCCTCGAGAACCTGCGCCGTCAGCGCCAGATCATTGAGAGACAGCAACGCCGTGGCGGCGATCGCCTCATCTTCGAACCGCCCGATCAAATCTCCCAGCAGCATGGTCCGCTCAACTAACCCGGTGCTCGACCGCGCCCGGCATTTCAATTCCGGTCACTGTCGCCGCGGACGCGAGACGGGCGACGTATTGGGCGCTTGCACGCCGTTGAACGCTGTCGCGCAGATAGTCCGCGATCCGCAGCGCCAGTGCCTCGAAGGGCAGCAACCGTCCGGGGGTCTTGCGCTCGAGACGAATGAGGTGAAACCCGTAGCGGGTCGCTACCGGCTCGGCGCAGAGATCGCCCGGCTCAAGCACGAACAGCGCCTGCTCGAATTCGGGCGTCGTTTGGCCGCGCGTAATCTGACCAAGATTTCCGCCCTGCGCCGCTGACGGGCATTGCGAATGGGCACGCGCCAGCTCGGCAAAGCGGTCCGGCGCATCTTTGAGGACGGCCAGCACGGTGTCGGCATCGGCTCGTGCCCGTGCATAGGCGTTGCGGTCCGACGGCAGCGCGGCGAACAGAATATGCGAGACCTCGAAGATGTCGGGCGAGCGAAAGCGCGACTGATTGCGCTCATAGTAGCGCCGGCAGGTCTCGTCGTCCGGCTCCGGCACGCTCACCTCCCGCTCGACCACGCCGCGGATCAGGGCTTCGTCGTCGGTTTCGCGCCGCCCCTCGGCGTCGCTTGCCGGTTCCGGCGCAAGGCCCAGATGGCGCGCCCGTTGCAGCAGCAATTCGCGCACGACAAGCGCCTGCACCGCCTGCTGCCAGGCCGCGATCGGCTTGGCTGCGGGATGATGCTGCATTTCACGCTGGATGGCGTCGCGCGGAATCGCCACGCCATTCACCGTGACCGGCACCGGACGACCGGCCGGGATTTGCGCGTGCGCGGAACAGGTCATGGTCCCTACTCCGCCGGCACCGAGCGCGGCCGCGCGACATTGCGCGGCCGCCCGTCGCTGCGCACCACCTGATAGCCGCGTCGGCCCAGATACCAGATCGGCGCGCTCCAGACATGCACGAGGCGGGTGAACGGAAAGACGAGGAAGATCGTCATGCCGAGGAACAGGTGCAGCTTGAAGATCGGATGCGCGTCGGCGACCAGCGCCGAGACGCCCGGCTGCAGCGTGAGAATGCCCTGCGCCCAGGTCATGAACTTCACCATTTCATGGCCGTCGAGATGCTGGAGCGAGACATAGATGGTGGCAAGTCCGAGGATGAGCTGGGCATAGAGCAACAGCAGGATCGCGATGTCGCCGAACGACGACGTCTTGCGGATACGCGCATCGAACAGCCGGCGATGAATCAGCAACGTCATGCCGATGAAACAGGCCGCGCCGGCAACACCGCCGAGCACGATCGCCATCCATTGCTTGAACGTGTGCGAAATGCCGATCGCGTCGAAAATCCAGATCGGCGTCAGCAGTCCGACGAAATGCCCGAGGAAGATGATCAGGATGCCGACGTGGAACAGATTGGAACCCCAGGCGAGCTGACGGCGGCGCAGGAGCTGGCTCGATCCGCTGCGCCAGGTGTATTGCTCGCGGTCGAAGCGCAGCAGGCTGCCGAGCAGGAAGACCGTCAGGCAGAGATAGGGATACCAGCCGAAGACGATGTAATTGATCAGGTCGCGCATGGCATTGTCCTCACGAGCGCGGGTTGGACCGGGGCATGTCGGGCGCAGGCCGCATGGCACCGCGGACGCGGGCGATCAGGCCGTCCTTGCAGCTATTGGCATTGGGGCCGAACGACACCGGCTCGTCTTCCCAAGCCGCATCGAGCGCGGCGAGATCGGTGGCGTCCGGATCGGGTTCGGCGAGCAGCGCTGAGACGTCGTCGGCCTTGAGCGTCACGGTGGACAGTGCGACCAGCGCGCGGAACACCGCCTCGTAGGCTGACTTGCGCTTGCGCAGCCGTTCGCCGAGCGCGGCGAAAATATGCGCCGGCTGACCGAGGCTGTCGCGAGCCTCAGCCGGCGGCAGTGTGGCGACGTACTCCAGAAACAGCGGCAGGAAATCCGGCAGTTCCGCCGCCGTCATCATCAGCCCGGCGTTTTCATACTGCGATTTGAGATCGATCATGGCCTGGCCGCGGTCGCGACTCTCACCATGGACATGCTCAAACAGATGCAGCGACAGCGAGCGGGTGCGGTCGAACAGCAGCACATAGCGTTCCTGGAGATCGTAGAGGTCGCCGGTCGCCAGTTCCATGAGCAGCTTGTGAAGCTGATCGCGGACCGAGAACGGGATCGCGGTCTCCTTCTCAAGGGCTGCGCTGATCTCGCCGGTCGCCTGCTTCAGTTCTGGCGTCGGGTAGGTGAGCAGCGCCGACAGTGCTTTCAGGGTCCGGCTCATCACGCGATCTCCATTGGATTCTTGGCCCGTTTTGGCGTGCCGAACAGGTTGGTTTCGCTGGTACCGCCCGAGCAGCCGTTGCCGAACGAAAAGCCGCACGAGCCGCGCAGGTCGTAGGCGTCCTCGCCAAGCTCGCGATGCGCGGTCGGGATGACGAAACGGTCCTCGTAATTGGCAATCGCCATCACGTGGTACATGTCCTCGATGGCCGCGCTGGTGAGACCGACGCGCCTCGCGATCGCTTCGTCGATAACGCCGTCGACGGTCTTGGCCCGCATGTAAGCGCGCATCGCCAGCATCCGTTCGAGCCCGCGCGCCACCGGTTCTTCGTCGCCGGCGGTCAGCAGGTTCGCGAGATACTTGAGCGGAATGCGCAGGCTGCGAACGTCCGGCATCTCGCGGTCATGGCCGATCTTGCCGGCCTGCGCGGCGGACTGGATCGGTGACAACGGCGGCACGTACCAGACCATCGGCAGCGTGCGGTATTCCGGATGCAGCGGGAATGCGACCTTCCACTCCATCGCCATCTTCCAGATCGGTGAGCGGCGGGCCGCTTCCAGCCAGTTCTCCGGCACACCGTCGGCACGGGCCTGGGCGATCACCGCCTCGTCGCGGGGATTGAGGAACACGTCGAGCTGGGCCTCGTAGAGATCCTGCTCGTTTTCGACGCTCGCCGCCTGTTCGATGCGGTCGGCGTCATAGAGCACGACGCCGAGGTAGCGGATACGGCCGACGCAGGTTTCCGAACACACCGTCGGTTGCCCCGCCTCGATGCGCGGATAGCAGAAGATGCACTTCTCGGATTTTCCGCTCGACCAGTTGTAATAGATCTTCTTGTAGGGACAGCCGGACACGCACATCCGCCAGCCGCGGCATTTGTCCTGGTCGATCAGGACGATGCCGTCCTCCTCGCGCTTGTAGATGGCGCCGGACGGACACGAGGCGACGCAGGCCGGGTTGAGGCAGTGCTCGCACAGCCGCGGCAGATACATCATGAAGGTGTTTTCGAACTGGCCGTAGATGTCCTTCTGCACGCCTTCGAAGTTGTAATCCTTCGAGCGTTTTGCGAATTCGGTGCCGAGGATTTCCTCCCAGTTCGGACCCCACTCGATCTTTTCCATGCGCTCGCCGGTGATGAGCGAGCGCGGCCGCGCCGTCGGCGACGCCTGAAGCTCAGGCGCATTCTGCAGGTGCTCGTAGTCGAACGTGAACGGTTCGTAGTAGTCGTCGATTTCCGGCAGATCGGGATTGGAGAAAATGTTGGCGAGGACGCGCCATTTCGAACCGATGCGCGGTTCGATCCGGCCGTTCTTCTTGCGCCGCCAGCCGCCGTTCCAGCGCTCCTGGTTCTCCCACTCCTTGGGATAGCCGATGCCGGGCTTGGTCTCGACGTTGTTGAACCAAGCGTATTCCATACCTTCGCGATTGGTCCACACGTTCTTGCAGGTGACCGAACAGGTGTGACACCCGATGCACTTGTCGAGGTTCAGCACCATCGCGATTTGCGCGCGGATTTTCATTCTGCGGCCTCCATATTCGGCCTGAGTGGAAGTTTTTCGGGCTGGTCGGCGGTCGGCCGGTCAAGCCAGTCGACCTTCGACATCTTCCGCACGATGACGAACTCGTCGCGATTGGTGCCGATGGTGCCGTAGTAGTTGAAGCCATAGGACTGCTGGGCGTAACCGCCAATCATGTGGGTCGGCTTCACCACCGCGCGCGTCACCGAATTATGGATGCCGCCGCGCTGGCCGGTCACTTCCGAACCAGGCACGTTCACGATCTTTTCCTGCGCGTGATACATCAGGCACATGCCGTCCTTCACACGCTGCACACCACGGCACGCGCAACCAGCGCACCGTTCGCGTTGTAGGCTTCGATCCAGTCGTTATCGACGATCCCCGCCTGACTGGCGTCGTTTTCGCTGATCCAGACGATCGGGCCGCCGCGCGACAGCGTGAGCATCAGCAGGTTGTCGGTGTAAGTGGAGTGGATGCCCCACTTCTGATGCGGCGTGATGAAATTGAGGACGATCTGTTTCTCGCCGTTCGGCTTCGAATCGATCACCGGCTTGACAGCCTTGAGATCGACCGGCGGCCGGTAGACGCAGAGCGCCTCACCGAACGCCCGCATCCACAGATGATCCTGATAGAGCTGCTGGCGGCCAGAGAGCGTCCGCCACGGGATCAGCTCGTGGACGTTGGTGTAGCCGGCATTGTAGCAGACCTTTTCGGATTCAAGGCCGGACCACACCGGGGACGAGATGATCTTGCGCGGCTGCGCGACGACGTCGCGGAAGCGAATCTTCTCGTCTTCCTTCGGGATAGCGAGATGAGTGTGATCGAGACCGGTCGTCTTCGACAGCGCATCCCACGCCTTCACCGCGACTTCGCCGTTGGTCTCCGGCGCGAGCGAGAGAATAACTTCCGTCGCGTCGATGTCGCTGTCGATCCGGGCAAGACCCTTGGTCGTCCCCTCCTCGGTGACGACGCCGTTGAGCTGCTTGAGGAAGTCGACCTCATGCTCGGTGTTCCAGGCCATGCCCTTGCCGCCATTGCCGAGCTTCTGCATCAGCGGGCCGAGCGCCGTGAAGCGCTTGTAAATATTGGGATAATCGCGCTCAACGACAGTCACCGTCGGCATCATCTTGCCGGGAATCGGCTCGACCTCGCCGCGTTTCCACTCCTTGACGTCCATCGCCTGCGCGATCTCCGCCGGCGTGTCGTGCAGGATCGGGGTGAGCACGACGTCCTTCTCGACGCCGAGCACTTCCGGCGCGACCTCCGAGAACTTCTTGGCGATCGCCTTATAACTCTCCCAGTCGCTCTTGCACTCCCACACCGGGTCCACCGCCGAGGTCAGCGGGTGGATGAAGGGATGCATGTCGGAGGTGTTGAGATCGTTCTTTTCGTACCAGGTCGCGGTCGGCAATACGATGTCCGAGTAGACGCAAGTGGTCGACATGCGGAAGTCGAGCGTTACGAGAAGATCGAGTTTTCCCTGCGGCCCCTTCTCGTGCCAGGTGACTTCCTTCGGCTTCCGGTGACCGGTTTCGCCGAGGTCCTTGCCCTGCACGCCGTGTGATGTACCGAGCAAATGCTTGAGAAAATACTCATGTCCCTTGCCGGACGAACCGAGCAGATTCGACCGCCACACGAACAGATTGCGCGGCCAGTTGTCCGGGCTGTCCGGGTCCTCGCAGGACATCTGCAGCTCGCCGGACTTCAATGCCTTGGCGACGTAGTCCTTCGGCTCAAGGCCGGCTACTTCCGCCTTCTTGGCGATGGTGAGCGGATTCTGCTTGAGCTGCGGCGCCGACGGCAACCAGCCCATGCGCTCCGCGCGCACGTTGTAATCGATCAGCGCGCCATCCCACGGACCAGCGGGCGCCGTCGGCGATAGAATCTCGTCGACGCCAAGCGTCTCGTAGCGCCACTGGTCGGTGTGCGCATAGAAGAACGACGTCGAATTCTGCTGCCGCGGCGGACGACCCCAATCGAGTGCAAATGCGAGCGGCAGCCAGCCGGATTGCGGGCGCAGCTTTTCCTGCCCCACGTAATGCGACCAGCCGCCGCCGGACTGCCCCACACAGCCGCACATCACCAGCATGTTGATGACGCCGCGATAGTTCATGTCCGCGTGATACCAATGGTTCATCGCCGCACCGATGATGACCATCGAGCGGCCCTTGGTCTTTTCGGCATTGAGCGCGAATTCACGCGCCACCGTGACAATCTGGTCGCGCGGCACGCCGGTGATTTTCTCGGCCCAGGCTGGCGTATAGGGCTCGTTGTCGTCGTAGGACTTCGCGACGTGCTTGCCGCCGAAGCCACGGTCGAGGCCGTAATTGGCGACGAACAGGTCGAACACCGAAGCGACCAGCACCTCGCCGTCCTTTAGCTTCAGGCGCTTGGCCGGCACCTTGCGCACCAGCACGTCGGGATGATCGGTGCCGGTGAAATGGTCGTGCTCGCGATTGCCGAAATAGGGGAAGCCGACATCGGCCAGCTCGTCCTTGTCGTTGGCGAAGGTCAGCTGGAGATTGGTGTCGCGGCCGTCGGCCTGCTTTTCCTCAAGATTCCATTTGCCCTTTTCGCCCCAGCGGAAGCCGACCGAGCCGCGTGGCACGACGACGCTCTCCGCCGTCTCGTCATAGGCGACGGTCTTCCATTCCGGGTTGTTGGTCTCGCCGAGATTGTCGGCAAAGTCGGATGCGCGGAGCAGCCGGTCGGGGACCAGATGGCCGCCCTGCTTCACCAGCCGCACCAGCATCGGCATGTCGGTGTACTGGCGGACGTAGTCTTCGAAGTACTGCGCCTGCCGGTCGATGTAGAACTCGCGCAGGATGACGTGCCCCATCGCCATGGCGAGCGCGGCGTCGGTGCCCTGCTTCACCGAGATCCAGAGATCGGCGAACTTCGAGGCTTCCGAGTAGTCCGGCGTGATAACGACGCTCTTGGCGCCGCGGTAACGCGCCTCGGTATAGAAGTGCGCATCGGGCGTGCGCGTCTGCGGGACATTCGAACCCCATAGGATCAGGAAGCCGGAATTGTACCAGTCGGCGCTTTCCGGAACGTCGGTCTGCTCGCCCCAGGTCTGCGGCGAGGACGGCGGCAGGTCGCAATACCAGTCGTAGAACGACATGCAGACGCCGCCGAGCAGCGACAGGTAACGCGAGCCGGCCGCGTAAGACACCATCGACATCGCCGGGATCGGCGAAAAGCCGATGACGCGGTCCGGCCCGTGCGCCTTGACGGTGTAGGCATTGGCGGCGGCGATGATCGACGTCACCTCGTCCCAGGTCGCGCGGACGAAGCCGCCGAGGCCGCGCTTTGACGTATAGGCAGCACGCTTCCTGGGGTCTTCGACGATCGAAGCCCAGGCCGCGACCGGGGTACGGGTCGCGGTTGCCTCACGCCACAGCTTCAGCAACCGCGACCGCACCAGCGGGTACTTCACCCGGTTTCCGGAATAGAGGTACCAAGAGTAACTCGCGCCGCGTGAGCAGCCGCGCGGCTCATGGTTCGGGAGTTCAGGCCGCGTGCGCGGATAATCGGTCTGCTGGGTCTCCCAGGTGACGATGCCGCCCTTGACGTAGATCTTCCACGAGCAGGAGCCGGTGCAGTTGGCGCCGTGCGTGGACCGCACGATTTTGTCGTGCTGCCAGCGCTTGCGATAGCCGTCCTCCCAGCGCCGGTCCTCGTTGGTGATCTGGCCGTGGCCGTCGGAGAAATCGTCGACGACGCGGTTGAAGAAGGTCAGCCGGTCAAGAAAGTGACTCATGATTGCGTTCCTTCAGTTTCATTCCGCGGGCTGGACAGCGCGTGCCGGCGGCGAACCGCCGCCGCGCTCGACGTCGTGGAGCAGTCCGCCGCGCCGCGTGTAGTAGAACCAGGTGACGAACACACAGGTGACGTAGAAGGCCATGAAGCCCCACAGCGCCAGCTCCGGCCCGCCGCTCAGCGCAATCGAGGAGCCGTAGGCTTTCGGGATAAAGAAGGCGCCGTAGGCCGCGATCGCCGAGGTGAAGCCGATGATGGCGGCGGATTCCATTTCCGCCTGCTTCTGTCGGTCAGCCGCCTTCATCTTCGGCTCAAGGCGCGGCATGTCGGTGCGCATGATCGCGGGGATCATCTGGAAGGTCGACGCATTGCCCACGCCTGTTGCGAAGAACAGGAGCATGAACATCGCGAAGAAGCCCCAAAAGGCGTGCGGCTGATCCTTGATGCCGAGGAAGTAGAGCACGCCGCCGACTGCCGCAATCATCAGCAGGAATACCCAGAAGGTGACACGGCCGCCGCCGTATCGGTCGGACAGCCAGCCGGTCGCCGATCGCGACAGCGCGCCGACGAGTGGCCCGAGGAAGACGAACTTCAGCGAGTCGACCTGCGGAAACTGCGTCTTGGCGAGCAGTGGGAAGCCGGCGGAATAGCCGATGAACGAGCCGAAGGTGCCAGTATAGAGCCAGCACATCACCCAGTTGTGCTTGCGCTGGAAGATCACGGCCTGGTCGGCGAACGACGCCCGCATCGTCGCGATGTCGTCCATGCCGAACCAGGCGGCGAATGCCGACACCACGATAAACGGCACCCAGATGAAGCCGGCATTTTGCAGCCACAGCTTCGTGGTACCGGTCGCCGCGGTCACGGACTGCGGATCGCCGCCGAGCCAGCCGAACACACCGGCGGTGATTACCAGCGGGATGACGAACTGCACGACGCTGACGCCGAGATTGCCGAGCCCGGCATTGAGCGCAAGCGCGTTGCCCTTCTCCGCCTTTGGAAAGAAGAAGCTGATATTGGCCATCGAAGAAGCGAAATTGCCGCCGCCGAAGCCGCACAACAACGCAAGTCCGAGGAAGATGATGTAGGGCGTCTGCGGGTTCTGCACCGCCATGCCGATGCCGATCGCGGGGACGATCAGCGACCAGGTCGCCACCGTCGTCCACAGCCGGCCGCCGAAGATCGGCGGCATGAAGGAGTAGAAGATGCGCAGTGTCGCGCCGGACAGGCCCGGCATCGCCGCGAGCCAGAACAACTGATCGGTCGTAAACTTGAAGCCGACCGCCGGCAGTTTGGCGACGACCACCGACCAGACCATCCAGACCGCGAAGGCGAGCAACAGCGCCGGGATCGAGATCCAGAGGTTACGCTGGGCGATTGCCCGGCCTTTTGAATTCCAGAACTTGCTGTCTTCCGGCGACCACTCCTGAAGGACGTGACCGGCCAAGGCGCCGACATGCTTCTCGCCGTGGATCGGCTGCATCTCCGGCATGGCCGGCAGCTTGCGCAGCGCCGGTTCGAGCGCCGCCTGCTCCATCGCGCGGATCGACACGTGCATCCACACCAGCGACACACCGGCGACCATGAACAGCAGCATGAAACAGCTCGTCCAGACACCGGTGAGATCGTTGAGGGCACCGAAGGCGATCGGCAGCACGAAACCGCCGAGGCCGCCGATCATGCCGACAAGACCACCGACCGACCCGACATTGCCCGGGTAATAGACCGGGATGTGCTTGTAGACGGCCGCCTTGCCGAGGCTCATGAAGAAGCCGAGCACGAAGGTCAGCACGACGAACATTACGACGCCGGTTTCAAGATGGAACTGGATCGGCCCGGTGATGCCGCTGACGATGTACGTCGTCGGCGGATAGGACAGGATGAAGGTCACCGCGACCGAGACGCCGAACATCCAGTACATCACGCGGCGCGCGCCATAGCGATCCGACAGCACGCCACCATAGGCGCGGAAGATGCTGGCCGGGATCGAATAGGCGGCGCCGAGCATGCCGGCGGTCGCGATGTCGACCTTGTAGACGCCGATCAGGTAGCGCGGCAGCCAAAGCGCCAGCGCAACGAACGCGCCGAAGGCGAAGAAGTAATAGAGCGAGAACCGCCAGACCTGGATGTTTTTGAGTGGTTCGAGTTCAAGCCAGGAACTCTTGGCCTTCTGTCCTTTCGTTCTGCGTTCCCGAATGACAGGGTCGTCGGTCGTCGTCAGCCAGAACACGATCGCCATGACGGCGATGGCGATCGCCCAGACTTTTGCCGTGGTCTGCCAGCCATAGGCGACGAGCACGAACGGCGCCAGGAACTTGGTGACGGCGGCGCCAACATTGCCAGCGCCGAAAATGCCGAGCGCGGTACCCTGCTTGTCCGCCGGATACCAGCGCGACACATAGGCGATGCCAACAGCGAACGACCCGCCGGCAATACCGACGCCGAGCGCAGCAAGCAACATTTGCGGATAAGTCGTCGCGTAGGTCAGCAGCCATGTCGCGACCGCGGCCGCCAGCATCGTCAGCGTGTAGACAATGCGGCCGCCATACTGGTCGGTCCAGATGCCGAGGGCGAGACGGACAAGAGACCCGGTCAGGATGGGGGTGCCGACGAGCAGACCGAACTGCGTCTCGTTCAGCCCGAGGTCCTGCTTGATGCGCACCCCGATGATCGCGAAGATCGTCCACACCGCAAAGCAGACAGTGAAAGCGATGGTGGACATCCAGAGTGCGCGACTCTGCTCACCGGAACTGACGCCTTTGAGTTCGGCCATTTTGTGCCCCCGACCTGATGAAATGTCGTGAGAACATCAAAACCTTTCGCCGTCATTTTACTTTGCGCTTGATCAAAACTGGCCGGAAAACGCGATTTCATCACTACATCCACAGTATTACCGAATGTCGTTCCAGTAATTGACTTCAGTAATGGATAGACTTGATAATTATCAAGTCACCGCGGCCGCGATGTGGCTAGTGTGTCAGCTGCAGGCACGAACCGAACCCGGGCAACGA
>JBFWZV010000076.1:0-12696 GCA_050184975.1 Pseudolabrys sp. | reverse complement strand
ACCATCCCCCGGCCGCTGTGCGGCGCGCCCTGCGCAAGATAGGCGCGGATATCCACGACGCCCGTCGTCGACGGCGGCTGCCCATGGCCGTCGTGGCCGAACGCGCCTTCACGTCCCGCTCGACCCTGCAAAAGGTCGAAGCGGGCGACGCCAATGTCAGCATCGGCATCTATGCCGCCGTCTTGCAAGCGCTTGGCCTGCTCGATGGCCTGGGTGAGATCGCCGACATCAGCCGGGACAGCGTCGGCCAGGCCCTGGCCAGCGCGGAGCTGCCGAAGCGCGTCCGCCTCAAGCGCACACCGGGACCGGCCGATCATGGCTGATATCGAAGTCCATATCGACCTCGAAGGACGCACACGTCCGGTCGGCCTGGCCCGCAGCAACAAGGTGCGAGGCAACGAGACCGTTGTGTTCGAGTACACGCCGGAATGGCTCGCCGATCCGGATCGCTTCTCGATCGAGCCCGCCCTCGCGCTGACCCGCGGCGGCTTCGCGCCGCCGGCCGGACAGGCCATCTTCGGGTCCATCGGCGACTCGGCCCCCGACACCTGGGGGCGCCGGCTAATGCAGCGCGCCGAGCGGCGCCTCGCTGAACGCGAAGGCCGCGCGGTCCGAACCCTCGCCGAGAGCGACTATCTTCTCGGCGTCGCTGACGAGACCCGCCTCGGCGCGCTCCGCTTTCGTTGGGCGGGCGAGGACATGTTCCAAGCGCCCCTCCGCGCCGGCGTGCCCGCCGTGGTCGAACTCGGACGACTCCTTGCCGTGACGGAGCGTATCTTGCGCGATGAGGAGACGGACGAGGATATCCAGCTCATCTTCGCGCCAGGATCATCGCTCGGCGGCGCACGCCCCAAGGCATCGGTCATCGATCAGCATGGCCGTCTCTCCATTGCGAAGTTCCCCAAGGAGACCGACGACTACAGCATGGAGACCTGGGAGGAGATCGCCTTACGCCTCGCCGCGCGCGCCGGCATCGCCACGCCCTCCCACGAGTTGCTGCAGATCGGCGGAAAGGCGGTGCTGCTGTCGCGACGCTTCGACCGCAATGGTGCGATTCGAATCCCGTTCCTGTCCGCGATGGCGATGACGGGATCGAAGGACGGCGAGCGCGGCAGCTATCCTGAGATCGTCGATGCGCTCACGCAGCACGGGGCTCAAGCGAAGACCGACGCCCAGGCGCTCTACCGCCGTGTCGCTTTCAACGTGCTGATCTCGAATGTCGATGATCATCTCCGCAATCACGGCTTCCTGTGGCTCGGCAAAACGGGCTGGTCGCTCTCCCCTGTCTATGACCTCAACCCCGTGCCGACCGATATCAAGGCGCGTGTGCTGACAACGAACATCGATCTGGACGAAGGCACCTGCTCGATCGACCTGCTCGAGGCCGCCGCGGAATATTTCGGCCTCGGCCTCGCGGCTGCGCGCGGCATCATCAAGGAAGTCGCGGTCGTCACAACGACCTGGCGGAAGACCGCGAAGGAGGTCGGCGCGCGGCCCGCCGAGATCACCCGCATGGCCGCTGCTTTTGAGCACGAGGACCTCAAACGAGCGCTGGCGCTGTGACGCGAACCTTCATCCATAACTTCGATCCCCCATCCGCCAGCCCCGTCACTGGCCCGACCGTCGATCTGGAGGTTTCCGAGATCGAGGATGCGGGCATCCGCGAGGTGCTTCAGACCCCCGGCGCTGCTTATGGCGCATGGTCTATTCTCGATGCCCTGCTCGCCGCGACTGGTCCGGGCACACCCTTCATCTTCAAAGAACCTCTCGGACAAGCGCGCGAGGTGAAGGTCGCGTTGTCGGGCCTCTTCGGGCGCTTCGTGGCGCGCGCCTATCTCGAGCGCTATCTCGATCTTTCCATCTTCGCGCACCTCACGAGCCGATCGCTGCTCCTTGATGGTCGACGCCGCATCGACATCGTCCGCCGCTCCCGTGGCGATCTGCCGGACTGGGTGGCCTGCGCCGCCGATCTCACCTCCCTAACCGTGGCCGAGGCCAAGGGCTGCCATGACCCAAGCGGTCCCGACAAAGCTCTCAGCAGGGGATGGGCGCAGGCCCAGCGCGTCGACGTGACGGCCAGAGGACGGAAGGTGACGATCAAGCGCGTCGCGATCGCCACGCGCTGGGGTGCTGCGCTAATTGGGCCGGCGCAAGCATATCTGTCAGTCCGTGACCCGGTCGACGAAGGCGAACCGATCGATGCGGAGGACAAGGACGCCATCTTCATCGGGCTGCTTCGTCACCACATCGCCAACCTCATCGACCCCCTCGGCCATGCCGAGCTCTCCGGTGCGCTTCGACGCCTCGCTCGCGAGCGTGCACAGCGCGGACTTCAGCGCGACGTCGCGAGCGCCCGAGTTCTCCTGAATGCTGCGCCGGTACGGGAAGTGGACGGCGCCACCGCCATTGACGGGCTCGTGGGTGGAATCGTGACACGAGCGGGACCGCTGACCGACGCAACGGCAGGTCCTGCCGATCAGAACGTGCTCGCCCGTCTCAACCTGCGCCCGGTCTTCGTCGGCATAGAGCGTGATCTCATCGACGCGGCGATTGAGGGCGAGGCCAAGACAGTGCGTGATCGACTGGTCGCCGCAACCGCGCACGATGAATTCGCGCGTCCCGATCGCGCCGGTGGGTGGATAATTCCCCTCGGAGCGGGTCGTCGCATCATCGGGAGCGCATAGAGGCATTCAGCAGCTATAAGGCCCGCCAAGCGGGATGCGGTTGTTTGATTGTGTTGCCGCTGTCGTAGCTCAACTACGATAATTCGCGGTCTTTCAAATGAGGGGAAAGCCTTCCCCTGCGGCCGAGCCTGTAGTCTCGACCGACCCCTTCTGCGGGGACACCCCGCAACGCCCCGAGAGTGAGAGTGCGGACCGGGTTTGCCGTGATGGGTTGAAGGCTGGAGGAGAGGCCTCCGGCGCCCGTCGCGGAGATCCGCGATGTCCAAACGCACCGCTCGCGCTCGTTCCGGCTCCAACCGGACGAGCCTTTACGACGAGATCACCACCAAGATCATCACCGAGTTGGAGGCCGGACGCGTGCCCTGGGTCCAGCCCTGGGGAACCACGACGGCGAAGGCGCCCCTCGCCATGCCGAAGAACGCCGCCACCGGCCGGCAATACTCGGGCATCAACGTGCTGATCCTCTGGGGCTCGGTGATCGAGCATGGTTTCCCGATCCAAGGCTGGGTCACCTTCCGCCAGGCGATCTCGCTCGGCGGCAATGTGCGGAAAAGCGAGCACGGCACCACCGTCGTCTATGCCGATCGCTTCATTCCCGACGATGAAAAGAAGCGTGCGCACGAGACTGGCGAAGAAGCACAGGCGATTCCATTCCTGAAGCGCTTCACGGTCTTCAACCTGGCGCAGTGTGAGGGCCTGCCCGAGGCCCTCGCGATCACTGCACCCCCGCCGGAGCTCGGCCTGATCGAGCCCATGGTCGAGGCGCTGATCAAGGCGACCCGTATCGATTTCCGCATCGGCGGCAGCCGGGCCTATTACGCCCCGGCGCAGGACTATGTGCAGGTCCCGCCGCCGCAGGCCTATTTCGAGCCGATCAATTGGCACCGCACGGCGCTACACGAGCTCGGTCACGCCAGCGGCGCCCCGCACCGGTTGAACCGCGATCTCTCCGGCTCTTTCGGTTCCAAGAAATACGCGTTCGAGGAATTGGTGGCTGAAATGAACGCCGCGTTCTGCTGCGCGTCGCTCGGCATTGTCCCGACCGTGCGCCACGCCGATTATATCGGCGCCTGGCTCGACGTGCTTCGCGAGGATAATCGCGCCATTGTTCGCGCGGCATCGCAAGCGAGCAAGGCCGCCGACTTTCTTCTCGGCTTCCTTCCCGCCGAGGAACGTCCGGACGCCCAGTCAGATAGCGAACAGGAAGCGGCGTGATGCGCCTTCTCCGGCCGGCTCGGTGCAGATGGCCGAGAGGAAGAGGGCTGCGCCGGTCTTCGCGACGGGTTGAAAGCCGAGAGAGAGGCTCTCGGCGCCCGTCGTGGAGACTATCCCGATGGCCAGTGCCGTTCAGAAGATCACCCTGTCGTCCTCGCGCGACATTCCTCTCAACAAGCTCATCCTCTCCCAGTCGAACGTCCGGCGTGTGAAGGCCGGCGTGTCGATCGAGGACCTTGCCGCCGATATCGCCCGCCGCGGCTGCCTGCTTCAGAGCCTCAACGTTCGGCCCGTGCTGGACGCCGATGGCGTCGAGACTGGCATATTCGAAGTACCCGCGGGCGGCCGGCGCTTCCGAGCTCTGCAACTGCTCGTCAAGCAGAAGCGCCTCACCAAAACCGCGCCCGTGCCCTGCGTGGTTCGCGATCCCTCGACCGAAATCCTCGCCGAGGACGACTCGCTTGCTGAGAACGTCCAGCGCGCGCCGCTGCACCCGCTCGACCAGTTCCGCGCCTTCCAAACCCTGCGCGAGAAAGGCCTGTCCGACGAGGACATCGCCGCCGCCTATTTCGTCGGCGTCAACATCGTCAAGCAGCGCCTGCGCCTCGCCGCCGTGTCGGAGAGGCTGCTCGACATCTATGCCGAAGATGGCATGTCGCTCGACCAGCTCATGGCGTTCACCGTCACCACGGATCATGCCCGCCAGGAGCAGACCTGGGATGCGCTCCAGCGCTCCTATAGCCAGGAGGCCTATCAGATCCGTCGCATGCTGACGGAGAAGTCGGCTCGCGCATCCGACAAGCGCGTGCTGTTCGTCGGCATCGATGCTTACGAGAATGCGGGTGGCATCGTCATGCGCGATCTCTTCCAACAGGACGACGGCGGCTGGCTGGAGAACGTCGGGCTTCTTGAAACCCTGGTCACCGAGAAGCTGAAGGCCGAAGCCGAGACCATTGCGGCCGAGGGCTGGAAATGGATCGAGGTCGCGGTCGATTTTCCCTATGGCCACGACCACGGCCTGCGCGAGCTCGATGGTGCGCCGGCCGATCTCACCGACGAGGAGCGCACCACGCGCGAGGCGCTGCGCACCGAGTTCGACCAGCTCGAGGCACAATACCAGGAGGCCGACGAGTTGCCCGATGAGGTCGATCAGCGGCTCGGCGAGATCGAAACCGCGCTCGAGGCCTTCGAAGCCCGGCCGCGCATCTTCGATCCGGCCGACGTCGTCCGTGCCGGCGTCTTCATCAGCATCGGTCACGATGGCCAGCTCTCCGTTGATCGCGGCTATGTCCGACCCGAGGACGAGGCGGCTGTTGTTCAGCCCGTCCCAGAGGGCGATGGCGAAGGCACTTCTCTCGGTCAGGCTGGCACCGACGTCGGCACGCCAGTGATTCAGCGTGCGGTCATCACCATCGGCGGCCAGGCCGAACCGGAGGAGGACGAGGACGATGCCGTGAAGCCCTTGCCCGACCGGCTCATCAGCGAACTCACGGCATATCGTACGCTGGCTCTGCGCGACGCCGTGGCGAACAATCCGCATGTCGCGATGACGGCACTGCTGCACAAGCTCTGTCTCGAAACCTTCCAGCACACCGCGGCGGGCAATTGCCTCGAAGCATCGGTGCGGCAGGTGTTCTTCTCGATCCAGTCCGCCGATCTCAAGGACAGTTCCTCCGCCAAGGCGGTCGCGGAACGGCACGAAGCCTGGAAAGCCGATATGCCCAAGGACGAGGCCGCGCTGTGGGATTGGCTCGCCGCACTGGATAACGCCAGCCGCACCGCGCTTCTGGCGCACTGCGTCTCCTTCGGCGTCAACGCTCTCTATGAGAAGGGCGATCGCTTTGGCGGTCCCGGCGTCTCCGCTCACGGCGTCCAGCGCCGCCTCGTCCAGGCCGATCGGCTCGCGCGCGCCGTCGGGCTCGACATGGTTGAAGCCGGCTGGCGGCCGACGGTCGATAACTATCTCGGCCGCGTCACCAAGCCTCGCATCCTCGAAGCGGTGCGGGAGGCGAAGGGCGAGCAATCGGCGCAACTCATCGACCATCTGAAGAAGGCGGACATGGCGAAGGAAGCCGAACGGCTGCTCGATGGCACCGGCTGGTTGCCTGAACCGCTGCGGATTTCCGAAGCGACCGACACCGATGCCGACGTCGGCAGTTCGCTGCCCGCCTTCCTCGCCGACGATGAGGATAGCGTCGGCGAAGACAACCTCGACGAGCCGGCGGTAATCGCCGCCGAATGATGACCACGAGCGGGGCGGCCTAAGCCGTCCCGCTCACCTCCCATCGAGCAAGCCCAATCCGCCCGGCCTCGCGCCGGGCCTTTCGCATATGGAGTCTCGTCATGCCCCGCTTCACGATCGAAACAACTTACCGGCTTCCGATCTATCGGCAGCGTACCTATGAGGCCGAGACACTCGCAAGCGCCTGTCGGCTCGCGATCGAAGACGATGATTGGTCCGATCAGAAGGAGGATATCGAGTCCTCGGGCGAAACCTACGTCACCGGCGCCTGGCCGGGCGCCAATAGCGCCTATCGTGTCAGCGCGCTTCTCGTCCCGTCGCAGTTCGGCGAAGCGGTACAACGCAAGGCCGATCATTTCGAGACCTTGCTCGGCATCCTGAAGGTCCTTGCGCACGCGCCGGATGGCTCGGCGTCCGATCCGCCGTTCTGGCGCCAGCGCGCGGACGCGGCGATCGCCAAGGCCGAGGCCATCCTCGCCGGCGCGCGCGATCCGGACTGACGGTTCGGCGCCCGCCGCGTCACCACGCTTCCCGTCTGTCACGCCCGGCCCTCGCGCCGGGCATCGTCGTTTCAGGAGGCCGTCATGGCTGACTTCTTCACTCACTTCTCATGCGTGCTTGATGTCGGCACGCCCGACAACGCCGCACGCGCGCTCGACCTCTACCAGGCTTTCGTGAAGGAAGTCGCACAGGAGGACGTGCCGCCCGACGGATTCCTCCTCTCCATCGAGCCGGAGCACGGCGGCACTGCCCTTTGGATTCGCGATGACGTCACTGGCGATCCGCAACAAGTGATCCTCTTCGTGCTTCGCTGCGCCGAGACCTTCGGCCTCACAGGCCGCTGGGGATTCCAGTGGGCGAACACCTGTTCGCGGCCGCGCGTCAATGCCTTCGGTGGCGGTGCGCATGTGCTCGATCTCGCTACCCGCGAAACGATCGCGTGGATCGACACCAATGGCTGGCTGGCGCGGACGCTCGCGCCGCGCGGTCGGCGACCCGGGCCGGCCGGACCGCGTGGGGGCGGGCCGTGAAGGTTGCGGCGGGGCGAGAGTGAGAGTCCGGCCGGGACGGGTTTGAGCCGGCGCGGTCCAGAGAGAGCGCCGACCGGCTCGCCCGTGTCCCGCTCTCCCGAGGTCTCTTCCGATGTCCGATATTTCCGCTGCGGCCACGCTACCAGTCGCTCCAATCTCATCCGTTCACGCGGATGCTTCCGCGCCATGCCTCGCCGCGGCTGCGCGGCTGCTTCTCCCCCATCTCGAGCAAGGCCGTCGTGTCGATGCCGCCATCCTGCGCACGGCAATGGAAACTGCTTTCGGCGCCACCGACTCAACGGGCGCCTGGGATTGGAAGGCGGCGTATGACGCGTGCGAAGCGGCGACCGTCCTGTTTCTCCGCAAATACGGAAAGGCGCTCGCCCGCAAAGCCGGTTCTCCAGCAGGGGCGCTGCCGCAGTTCGCGAAGATCGCAAGCCTTCTGCCCACCCACACGCGGCGCTCCGAGGAGAGCCAGGCTCTCCAGCAATTCTCAACCCCGATCCCGCTCGGCCTCGCCGCACTCTGCGCGGCTGCTATCGCGCCTGGTGATCGCGTGCTGGAGCCCTCCGCTGGCACCGGGCTTCTCGCCGTCCTTGCAGAGATCGCGGGCGGCGCACTCGCTCTGAACGAATTGGCCGCGACCCGCGCCACACTGCTTTCCTTCCTCTTTCCGATCGTACCCGTGACGCGCTTCGATGCGGCGCAGATCGATGATCACCTTGACAGCGCGATCCACCCCACAGTCGTCCTGATGAACCCGCCGTTCTCGGCGATGGCGAATGTCAGCGGCCGCATGGCCGATGCCGTCTATCGCCACATCGCTTCGGCGCTCGCGCGTCTTTCAGACGACGGACGGCTCGTGGCGATCACGGGCGCCAACTTCGGGCCCGAGACGCCAGCCTGGCGCGATGCCTTCATCCGCTTGCAGGAGCGCGGCACCGTCGTGTTCACCGCGGCGATCGACGGCGCGGTCTATGCCAAGCACGGCACGACGATCGCGACGCGCCTCACTGTCATCGACAAGACGCCTGCGCCGCAACCCGTGCGGTTTCCGGCGTCCGCTGGCACCGCGCCCGATGTGGCGACGCTGCTCGGCTGGATCACCGAACAGGTCCCACAACGGCGTCCCATCACTGGGTCGCGGGCTATGCCGACCGCGAGCTCTCCCGGAACGCCCAAAACCGTTCGCGGCTATCTCGCACGTGCGGCTTTACGACAGCCGATAGCGACGATCGGGGAGCCTGAAGGCGTCGAGCTCATCTACGAGACGGCCGACTGGACGCCGCCCGAAGGCGCTCGGCTCACCGATGCGCTTTACGAAGAGTATGGATTGCAATCGATCCGCATTCCCGGCGCGCAGACCCATCCGACCAAGCTTGTGCAGTCGGCGGCGATGGCGTCGGTCGCGCCGCCCAAGCCATCCTACCGTCCTTATCTCCCCGCAGCTCTCATCAGCGACGGTCTGCTGTCCGACGCGCAGCTCGAAAGCGTCATCTATGCCGGCGAAGCGCATTCCGATTTTCTGGTCGGATCATGGATTGTCGACGAGACCTTCGATCTCGTCACGGCCGTGCGTGATGATGCTGAGAATGCCGTGCGCTTTCGGCGCGGCTGGTTCCTCGGCGATGGCACCGGCGCGGGCAAGGGCCGCCAAGTCGCCGGCATCCTGCTCGACAACTGGCTGAAGGGCCGCCGCCGTGCGCTCTGGATCAGCAAGTCCGACAAGCTGATCGAGGACGCGCAGCGCGACTGGTCGGCCCTCGGCATGGAGCGGCTCCTTGTCACGCCGCTCTCCCGCTTTCGCCAGGGCACGCCGATCCGGCTCGCGGAAGGTGTCCTATTTACGACCTACGCCACGCTGCGCACCGATGAGCGCGGCGAGAAGCTTTCGCGCGTCCGGCAGATCGTCGAATGGTTGGGCTCCGATTTCGACGGAGTGATCATTTTCGACGAGTCCCATGCGATGCAGAATGCCGTTGGCGGCAAGAGCGAGCGCGGCGACCAGGCGCCGTCGCAGCAGGGACGCGCGGGCCTACGGCTCCAGCACGCCCTGCCAAGCGCCCGCGTCGTCTATGTCTCCGCGACCGGCGCCACAACGGTCCACAATCTCGCTTATGCGCAACGCCTCGGCTTGTGGGGCGGCGAGGATCTCCCGTTCGCCACGCGCGCCGAGTTCGTCGAAGCGATCGAAGACGGCGGCGTCGCGGCGATGGAGGTCCTGGCGCGTGACTTGAAGACGCTCGGCCTCTATGCCGCCCGCTCGCTCTCCTACGAAGGCGTCGAGTACGAGCTGGTCGAGCATCAGCTCACGCCCGAGCAAATCCGCATCTACGACGCCTATGCCGGCGCTTTTTCGATCATCCACAACAATCTCGACGCGGCGATGCGGGCCGCCAACATCACCGGCGAGACCGGCACGCTAAACGCGCAGGCGAAGTCCGCCGCGCGCTCCGCTTTCGAGAGCGCGAAGCAGCGCTTCTTCGGCCATCTGCTCACCTCAATGAAGACGCCCTCGCTGATCCGCTCGATTGAGCGCGATCTCGAGGCAGGCCATGCCGCCGTCATCCAGCTCGTCTCGACCGGCGAGGCGCTGATGGAGCGCCGCCTCGCGGAGATTCCGACCGAGGACTGGGGCGACGTCCAAGTCGACATCACGCCGCGCGAGTATGTGCTCGACTATCTCGCTCATTCCTTCCCGGTACAGCTCTACGAGCCGTTCACCGACGGCGAAGGCAATCTCTCGTCCCGGCCCGTCTATCGCGACGGCCAGCCGGTCGAGAGTCGCGAGGCCGTCGCACGCCGCGACCGGCTGATCGAGAAGCTCGCTTCGCTCCCGCCCGTGCCGGGCGCGCTCGACCAAGTCGTACAGCGCTTCGGCACCGATATGGTAGCCGAGGTCACCGGCCGCTCGCGCCGCGTCATCCGTAAGGGCGACCGGCTACTGGTCGAGAACCGCGCCGCCTCGGCGAACCTCGCCGAGACCGCCGCCTTCATGGATAACACCAAGCGCATTCTCGTCTTCAGCGACGCCGGCGGCACCGGCCGCAGCTATCACGCCGAGCTGTCGGCGCGGAATCGCAGGTTGCGCGTCCACTACCTGCTCGAACCCGGCTGGAAGGCAGATGCCGCCATCCAGGGCTTAGGCCGCACGAACCGCACCAACCAGGCGCAGCCGCCGCTCTTCCGGCCGATCGCGACGGACGTGAAGGCGGAGAAACGCTTTCTCAGCACGATCGCGCGCCGTCTCGACACGCTGGGCGCGATCACGCGCGGTCAGCGCCAGACCGGCGGCCAGGGTCTGTTCAGGCCCGAGGACAATCTCGAAAGCCATTACGGGCGTGACGCGCTGCGCCAGCTCTACATGCTGCTGGTGCGCGGCAAGGTCGAAGGCTGCTCGCTTCAGATCTTCGAGGACGCGACCGGCCTCAAACTCACGGATGCCAACGGCATCAAGGACGAGCTGCCGCCGATCACGACCTTCCTCAATCGCTTGCTGGCGCTGACGATCGATCTGCAGAACGTCCTGTTTACCGCGTTCGAGCAGTTGTTGACGGCTCGTATCGAGGGCGCGATCGCGTCCGGCACCTACGATGTCGGCTTGGAGACGCTGCGCGCCGAGAGCTTCATCATCGCCGACCGGCGCGTCATCTACACGCATCCCGCCACCGGCGCGGAGACCCGGCTGCTCACCATCACCGAACGGCGCCGCAACCGTCCTGTCACGCTGGACGATGCGCTTGATCGGCTCTCCGATCCGCGCACCTTGCTCCTCAACAACGAGCGCTCGGGGCGCGCCGCCGTTCAGGTGCCGGCGCCGAGCCTGATGCTCGACGACGGCGAGATCGAACGCCGCGTGCGGTTGATCCGGCCGATGGAGAACCACAGCCTTCCGCTGAAGGCGATGGCTGAAAGCCACTGGTCGGACGCCGATCGCGCGCGCTTCGCCGCGACGTGGGCTGCCGAGCTCGGCGAAGTGCCGGAGTTCACCGACAGCACGATCCACGTAGTTGCCGGCTTGCTCCTGCCGATCTGGAAGCGGCTGCCGAACGAGTCGACGCGCGTCTACCGGTTTCAGACCGATGCCGGTGAGCGGATCATCGGCCGCAAGGTTTCGCCTCCTTGGGTTGCGACCGCCCTCGCTGCGGACGCGCCGACGCTGACGCCGGAGAATGCCTTCGCCGCTCTCTTGGAGGGGCGGACGGTCGTCGACCTAGCCGAAGGTCTTCAGCTCCGTCGAGTCCGCGTCATGGGCGCGGGACGCATTGAGCTATCCGGGTTCAACGACACGATGCGCGATCGGCTCAAAGCCTACGGGCTCTTCCACGAGATTATATCGTGGAAGCTGCGCATGTTCGTTCCGACCGACGCTTCGGGCATCGCGGTCCTGGCGCGGGTGCTCGACCGTTATCCCGTCGAGCGCGTCGGCGAACGGGAGGCCGCGTAATGCCGTGCGACGCCTCCGAACTGGCGCACCGCCTCGCGCGCGACGCCGAGGCGGTGTGCCGCCACTATCTCTCCAATGGCCGGCGCGAAGGCCGCTACTGGCTGGTGGGCGACGCGCGCAACACGCCGGGCCGCTCCATGTTCGTCCGGCTGAACGAGTCGCCGAAGGGGCCGGCCGGCAAATGGACCGACGCCGCCACCGGCGAGCATGGCGATCTGCTGGACGTCATTCGCGAGAGCTGCGGCCTAATCGACTTCCACGATGTCGCCGACGAAGCCCGCCGCTTTCTGAGCCTGCCGCGCATCGAAACGGAGCCTTCTCGGAGACTTCCGCGACTTTCCGTGCAGACCGGCTCGCCGGACGCGGCACGACGGCTCTTCGCTATATCGCAGCCGGTGATTCGCACACTCGTAGAGACGTATTTCCGGAAGCGCGGCATTACGCCTTTGCACGAAGACGGCGCGCTGCGGTTCCATCCACGCTGCTATTACCGGCCCGACGAGCATTCGCCGACGGAAACCTGGCCGGCGATGATCGCCCGCGTGACCGATCTCGACGGCCGGATCACCGGCGCGCACCGAACCTGGCTCGATCCCGACGGTTTCCACGCCGTCCGCCTCGGCAAGGCGCCGATCGACACCCCACGACGTGCGATGGGCGACCTCCTCGGCAACGCCGTGCGTTTCGGCGTGGCGAACGACGTGCTCGCCGCTGGCGAAGGTATCGAGACAATGCTGTCATTGCGCTGTGTAATGCCATCATTGCCAATGGCCGCCGCGCTCTCGGCCAATCACCTCGCGGCACTTCTGCTCCCGCCGACGCTGCGTCGGCTCTATATCGCTCGCGACAATGATGCGGCCGGCGAGGTGGCTGCGACGGCTCTGACCGAACGCGCCGAGGCAACCGGCGTCGAGACGATCGTGTGGATACCCAGGCGCGGTGACTTCAACGAGGATCTCTGCGCCTTTGGACTCGATGAACTTCGGGCAGCCTTGCGGATTCAGCTCGTCCCCCAGGATGTCGCCCGCTTAATGCTCTTGATCTCGGCCGAGACGGGCTGAGCAACAGCAGTTCGGG
>JBFWZV010000075.1:0-12802 GCA_050184975.1 Pseudolabrys sp. | reverse complement strand
TCGCGCCGAACGAAGGCAAGCTCGAAGCGCGGTTCCGCGGCCCGCACATCACGCCGGGCTACTGGCGGCAGCCGGACCTGACCCGCGAGGCCTTCGACGACGAAGGCTTTTACCGCATCGGCGATGCGCTGAAATTCGCCGACCCCAAGAACCCCGACCAGGGTCTGCTGTTCGACGGCCGCATCGCCGAGGACTTCAAGCTGTCGACCGGCACCTGGGTCAGCGTCGGCCCCTTGCGCGCGCAGTTCATCGAAGCCTTCGCGCCTTATGTCCGCGACGTGGTGTTCGCCGGCGCCAATGAGGACGACATCGCCGCGTTGGTCATTCCCGACGTCGAGGCGCTCCGCAAACTATGCTCGGACCTGCCGAACGACGCACCGCTTGCGATGCTCATCGCCGATGCGCGTACGCGCCTGACCTTGTCCGCGATCATCAATGAGCTTGCCGATCGCGCCAAAGGCAGCTCGACGCGCGTGTGCCGGCTTCTGGTCATGGAGCAGCCGCCGTCGATGGACGCCGGCGAGATGACCGACAAGGGCTCCATCAACCAGCGCGCGGTGCTGCGCAACCGCGCCGCGCTGGTGAAAGAGCTTTATACGAAGCCCTATTCCCCGCGCGTGATCGACCTCGACGATCCGCCGCCGAGGCGCACATGAGCGGCAGTGCCGCAACCCGCGCAACGCCGCACTGGGCCTCCGCGCCGGTGCGTCCGGTTCGCGTCGGACCGCAGGACACCATCCTGACGCGCGAAGCGAACGGCATCATCCGCATGCGCTCGCCGCAGCCGCTCGGCCCGTTCCCGCGCAAGATGACGGAGCGGCTGGAGCACTGGGCGAAAGTCGCACCAGACCGTGTCTACATGGCACAACGCGCGGGCGATGGCTGGCGCACGGTCACCTACAAACAGGCGCTCGATTACGCGCGGCGCATCGGACAGGCGCTGCTGAAGCGGAATCTCTCCGCGGATCGGCCGGTCGCGATCCTGTCCGGCAATGACATCGAACATGCGCTGATCGCGCTCGGCGCGCTCTATGTCGGCGTGCCGCACGCACCGATCTCGCCGGCCTATTCGCTGGTGTCGGAAGACTTCGGACGGCTGCGCGCGATCTTCAATCTCATCACACCGGGACTGGTCTACGCGACCGACGGCCAGGCATTCTCCCGCGCGTTCAAATCGGTGGTTCCCGACGGCCTCGAAATCGTGGTGGCGCGCAACGCACCGGACGGCCGCAAGACGACACCGTTCGAGGCATTTTGTGCCGAGACGCCGACGAAAAACGTCGACGCCGCGCATGACGCGGTCGGTCCCGACACCATCACCAAGTTTCTGTTCACCTCAGGTTCGACCGGCATTCCAAAATGCGTCACCAATACCCAGCGCATGTGGTGTTCCAATCAGGTGATGCTCGGCCAGGCGCTCGCCTATTTCTTTGACGAGCCGCCGGTAATCGTCGACTGGGCGCCGTGGCATCACACCGCCGGCGGCAATCACGACGTCGGCCTCGTGCTCTACAACGGCGGCACGTTCTACATCGACGAGGGCAAGCCGATCCCCGGCGCCATCGAGGAAACCGTCCGCAACCTGCGCGACATCGCGCCGACCTGGTACTTCACCGTGCCAAAGGGCTATGAGGCGATGCTGCCCTATCTGCGCAGCGACGCCGCGCTCCGCAAAAACTTCTTCAGCCAGCTCAAGGTGCTGTGGTTTGCCGGCGCCGCGCTGGCGCAGCACATCTACGAGGAAGTGCAGCAGCTCGCGGTCGACGCCTGCGGCGAGCGCATCCCGTTCCTGACCGGCCTCGGCTCCACCGAGACCGCCCCTTGCGCCTTTGCGCGCACCTGGGAAGCGCCGGACTCCACCAACATGGGCTTGCCGGTGTCCGGCGTGGAACTGAAACTGCTCCCCAACGGCGGCAAACTCGAAGCCCGCGTCAAGGGTCCCAACATCACGCCGGGCTACTGGCGGCAGCCCGATTTCAGCGCCAACGCTTTCGACGAGGAAGGCTTCTACAAGCTGGGTGACGCGCTGAAATTCGCCGACCCCAACGATCCCAAGCAGGGCCTGCTGTTCGACGGCCGCATCGTCGAGGACTTCAAGCTCTCGACCGGCACCTGGGTCAGCGTCGGCCCGTTGCGCGCGAAATTCATCGACCACTGCGCGCCGTTCGCGCGCGACGTCGTGATCGCGGGCGCCGACCGCAACGATATCGCGGTCCTGATCTTTCCGGCGCTGGAGCCGTGCCGTGCGCTCGATCCATCACTGGCGGCCAATGCAACGCCGCAGCAGATCGCCGACAGCCCGGCAGTGCGCGCGAAGTTCGACGAGTTGATCGCAGTCTTCGCCCAAAAGGCCAGCGGCAGTTCCAACCGTATCGGCCGCGCCATCCTGCTCGACACGCTGCCGTCGATGGACGTCGGCGAAATGACCGACAAGGGCTCTATCAACCAGCGCGCGGTCTTGACCCATCGCGCCCCGCTGGTCGAAGAGCTTTACACAAAACCCTATTCCACCCGCGTGATCGCCCCCGGAGAACCGGCATGAGTAAAGGTCTGAGCTACACCTACAACGACGCGTGGGTGGTCGAGGGCGTGCGCACGCCGTTCGCCGATTACAATGGACCGCTGGCGCAGGTCTCGCCGATCGATCTCGGCATCAAGGCGGCGCGGGAAGTGTTCAAGAAGTCGGGCGCTTCGCCCAGGGACGTCGGCACGGTCATCACCGGCTCGATGGCGCAGGCGAGTTTCGACGCCTATGTGTTGCCGCGCCATATCGGCCTCTATTCCGGCGTACCACAGGAAGTGCCGGCGCATCTTGTCCAGCGCGTCTGC
The DNA here is from genome assembly GCA_050184975.1 of Pseudolabrys sp. Lineage (GTDB taxonomy): Bacteria > Pseudomonadota > Alphaproteobacteria > Rhizobiales > Xanthobacteraceae > Pseudolabrys. Next base: position 9,973 of record JBFWZV010000075.1, on the reverse strand, counting down.
GGCACCGGCCTCGAAGTGCTGATGAACGCCGCCGATACGACCTCGCTCGGCCGCGCCGATCTGGCGCTCTGCGTCGGCGCGGAATCCATGAGCCGCAACCCGGTCGCGAGCTACACCTCGCGCGGCGGCTTCCGCATGGGGCAGGTCGAGTTCAAGGACTTCCTGTGGGAGGCTCTGCTCGATCCGGGCCCGAACGCCACCATGGGCGACACCGCCGAGACGCTGGCCCGGCAGTACCAGATCACCCGGCCGGAAGTTGACGCCTACGCAGCGCGCTCGTTCGAGCGCGCCCTTAATGCGCAGAAGTCCGGTTTTCTCGCCGGCGAAATCGCGCCGGTCGCGACCGAGACCTTCGAGGCCGATAATCTTCAGCCGCGCGGCATCAAGATCAAAGGCGAGCTGACCGCCGACACGCACATCCGCCCCTCGCCGCTCGAGTCGCTCGCCAAGATCCGCCCGGCCTTTGGCGGGGTGCAGACCGGCGGCAACTCTTCAGCGATCGTCGACGGCGCGGCGGCAATCCTGGTCGGCAACGCCGGCTACGTGAAGAAACACGGCAAGCCGCCGCTCGCGCGCATCGTCGCCGGCGCTGTGATCGGCGTGCCGCCGGAGATCATGGGCATCGGACCGGTTCCGTCGATCAAGGCCGTGCTGGAACGCGCCGGCCTCAAACTCTCCGACATCGACCGCTTCGAGATCAACGAGGCGTTCGGCGCGCAGGTGATGGCTTGCGCCCGCGAACTCGGGCTCGACGACGACAAGCTCAACATCAATGGTGGCGCCATCGCGATCGGTCATCCGCTCGGCGTCACCGGCATCCGCCTCGCGCTTACTTTGGCGCGCGAATTGAAGCGCGAGAAGCTGCGCTATGGTATTGCCTCTGCCTGTATCGGCGGCGGTCAGGGCATTGCGCTGTTGATCGAGAACCCTGAAGCAGCCAAGTCTAACTAAGCAAGGCGAGTTGCGTATGGAGATCAAGAATCAGGCGGCGATCGTTACCGGCGGAGCCTCCGGGCTCGGCGCAGCGACGGCCCGCACGCTGGCCGCGGCCGGCGCCAAAGTCGCCATTTTCGATATGAACGAGAAAGGCGCCGCCGCCGTTGCCGCCGACATCAAGGGTATCGCGTTTGCCTGCGACGTCGCGTCGGCCGAGGGCGCGAGGGCGGCTATCGCGGCGGCCAGCACCGTTCACGGCCCGGCTCGCATCCTCGTGAACTGCGCCGGCATCGGTCCCGCCAAGCGGATCGTCGGCCGCGACGGACCGATGCCGCTGGAAGATTACGAGCGGGTCATCCGCATCAATCTGATCGGCTCCTTCAACATGATGCGGCTCGTCGCCGCCGCCATGCAGGAGGTCGAGCCGCTGCCGGATGGCGACCGTGGCGTCATTGTCTCGACAGCTTCGGTCGCAGCCTTCGAGGGCCAGATCGGTCAGGCCGCATATTCGTCGTCGAAAGGCGGCGTCGCCGCACTGACGCTTCCGGCGGCTCGCGAGTTTGCACAGTTCGGCATCCGGGTTCTCGCCATCGCGCCCGGCATTTTCGGCACGCCGATGCTGAAGGCATTGCCGCAAGAGGCACAGGACTCGCTCGGCGCCTCCGTGCCGTTTCCGAAGCGGCTCGGCGATCCCGCCGAATTCGCCGCGCTGGTCCTGCACTGTGTGCGCAACGGCTATCTCAACGGCGAAGTGATCCGTCTCGACGGCGCGCTCCGCATGGCTCCCCGCTAACCAAGACACTTAACAAGACACCCAACATGTCCATGCTGACCAACCGGCGCACCGTACGCATTGAGTGGGGCGACTGCGACCCCGCCGGCATTATCTTCTACCCGCGCTACATCGAGATCGTCGACGCCTCGACCGCGGCGCTGTTCGAGCGCGCGCTCGGCATGACCAAAATCAAATTCCTCAAGCATTACGACTTCGCGGGCTTCCCGGTGGTGAAGACACAGGCACGCTTTATCAAGCCGACACGGTTTGGCGACGACGTTATCGTTGAATCGACCATCAGCTTTGGTACGTCGAGCTTCTCCGTGCAGCACAAATTCAGTCTGAACGGCGAACTGATGTGCGAATGCAACGAGACGAGGGTCTGGGTCGGCCGCGATCCCGCCGACCCGGGCCGGATCGTTTCGCGGCCGATTCCGGCCGCTGTTCGCGAGAAGTTCGGCGTATGACGCCTGCTTTGGGATCGCGCGCTATTCGATCGCGGTCGCGAGACGGCGCAGCACCTTGACGAAGCGCGCCCGGTCGCGCGTACCGATGGCGCGATCGAGATTGCGTTCGTGGCGGCGCGCGCAGGCTGTCATCTTGGCAAGCATCCGTTCGCCGGCCGGCGTCAGCGACAACCGCCAAACGCGGCGGTCGCCGTCGGTTCGTTTGCGCTGCACCAATCCGCGGCGCACGAGGTCGTCCAGCACCGGGGTCATGCTCGATTTGTCGCGCCCGCTGGCCGCGCCGAGAACCGTCGGGCTGATGCCGGGGTTCCGCGCGATCAAGGTCAAGGTGGCGAAACGCCCGGGGTGCTCGCCGATCTCGTGTGAGAGTCTGGAGAACGCCTGAAATGCCGCCTCTTGTGCCATTCGCAGATTAAAGCCGACCCAGCCGGCCAGCGGGCCGAAATCGATCTCACCGTCGGGATATAGTGCCGACCTGTGCCGTCGCCGTCCGGGCTTTCGGGTGCCCTGCATCGCGCCCCTGCGCACCATCACCGCCCCTCTGAACCGCATACAGCGTTGATACGCCGCGCCATGCAAATAGTTTGACGCCAAACGACTGTCTTTACAACGTCAACGACATGCGGCTGAATGTTGCGAAATAGACAAAGACGAATTGGCAAACAAACCAATCGAGGGAGGAAACCAAGATGACAATCCGCAAGACTGGCTACACCTGCGCGATCGCCATCGCCGCCGCCGTAATCGGCAGCGCGACCGTGGCCGGCGCTCAGGAGAAAACATTCGAACTAAAGCTCGCGCACTGGGTGCCGGCTTCGCACCCGCTTCAGAAAGCATTCGAAGTCTGGGGCGAGGCGGTCAAGCAAGCCTCCGGAGGCACCCTCACCTACAAGATCTATCCGGCCCAGCAGCTCGGCAAGGCGTTCGACCATTACGACATGGCGCGCGACGGCATCGCCGACGTCACCTACATCAATCCGGGTTACCAGCCGGGACGGTTCCCGGTGATCGGCGCCGGCGAATTGCCGTTCCTCGTTTCGGCGACCGAAGGCGGCTCCAAGGGTCTCGACGCCTGGTACCGCAAATACGCCGAGAAAGAGATGAAGGACGTCAAGTTCTGCCTCGCCTTCATCCATGCACCGTCGTCGTTCCATTCCCGCACCAAGAAGATCGTCGTGCCGGACGACATCAAGGGCATGAAGATTCGCCCGGCGCACGCCACCATGGCAGCCTTCGTGACGTCGCTCGGCGGCACCAACGTGCAGGCCGCTGCGCCGGAAGTGCGCGACGTGCTCGAGAAGGGCGTCGCCGATGCGGTCAGCTTCCCGTGGGGCTCGCTGGTGCTGTTCGGCATCGACAAGGTGGTCAAGTACCACATGGACGCGCCGCTCTACGTCACGACGTTCGCCTACGTAATCAACAAGGACAAATACAACCAGATGTCGGCACGCCAGAAGAAGGCGATCGACGACAACTGTTCCACGACCATGGCCGGTCAGGTCGGCGGCCCATGGGGCAAGTTCGAGGAGACCGGGATCGAGAAGATCAAGGCGCAGGCTGACCATGAGGTCTACAAGCTCACGCCCGACCAGCTCGCCCAGTGGAAGAAGGCTGCCGAGCCGCTCTATGCGCGCTGGAAGGACAACGTGAAGAAGGCGGGCGTCAATCCCGACCAGGCGTTGAAAGAGCTGCAGGACTCGCTCGCCAAGAACAACGCTCTGGCGAAGTAATGTCCGAAAACGTCGATCAGCGCGGTCCCATCGACCGCTTCATCGACGGCATCGAAAAGACGGCGGCGGGATTCCTCGCCGCCGTCACCGCGTTGACATTCGTCTCGGTGTTCCTGCGCTACATCTTTATCTGGTCGATCCCCGACAGCTACGACCTGATCAGCCTTGGCCTCGGCATCCTGATCTTCTGGGGCATCGCCAGCGCCAGCTACCGCAACGAGCACATCACCGTCGATCTTCTGCATGGCATGGCCCCGCCCGCCATCAAGAAGGCCATGGGTCTTTTTGCCGATGTCCTGACGCTCGGCTTTCTTGTCGTGTTTACCTGGATGGTCGCGATCAAGGTCATCAACACCTACAACGACCAGGTCGCGACGTTCGACCTGCGGCAGCCGGTATGGATCTATTATTTCGTCGCCTGGATCGGTCTGGCGGCAGCGATCGTCCTGATGGTCGTTCGCACCATCCGTATCGGCTTCCTGCGGCAGCCGCATGCTCCCGACAAAATCATCATCGAGTGAGGACGCCCGATGAGCAGTGACATGGTGGCGGTCACCGGCTTCGTGGCGCTTTTCGCCCTGATGCTGCTGCGTGTCCCGGTCGGCATTGCGATGGCGCTCGTCGGCGTCACCGGCTTTGGCTACATGGTCGGCGATTCCTGGCCGGCGCTGAAGTTGCTCGCACAATCGCCGATGCGGACCGCGACTTCGGCGGAGTTTGCCGTCATCCCGCTGTTTCTGCTGATGGGCGCCTTTGCGTCGAGTTCCGGCATGAGCCGCGAACTGTTCCGCGCCGCCAACAGCTTTCTCGGCCACCTGCGCGGCGGGCTCGGCATCGCCACCATCGCCGCCTGCGGCGCCTTCGCCGCGATTTGCGGATCGTCGGTGGCGACCGCTGCGACCTTCTCGAACATCGCCTACCCGGAGATGCGCCGCTACGGCTATCCGCAGAGCTTCTCGACCGGCGTGGTCGCGGCTGGCGGCACGCTCGGCATCATGATCCCGCCCTCGACCGTGCTCGCCGTTTACGGCCTTATCACCGAGCAGGATATCGGCAAACTGTTCATCGCCGGCATCATTCCGGGGATCATCGCGGTGGCGATGTATGTCATCAACATCATCGGCATTGTGCGGCCGAATTTCCTGCCCAGCGGCGAACGCAAGACCTGGGCGGAGCGGATCGAGTCGATCCGCGGAATCTGGGCCGTCATCCTGCTCTTTATCTTCGTGATCGGCGGCATTTACGCCGGCGTCTTCACCGCAACGGAGGCTGCCGGCTGCGGCGCCGGCGGCGCCTTCATCATTGCAATCTTGCGAAAGCGCCTGTCGCGCGAGGACTTCTGGAAAAGCTGCATCGAGACCGTTCGTACTACCGCCTCGGTTTTCACCATTCTGATCGGCGCGCTGATCTTCGGCTATTTCCTCACCATCACCCAGACGCCGCAGAAGGTCACTGAGTTCCTGACAGGCCTTGGCCTCGGACCCTACGGTGTGCTCACCCTGATCATGCTGATGTATCTCGTACTCGGCTGCATCATGGATGCGATGGCGATGATCATTCTCACCGTGCCGATCGTATTTCCGGTGGTGAAGCAGCTCGGCTTCGACCCGATCTGGTTCGGCGTCATCATCGTCATGACCGTGGAACTCGGCCTGATCCACCCGCCGGTCGGGATGAACGTCTTCGTCATCAAGAGCGTGATTCGGGACGTCAAGCGATCGACCATTTTCTATGGCGTTTTGCCTTTCGTTATTACCGACATTATCCGGTTGGCCATTCTGATTGCCTTCCCGATCCTGGCCCTCTGGCTGCCCTCGCATATGTAACCGTCTTTTGGTAAGATAGTTTGGTATCAAACTATCTCGGCAAAGAGCAGACGATGGAACGCTCGTTCGCAAAGGAAGTGCAGTCGTTGCGGCTCGGCGACGGCGATATTTTTCACGGCGAAGGTATCCTTGCGGTCACCAAGGCGCTGCTGCAGTCGGGCGTCTCCTACGTTGGCGGCTACCAGGGCGCGCCGGTGTCCCACCTGCTCGACGTCATGGTCGAAGCCGAGGATCTGCTCGGCGAGCTCGGTGTCCATGTCGAGACTTGCACCAACGAAGCCTCCGCCGCCGCGATGCTCGGCGCCTCGATCAACTACCCGCTTCGCGGCGCAGTGACCTGGAAATCCATCGTCGGCACGAATGTCGCCGCCGATGCGCTGTCGAACCTCGCCTCACCCGGCGTCGTCGGCGGCGCCATGATCGTGATCGGCGAGGATTACGGCGAGGGCGCGAGCGTCATCCAGGAACGCTCTTATGCTTATGCCCTGAAGTCCTCGATGTGGCTGCTCGACCCCCGGCCGGACTTGCCGACCATCGTGCGTACGGTCGAGAAAGGCTTCGAGCTGTCGGAGGCAAGCCACACGCCGGTGATGCTCGAACTGCGCATTCGTGCCTGCCATGTCACCGGCTCGTTCGAGGCCAGGACCAATCGCAAAGGCGTCAACTCCGGCATCGATCGCATCAAGACCCCGGCGAAATTCAACTACGGCCGCCTCGCGCACCCGCCAGTCACCTATGTGCAGGAACGGCTCAAGCTCGAGGAGCGGCTGCCGGCGGCGCGCGCCTTCATCCGCGACCACAGACTCAATGACGTCATCGACGGCGATGCCAACGACGTCGGCATTGTCGTCATGGGCGGGCTGACCAACAGCGTGCTGCGCGCGCTGGAGCGCCTCGATCTCGCCGACGTATTCGGCGCGCCGAGAATCCCGATGCTGGTGCTGAACGTGGTCTATCCGCTGGTGCCGGAGCAGATTCGCGAATTCTGCGCGGGCAAGCGCGCGGTGCTGATCGTCGAGGAAGGCTTTCCTGACTACATCGAGCAGGCCTTCAATGTCGAATTGCGCCGCGCCGACTTGCAGACCCGCGTGATTGGCAAGGACGTGTTGCCGCGCGCCGGCGAATACACATCCGATGTTCTGCTCAAGGGCATCGCCGCGTTTCTGAAGGGCGCCGCGCCGAAAGGCATCGACGCCGGGGCCGCCGCCGCCAAGGCCGACGCTGTCGTCGCACAGAAGGCCAAGGCCGCCGCTGCGCTCGGCGCGCTGCCGCCGCGGCCGCCGACCTTCTGTACCGGCTGCCCCGAGCGCCCGGTGTTCTCCGCGATCAAGCTCGCCCAGCGCGAGATCGGACCGGCCCATATCAGCGCCGACATCGGCTGCCATTCGTTTGCGACCTTCGCGCCGTTTTCGATGGGCAATTCGATCCTCGGCTACGGCATGTCGCTCGCAAGCGCCGCCGCAGTCGGCCCCAACATGGAAAAGCGTCCGATCGCCATCATGGGCGACGGCGGCTTCTGGCATAACGGCGTCATCACCGGCGTCGCCTCGAACCTGTTCAACAAGGGCGACGGCGTTCTGATCGTGATGCAGAACGGCTATACGTCGGCGACCGGCCAGCAGTTCATGCCGTCGAGCGTACTGCGGCGCTCGGATGACCATGGCGGCATGGACATCGAAACGACGCTGCGCTCGATGGGCGTCAAATGGCTGCGCAAGGTGCGCACTTATGGCGTCGCCGGCGTGGCGAAGACGCTGAAGGAAGCGATGCGCTCGGCCGAGCGCGGCCTGAAGGTCATCATCGCCGACGGCGAATGCCAGCTCGCGCGGCAGCGCCGCGTCCGCGCCGAGGACGCCGAGAAGCTCAAGCGTGGCGAGCGCGTGACCCGCGCGCGGTACGGCGTGGACGATGAAATCTGCACCGGCGACCATTCCTGCATTCGGCTCTCGGGTTGCCCGTCGCTGACGGTGAAGCCCTCGCCCGACCCGCTGCGCACCGACCCGGTCGCGACCGTCATTGAGTCGTGCGTCGGCTGCGGGCTGTGCGGCGAAGTCGCGCATGCCGCGGTGTTGTGCCCCTCGTTCTACCGCGCCGAGATCGTGCGCAACGCGACCTGGTGGGATCGCGCGCTGTTCCGCACCCGCCTCGCGGTGATCGGCATGTTCGGCGGCTACAGCGGCAAGTCGCACGAATTGTCCGGCGAAAAGGCCGCCGCATGAGCGCGCCGCGCCCCATATCGATCCTGATCGCCGCGCTCGGCGGCGAAGGCGGCGGCGTGCTGACCAACTGGATCGTCGAAACTGCCGAGGCGGCCGGCTTTCCGGTGCAGAGCACGTCGATCCCCGGTGTCGCGCAGCGCACCGGAGCGACCACCTATTACATCGAGATCATGCCGGTGCCGGTCGCCGAACTGGGCGGCCGAACGCCGGTGCTGGCGCTGACGCCCGGCGTCGGCGACATCGATATCGCGGTCGCGAGCGAACTGCTCGAGGCTGGCCGCACCATCGCTGGCGGCTTCGTCACGCCGGACCGCACCTTTGCCATCGCATCGACCAGCCGCTTCTATGCGATGGACGAGAAGATCGCGATGGGTGACGGCCGCGTCGACCACGACGGCCTCATGAAGGCGGTGAAGTCGAACGCGCGCGAGGCGCTGCTGGTCGACATGGAGGCGCTCGCAAAGCAAAGCGGTTCGATCATCAGCGCCGTCATGCTCGGCGCGATCGCCGGCTGCGGGCGCCTTCCACTCGCCGCCGACGCCTTCGAAGCGGCGATCCGCCAGGATGGCAAGGCGGTCGAAGCCAATCTGCGCGGCTTCCGCGCCGGCCTTAAGGCCGCACGCAACGGCCTGCAGACCATTCCCGCCGCGGCCGCGAAGAAGCACGCGAAAGCGGACGTCGAAACACTCGAACAGGAAGCCGCGAGCGTGTTTCCGGCCGACGCGATGCCGATCGTCGCCGAAGGCCTGAAGCGGCTCGCCGCCTATCAGGATGCGCGCTATGCGCGGCTTTATCTCGACCGGCTGCTGCCGATTCAAAATGCCGACGAACGCAGCGGCGCCAAGGGCAAACTCACCGCCGAGACCGCGCGGCATCTCGCCGTGCGCATGTCGTATGAAGATGTCATTCGTGTCGCGCAGGCCAAGATCGCGCCGGAACGCATTCGGCGGATCGCCAACGAGGAGCTCCACGCAACCGGCGGCGAACCGTTTACCGTTCATGATTTTCTCAAGCCCGGCATCGAAGAACTTTGCCAGGTGCTGCCGCCATTCCTGGCAAAGCCCGTGCTGGCGCTCGCCGCCCGCCGCGGCTGGCTCGGCCGGGTCTATTTCGGCATGGAGATCAATTCGGTTTCGGTCTCCGGCTACCTGCGCTTCCTGATGCTGGCCAAGCTCAAGCGTGTACGCCGGGCGGGCCACCGCTACGCGCAGGAGCAGGCGCAGATCGAGAACTGGCTGACGCTGATCGCGGATGCCGCGCAACTGTCGCCGGCGCTTGCGCTCGAGGTCACCGAATGCGCGCGGCTCATCAAGGGCTATGGCGACACCCATGCGCGCGGGTCAAGCAATTTTCAAGTCATCGAAACGAATATCGTCCGTCCCGCCCTTGCCGGCCGCATTTCGCCCAAGCGTGCGGTCGACGCGGTGGCCAGCGCTCGCACGGCGGCTCTGCTCGATCCCGAAGGCGAAAGCCTTGCCAAATGTATCGCCGAACTGGGTGGGCAGCCGGATTTCCGCGCCGCCGCCGAGTAGCCGGCCGTGAACTGCGACAATCGCGATGTCGCATTCTGTTGGGGAAAGCCGCCGGCTATATTAGTCTTCGACCAAGGTACAAAAAATTCGGCGCTGGAATTCAACCATAAGCGCGCCGGCAAACGAAAAACGGGAGGATATCGTGCATAAATTCATCTTTTCAGCCCTGGCGGGCAGCGTCATGCTCGCAGCGTCGGCGCAGGCACAGCCGGTCGGCATCAGCACCAGCCCGCAAGGCACGCTGACCTACGCGGTCGGCGCGGCGGTGGCCAAGGTTCTCACGGAAAAAGGCGGCCTCCAGGTCCGCATCCAGCCGTCGAGCGGTACCGGCGCCGGCATTCCGCTGGTCGACTCCGGCGAAATCGATCTCGGTCTCGCCAACACGCTAGAGCTGTTCGACGCCTACAATGGTGTCGGCACCTTCGTCAAGCGCCCGAACAAGAATCTGCGCGCCTTCGCGGGGGTGTGCCCGAGCATGGTGGGCCTGG
>JBFWZV010000074.1:0-13031 GCA_050184975.1 Pseudolabrys sp. | reverse complement strand
GTGAAGCTGCCGTTGTAGCCGGTGCCGGTCTCATAACGAACCCAGCCGCCGACCTTCAGACAGGTATCCGTGCCCGGGATGTAGTAGTAACCCGCGCCATACAGGCTGCAAATCTTCACGTACTGGATGGAGAAGTCGCTCCGGCCGCGCAGAAATCGTTGCACCGCAGGCATTTCTGCAACTCCCATCCGTCGCTATCGGCCGCGATCGCAGCCCGTGAACTCGGCGGGTCGAAGGTCGAGTGGACCGTCATCGTATTGGCGCTCTTGAATTATCATGGGCCGTTCGCCGCATGTTCGCGAACGCCAAGTGGGTATGATCTGGGACGGCGACAGAACGTACGCGCCAGAGCACGACGAAAACCCGCGCCGAAGCTCGCGCGGGCTGCTGCATTCCGGATCGAGATGGCTGCGATGACCGCACGCGGAACTCGCCGCGCGCAAAGAGTTGCGGCGGCGACCGGCGGCGGGCGATGAACGGGTAAGTTAGGCGGACGAGGCCGGCCGCGCCTCGCGTGGCATCGGCACGACATCCTGAATGAGATCGGCGGCGCCGGCGAGCGTCTCTCGGGTCAAATGCGCGTAGCGCTGCGTGGTGCGCGCGTGCAGATGCCCGAGCAGACCCTGCACGACATAAAGCGACACGCCGCGATTGACGAGGAAACTCGCGAAGGAATGACGCAGGTCATGCAGCCGCACGTCGGGCAAGACGGCACGGGTGCGAATGCGATCCCACGGGAAAAACAGCGACGCGCACGGCTTGCCGTTCGCCTCCGACGGGAAAATGTAAGGATTGCCATCGAGGCGCGGCATCGACGACAACAGCGCCATCGCCGACTGGTTCAGCGCAATGGTGCGGGCACGGCCGGACTTCGACTTCGGCACCAGCAGCGTGCGATTCTTCCAGTCGACATAGTCCCACTTCGCCTGGGTCACCTCGTTGCGCCGCGCGCCGGTCAGAAGCAGCAGCATGATCGCGCGCGCCGCGGTGCGGTTCTCGTCGACCTCGATCGAGCGCACCAGCCGCTCCGCCTCTTCCTCGCTGAGGAAACGGTTGCGCTGCACGTCCGGCCCGGCGCTCAGGCCCGCGGCGGGGTTGTGCGTCACGCCCGGCGTCTTCCAGCGCCGTGCGAGGTTATACATGTAGCGCAGGATCACGATGACGCGGTTGATGGTGCCGGAGGCATAGCCTTCTTCGCGCATTCTGTTGACGATCCCGGCGATTGCGTCGGTCGTCACCTCGTCGAGCGCATAAGAACCGAGCACGGGGAGGACATGGATGCGCAGCACCGTCTCGTCGGTCATCCAGCTCGCCTTGTAGGTGCGCACATAGGGCAGATAGGTCTCGCGCGCGAACTGGGCGAGCAGCGGGATCGCCCTCGCCTCGCGGCGCTTCTTCTGCGGGTCGTCGCCCATGATGGCTTCGGCCATCACCTGCCGCGCCTTGCGGCGGGCCTGGTCCAGCGCCAGCACGTCGGCCGGTCCGATCTTGAATTGCCGCTCGCGGCCGCGGTCGTCGCTGTAGCGCTGGTAGAAGGTCTTGCCGCCGGAGGCGCGGACCTCGAGCAAAAAGCCGCGCTGGGCCTGGTCGAAAAAGTCGACCTTGCGTCGCCCGTCGGGGCAAGTCGCGCTTCGCACAAAGGCAGCAGATAACGCGACAGTCGGCATGGGCCCCAACCAATGATCGGCAATTAAAAATCACCGACTTCCCCGCCGAAAACTGACTATTTCGTATAAACAACGAAGTTTACGGCATAACTTTTATATAAATATTTGAGTAAAGATCGTACGGAAGCAAGATTAGATCATAAATTATGAACTGCGCGGCCGATTTGACGCAGAATGCTCTCTTTATTCAGTTAAATTAATATCTTATGGAAGTTTTCTAATGTCGTTCCGAGCGAACTCTTCCGACATTGTCGAAATCGCATTGTTTATGAAAAACTTGTGACACACGAACGAGCCTTAACGAATACTGTTCGACGTCCGCACGGTTGAGCTTGCCGGCTTGCAAAGGAACTGGTCGGGGCAGCAGGATTCGAACCTGCGACCTTCTGCTCCCAAAGCAGACGCGCTACCAGACTGCGCTATACCCCGAACACAGAGCCGATTTCTGCCGGATCGCAACGCGACGCCGGCTTACACGCTTCGACTCGGGCCAGCAACCACGCGCCGGTCAACGCGGCTTGAACAGGGGATGCGTGACCCGGTCGCCCGCCGCAATCCCGAGCTTGCGGGTCGTGCCGCCGATCACCTCGAGCACCGCCTTCACCGGCCCGCCGGACGGAATGATCCGCTCCGACAGCGGCTCGGTATTCTCCGCGATGCGATGGATCCGCCCGTCCGCCTTGATGAAGATCATGTCGAGCGAGATGTAGGTGTTGCGCATCCACATCGCGACATCCTGATCTTCCTTGAAATCGAACAGCATGCCCTGCCCTTGCGGGAGGGTTCGGCGATACATGAGACCGCGCGCCCGATCTTCATCGCTGACGGCAAGTTCGACGGAGAACTTGTGAACCCCGGTCTTGCTCACAATTTCGAGCGCCTGGCGCTCGGCCGCCAACGCCGCCCCGGCCAGCAGCAGGCCGACGAGAAAAGCGCCCAGCAATGTCCGGATCGGTGCCCGCATCGCCGCCATTTATGCACATGCCGCAAAGCGGGCAATGGGCTTCGGGCTGCCGAGGCAGTCTCAGCTCAGCTCAGGGCTCGCAGATGCGTGAATGAGCTAGTGGGAGAAGCTGAGCGGCCCGCCGTCCGGACGCACCTCGGCGGCCATCAGCCCCTTCGGGCCGGGTCCGAAGCGCACCAGCACCGTCTGTCCCGGCCGCAACTCGGCGATGCCGAACCGGCGCAAGGTCTCCATGTGGACGAAGATATCCGGGGTGCCTTCGCCGCGCGTCAGAAAACCGAACCCGCGCAGCCGGTTGAACCACTTGACCTGGGCCCGCTCGAGCCCGCTGGTCGCCGTCACCGTGACATGGGTCCGCGGCGGCGGCATCTGCGCCGGATGGATCGCGGTCGACTCGTCCATCGACAGCACCCGGAACGCCTGCAGGCCCTTGGATCGCTCCATGACCTCGCAGGTTACCCGCGCACCCTCATAGGCGGTCTGGAATCCGTCGCGGCGCAGGCAGGTCACATGCAGTAGGACGTCGGGCATGCCGTTGTCGGGGACGATGAAGCCGAATCCCTTGGCCACATCGAACCACTTGATCACGCCCGAAATTTCGATGAGGTTCGCTGCCGTTTCGTCGACGAGATCCCGGGCCGTTCCCGACCCCAATCCTGTCCCCGGCAATTTCGACTCAATCCCGTCCGACGCCATGACCGCTATGGGCTGACGGCTTTTCGCCGCCGTTATCTGTGCCGCCGTTATTTGTTGTGGCGTCTCTTTTGGACGCTTCCCCGAATCTGTCCAATCAAGATAACACCCGCCTGACAGTCGCAAAGCGCATTTTCCGCTTGCGCACAGGACTATTCACAGTAGGCGCTGACGAATCAGTGCGCGATGAACGGCGCGAGCGTCTCGCCGATGTCGTGTCGCACCACGAGATCGGCGAGTTCGTCGAACTCTGTCGGCTCACGATTGACGATCACGAGGGCGGCGTCGTTCCGTTTCGCCAGCAGCGGCAGACCGGCTGCGGGCCAAACCACCAGCGACGAGCCGACCACCAGAAAAAGATCGCAGGCCCTGCTCAATTCTTCGGCGCGTTGCATCGCCTCGATCGGCATCGCCTGTCCAAACGAAATCGTCGCGGTCTTGATGTGACCGCCGCAGTGCGGACAGTCCGGCGCTTCCTCTTGCGCCGCAAATCGCTCCCATACCCAGTCGAGATCGTAGCGCGCGGCGCATCCGAGACAGAGCGCGTAGGTCGTATTGCCATGCAGTTCGATGACGTCCGGTGCCGCGACGCCGGATCTCTGGTGGAGATTGTCGATATTCTGCGTCACCAGCGCCGGCGCCTTGCCGATCCGGTAGAGCGTCGCCAGCGCACGATGTCCGCGGCCGGGCTCGGCACGCGAAAAATGCTTGTCCATCGCAAAACGCCGACGCCAGGATTCGTTGCGCATCTCCTGGCTCGCCAGGAAGTCATCGAAATTGATCGGCTTGTTCTTCGTCCACAGACCGCCGGGCGAGCGAAAATCCGGGATGCCGCACTCGGTCGATATGCCCGCGCCCGTGAACGGGACGACGACCGACGACTGATCCACAAGCTCCCGCAGGCGGGCAACGGCCGTATCGAGATCAGGTGCGATCATTGCTATAGGGTTGTTTTGAAAGCCGTACGGAGTCGATCCATGCGATATCTGCACACCATGCTGCGTGTCCGCAATCTCGATGACGCGCTCGACTTTTTCTGCAAGAAACTCGGTCTCAGGGAAGTTTCTCGCCGGGTCGACGAAAAAGGGCGATACACCAACGTATTTCTTGCCGGTCGGGACGACGAGGGCCTTGTCGAGGACAGCAGGAAAGTTGGCCGCGACGCCCCGCTGCTCGAACTCACCTACAACTGGGACAGTGAAGACTATGGCGAGGCCCGCTATTTCGGACATCTCGCCTTCGAGGTCGACAATATCTACGAGACCTGCGAGCGCCTTATGAAATCCGGCGTCACCATCAACCGCCCGCCACGGGACGGCATGATGGCCTTCGTGCGTTCGCCCGACCGGCAATCGATCGAATTGCTCCAGAGGGGAACCCCATTGCCTCCCGCGGAGCCCTGGAAATCCATGCCAAACACCGGGAAATGGTAAGCGGACAGCCCGTTTTGATCGCTTGCCGCTCGCTTTGAAGCTCTTTATATCTCGCGGCGCAAACGCGTCGCCGTTTGCCGCAAGCGCCCTTCGTCTAGCGGTCTAGGACGCCGCCCTTTCACGGCGGAAACACGGGTTCGATTCCCGTAGGGCGCGCCATTTCAATCTCGAATACCGCCCAAACGATCTTTGATGCGCAGGCCGCGCCATTCTGCCGCGCTGCACTTCGTCTCAAGGACAATTTCTCACATGGCGGCCATGCAAAGCTGACGCCAAAATTGACGCAAATTTACGCAGAGACCTGTCAGCATTTGACGCGAAGGGTTCCATCGCGAAGCGGGTGACCGTTCCGGCGGAGGCTCACGTTATGAAAACACGGGATGTCGTAGCCATTCTGCGCAAGGATGCGTTCTTCGTCTGGCACGCAATCATCGCAGTCGTGTTTATCGGTTTTGTCGGCTTGGCGCTCGCGGCCGCGCTGCTCGACCTGCTCGCCATCAAGAGCTAGTCGCGTCGCTCATCGCCGCGCCGGGTAATCATGCCGGCGACCGTTGAAATCGACGATGGTTGTTCGGCCCGCAGCATCCGGCGCATCGACATAGGCCGGGCCGGCCGGCGCTTTGCCGTAGCCGCCGGGAATATCAATCACATAGGCCGGCTGGGCGAGACCCGACAGCCGCCCTTGCAGTTGCCGCATCAGCGCCTGCCCCGTCGCGACGTCGGTGCGTAAATGCGACGTCCCCGGCGCGAGATCGCCGTGATGGAGGTAGTACGGCTTGATCCGGCACTCGACCAGCGCGCGCATCAAGTCGGCGAGCGTCTCGGCCTTGTCGTTGACGCCTTTCAGCAGCACCGTCTGGCTCACCATTGCGATGCCGCCATCCACGAAACGCGCGCAGGCCGCCCGCGCGGCCGGCGTCAGCTCGCGGACATGATTGACATGCAGCCCGACATAGACCGTCTTGCCGCTCGCGCGCAGGCTGTCGACAAGCTGCGGCGTAATCCGCTCCGGCTCGACTGTTGGAACCCGGGTGTGAATGCGCACGACCTTCACATGCGCGATCGCGCCGAGCCGTTTCATCACCGTTCGTAAGCGCCGCGGTGACAGCACCAGAGGATCGCCTCCGGTCAGAATGACTTCCCAGATCTCCGGATGCGCCTGCACGTAATCAAACGCGGTCTCGAGCTGGTCCGCCGACAGCATCGCCGGCCGGCCGGGGCCCACCATCTCGCGACGGAAACAGAACCGGCAATAAACCGCACAGACATTGACGAGCTTCAGCAAGACGCGGTCCGGGTAACGATGTACGACGCCGGGGACCGGCGAATGCGCATGATCGCCGATCGGGTCGGCGCGTTCCTCGGGCGTCGTCACGAGCTCGGCGGCATCGGGGATGAACTGCCGCGCGATCGGATCGTTGCGATCGTTGCGATCGATCAGGTCGAGGATCGTCGGCGAAATCGCAACCGCATAACGTTCGGCCACCCGTGCGAGAGCGGCGCGCTCGTCGTCACGGGCAAAGCCGCGCGCGATCAGGTCTTCCGGGGTATGAACGGTCGTCGTCATCGTGTCCTACTAGCCGCCGGCGTCGGGCCCGGCGACGCTGCTCCATAGCACATGTTCGATGTGCGGTGCGCCAGTCGCCAGCATCACCAGCCGGTCGAAGCCGAGCGCAATGCCGCTGGCGGGCGGCATCTCGGCAAGCGCCGTGAGAAATCCCTCGTCGATCGGATAGCTCTCGCCATGGATACGCTGCTTCTCCATCATCGCTGCGGTGAAGCGGCGGCTCTGCTCGGCCGGATCGGTCAGTTCGCCGAAGGCATTGGCGAGCTCGACCCCGCAGGCGTAAAGCTCGAACCGCTCCGCCACGCGCGGGTCGCCGGGCTTGGCCCGCGCCAATGCCGCCTGCGTGATCGGATACTCATATAAGAGTGTCGCCCGTCCATTGCCGAGCCGCGGCTCAATCTGTTCCGCCATGATCTTGCTGAACAGGTCGCCCCAGTTGTCATCTGCCGAAACCGTCAGCCGCATTTGCGCCGCAGCCCTGAGCAGCCCCTCGCGATCGCCATCGCCGTTTTTCACGGTCGTCAGCAGATCGAACCCGGCGTAGCGCAGGAAGGCTTCTCTCACTGTCATCCGCTCCGGGACGGCGAATGGGTCGATGCTGCGATCGCGGTAGCTGAACCGCTTGGTGCCTACCGCCTGCGCCGCCGCCGCAAGCAAGGCCGCGCAGTCATCCATCAACACCTCATAGCCCGCATCGGCGCGGTACCATTCAAGCATGGTGAACTCGGGATGATGCAGCGGTCCGCGCTCGCGGTTGCGGAACACGCGCGCGAACTCGAACAGCTTCGGCTCGCCGTCCGCGAGCAGTTTCTTGGCGGCGAATTCCGGCGAGGTGCGCAGGTAGCGCCGCGTCCGCGCGCCATCGGGACCGATCAGTTCGGTGGCGAAGGCATGCAGATGGGTCTCGTTGCCCGGCGATACCTGCAGCGCCGGCGTCTCGACCTCGACAAATCCTTCGGATGCGAACCACTGCCGGACCGCCGCCGTAATCCGCGCGCGCGCCAGCAGGACCGGCCGCCGGTCGGCGTGTTGGACGCTGTTTTGCTGCGGCATCGGCGGCTTCGTCCCGTGAATTAACGCATCCCGCCGGGGTGGCGGCGGAGGGGCTGGCTTCCGCCGGCAGGATCAGTATGGTGCGGCCCGAATCCGCGGCCGGCCTGCCGGCCCGCCGTCTCCCGATCAGGAACCGCTCCCGTGAAAGTCATCGCCAGTTCGCTCCGCAAGGGCAATATCGTCGATATCGACGGCAAACTCTACGTCGTCCTCACTGCCGAAAACTTCCACCCCGGCAAGGGTACGCCGACCACGCAGGTCGACATGCGCCGGATTTCGGACGGCGTGAAGACCTCACAGCGTTACAAGACCACCGACCAGGTCGAGCGCGCCCATGTCGAGGACAGCGAGTTCCAGTACCTCTATCAGGACGGCGACGGCTTCCACTTCATGAATCAGGAAAACTACGAGCAGACCACCCTGCCCGCCGACATCATTGGCGATCAGTCGGCCTACTTGCAGGAAAACATGATCGTGAAGCTGAGCATGCACGAGGGTACCGCCGTCGCCATCGAGCTGCCGCAGAAGGTTACGCTCGAGATCACCGAGACCGAACCGGTCGTGAAGGGCCAGACCGCGTCGGGCTCGTTCAAGCCGGCGATGCTCTCGAACGGCGTGCGCACGATGGTGCCGACCCACATTGTTCCGGGCACGCGCGTCGTGGTGATGACCGCCGACGGCGCTTACGTGGAACGGGCCAAGGACTGAGGCTCGGTCGGTTTGTCGCGGCAGCCGCCGGCCGTCCTCCACAAAATCGCACCAATTTCACGCTTGCCTCCCGTGCCGGCGACTTTATCCCGGTCTTGATCCGGGTCTTGGCATCGTTGCCGCTCCGGCGATAACGTCGGCCGGCAACGCTGAAGGAGCATGCGCGTGAGCGCAAAACCGTTTCAACTCGTCGCACTCGCCGCCGCGCTGGTCGCGGCGCCCGCGATGGCGCAGGAGATGGTCAAACCGCGCGTCACGGTGATGACCGTGGACTGGCGTGCCGCGCTGGACGACGCCAGCAAACATGTGCCGCTGCCCGAAAACGGCTTTCCGATTCTGAACGACGCGCTTCGCGCGCGCTTTCCCGGCATCGACCAGAGCACAGTGCCGGTGCTGCTGCCGGTCGATCTCGCCGGCGTGATCCGCGACAAGGCCGCCAACAAGAGCGACCTCGCCACATCGAATGCTTACTTCTATGGCTTCGACCCATCGAAGTTTTTTCAGGTCGGTCCCGCCGGCTACGACGCGACGTTTTTCATCGATCCGCGCCAGCACAAGGAACTCGACGTCCGCTTCTCCGAGCCGGTCGAGGTCGCGATTGCAGGCGCCGCCTTCGTCTACGAGATCGACGGCCCGAATATCGCGGAGATGGACGGCGAACCACGCGACAAGGATGTGCAGGCGGCGTTTCCCGGCATACGCCGCATCTTGCGCGAGGCGCATCTGCGCTACGCGTTCGAACGCTTCGGCGTGCCCTATGTCGTCTCGATTGAATGCTTCAATGGCCGGCCGCGCCCCAAGCGCCTGCCCTGCAAGGACGCCGACAAGATTGCGTTAGCTTTTCTCGAACGCCTGAAAGTCGCTGGCGGCACGCCGGGCAAGCCGCCTGCCCCGTCGATCGATCTCGCACGCCCGAAGACGCTGTCGCAGTCTTTTACGTTCTATGCTCCGGGCGATCTGATCGAGAAATCCGGCTGGCGGCAAAAGGACGGCCGCGCCGACCGCACGGTCTATGCGCTCATTCGCTTTCCGATGGCGAAGGCGCCGGCCTTCGCCAAGTCGCAGTCCTACAATCCGTGGGGCGACTGCTATCACACCGGCATCGTCGGCCGGAAACGCGGCAAGGGGTCCGAGTATCGCTGCAAGGTCAACAGCGTGCCGCTGGTGTTCGATGAATCGCACCCGCGCAATTTCTCCTACCCGTGGCGCGACAATTATTGTGAAAACCGCGACTCCCAGGTCGGACAATGCCCCGGCGGTTACGGCCATCAGGGCCAGGACATTCGCGGCTCCTACTGTCTGCTCAACAACGAAGGTGCCGACCGCTGCGAGCCCTATCAGCACGACGTCGTCGCCGTGCGCTCCGGCCTGATCTGGCGCAAGCCCGGCAATCTCGCTGCCTATATCTCCGTCAATACCGCCAACGACCGCGTCCGGTTCCGCTATCTGCATCTGACGCCCGACCATCTCGACGCCGACGGCATCGTCACCGGACGCCGTGTCGAACAGGGCGAGGTGATCGGCCGTCTCAGCAATTACGGCGACTTCGAAAACGGCACGTCCTACCATCTTCACTTCGATGGCCAGGTGTTCACGCGCGACGGCTGGGTTTGGTTCAATCCTTACATGACGCTCGTTTCCGCCTATGAGCGTCTGATCGGCGCCCGCGGCACCGAGGTGAAAGACGGCGAACCGGCCGCCGCGAATAAAGGGGTCATCGCGCCGCTGATCGCCAACCGGCCGCCGGAGCAGGCGCCCGCCTTCGCTGCGAACTCGAAGACGCCGCAAGAGTTAACCGCGTCGGTGAAATCGAAAGCCAAAGCGAAACCGAAGCCGGTCAAAAAGAAGCGAAAGGCCCGCCGCAAGAAAAAGGCCGGGGATGAATAACGCCTTCGTAGGGCCATCCTGTACCTCAGGCGTTAGTGATTAACGCAGGCGTTACGCCGCCTCGCATTGTCCGGCCCCATTCGGCCACTAAGATGCCCGCCATGCCAAAGCTCAATGATCTCCCGATGATCTCCGCCGTCACCGGAACCACCCGGCGTCAATTCATCACCCTGTCGCTCGCTGCTGCCGCGAACCTTACGCTGGCGGGCGAGAGTTGGGCGAAGCCCTCCTTCGAGACCTGGGTGCGGGGCTTCCGCCCGCGCGCGCTCCGCCGCGGCATTTCCGAAAAGACCTATGACAGCGTGATGGGCGCGGTGACGCCCGACACCAGCGTCTATGAGCTCGACAAGAAACAGCCGGAATTCACCGTCGCGACCTGGCAATATATCAACCGCCGCTGCTCGCAATGGCGAGTCATGACCGGACAGAAGCGCATCACCGAATACAAGGCGCTGTTCGACCGGCTCGAGCGCGATTACGGCGTCGACCGCTATGTCCTGGTCGGCCTGTGGGGCATGGAATCCTCGTTCGGCGACGTTATCGACAATCCGAAATACATGAAGCCGGTGATCCCCTCGCTCGCGGCACTGGCCTGGGGCGAACCGCGCCGCCGCCGCTACTGGGAACGCGAGCTGCTGAACGCCCTCGTGATCGTCGAGCGCGGCTGGTCGACGCCGGACAAGATGGTCGGCTCCTGGGCCGGCGCCATGGGCCATACCCAGTGGATGCCGGAAGTCTGGCTCAATATCGGCGTCGACTACGACAAGGACAAGCGCGTCAACCCGTTCGGGCCGGAAGACGCGCTCGCCGGCACCTGCCGATATCTGGTCGAGCGCGGCAAATATCGCCGTGGCGAAGCCTGGGGCTTTGAGGCCAAGGTTCCGGCCGCGCGGCTGCGGCTCGCCAACAACCGAACCTGGCGCACTTATGCGCAGTGGGAAAAGCTCGGCGTCACGCGTGCCGACGGCAAGGCGTTCGCCCATCCCAGCCATCGTGCCAAGCTGTGGCTGCCGGAAAAAGGCGGTCCCGCCTTCCTGCTCGGCCAGAACTTCTTTGCCGTGCGGTCCTACAATCCATCGTCGAGCTACGCGCTCGCGCTCGTCCACCTCGGCGATCTGATCAAGGGCGAAGGCCACTTCAAGAAGGACTTCCCTGGCGGCGAACGGCCTCCGACGATCGACGAGGTCAAGGAGATCCAGACCCTGCTCGACAAATACGGCTACAAAGTCGATGGCGTCGACGGCCGCTCCGGCTCCGACACCGTGCGCGCCATCGTCGCCTATCAGAAAAAGAACGACCTCACGCCTGACGGCTATGCCGGCCTCAGGCTCCTCGCCCGGCTGCGGCAAGGGCCCTGACGCGCCCTTTCATGATGCGAGCCTGACCTGCCGGCGTGACGCCGGCCGATGGCCGATCGCGTTGCTCGCCATCCAGTCGGCAAGAAAATCGACAAACGCCTCGATCTTGCGCGGCGTCGCCGCGGTGCGCGGATAAATCGCCAGCAGCGGCCGCGACGCAACACGATAGCGTGGCAGCACCGCGACGAGGCGGCCCTGCTCGACATCCTCCGCGACGCTGTAGTGCGGCACCATCGCCACGCCGAGCCCGGCCAGCGCGGCCTTGCGCAGCACCAGCGCGCTATTGGAGTGAAACGCACCGCGAACCTTGACCGACATCGGCCCCTTCGCGCCTTCGAAGCGCCAGACATGGTCGTTTGACGCCGCGTTCAGATGCACGAGACAGGCGTGCCGCGCGAGATCGGCGGGCGATGTGAGCTTCTCCGCCCGGTCGAGATAATCCGGCGCGGCGCAGACCGACCAGTCGACCATCGCAATCTCGCGGCCGGCAATCGCGGGCGCCGAACGCGACGAAATGCAGAGCGCAAGGTCGAGACCGCGTTCGATGAAATCGTGCGATCGGCGCAACGACGTGTTTTCAAGTTCGAGCGACACGCGCAACCGGGGATAGGCCTTGGCGAAGGCAATGATCGCGTCGGACAGATACGCTGTCCCGAACGACTTCGGCGCGGCGAGCCGCAGCGTGCCGGCCGGCTCGCTGCGCGCGCCGGTGATCGCGCGCTCGCTCGACTCGATGTCGCGGAACATGCGCTCGCAGAAGTCGAGATAATGCCGCCCCTCCTCGGTCAGGCTCAGCGACCGCGTCGTGCGATTGAGAAGCCGCACGCCGAGCCGCGCCTCGAGATCGCCGATCTGGCGCGACACCAGCGCGCGCGACAGGCCAAGCTGATGGGCGGCAACGGTAAAACTGCCCGCACGGACCACCCTGACGAAGCTCTCCATCACACGGAACCGGTCCATCGTCCCCTCGATTGTCTATTTCAGTGCAACAATCTGGTACGTATTTATCGTCTTCTGCGTACCAATGGCAACGCCTATACTGGCGGCAAAAGAGGCGCGGCGCGGGCTTAAAGCCGCCGCCCACGGGAGGATGGATGAAATTCCAGGCGCAGCGCGCCGGCGGCAGCCCGGCGCTGGACGGCGATATCGACCGCCCGACACCGGCCGGCGTCAATGCGCCGGGCTTCGGCAGCGATGTCGTGGCCGATGCGCTGCGCGCCCTCGACATTCCCTATATCGCGCTCAATCCGGGCGCGAGCTATCGCGGCCTGCACGACAGCCTCGTCAATTATCTCGGCAACGAACGGCCGCAGATGCTGCTCTGCCTGCACGAGGAGAGCGCGGTGGCGATCGCGCACGGCTACGCGAAAGTCACCGGCAAGCCGATGCTCGCCGCCGTGCATTCCAATGTCGGCCTGATGCACGCGACCATGGCAATGTTCAACGCCTGGTGCGACCGCATGCCGATGGTGGTGCTCGGCGCCACCGGCCCGGTCGACGCCGTCAAGCGCCGGCCATGGATCGACTGGATTCACACCGCGCGCGATCAGGGCGCGCTGGTGCGCGGCTACACCAAATGGGACGACCAGCCGGCCTCGCCACAGGCGGCCTATGAAGCGATCCTGCGCGCGAACTGGATCGCGAGCACGGCGCCGTGCGGCCCCACTTACGTCAATCTCGACGCCTGCATGCAGGAGGCCA
>JBFWZV010000073.1:0-13666 GCA_050184975.1 Pseudolabrys sp. | reverse complement strand
GCGCGCCATTACGGCTTCGCGTCGGCGGCGACCGGCCGTTCGCGCGCTGCGGTCCGAACCTGGGTCGCCGATGATATGATCTTCACGGCCGAGGTCGGGATGCCGACGTAAACGCTGCATAAAATCTGGGCCGAGGAGGTATCAAGGCGCACCTCGCGTCATCGCGTGGTGGTACCAACGGCCCTGCCGCAACACCAACGGCCTGCGGTCAGGTTCTGGGAATGCCTTTTGGGGGAATTGCAATGCTGCGTTTGTTGCGCGCCGCCACTCTGGCGGCGCTTTTCGTGAGTCCGTCGCTGTCCTATGGCGCAGGCGCCATCGCCGTCGACGACGAAGCGGGCGAAGCGACCGACAGTATCGGTTATGGGTCGGCGACCGGCTATGGGTCGCGCGAAGAAGCCGGGGTGGCGGCGATGCAGCAGTGCCGCGCCGAAGGCAACCGCAACTGCCGTGTCGTCGTGCGGTTTGACACCTGCGGCGCTTATGCCGTTTCGCGCGGACATTTCGGCGTCGGCTGGGGCAGCACCGCGGGCGAGGCGCGCGCGATGGCGCTCGATGCCTGCGGTGCGAATTGCCGGGTTGCGATCGCTGAGTGCGAATAGCGGCCTAGGCCGCCGGCTGCAGCGCGGCGCGGGCGTCAGCCTTGATGCGCTCGACCATCGAACGCAGGCCGTTCGAGCGTTGCGGAGTCAGGTTTTCCCGCAGGCCCATGCGGTCGAACTCGGCGAGCGCATCCTTGTCGAGGATCTCGCGCGCGGATTTTCCCGAGTAGAGCGCAAACAGGATGGCGATCAGCCCGCGCACGATATGGGCGTCGCTGTCGCCTTCGAAGCTGAGCGTTGGGTCCGCGGCACCGTCTCGCGCAACATGAGTGATGAGCCAGACCTGGCTCGCGCAGCCACGCACTTTGTTTTGTTCGCTGCGGCCGATGTCTGGAAACTCGGGCAACGTGCGGCCGAGCTCGATGACGTAGCGGTAACGGTCGTCCCACTCGTCGAGCAACTCGAAATTTGCGGCGATTTCGTCAAAGGTCGTCATTGCCCGCAATATAGGCGCTTCGCCGGCGCGCGCCAAATCGGCGCGGCATGTCGCCGTTTTCTGAAGTCCGCGCTAGACCGACGGACGTGCCAAGGGACGTGCCACGCGCTTTGGCGGCAGTGGCACCGGTTCTTGCGATGACACCTGCCGTGAACCGTGCCAGGGCGTGGTGAGGTCGCTGGCAGTCAGCGTTCCGCGATCGGCGACCGGCACCGTCGTTACCGGCCGCACGCGCGGCGCGGTCGAGGCGGTGGTCAGAGAGGCTTCGACCGACTTCATCGCAGGCGCAGCCGGCGTCACCGCTGGCGTCTGCGCCGGCTCGGCCGAGTGTTCGCTCATGCGGTTGGTGACGAATTCGATGATGGTGCGGGCGCCGGCCTCCGCCTTGTGGCCGAGCGCGACGGCGATCTTTCCGCCGGCGACGCAAGCCTCCGGCTGCCGTTCGCAGAAACCGCGCATGTCGTTGACGGCGGCGCTCGCGGCGGTGACCGCGGTAGCCGTGTCGATCTTGGCTTCTTGGTTCGGCGAGCCGCTGCCCGGCAGCAGCACGCAAACGACGCCAAGCCAGAACGCCATTCGCAACAGAAAGAACATGACCCTACCCGTGTTGTCCCCGACGGCCTTTCGCCGCCTTTGAGACAAATCTAGCAGATGCGTCTGAAAGCGCTGTTGTTCGTGCGCCGAGGATTTGCCGAAAATGCGCGGCAAGTTTTCAGAAAATTTGAATGATCGGCATTTGTCTAAAATTTGAACGATCTCGCGCAAACCGTGTCCCGGCGCGATTTCCGGCTTCGCCGTACGGACGCAGCAACCAAGCGTTCACCATGAGGCCGCAACACAAACTTCACCATCCCGGAGGAATGCCCGCGCGAAAGGCCGCAGAATCGGCGCAACTGCGGCACTTGGCGAGCGCGGTTTAGCTTTCCTTTAAGCGCGGAACCTAAAGTTTGCGCATACAAGAAGGGGCGCGCCAGGTGACTCAAGCCGGGCGCGGACAGGGACGGTGAGCGTTCTCACTCCGGTGTGGACCTATATTGACGGTCTTGTGCATCCGAGCGCGCAGCAGGATGCGCTGACGGCCGCGCGCCACCGCGCCTTTATCGCTCCACGCCTGCTTGGCAGCTTCGCCGCGCTTGCGACTTTCCCCATCTATCTGTTTCTGCGCGGTACGCCGAGCGCGCTGGAAGTCGGTGTCTTCGCGTGGCTGGTTGCGCCGATCACGATTTCCTACTTTCTGTCGCGGACCGGCCGCTACGAACGCGCCCACATTCTCTCTGCGCTGGCGCTGACGGGGCTCGTCACCACAGTCGCCTGGCAGACCGGCGGCATCGCGTCCTTTGCCGCGATCTGGCTTGTTGTTGTGCCCCTCGAAGCTGCGCTGTCGGCCTCGCGCCGCGTGGTGGCGCTCGCATCGACGATCGCGCTTGCCGCGGCCGGCCTGCTGCTCGTTATGAGTGCGGTTCATTTGCTGCCTCCACCGACGGCGGTCGCCAACGAACATGGCGCGCTGGCCGCGCTCGGCATCATTTCGGCGGCGCTTTACGCGACCGGCATCGCGCTCGGCGCGGAGTCGCTCGCGCGCACCAGCTTCTGGCTGCTTTACGCGGAGGAAGACCGTTACCGTCTGCTCGCCCGCAACATGACCGACGTCATCACCCGGCATGGCCGCGGCGGCGTCGTGCTGTTCGCTTCGCCCGCGGCGGAGACGCTGTTCGGTGCGAGCCCGGACGAGCTGATCGGCCACGGCTTGTTCGACCGCGTGCATGTCGCCGACCGGCCCGCCTATCTCTCGGCGTTGTCGACGGCGGCGGTGAGCGGAGAGTCTTCGTCGGTCGAATTCCGCCTGCGCCGCGACGGTCATGACCGGGGGGCAGATTACATCTGGCTCGAAATGCGGTGCCGCCCGCTCGAACATAGCGCCGATGTGGAGGATGGCGAGCAGCGCGAAGTCGTTGCTGTGTTGCGCGATGTCAGCGAGCGCAAAGCGCAGGAGGCCGCCGTCGAAGAGGCGCGCGCCGAAGCCGAGCGTGCCAATGCCGGCAAGGGCCGTTTCCTCGCCACCATGAGCCACGAGCTGCGAACGCCGCTCAACGCCATCATCGGCTTTTCCGACATGCTGACGGACCGCACGATCACGCTCGAACAGGAGCGACGCCAGGAATATGCGCGCCTCATCAACGAGTCGGGTCGGCACCTGTTGTCGGTCGTCAACGGCATTCTCGACATGTCGAAGATGGAGGCCGGCAGCTTCGAAATCACGCCGGAACCCTTCGCGCCGGCGCCGGCCATCGCTAACTGCTGCGACATTCTGGCGCTGAAGGCGCAGGAGGCTGGCGTCGTGTTGCGGCATGAGCTTGCCGGAGATCTGCCGGAGATTCACGCCGACCGCCGCGCGCTTAATCAGATTCTGATCAACCTGATCTCCAACGCCATCAAGTTCACCGAGCGCGACGGCACGGTGACGGTCGCCGCGCGCCGCGACGGCCACGATCTGCTGGTGACGGTGACCGACACCGGCGTCGGTATCGGCGAGGAGGACCTGCCGCGGCTCGGCGAGGCCTTCTTCCAGGCGCGCGCGTCCTACGACCGTC
Source organism: Pseudolabrys sp. (assembly GCA_050184975.1). Lineage (GTDB taxonomy): Bacteria > Pseudomonadota > Alphaproteobacteria > Rhizobiales > Xanthobacteraceae > Pseudolabrys. The sequence continues at coordinate 10,037 of JBFWZV010000073.1, read as the reverse complement.
GTCACGACGGCACCGGCCTCGGCCTTTCCATCGTCAAGGGGCTGGTGCGGCTGCATGGCGGCAAGATGGACATCGCGAGTAAACTTGGCGAGGGCACGCGCGTTTCGGTCCGGCTGCCAGTCGTGGCCGAGGGCCGGCATGTGCCGGCAAGCCCGATCAATTTCGCACGGCGAGGCCAGTCAGCCGAAGTGCCCGCGGCGGCGAGCCGGCCCGACAATTCAGAACAGGTGAAAAAGCGTGCTTAGACGCGAGCGAAGAACAAAGGCGGTCGCCATCGACGGCCGCCGCGAGGCGGGGTTCATTGCGCGTCATTCGCGCGAGAGCGTTGCGTTGCTGATCGGTGCCGGTGCGCTGATCTGGATCATTTCCAATGCTTTGTTCATGCAGACAGGGCCGCATCCCGCACCGCTGTTCTCGACCCGTAAGGGTGCTGCGATCGTGGCGCCGCCGCCGGCCGCAGTTCCGGCTGCAGTGGCTGCGCGGCAGACCCCGGCGGCGACCCCCGTCAGTCTCGTTCCGGTTCCGGCGGCCGCGCCCACACGCAGCGATCCGATTGCGACGCTGATCGGCCCGTCGAAGCAGTTGATGGCGGTGCAGCGTGCGCTATCGGAATTCGGTTACGGGCAGATCCGGCCGGACGGCCTCTACGGCCCGGAAACCAAGGACGCCATCATGCGTTTCGAGCGGGCACACAAGTTGCCGCCGACCGGTCAGGTCTCCGAGCGGCTGATGAAGGCGCTTGCCGGCATGACCGGCGAGCCGCTGCGCTAGTCCCGGCCGGTATCCCACACTCCGTTGCGATGTGTTACATGCCGCGCTGCCGCGCCGACGATGCCGGGCGGTGTACGGGCGGTGTACGGGCGGAGCGATGCGGCGATGCGGTTGAAATCTTCGATCTGGGTCGCGGCTTATCTGCGTCGCTGCAATGTCGAAGGTGCATTCGCGGCGGTGCGCCGGCGCGGCGCCGAGGAGGCCGGCGCGATTTTCGTCAAGGTGAACCGGCTCGACGGCACCGCGATTCTGTACGGGCCGGCGCCGCAAAGCGTGTTCGGCGATGAACGGCCAAGCGACCGCGCCTTCACGGTCTGCGTCGGGCGTTCTGCACCCGCGCCGGAAGCCGACTGCGAAGCCTATCTCGCCAAGGAACTGAAGTTCGATCCCGATATTTGGGTCGTCGAAATCGAGGACCGTGCCGGTCGGCACTTTCTCGAGACGGTGACGGCGTAGCCGGTTCGCGCGCTAGCGACCGCTGCCGCGGTAACGCTCGACCAATGGGCCGCCGCGGCGTACCGGCGCTTGATGCGCGCCTGGCGTCGCGCTCGCGCGTGCCCCGGTCTTATCGTCGTCGTAATGCAGGGGCTGGTGCTCGACGCGGCGGCGCTGACCGGCATCGCGGAAGTTCTCTAGCATGTGCGCGCAGGCGCTGACGCTCGCCTCGTGGAACAGGTCGTTGAGCCGGTAGACCGTTTCCGCCGACTGGCCGATTTTCGGATTGAGGAACATCAGGATGCGCTGGAGCGTCTCGGCCGGCATGCCGATCGCTTTGGCGACGACGACGATCGGTTCGCCGCCGGCGTCGTTGGCGATCATCTCGGCGATCGATCCACCGATGAACAGCGAGCGTTCGAGGATTGTCGCGAATTCGCGGGCGTTGCGCTGGAGCGCGGCGGCTTCGAGGCGCCGGGCGATGTCGGCGGCATCAGGCCGGGCGGTAAAGCGGGTTGCTGCGGTGCCGCTGCCGATGTTGGCGAGGATCGAGCGGCGCTCATCCGGCGCGGCCTTGAAGAAGAGGACGGCAAGCTCGTTGACCGGCGAGGGTAGCGTGGCTGAGGTGACAGGTTTCGCGGCCTCAAGTGGTGCGGCGACCGCCGTGCGCGGCGCGCCCCTGCGCGACAGCTCCGGCAAATGCGGCAGGGCCCCGAAATCGACGAGCCGTTGCAGCAGAACGGCCGGGGCGGCGGGGTAGGCGGCGAGGCGCCCGGCGACCAGGCCGCGGGTGGCAGGGTCGACCGCCTCGATGAGGCGCCCGGCGAGTTCCACGAACTGCGCGGTCTCCGCCGGCGGATGCGACGGTTTCTGGACATAGAGATCGGTCAGGACGCGCAGCAGCGTCGGCCGCACGTCGATGCCGGTGCGTGAGGCGAGGTCGACGAGGCTGTCCAGATAGGGCGGGGCGGGGAGTTTCGGGGCACTCATACGCGGGAACCTTTTTCCGACGCCATCATACGTGTGCCGCGTTAGCGGAGCGTTAACCTTGACACCCCTTTAATCGCTCCGAGGCTACGGTCCTGCCGACCGACAGGGGTGTCCTGCGTTGGGCCGGACCGAGGGGGACTGCACAATGGGTGAAGTGATTCGTTTTCCCGACGACGCGGGTTCCATGCGCGGCCGCTACATCGATGCGAGCAGCGAGCCCGCTACGGTGATCATTCTTCCGGTGATCCGGATCGAGCGTAATTCGGACGATACCGGCGAACAGAAACCGCCAGAGCGCAACGGCAAGCGCCGCCGCCGCCGCGCCTCGCGATAAACGGACCTCGATGATCCTTTCCCGCCCGAGCGGTGACCGGCTGGCTCGGGCGAGCGTGCTTACCGTGGCGTTGATTGCCACGGCGCTGACCGGCTGCACCCAAGGCGATTTTGGCGAAGTGCGGCCGATGCTGGTGAGCGATGGAATCCACGACTGGATGTCGCCGACCGCGACCGGCAAGCCGACCTCGCTATTCGAATTGACCGACGACGAGCGACTGTTGCGCGATCTCGGCTATCCGCTGATCGAGCCACCTTATGACCGTCAGAAATGGTACAGCGTACTCAATGAATACGGTCACAACGCCGCCGCCTACCGCGTCGGTATGACGCCGGTGGAATACGCCAACAGCATTCTGTCGCCGCGCTATCGTTCGCCGTCGGGCCGCTACGGCAAGCTGATCGAGGATGTACGCAACGATTTGACCCGGATGCCGCCGTTCTTCGAAGTCGGTGGCCGAGTGCTGGGCATCGACATCAAACGCCAACAGGCAATGGCGCATGTGCGGGGGTTGACCCCGCCGGAACGGCAAAACGCACTGCGCCGGATTCGCGAGAACGCTGCGATCGTACGCTGGGTGCAGACTTCGCTCACACAGCGTTGCGCTGCTTACCGCTTCACGCTGAACCGCCTGGTGATCGCTACCCCGTCGCCGCAGGCGGCGGAAGCTGACCGGCTGATCGCGCAGTGCCAGATCGAAGTTGGCCGTTACCGGATCGGACCGCCGCCGGTCTCGAAGACCGAGCGGGTGGCTTCCGCGCCGTTGAATTAGCTTCGCGGTCTCGGCGTTGCTGCAGGCAGGCATCGCGCCGCCGAAACGGCTGCGCGCGCCATCGGCATCAGGCCGGGCTCCGCCGCGAGTGCGCGGATGGCAATCAACCCGGTCGTTGTCGGCGATTCCACGATTAGCCGGTCGGCCGCTGTGATCTCCTCGTCCTCGGGAAGTTCGGCGCGCTGTTCGCTCGTCATCAATTCAAGCTCGATGACGCGCCGGCCGGCGGCGCGGTCGTTGATCGCGTAGTAGGCGACGTCGTAACGCGAATAGAAGGTGACCGAGGTGTAGGCGAGGCTGACCGGCGCCGTGAATTTCAACGGTCCATTCGTGAGGTCGTAACGGCACACGGCCGCCGCGAAGGCGGGGTCCATGAACGGCATCAGCGCGTCGCCTGGCGTGGTCGCAGGAATTGCCGCGACGGTGTTGACCGGCGCGATCGGAGTGAGCCGTGCGTAGGCATCGCGCGTCGCGGTACGCGGCAGGATCATGATGGTGGCAAGGTGAACGATGGCGCCGAGCACCAGGCCGACCAGAAGGATCATCATCCAGCGGATCATCGGCAGGTTCCCGTGACGATCGATGGCATCGGCACCTCACGGCCGGCCTTGGTCGCGACGCCGACCGGCGTGTCGTAGAGGCGCAGCACCAGCACATAACGCTCGACGCCGCCAGTCGGCAGCCAGTTGCCGGGATGCGCGCGCGGCGCGACCGCGATCTCGAACGTACCGTCGGCGCTTCGGACGATTTCCTGGCTGGTAAAGCCGTGGCGGTTGAGTGAATTGGCAACCAGATTTCCGGCCTGGCTGTAGAGCGCGAGGGTCCAGAACCGCGCCTGCGGGGTGATGCCGGCGACCGTCACGTTGCAGCGGCCATCGAGCGGCTTGCCATTGTCATCGCTCTGAGTCGTGAAAGCGACGCCGTCACCGACGCCGGTGACGAGCCGGCCGCTGCGCGCGATTACGGCGCGGGCATAAGGGTCGGCGTCGATGGTGCCGGTCTTCGGCCACGCGGTCCAACTGCCGATTTTCAGCGCGCCGAACGCGGCATCTCGGCTCAGCGCGAAATAGGTCGCGCCGAGGCCAACAAGCGTGGCGATAAGAAATGCCAGCAGTGATCCGGTGAGCAGCCGCACGGGATGAACCGAAACCTTAGAAGTAGGATGCAGGTCTGACGGGACGGATCCGATTCAGCCGCATGCAGTATCAGTTTCCGGCCGGCCGGGCCAAGCCGACAGTGTCGAGCGACGAGGCGAAAGCGTCAGTCGGCCTGACGGCGGCACCACGACGGGGCTCGGTCGATGTGAGCGAACTGGTCGCCGGCAGGGCGCGCGCCGCGTCATCCATCTGCTTTTCGATGCGAACTAGAATGTCGGCGCCACGCCTGGTCAGCACCGCAGGCCGCAGCGGCGGCGGTTCGGTGTTCTTGCCACGCAGGCTCGCGACTACGGGTTGCTGACGCGACGTCGGCACCGGGACGCCCGGAATCTGCCTGATCTCGATGCCCTGATGCGCATAGGCCATGATCTGCTGCCAGGTCATCGCCGGCAGCGAGCCGCCGGTCATGCGGTTGGTCGACTGGTAGTCGTCGTTGCCGAACCAGACGCCGCAGACGAAGTTGCCGGTGTAGCCGACGAACCATGCGTCGCGATAGGCGTTGGTGGTGCCCGTCTTGCCGGCGGCGGCGATGCCGTCGAGGCGGGCGCGGCGCGCGGTGCCGTTCTCGACCACGTTGCTCATCATCAGGTTCATGTCCTGTGCGATCTGTGCCGTGAAGACCCGCTTCGGCTTCGGCCCGTCGCGGTCGAACCGCCAGATCAACTCGCCGGTGCCGGTGCGCACCTCGAGCAGCGCATGCGCGGTCGCCGCCATGCCGAGATTGGGGTAGGTCGTATAGGCGCCGACATGGTCGACCACGGTGACTTCGTCGGCGCCGATCGGCAGCGAGGGCGTATCGGGCAGCGGCGTGCGCAGGCCCATCTTGCGGGCGTTCTCGACGATGCGATTGCGGCCGAGCTTGGCATTGCCGTCGCCGATCATGATCGACAGGCGCACGGCGATAGTGTTGATCGAGCGCGTCAGCGCCATCATCAGCGTCATCGAGCCGGAATATCCGCCGGAATAGTTATGCGGACACCAGTTGCCGAGGCAGATCGGCGCGTCGACGACGATCGACGTCGGCTTGAGGCCGTGCTGGAGCGCGGTGGCATAGACGTAAGGTTTGAACGATGAGCCAGGCTGGCGCAGCGCGTCGGTCGCGCGGTTGAACTGGCTTTGCCCGTAGTCGCGGCCGCCGACCATCGCGCGCACCGAGCCATCGACGTCCATCAGCACCGCGGCGGCCTGTCGTGCATTGTACGACTGGCCAAACTGACGCAGCGAATTCTCGACCGCGTTCTCCGCTTCACGCTGCAAATTGACGTCGAGCGCGGTGCGCACCACGAAGACGCGCTCGCTCATCGACTTCGGAAAGGTGTCGACGAGCTTTTTCATCTCGTCGAACGCCCAGTCGAGATAATAGTTCGGGGCGCGCTCGTCGCGGCGGTCGATGGGGATGGCGGGGTTGCGGCGGGCGCCGAACACCTGACCTTCCGTCATGAAGCCGGCCTCGATCAGGTTGTCGAGCACGACGTTGGCGCGCGCGCGCGCGGCCGGCAGGTTGATATGCGGAGCAAACCGCGTCGGCGCCTTGAAGAGACCTGCGAGCATCGCGGCTTCCGACAGGTTCACGTCGCGCGCCGACTTGTTGAAGTAATACTGCGCGGCCGCGTCGACGCCGAAGGCGCCGCCGCCCATATAGGCGCGGTCGAGATAGAGCTTGAGGATCTCGTTCTTGGTCAGCCGCGCCTCGAGCCACATGGCGAGGAAGGCTTCCTTGATCTTGCGGTCGATGGTGCGCTCGTTCGACAAGAAGAGATTCTTGGCGAGCTGCTGCGACAGCGACGAGCCGCCCTGCACGACGCCGCCGGCCCGCGCATTGGTGACGAGGGCGCGCACGGTGCCGCCGATGTCGATGCCGAAATGGTCGTAGAAGCGGCGGTCTTCGGTCGCGAGCACGGCCTTGATGAGGTGGTCGGGGAACTCCTCGAGCGGCACCGAGTCGTTATGGCGGATGCCGCGGGTGCCGACCTCGTTGCCGTAGCGGTCGAGGAAGGTGACGGCGAGGTCGGACTTGCGCAGCCAGTCCTCGTCGGTGGTGAGCTGGAACGCCGACACCGCAAGCGCCAGCATCAGCACCGCGCCCGCGGTGCCGAGATTGGCGCCTTCGGAAACGAGCTCGTTGGCCCAGCGCCGCCAGCCGGCGGCGTGGAAACGGTCCATGAAGGTGGAATAGCGCTCGTACAGCTCGCGCACGCCGCGCCCGGAGGAGAACAGGCTGGAATCGACCCAGGCGTCGACCGCAAGCATCGCCTTGCGGACGGTCTTCCTCAGTTCGCTGTGCTTTGGCTCGGGCACTTGAACCTTGCCTTGGACGTCGCCTCGGGTATCGCCTCGGTTGCGCGGATCGGTCCGGTGACGGGGCGCGAACCGTTGGAATATCTAGCCTATCGGTGAGATTCCGGCCACGCCGGGAATATGGGCATTCGCGGCCAAGGTGAACAGAATCCGGGGCAAAATTACGGTAAAAGCGGCGGCATGGACGCAGCCGATTCCTCTAGAAAGCGCACTTCGGGCCTGATTTCGGGTCATGGCCGGACTCGACCGGTTGAAGACGGGCGTCAACGCCCTGTCGGCCCTGTCGAAGACGGGCGCGGACGCCCTGTTGCCGGCCATCCACGTCTTGCCACGGGCACCGGCCCTAAAGACGTGGATGCCCGCCCCGATGTTCGTGCCCGGTCCGGCCAAAGGCCGGAGCCGGGTGGCGGGCATGACAAAGACAAGGACGAGGCTCTGCCGTTCTGGAAGGCCAAGAGCCTCGACGCGATGAGCAAGGCGGAGTGGGAGAGCCTGTGCGACGGCTGCGGCCGCTGCTGCCTCAACAAGCTCGAGGACATCGACACCGGCGAGACGCATTTCACCGATGTCGGCTGCAAGCTGCTGGACACCGACGCCTGCCGCTGCACCGACTACAGGAACCGCCAGCGCAAGGTGCCGGACTGCGTGAAGCTGACCCCGCGCGGGGTGCGCCGCATCGTCTGGCTGCCGCCGACCTGTGCGTACAAATTGATCGCGGAAGGGCGCGATCTCTACTGGTGGCACCCGCTGGTGTCCGGCGACCCGGAGACGGTCCACACGGCGGGCGTCTCGGTGCGCGGCAAGGTCCACCTCGACGAGACGCAGGTGCCAGACGAGCAGCTCGAGGATCACATCGTGGCGTGGCCGGGGAAGGTACCGAGGGGGGGCAAGGCAAAGCGGAAGTGAAGATGGGGCGGGTCGCGACTTAGGGAGAATTAGGCGACGTTAGTTCAGTGGCATCTCGATGGTTTGCATAATGCGATCAGTCTCAGAAAGAATTTTGAGAATGCGCTGGTAATGTTGCACGTCGGCGTAATCGAGTATGCGGCCTTTGCGATCCTTCAACCATTTTTGTGCTGGCTGATAACCGCCGATATAAAAATTCCATGAAATTTCGGATGCGTTCTCAAAACGTTGATGCTCATTGATCCAGACTGCGCTGTTACGAAATTCAATCTTATCTACTTTGCCTTTTCCTAAATGCCCTTCTCCGGTGAAAGGATACGGCGTTTCGCCAATGACTGATGATTCCATTAGATGAAGGCGTCGTAATTGACCACCCTTGTCGGAAACGTCCCAAAACACCTCAGCATCTAACGGCCAAGGAATGCGCGGGAAATCGATCTTGAGAAATTCCACGAAAGACTTGCGATAAGCGGGGCAATGAAGCGCTCCGTAAATGTAATCAAAAACGGCAAAGTCATCGGGTTCGCCGCGTATCGGATGTTTGGCTATCTTGCGTAGTCTAGCGAGAAGCTTTGGCTCGAAATTTGTGCGCCGAGTTTGATCAAGCTCGTCCGCTTGTGGAGCAAGATAGAGAGGCGCAACGTATCCTCGCTCCTTTGATTTATTAGACAAATAGCTGTCGTCGGTTATTCCCAAACTTAGAAAAGCGTGAGTCCATTCTGCTGCTACCGCCTGTCGACAAAAAACTAGCGAAAGTCCCTCCTCTGAAACGCGGCTCATAACCTCCGGTCGTGGCCAATCAACCAAGTCTGGATGGTAAAGTACGAAGCGTCGATCAAACAACCGGTAGGAATACCGGGCTACATGTTGTTCGAGCGTCAGATTTCTTAATGCTTTTCTCGCATTCGATAGTTTCCAACCTCGCGTGTCGCCGGGCTCGTATTTTCTAGATGTCCTGTTACCGAAATGCTGTTGTCTAACTTCTGCATCCGATCGACTTACATCACAGAACGAGTGCATCCGCTGCAATAACTCTTCCCGCTCAAAATCTATTGCTAGTTCATCTCTGGCAGTGATTACTCCAGTGGAGTGAACTGGCATGAAATCCGGAAGAGCAAACCCCTCATAATAGTCACTAGCTCCCGCCCAGTTACGTGGACTAAAAATAAAAAATGGCTTTGTTGGTTCGACTGGTTTCCATTGCACGGACCCAACGCTACCGCTCCATAGCGCGTCGTACTTACCGGCGCGATCCCCCCACATATCTGCGTGTAGTACCGATGCTAACCGTATTGTTTTCGAGGGCGGCTCAACTTGTTTCTTTACCCCGATAATAATCGCCACACCCTGCTGGATATCGAAGACATTCTTGTCTGATGCAGACTCGATGGCACTCCCGCTGCGCTTTGTGCTTCCGTGCAAATCAAGAATAAATATTTTGTCGAAAGACTTAAGAAGGTGCCAGCGCATTCCACGAAATGTAGGATTGTCCAAATAGCTGTGATTGGTGATGAAGCCGAGGACGCCTTGACCATTCTTTTCAATCAGGGATTCGGCCATCCGGATGAATTTCACGTAATCATCATTGATCCAGTGTTTTCGCTCTTGAAGCTTCTTCTTACCGCCGGGCTCAAGCTTATAAACAGATATGAGATTCTCAATCCAGGTACTGTTATTCTGTGAAATGCCGCTATACGGCGGATTGCCGATCACGACCATGATCGGCATGTCCCGTTTGATTGTGTTAGCTGCTTTTACTTCATTCGATAGCCATTGTGCGAACGGCAAGGTCTGGTTTGCAGCTTCGCCTTCTTCCAGCGAATTTGTGAGATAAACGCTCACACGGGGTGGGCTTGCTGTCGGCTGATAGCCATATTCGTGCAGCACCATATCAAGCTTCATATGGCACATGGCATAGGATGCCATCAGCAGCTCGAAACCATGCAAGCGTGGGATCAGGTCTTTTTCGACATAGGTCGCCCAAAGGCCGGGCGCTTGGTTTCTCACGTGTGGGGCAACCTGCTTTACTACTTCCGCGAGGAAGGTCCCGGTTCCGGTTGCGGGATCGAGAATCTGCACACGGTGCACTTCTTTCTTCGTATAGACCGGCTTGCCCTTTTTATCTTTTTGTCCGGTATCCCAAGGGATAGTTACCTTCGAGGTATCTGCGAGGCCGTCTGCAAGCTTAAATTCAGTCTTCAGCACATCATCGACCGCACGGACAATAAAATTTACGACAGGCTCTGGCGTGTACCATACGCCGCGGGCATCCCGCTTCTCGGGGTTGTAGGCTTTTAGAAAATCTTCGTAGAAGTGAAGAAACGGGTCGTTGCGCTGTGTAGTCTTGCCGTATTTCTCCATGAGCGCCCAAACG
>JBFWZV010000072.1:0-14267 GCA_050184975.1 Pseudolabrys sp. | reverse complement strand
ATGAGCACGATTACATTTAAGGATCCGCGTCTTGGGACGCTCGACGGATTCCACGTCGAGCTCCATGACGCCAGCCAGCGCGCCGACATCGTACTCAATCGTCCGCCGCTGAACGTCATCGAAATGGCCCAGCGCGATCAGCTGCGGCTGGTATTCGAGGCGCTCGACGAGGACGCGCGCGTCCGTGTCATCGTGCTGCGCGCCGTCGGCAGCCATTTCTCCAGCGGTGGGAATATCAAGGGCTTCATGGAGGCTTCACCCGAGCACGTCTCAAAGCTCGCCTGGAACATCGCCGCGCCCGCCCGCTGCGCCAAGCCCGTGATCGCCGCAAACCGCGGTTATTGTTTCGGCGTCGGATTCGAGATTTCCCTTGCCTGCGATTTTCGTATCGCGACGGAGACCTGCCAGTACGCGCTGCCGGAACAGAAGCTCGGGCAAATTCCGGGCTCGGGCGGCTCGGCTCGGTTGCAGAAAATCGTTGGAATCGCACGCACGAAGGACATCGTGATGCGTTCGAGGCGCATCTCCGGCAGGCAGGCCGCCGACTGGGGAATCGCAACCGAATGCGTTCCCGACGACAGGCTGGAAGCGGCAACCGATGCGCTGGTCGCGGAACTGCTCGCCTTTTCGCCGATCGCCCAACGCACCGCAAAGAAGCTGCTGAACGATACCGAAGATTCAACGCTGTCGATTGCCATCGAACTGGAAGGTCACTGCTACAGCAGGCTTCGGCAATCTGACGATTTCCGTGAAGGCGTTGAGGCGTTTCACGACAAACGGCCTGCTCGTTTCAAAGGACACTAGATCGACAAGGGGTAGCGGTCGCAAGCCGCCCCCGCTCACTCAAAGGGAGGAAAATCATGATCAGAATTCACAGCGCAACGCTGGCGGCGCTCGTATCGGCCGGCCTATTCACAACGGCGCACGCCGCCGATCCCATCAAGATCGGCGTGGTCACGCCGCTCTCCGGCACTTATGCCGGCATCGGTCAGCAGGTCAAATGGGGCCTCGAACTCGCCACCAAGGAGGTCAATTCCAAGGGCGGCATCATGGGCCGCCAGATCGAACTGATCTACGAGGACTCGGAAGCCAATCCGGCAGTAGCGGTGCAGAAGGCGGAAAAACTGTTCGAGGTCGGCAAGGTCGATTTTCTCACCGGCACGGTCAATTCCGGTGCGACCCTGGCGGTTGGCCAAGTGGCCGAACGCGCCCAGAAGCTGCTCGCGACGACAGTCTCGTTTGCGGACAACATCACGGGCGACAAATGCTCGCCGAACGTGTTTCGCGTCAACGCGAAGGCCGGACAGCAGTCGACCGCGCTCGCGGCCTGGCTCGCCAAGACCCACGCAAAAGCGAAGGTGTTCTTCCTGGGCCCTGACTATCTGATGGGCCGCTCCACCGTCGCTGCCTTCAAGGAGGCCGCCGAAAAAGTCGGAGCCACGAGCCTTGGCCAAGTGTTCGCGCCGCTCGGCTCGCAGGACTACGCGCAGTACTTCGGCCAGATCCGCGCAGCACAGCCGCAGGTGCTCTACACCTCGGTCGCCGGCAACGACACCGTGCGCCTGTTCACGCAGATGCAGGAATTCGGATTGCTGAAAAACCTCGTGCTGCTCGGCGCTTCCGGAACCGTTACGGCGCAGAATATCGGCGCCATCGGCAAGGCCGCGAACGGCTTCACGACCGGCGTCGGCTACTCCGCCGAAATCGACTCTCCGGCCAACAAGGCGTTCGTCACGGCATTCCGCGCGGCGAGCAAAGCTGATCCGGACCTCTACGGCACCGACTCCTATGGACTGATTTACGCGTACAAGGCCGCCGTCGAAAAGGCGAAGTCGACCGAAACAGACAAGGTTCGCGACGCGCTCCGCGGGCTGACCTGGTCGACCCCGCAGGGCGAGAAGACGATCCGGGCTGGTGACCATCAGGCGATGCAAACCATGTATGTGGTTCAGGTCACCGACGGAAAATTCAAGATCATCAGCAGCGTCAGCGGACCCGACGCGATTGGGCCCGATACCTGCACGCGCTTCTGATCTTCACCGAACCATCGCGAGGCAGGCCAATGTCGACCGCGCTGCAATACTTCCAGTTTGTGCTGGCGCCGCAGATGTTGACCGGCCTCGTGCTCGGTGTGGCGGTGATCCTCGTCGCGCTTGGACTGACCATCATTTTCGGCCTGCTCGACGTCATCAACATGTCGCACGGCGAGTTCTACGCGATGGGCGCCTTCATCGCCCTCGCCCTCTCGGCGATCGGACTTCCATTCTGGATTCTGCTTCTGCTGGTACCGCTCCTCATGATTCCGATCGGTTACATTGTCGAACGCGGATTGATCCAGCGCGTCTTTCACAGCAGCGATCGACACGTCAACACGCTGTTGCTGACGTTCGGGTTCGGGCTCGTGCTGGAAGACGCGTTTCGCCTGACGTTCGGACCCAATCCGCACCGGCCTGAAACGCCGATCAGCGGGGGCGTGGAATTTTTTGGCATCTTTCTGCCCTCGTACCGGCTGTTTCTGGTGTTGGTCGGGGCGATGATCATCGTCGGCGTCTCGCTGATCGTTTACAGGACACGGCTCGGCGCCATGGTGCGAGCGGCCGCGTTCGACAGGCACATGGCGGCATCGCTCGGCGTCCCCGTGCGGCGCGTTTACGCGTTCGCTTTCGCATTCGGCGTCGCACTCGCCGGCCTCGCGGGCGTCTTGCTGGCTCCGATTTATTCCGTTTTCCCGACGATGGGTCGGGACTTCATCCTGTTAGCCTTCACCGTCGTCATCGTGGGCGGAATGGGAAGCATCGCCGGCGCGGTCGTGGCCGGCCTGCTTCTGACGCAGATTCAGGCCATCGTTGCCCTTTATATCTCGCCAGTCTGGTCCGAACCGATCGTGTTCGGGATCATGGTGGTGATGCTGATCGTGCGGCCGCAAGGACTGTTCGGCAGGCTCGGCCATGCCTGATTCACTCACCCGGTCGATGCGGGCAAGTCACGTGCTCGTTGCAGTGCTTGCTGCGGCATCATTGATGCTGGCCGCAGTCGGTGTCGCACTCGACGACACCTTCTATCTGCGGCTGGCGACCGAAGCACTGATCTTTGGCGGCCTCGCCATCTCCGTCGACATTCTGCTCGGCTACACCGGTCTCTTGTCGCTCGGCCAGGCACTCTATTTCGGCCTGGGCGCCTATATTTCGGCGCTTGTGCTGATCGCCGTGCCCTCGTTCTGGGTGGCGATGGGGATAACATTGGTCACAGCGATCTTCACCAGCCTGATCGGCGGCCTCGTGGTCAATCGGGTGCGCGGCGTCTACTTTGCACTCATCACCTTCGGCATGGCGCAGGTAGTCGCCAAGGTCGTCTACAATACCCGAGCGCTCGGCGCATCGGACGGCTTGATCGGCGTTCCGATCATCGAGATCAATCTTGGCCTTGCAACGATCTCCAGCGCCTCGCCAGCGGGTTTCTTCCTGTTCGTGCTGGCGCTGATCGTGCTTCTCTATGCCGTGTCGGCCTATCTCCTCGATACACCGTTCGGACGATTGTTGATCGCGCTGCGGGCCAACGAGTCGCGCATTCCGTTCCTCGGTTATCGCACATCGACCGTTCGCCTCGCCGCCTATATGCTGGCCGCAGTCATTGCCGCGGTATCCGGAGCGCTCTATCCGATGCTGCGCGGATTCGTCTCGCCGGAACTGCTGTTTTTTGCCACGTCCGGAAACGCTGTCATTACCGTGGTCACTGGCGGCATCGGAACCCTGGCGGGCGCGTTGTACGGCAGCATCCTGCTGACGGCGCTGAAATCGGTGATCGGCAGCTATACCGAGCACCATCTGATCGTGATCGGGCTCCTCTTCATGGGGACTGTCATCTTCCTGCCAAAGGGCCTATTCGGAATCGTGCGCCCGATCGTCGAGCGTTGCCTTGCACGGAGGTCGAAGCCGTGACAGCTCCGGTGCTGGAACTCCGCAACCTGTCCGTCCGTTTCGGTGGGCTGCGCGCCGTGGACGATGTCAGTTTCGATGTCGCGCGCAACCGGATCACAACGGTGATCGGACCGAACGGCGCGGGCAAGTCGACCCTCTTCAATCTGATATCCGGGGCGATCAAGCCGCTTGGCGGAGAAGTTCTGATCGAAGGGGCAGACTACACCGGACAGCCACCGTATCGAATGCAGGCTGCCGGCCTCGCGCGGTCGTTTCAGATTACCAATCTGTTCTTTGAGCTGCCGGTCGCGGAGAACCTTCGTCTTGCCGCGCAAATCTTGGAACCGTTGTCGCTCGCGTGGCGTCCGGTTCACGCAAGCCGCAACGCACACCGCCGCGTCGATGAGCTGCTGGAACGGTTCGGTCTGACGGCGCGCGCACTCGATCCTGCCGGGGACTTGTCGCATGGCGAGCAGCGGCGGCTTGAAATCGCCGTCGCGCTCGCTTGCAACCCGAAAGTGCTGCTGCTCGACGAGCCAACGCAGGGCATGAGCCACGCCGATACGCAGGATACTGCGGGCCTTATCAAGTCTCTCGCGCGCGACGTGACTGTGCTCCTGATCGAGCACGATATCGGCCTGGTCATGAGCCTTTCCGACCATGTCGTCGTCATGCATCAGGGGCAGAAGTTGGCGGAAGGACCGCCGGCGGAAATCCAGCACAATCCGGCGGTCCAGGCCGCCTATTTCGGGCACGCGTGACATGCTGGACATCCGAAACCTCCACACCCATTACGGCCCGAGCCATATCATTCAGGGCATCGATCTGAGCCTGTCCGAGGGCGACGTGTTCGGAATCTTCGGCCGCAATGGCGTCGGCAAGACGACGCTGCTCAAGACGATCGCAGGCTGGGTCAGACCCACCAATGGCGAAATCCATTTTCGGGAGAAACGGATTGACGGACTGAGTTCCGACCGAATCGCACGCTCTGGCGTCGGGTTCGTGCCGGAAGACCGGCGGATTTTTCCGGGCCTCTCTGTCGAGGAGAATCTCGCTCTCGGATTCCTGCAAGTTGCCGGCCGGCCGGCGGTGGCGAATCGCGCCGCTCTCCGCGATGTCTATGAACGCTTTCCGCGTCTTGCCGAGCGACGCAACCAGGCGGGCACGACACTGTCCGGCGGAGAGCAGCAGATGCTGGCGATCGCTCGTGTCATGGTCGGCGAGCCGCGCTTGCTGCTGGTCGACGAACCGAGCGAGGGCCTGGCGCCGATGATCGCAGCCGACATCTTTGCGATCCTCCGTGAACTCAAGCAAGCGGGCTGCGCCATTCTCCTGGTCGAGCAGAATATCAACCAAGCCCTCTCGGTCTGCGACCGGTTTGCGGTCATCGATCGCGGGCGAATGGTCATGGCGGGACGCACCGACAAGGAAGCCGACCGCAAAAAATTGCTTGAGGTGATTGCGGTTTAAAAATCATCATTTGATGATGATGACAGGGAGCGATTTGGTCATTTTAGAGATTCTGACACGCTGACCAGGAGCTTACCTGTCAAGCAGCTTCGAGACTTGCGCTTCGTCTGCATCAATCAGCAGAAGTGTTCTTGTTCACGGCTATGGCGGCGGATACCAGCCTCCGATCCTCGGGACCGCGATCCGCCCGGCACCAGGACCGATTCCGGAGATGGAATTGAGGAAAGGAATGGCGCTTGTCGTACGGCCCAACGTCGTCAACAAAGACTGGTCTGCGGGGATGCAGACGGGACATCTCGTCGTGGTAACGGATTCACGTGTCCGGCCGCTGCAGAAATTTCCTCGTGGATTCCATGTTTTAGGTTAGTCGAAAAAGTTACCGCTTCACAATCTGACAACATCACCCAAGCGCGCGCACGTTCTCTACGCAGCTGTCTTCGTTGTCTTAACCCTTAAAAATTGGCGGGCTCGTGAAGACTCGAATTTCCAACCAACCCGCTATGAGCGGCTCGTTTGGGAGGCGGGGCGCATTCCATAACCTGTCATTATGCGAATCTGGATGAGCCCTTTACTCAAGTTTCCACCCGGTCGCCGATAAGAGCTATCCCACTACCGCCCCTATCGCTGCTGCTCATCAAGCATGGAAGACGCGTGAAAGGACGAGGAGCCGTCGAGAAGAAGACCCAATTCAAATCAGCTTTAAGCACACTGCCAGCTCGGCCACGCACTCTATGCGGGCGAAGTCTCTGCTGCGAGTTTCCACAAAAAGGGAATTCTTCAATGTTTGCGTGGAGACTTTCCGCCGTTTTGGAACCTTGTGGTTCGATTGTGCCACCTGAGGAGACACCCATACACGCAGAAAGCCCGCAATTAGCTGCCTCAAATTAAGAGGCGCACGCAAAAGTAGATGACCTCGTAGTGGCTGGCTGGGGCGCCAGGATTCGAACCTGGGAATGGCGGAATCAAAATCCGCTGCCTTACCACTTGGCTACGCCCCAAAAACCGCTTCCGGATAGGTGCCGCTCCGGCGACGATGACACCCGGCGCAGCGGCGGGCGGACCATAGCGGCAGCCCTTGGTCCGATCAATGCAGGCTCTGGACGGCGGTTTTGACCGCTTTGCGCCGCCACAATGGGGCCGTTAGATTGCGGCCATGACCTACCGCGCTCCGGTTGCCGACATCGCCTTCGCCCTGCGGAACTCCACCGGATTCGCCGAGGCGCTCGAAGCTGGGATGTTCGGCGACCTCGATGCCAGCACGGTCGATGCCGTGCTGGAGGAGGCCGGCAAGTTCGCCAGCGACGTGATCGCCCCGCTCAATGTGATCGGCGACAGGCACGGTACCCCGTTCAAGGATGGCGCTGTCACCACCCCGCCCGGCTGGAAAGAGGCCTATACCGCCTGGGCCGCCGCCGGCTGGAACGGGCTTGCCTCGCCTGCGCAATGGGGCGGTCAGGAGCTGCCGCACGCGGTCAACGCCGCCTGCGTCGAGATGTGGAATGCGGCCTCGATGGCCTTCGGTATTGGCCCCGTATTGACCATGGCGGCGGTCGATGCGCTTGCGGCCTATGGCAATGACGAACTGAAAGAAGCCTATCTCGGAAAGCTCATCAGCGGCGAATGGATGGGCACCATGCAGCTCACCGAGCCGCAGGCCGGCTCCGACGTCGGCGCGCTGCGCTCGCGGGCCGAACGTGCCGGCGACGGCACTTACCGCATCTTCGGCCAGAAGATCTTCATCACCTATGGCGAGCACGACCTCACCGACAACATCATCCATTTCGTGCTGGCGCGCCTGCCTGATGCCCCGCCCGGTACCAAGGGCGTCTCGCTGTTCCTGATCCCGAAGTTCATGCTCAACACCGACGGCACGCCCGGCAAACGCAACGACGTGCGCGCGCATTCGGTCGAGCACAAACTCGGCATTCATGCCTCGCCGACCTGCACCATGGTCTATGGCGATGAAGGCGGCGCGATCGGCTATCTGATCGGCGAAGAGCACAAGGGCATGCTCTGCATGTTCACCATGATGAACCGCGCCCGGCTCGCAGTTGGTCTGCAGGGCGTCGCCATCGCCGAGCGCGCGACGCAGCAGGCGATGGCCTATGCGCGCGATCGCAAGCAGGGCCTGCAGACCATCGTCCATTACCCGGATGTCAAGCGGATGCTGCTGACGATGCGGTCGCTGACGCGGGCCGCGCGGGCGATCTGCTACGCCACCGCAATCGCCATCGACCGCGCGCATCGCGCCGGCAGCGACGCCGACCGCAAGACCGCGCATGACCGCGCCTCGCTGCTCACCCCCATCGCCAAGGCCTTCTCGACCGATATTGGCGTCGAGGTTGCTTCGCTCGGCGTGCAGGTCCACGGCGGCATGGGCTTCATCGAGGAGACTGGCGCGGCGCAGCACTATCGCGACGCCCGCATCGCCACGATCTACGAAGGGACAAACGGCATCCAGGCCATCGATCTTGCGACCCGCAAGGTGCCGCTGAACGGCGGCGAGACCGTCAAGACCTACATGGCCGAACTGCGCGCCGTCGCCAAGGCCGTGGCGCAGACCAACGACCCAGCCTTCGGCGAGACCGGGGCGCGGCTCAACGAGACGCTCGACAGCCTCGAGCGCGCAACGCAATGGCTGCTGTCGCAGAAATCCGCCGAGCCGGTGCTTGCCGGCGCCACGCCCTATCTGCGGCTGTTCGGCAACAGCGCCGGCGGCTGCATGATCGCCAACGAAGCACTGGCCGCGCTGCGCTCCGGCACGGACGCAGCCGCGCGGCTCACGCTGGCGCGGTTCTTCGCAGAGAATATATGTGTGCAGGCATCCGGCCTCGAGCGCGCGGTGACGGCCGGCGACAAGAGCGTTACTGGAGCCGACGCGGCACTGACATAACAAAAAAACTGGTGCGACAATGTCCCTGAAGGGCAAATCCCTGTTCATCACCGGCGCCTCGCGCGGTATCGGCCTCGCCATCGCGCTTCGCGCCGCCTCCGACGGCGCCAGTATCGCCATCGCGGCGAAAACCGCGGAGCCGCACCCGAAGCTCGAAGGCACCATCCACACTGCGGCGGAGCAGATCGCTAGGGTCGGCGGCCGCGCCCTGCCCCTCGTTGTCGATGTCCGTGACGATCAGGCGGTCGCGGACGCACTGGCGAAAACCGCGCAGGCCTTTGGCGGCATCGACATCGTCGTCAACAACGCGAGCGCGATCCAGCCGACGCCGGTGGCCTCGACCGACATGCGCCGCTTCGATCTGATGCACCAGATCAATGCGCGCGGCACCTTCATGGTGTCGAAATTCGCCGTTCCCTATCTGGAGCGCGCCGGCAATCCGCACATTCTGATGATCTCGCCGCCGCTCGACATGAAGGAACAGTGGTTTGCGCCTCACACCGGCTATTCCATGGCCAAGTTCGGCATGAGCCTGGTCGTGCTCGGGCTTGCCGGCGAGCTGCGGCCCAAGGGCATCGCCGTCAACGCGCTGTGGCCGCGCACGACCATCGCCACGGCAGCGATCAAGAATCTGCTGGGCGGCGACGCCGTCATGAAGCGCTCGCGCAAACCTGAAATCATGGCTGATGCCGCCGCGCACATCTTCGAGAAGCCGGCGAGCTTTACCGGCCATTTCCTGATCGACGATACGTTTCTTGCCGCCGAGGGCGTGACCAATTTCGACCGCTATCGTGTCGATCCGGACGAGCCGTTGCAGCCGGATTTCTTCGTTCCCGACGACGTCCCGCCGCCGTCGGGCGTCAGCCTCGGACCGAAGCGCTGAGCGACACAATCGCGCGCAGACGCCGGCAAACCTGTTACACTGCCCAAAAGGAAATGCGGCACGAATGTCCACTCTTCTGATTACGCATCCTGCCTTTCTCGATCACGTCACGCCGCAGGGTCATCCCGAACGTCCCGACCGGCTGCGCGCCGTCGAGCGTGTGCTCGAGGACGAGAAGTTCCAGCCGCTGTTGCGCGAACAGGCGCCGATGGCGGACCTCGAAACCGTGGCGCTCTGCCATCCGATGGATTTCGTCGAACTGATCCGCGACAACGCGCCAAAAGAAGGCATGGTGCGCATCGATGCCGACACCACGATGTCGCCGGGCAGCTTCGAGGCGGCGCTGCGCGCGGTCGGCGGCGGCGTGCTGGCAGTCGACGAGGTGATGACCCGCAAGGTCGCCAACGCCTTTCTTGCCGCGCGCCCGCCGGGACATCACGCCGAGACGGCGCGGCCGATGGGCTTCTGCCTGTTCAACAGTGCAGCGATCGCCGCCCGTCATGCGCAGAAAAAACACGGTGCCGAGCGGGTCGCTATTGTCGATTTCGACGTGCATCACGGCAACGGCTCGCAGGACATCTTCTGGGATGATTCGACGGTCATGTATTGCTCGACCCACGAGATGCCGCTCTACCCCGGCACCGGAGCGGTCGGGGAGCGAGGCGTCCACGACACCATCGTCAATGCACCGCTGTCGGCCGGCGATGGCGGGGATGTTTTTCGCGAAGCCTTCGAGACCGCGATCCTGCCGCGGCTGCGCCAGTTCAAACCGGATCTCATGATTATTTCGGCCGGCTTCGACGCACATATGCGCGACCCGCTTGCCAATCTCAACCTGCTCGAAGCGGACTATGGCTGGGTCACACGCAAGCTGATGGACGTCGCCGACGAATGCGCGGGCGGCCGCGTCGTCTCGCTGCTCGAGGGTGGATACGATCTCGAGGGTCTGTCGCGCTCGGTTGGCGCGCACGTCACCGCGCTGATGCGCGGCTAGATATTTACCGGGCCGTCAATCCACCGTCGATCGGCAGGTCGGCGCCGGTAATGAAGCTCGAAGCGTCCGACAGCAGAAAGACACAGAACGCTGCGACCTCTTCAGGCGTGCCGAGCCGCCGCAGCGGGATGTCGTAAGTCAGTTGTTGCCGGACCACTGTCGGGTTCTTAGTTCCTTCGACAATGCCGTCGACCAGCGGCCCTTCAATGAAAGCCGGACACAGCGCATTGCAGCGCACCGGCGGCTTCAGCCGCGCCCCGTGCAGCGCGACCGACTTGGTGAGCAACGACAGCCCGCCCTTCGAGGCGTTATACGCGGTCAGATTGTGTCCGCCGATCAGGCCCGACACCGACGACAGGTTGACGATCGAACCGCCATTCTTGCGCAGCAGGGGAAACATATATTTGCAGCCGAGAAATGCGCCGTCGAGATTGACTGACAGCACTCGCCGCCAGGTCGTAAAATCGAGCGCCTCGACCGTCGCCACGACGACAATTCCGGCCGCGTTGACCAGCCCGTCGAGCCGCCCGTGCGAGGCTTCAATATCGCCGGCAACGCGCTGCCACTCCGTCTCTTGCGTCACATCGAGCACGCGGTCGGCACCGGCACGGCCTTCGAGGTCGGTGGCGATCGCGGTGCCACCGGCCTCGCGAACCGTCGCGGCAATGGCCGATCCGATCGCTCCACTGGCGCCCGTCACCAGCACGATTTTGCCATTCAGGGACTGCATTCTATGATCGGCTTACAGCGGATTGGCGTCTTGCCGCAACCGGCCGCATCGACTAAACCGCACACTCACGTTACAGCGACAACCGCCATGGCCGATACCAACAGCGACGTCAAGAAACTGCCGTTCGAGCGCGCCATCGAGGAACTGGAATCGATCGTCCGTGACCTCGAAGGCGGCAAGGTTCCGCTTGAAAAATCGGTGGAGTTGTTCGAGCGCGGCGAGGCACTCAAGCGCCGCTGCGAGGAACTGCTGCGTCAGGCCGAAGCCCGCGTCGAGAAAATCACACTGGACGCCGGCGGCAAGCCGACCGGAACCTCCAAGCTCGAGGTTGATTAAGCCCGAAATCTGGGGCTGGCATGGAGTTCTGACTGAGAATTGCCGGTTTGCCGCTCCTGATCGATGTGGTGTAATCAGCGCCGACGAGGGCTCAAATCCGCCCTTTTTTGCCGCTTTGGAGCCGTTGTGTCCGAGTCTCTTAATACCCCCCTGCTCGATGGCGTCCTTTCGCCTGCGGACCTGCGCAAGCTGCCGGATTCGGCGTTGCCGCAGCTCGCCGACGAACTGCGGAAAGAAACCATCGCGGCGGTGGCCAAGACCGGCGGTCATCTGGGCGCCGGGCTCGGGGTCGTCGAACTCACGGTCGCATTGCATCACGTCTTCGATACGCCAGCCGACCGGCTGATCTGGGACGTCGGCCACCAAAGCTATCCGCACAAGATTCTCACCGGCCGCCGCGACCGCATCCGCACGCTGCGCCAGGGCGGCGGACTCTCCGGCTTCACCAAGCGTGCCGAGAGCGAATACGACCCGTTCGGCGCCGCGCACTCCTCAACTTCGATTTCCGCCGGCCTCGGCATGGCGGTGGCGCGCGATCTCGCCGGCAAGGACAACAACGTCATCTGCGTGATCGGCGACGGCGCGATGTCAGCCGGCATGGCTTATGAGGCGATGAACAATGCCGGCGCGCGCAACGAGCGGCTGATCGTCATTCTCAACGACAACGACATGTCGATCGCCCCGCCGGTCGGCGCCATGTCGGCCTATCTCGCCCGGCTTGGCTCCGGCCGCACCTATCTGAAGCTGCGCGATGTCGGCAAACAGCTCACCCAGCATTTACCGAAGCGCTGGGACCGCGCCATCACTCGTGCCGTCGAGCATGCCCGCGGCTATGTCATGGGCGGCACGCTGTTCGAGGAGCTCGGCTTTTATTATTGCGGCCCGATCGACGGCCACAACCTCGATCACCTGCTGCCGATCCTGCGCAATGTCCGCGATGCCAAGATCGGACCGATCCTGGTGCATGTCGTCACGCAGAAAGGCAAGGGCTACGGACCGGCCGAAATCTCCGCCGACAAGTATCATGGCGTGGTGAAGTTCGACGTCGCGACCGGCGCGCAGCAGAAATCGAAGTCCAATGCGCCGCAATATACCAAGGTGTTCGCGCAGAGCCTGATCAAGGAAGCGCGCAAGGACGACAAGATTGTCGCCATCACCGCAGCGATGCCGTCGGGCACCGGCCTCGATCTGTTTGCCGAAGCGTTCCCGTCGCGCTGCTTCGATGTCGGCATTGCCGAGCAGCATGCCGTCACCTTTGCCGCGGGCCTTGCCGCCGAAGGCTTCAAGCCGTTCGCCGCGATCTACTCGACATTCCTGCAGCGCGCCTACGATCAGGTCGTGCATGACGTCGCCGTCCAGCAGCTTCCCGTGCGCTTTGCGCTCGACCGCGCCGGCCTGGTCGGCGCCGACGGGCCGACCCACGCCGGCTCTTTCGACGTCGCCTATCTCGGCTGCCTTCCCGGTTTCGTGCTGATGGCGGCGGCCGACGAGGCCGAACTCGTCCACATGGTCGCGACACAGGTCGCGATCGGCGACCGACCCTCGGCGCTGCGCTACCCGCGCGGCGAGGGTCTCGGCGTCACCATGCCGGAAGAAGGCCAGCCGCTCGAAATCGGCAAGGGCCGCATCGTGCGCGAGGGTCACAAGATCGCGCTTCTCTCCTATGGCGGCCGGCTCGGCGAGTGCCTGAAGGCAGCCGACGAACTGGCCGCGCTCGGCCTGTCTGCGACGGTCGCCGATGCCCGCTTTGCCAAGCCGCTCGACACCGATCTGGTGCTGCGGCTTGCACGCGACCATGAGGTTCTCATCACCATTGAGGAAGGATCGATCGGTGGATTTGGCGCCTTCGTGATGCAGGCTTTGGCCGAGCACGGCGCGCTCGACCGTGGCCTACGCATCCGTGCCATGGTGTTGCCGGACATCTTTATCGATCAAGACTCGCCCGCTGCCATGTACGCGCAGGCCGGTCTCGACGCCAAAGCCATCGTCGCCAAGGTGTTCGAGGCCCTCGTCAAAGATGCCGCGACTGAGACGGTGAAGCTCGCTTGAGCGCTCACCGTAATGGTGAGAGTCAGACACCATGACGTCCCGTCAACGCGCCGACCGGCTGCTGGTCGAACGCGGACTGTTCGACAGCCGTAGCAAGGCGCAGGCCGCCATCGCGGCGGGCTTTGTCTGTGCTAATGGCAAACCGGTTCGCAAGGCTTCGGACGAACTGCCGCTCGACGCCAAACTCGAGGCCGCGCCCGCCCACCCTTACGTCTCGCGCGGCGGCGTCAAGCTCGCTGCGGCGCTCGATCATTTCGGTTTCGATCCGGCGGGACGAACTTGCCTCGATGTCGGCGCCTCGACTGGCGGGTTCACGCAGGTGCTGATCGAGCGCGGTGCCCGCAGGGTCTACGCCGTCGACGTCGGCACCGCGCAGTTGCACGAAGACTTGCGCGAACGCGACACGATCGTCGTGCTGGAAAATACCGACATCCGCACGCTCAAGGCCGCGCAGCTTGACGAGCCGCCGAGTCTGATCGTCACTGACGTGAGCTTCATTTCGCTCAAGCTCGCGCTGTCGCCAGCCCTTGCGCTTGCGGCCGGCAATGCGCAACTGGTGGCGCTGATCAAGCCGCAATTCGAAGCGGGCCGCGATGCCGTGAAGAAAGGCGTGGTACGCGACGCCGCCGTTCACGCAAAGGTCTGCGATGATGTCTCGGCTTTCATCACCGCTCTCGGCTGGACGGTCCTCGGCGTCATCCCCTCGCCGATTGAAGGTGGCGACGGCAATCGCGAATTTCTGCTCGGCGCGATCCGTGGGCGCTAACGCATCAACCGAAACGATCCCAATCATCGTCACTGATGATGGAGGCCGCCGCGCCACAGGTCGCTGGCAAAATCCTCGTACGACAGCGCACAGCCTTCCGTTCGCCGTAATCCCTTCTAGGATGCGCGCGCCATGACAATGCAACCGACACAACTTGCGGCCGGCGTTCGCGCACCGGCCGCAGCCGGCCTGTGGCGCCGAGAGAGGATCGAGACAAGCGGGCTCGCGG
>JBFWZV010000071.1:0-14866 GCA_050184975.1 Pseudolabrys sp. | reverse complement strand
ACGTCACCTCGGTCTGCACCGGTGCGCTGGTTCTCGGCGCCGCCGGTCTTCTGCGCGGCTACAAGGTTGCGACCCACTGGGCATCGATGGACAATCTCGCTTATTTCGGTGCCGAGGCCGTCAACACCCGCGTCTGCGTCGACCGCAACCGCATCACGGGTGGCGGCGTGACTGCCGGGATCGATTTCGGTCTGGTGCTGGCGAGTAAGCTCGCCGATCGGGCGACCGCCGAGAAAATCCAGCTCTACATGGAATACAACCCGGAGCCGCCATTCGAATCCGGGTCGCCCGATACCGCGCCATCCGCCGTCCTTGCAGCCTTCAAGGATATGGCGAGGGACATGCTGACCCGGCGCAAAGAGGTGACGCTGCGTGCGTCCAAGCGCCTGGGCGATCCTTCCCGGTAAGTTGTCCGCGCTTACTCGGCGGCGTCCGTGCCGCGGATTCGGAATACCGGATCTCCGCGCTCGCCGGTCTCACTGTCGTCGAGCGCGATCGGCGCAAGGCGGCGTCGGTTCACCGTGAGATCGAAGACGTCGAACCGGTTGTAGTAACCGGCGACATCATGGAACTGCTTGGGCTCCACGCACCGGGCAACGTCGATGTCCTGATAGAGCAGCCCCTCTTCCTCACACATCGTATCGCCGATGATTTCGCCGGACGGGCCGAGGATCATTGAAACGCCACGCGGGCTTTGTTCCAGCGTTTCGCGCGCCGCCGCGTCGAGTCCGCGCAACGCATCAAGCGCCGTCCTGTCGAGAAATGCGGCTGCAACCACGTTGAATACCTTGCCCTCGAACGAGTGGGCGCCGGTGCGAATGCGGATCGCGGACGCGAGATCGTAGCGCCCGGCCTCGTTCGGAGGCCGCGTCGGCCACACCGGAGGATACGAGGAAACGTGAATCTGTTCGCCCTGCGCGATAAGCGCGTAACGCGCCAGCGGATTGGTGTTCTCGCCGCAGATCAGCATGCCGATCTTGCCGATGGACGTGTCGCAGACCTTCAGGCCGGCGCCGTCGCCATTGGCCCAGATCAGCTTTTCGTAGAAGGTCGGCACCAGCTTGCGATGGTGGTTGAGGATCGTTCCTTCAGGGCCGATCAGCAGGTTGGAGTTCCATAGCAGCCCGACCGAGGCGTCCGACCGTTCGCTGATGCCGATCGAGACGAAAATTCCATGCTCGCGCGCCGCCGCGCACAACTGTCTTACTTCGGGGCCGTGTACCGCGATCGAATTCGCCGCCAGCCGCATGAAATAATCATGGTTCTTAATGGGGGCTTGTACTGCCGCCCAGACCGGAAAGGCCGGTATGAAGGACTCCGGAAATGCGATCAGTTGCGCACCGGCGCCCGCTGCTTCGCCGATCAATGCGACCGCCTTGGCGGTCGTTGCCTCTGCGTCGAGAAAAACCGGCGCTACGTGTGCCGCGCACACCTTCAGTCTTGGATAGTCGATCATCGCCCGGCCAATGGATTGCGTGAAAGGTGGAGGCGGCGCAGTGCGCCGCCTCCGGTTCAGTACGGTCAGGCCGACATCTTGGAGAGGTCGTGCCGGATCGGCATGTTCTTGAGAAGCTCTTCCTTTGGAATGCGCTTCTTCACCTCGAACTTGCCGCCCTCGATTCGGCTAATGTAGCAGTCGATGATGCCAGCGTGATCCTCCTTGCGGATGATCTTGTCGCCCTGCGGATGCGCGAGCGAGTTCTTCATCTGCATGCCTTCCAGAGCCTGGATGACGCCTTCGACATCCTTGCGGGTCTTGTAGCCCGACTGCTCGATCGCCGTCTTGATGGCGAAGATGTCTTCCCAGATCTGCCAGCCGTGGCTCTTGTCCATCACCCGCTTCGATCCGATCTCACGGGCGTGGACATCGTCCATCCCCATAAGCTCGTTGAACTTCTTATGGAACTCGTCGGGCTTGGCTTTGAGCTGACGCGGGAAGTTCTCGAAGAAATAGACGCCTTCCGCCGCGCCCTGGATATCGTCGGGAGCGATCGCTTCGATCGAGGCGGACGAGGAGTACATCTTCATCTTCTTGTCGAGGCCCATGGTCTTGGCCTGGGTGTAGAACGCGACCGACAGCGAGCCGATAAAGGCCGGTAGTAACACCTCGGTGTCGGCCGAAATCTGCGCGAGGTAGGGCACGAAGTCCTTGGTGTCGAGCGGCACCGGGATTGAGCCCAGCACCTTGCCGCCGGACTTCTCGATGTAGTTCTTGGACTCCTGGTTGGTGCTCTGACCCCAGGCGTAGTCGGCGTAGATGATCGACCACTTCTTGCCGAAATTCTCCACGCACCACGGCAGGCTTGCTGCCGCGATCGAGTAGGTGTCGGTACCGGTGCGGAACGAATAGCGCGTGCCTTTCGAGCCCGTCGCTTCCGTCGCCTCGCCGGTGGAGAAGTAGATGGTCTTCAGCTCGGTGGCGATCGGGATTGCCGACAGCATCACGCCGGAATGCACCGATCCGACGACAAATTCCGCATTCGAGCGCTGGATCAGATTGCGCAGCTTGCGGGCCCCGGAGGCGGGGTTCGACTCGGTGTCCTCCGTTGCCAGTTCGAGCTTGCGGCCCTTGATGCCGCCGGCATCGTTGATGAGTTTGACCGCCGCTTTGGCGGCCTTGTCGTGCCAGTAGCCCCACGACGAAATGACGCCGGTGAGGTCGCAGTGATGGCCGATCACGATCGGTCCTGAGCTTTGCGCAAACAGATCCTTGGCAATCGTGAGATTGGCAACTCCCGCTGCACCCCCCGCCAGGGCGGTTCCCAGGAAACTTCGGCGGGTCAGTTTTCTTCGTTTCATGGCATGCTCCTCCGTTGAAAACGAGAAAGTCCCTTAGTGTGAAACCCCGAGATATCTGTGCACGATCTCGGGCTGCGATCGCAGGTCGTGTGACGTGGCGTTATGGACGATGGTGCCTTTCTCCATGAGGAAGACACGCGCACAGAGCTTGAGGGCGGTCTCGACATTCTGCTCGACCAGCAGGATGGAGACGCCGGATTGATTGATGCGGTGAATCTCGCGCCGGATCTGCGAGACGAGCCGCGGCATGATGCCTTCGGTCGGTTCGTCGAGAATGATGAGTTTCGGCTTCATCATCAGGCAGCGGGCGATCGCCAGCATCTGCTGCTCGCCGCCCGACAGCGTGGCGCCGGACTGCTTGAGTCGCTCCTTGAGTCGCGGGAAGCAGTTGAAAACGTAATCCTCACGCTCGGTGTCCGGCTTGCCGGTGAGCCCGATGGTGAGGTTTTCCATCACGGTGAGGTTCGGGAAGATGCCGCGGCCTTGCGGGACATAGCCGATGCCGGTACGCGGCACCTGGTGGGGCGACAGCCGGGTCAGGTCGGTGCCGTCGAACTCGACGGCGCCCCGGCTGCGCGCGGCAAGGCCCATGATGGCGCGCAGCGTCGTTGTCTTGCCGACGCCATTGCGGCCGAGCAGGGCGACCGACTCGCCTTCGCCGACGTCGAGCGTGACGCCCTGGAGAATATGCAGCTTGCCGATATGAACGTGAACGTCGGAAAGCCTAAGCATGATGGGCCTCCTCGACGTAGTCTTCGTCCTCCGGCACGCCCAGATAGGCTTCCTTGACCCGCTCGTCGGCCGCGATCTCGCGCGGGCCGCCCTGGGCGAGGATCGCCCCCTGCGCCATCACCGTGATATCGTCGGCGATCTCGAACACCACACTCATGTCGTGCTCGATGATGACGATATCGTGGTCGCGCGACAGCTCCTTGATTTTGCCGACCGCGCGTTCGGTCTCCGCCGGGCTCATGCCGCAGGTTGGCTCGTCGAGCAGCAGCAGTTTCGGGTCCGAGATTAGCGCCATGCCGATTTCGAGCAGCGCCACGTCGCCATAGGACAGCGTGCCGGCCTGGCGGCCAGCAAGAGCGGAAAGCCCGATCTGCTCAAGGGTCTCCTCGACCCTGCGATTGACGTTACGATAGCTCGTGGCGGCGCGGAACGGACTGAAGTAGCCCTCCTGTGCCTGTGCGGTGATCCAGAGGTTGTCCGCCACCGTCTGCTGGCTGAACACGCTCTTGATCTGCAGTGTGCGCTTGACGCCGAGCTTGCTGATTTCGTGCGGCTTGAGCCCGGTAATGTCGCGGCCGTCGAAAGAGACTTCGCCGGTGTCGTAGCTCAGTAGGCCGGACACCAGGTTGAAGAACGTGGTTTTGCCAGCGCCGTTCGGGCCGATGATGGCGTGCAGCCGGCCCTTCGGAATGGTCAGGTCGAGATTATCGACCGCGACGAGGCCGCCGAAGCGTTTGGTCAGGCCGACGGTGCGCAGAATGGGCTCGCTCATGAGCGCGCCTCCGTCGCGGGATTTGTCGAACCGTTCGCCTCGCGGTCGGTCAGCCGGGCGAGCCAGTCGCGCCACAGGCCGACGATGCCTTTTGGCGCAAACACGACGACCAGGATCGCAACGACGCCGACGATCAGCGCGTGATGCTCCCAATGCGTCGACACGACTTCGCGCACGATAATGAACAGCGTCGTGCCGACGATCGGGCCGAACAGCGTGCCGGCGCCGCCGACGATCGCCCACACCACCGCCTCGCCGGAGACGTGATAGAACATGTAGCTTGCCGAGGCGTAGCGTCCGAAGAAAGCAAACAATGCGCCGGCGACGCCGGCGAGAAAGCCCGCCATCACGAACGCGATCAGCCGCAGCAGATACACATTGATCCCGATCAGTGCGGCGCGGGTGTCGTTGTCGCGGATGGTGAGGAACGCCTTGCCGAGCGGACTCTTGATGACGCGGTGCATCAGCCAGAAACACAGCGCGACGACGATCAGAATGAAGAAATACTGGGTCGTCTGGTTGGTCAGACTGAGCTCGAAGCCGCCGATCTTGATCATCGGTGGCAGGCTGAAGGGAATGCCGTCGTCGCCGCCGGTCAGCCATTTGTTGGTGACCGCGAGGAAGTAGAAGATCAGCGAGAAAACCACGGTGATGATGGCAAAATAGTGCCAGGTCAGCCGTACCGCGAAGATGCCGGTGACGAACGCGATCAGCATCGAGGCAACGACGCCGAGGCCGAAGGCCGGCCAAAATGACATGCCCCATTTGCCGATACCGATGCCGACGCCGTACATGCCGAAGCCGAAATAAAGTGCCTGGCCGAACGACAAGAGGCCGACATAGCCGAACAGAAGGTTCACGCTGGCGGCAAACAGCGACCAGATCAGGATCTCGGCGATCACATTGACCCAGAAATTGTTGACCGCCATCGGGATCGTCCACGGCACCGACAGCAGGAAAACCGCGAAGATCGCCAGCAGGATGCGCTCGATCGTTGCCGCCGTCATCGTGTCAGCCCTTTGAACAGGCCTTGCGGGCGCAACAGCAATACGGCGCTCATCAGCACCAGCGAGGCGATGCGCGCGACGGTCGGGTCAGCGACGCTCTGGATCACGCCCTCCATGAAGGCGAGCAGGATCGCCGCGGCGGCGGTGCCCGGCAGGTTGCCCAGGCCGCCGATGATGACCGCCATGAAGCAGAACGGCAGAATGTCGACGCCGCCGCGAAAATCGACCGTCGTAATGGGCGCCGCCACGACGCCGCCGAGTGCGGCAAGGGCAAAGCCGAGCGCAAAAGTCAGCACATAGACGCGCTGCGCCGGAATACCCATGGCGACCGCGGTGTCGCGGTCATGCCGGACCGCACGCATCCAGGTGCCGAGTTTGGTGTTATGCAGGAAGATGAAGAAGCTGGCGAGTGCCGCGATCGCGACCGCAGCCGCGAACAACCGGTAGACGCCGTAATTGATCCCAAAGATGTGGATGGTCGAGTCAATCGGCGGCAGGATGCGGCGCGGCGTGGCGCCGAATGTGATGAGCACACCTTCCTGAAGGATCAGCGACAGGCCGAAGGTCGCGACGATCGACAGCGCTGCGACGTTACGGATCGGCTGGATGACGATCCACTGGATCAGCGCGCCGAGGCAGAAGCCGATGAGTGGCGAGAGCAGGAATGCCAGCCAGAAGCTGTCGGTCGATTGCAGCGTGAACCAGGCCAGCACCGTGCCGACCATGAAGAAATCGCCATGCGCGAGATTGATAATGTCGAGCAGGCCGAAGATGATGGAAAGACCGAGCGCGATCAGGGCGATGATAAGGCCCCAGATCAACCCGTTCATTGCAAGCAGCATTAATGTTTCCATGCCCCTTGTCCCGTTCTGGCCGGCCGCGCCGCACGCTGCCGTCTTGTTGTTGATTGAACCTGCAAAGCGTCCGGCGTGGTCGTGCGGGAGTCAATGCGTGCCCGAGTCAAGTTCGCTTGAGTGAGACCGACGATTTGGATTTCGAGGCCCGGTTGCATCACGTGAAAACATCTGGCGCTGCGGCAAGTACCGAAGCGAACACGGTGATCTCCCGCGAACTGGGCAAGGCTCGGGCCACAATGACACCGATGACGTTGTGCGCCGGTCATGGCCGTGCTCCGGCAGTTAAATGCGGCAACTGCGTCGCCACCATATGTCGGTCGATGCGCAGGACATCGGCCGAGAGGCCGAGCGCAAGGCCGACCAGCTGCGGCAGGTGCAGCACCGGCATGTCGAGCGCCTCGCCGAGATCGCGCTCCATCTCGCTCTGAAAAGCGTCGAGTACGGTGTGGCAAAGCGGGCAGGGGGTAACCATGGTCTGCGCCCCGTTCGCTTTTGCCGATTTTATGTGCTGTCCGGTGAGCTTGATGGCAACGCGTTCGTCGTGCGCCGCGGTATGGAACCCGCAGCATTCGGTGCGGCCGCTATATTCGACAGGCTGACACCCCAATACCGTCGCCAGCCGCTCCAGCGCGATATTGTTGCGGGAATCGACGAAGCCGTAGAGCTGCGGCGGCCGCGTAATGTGGCACCCGTAGAACGCGGCCACGTTCAGTCCCGTCAGTGGATTGACGACCATCGCCTGCAATCGCTCGATGCCGATGTCCTCGTACAGCACCCAGAGGAAATGGCTGACCTTGGTTCGGCCGCTGTAGTGCAGTCCTTCCTCGCCAAGCCGAACGTTGATTGTGGCGGCGAGATCCTTGTCAGAGACGAACGCGGCATGGGCGTCGAGCAGGTTCAGGGTGCAAGTATTGCAGATCGTCATCAGCGGCAGGCCCTCACGCTCGGCCAGCGCCAGGATGCGGACATTAAGGGTATAGAAATTGAGCGGATCGATCGCGCGCAGCTCGCGTGCGCCGGTGCAGGTCGCGATATCGAGCTGCGTCAGCGCAAGATCGAGCCGCCGTGCGACTTCGTGTATGGCTTCGTTGAGTTCTGCGCAGGTCGAGCGCGCGGAGCAGCCGGGGTAATAGGCAAATTTCATCGGCTTCCCCGTTGTGCGAGCAGGCGGCGGGCAGCCGCGGCGGCCGGCGTCCGGCGGAAAACAAAGGTTTTGAGCGGATCGATCTTGCCGCGCAGCCACATCTTGAACGCCCTTGGCAGCCGCGCGAGCAACGCGAGACCCTGCGTTCTGAGCACCAGGGCGGTCGGATCGACCCGGCCGCGCGCGCCGACGATGGCCCGCAGCGCCAGTGGATGTTTCGCCATAGCAGGCCGTAGCCGCGCCGCCATTGCCTTGAGCGGCTCGATCGCCATCGACACGATCGGGATCGACGCCGGGCAGACTTCTTCGCACTTGTAGCAAGACACGCAGTTGAAAATGCCGGTCTGCGCCAGCGAGCGGCCCGCTTTCACGGTGTCGTTGCGCGGGTCGAGCGCGGTTTGCGCAAGCTGCACCAGCGGCGCGGGGCCGGCAAAATCGGTGAGGGGACCGAGGCCGACGACAGGACAGGCCGAGTAGCAGCACATGCAGCCGATGCAATCGAGCGCCTTCGAGGCGTTCTTCATCTGCTTGTGCGTCAGTGGCTCGGGAAAACCCGGATACTCCCCCGCACGCTCGATCCACGGTTCAAAGGCGGCGACCTTGTGCTCGAACGGCGCGCGATCGACGACGAGATCGCGGATCACAGGCAGGTTGCGCAGCGGCTCGACGGTCATGACAGGCTCGACCGCCTCCCAGCATGCGAGTACCTCGCGGCCGTTCATGCGCACCGCACAGGTGCCGCACATCTTCGAGCCGCAAAACCAGCGAAAGGCCAGATCGCCGGCCGCGTTGTCGGCGACCCAGGTGAGGGCGTCGAGCACGCGCATGTGTTTGGTGTAGGGGACGCGGAATTCCTCGAATCCGTGACCGCGGCGGATCTTGATGTGAACCGTGTCATCGGCTGCGAGCCGCGTATTACGCGCCCGCAACGTGTCGAAATTTTCGGCCTGCCCGAGTCGGCGCGCGCCGTCGATCTGGATGACGCCCGTCACCATGCGACCTCCAGATTGTCGGCTTTCGCGAAGCCCGGCTGACACAAAGGTGTCTCATAGGCGCGCTTCTCGAAGCGGTGACCGTTCTCGGTGCGCTTCATCACATTGGCGGCGAGCCAGGCAATATTATCCTGTGCCGGGAAGTCGCGCCGCATGAACGGGCCGCGGCTTTCCTCCCGCTCCAGCGAGGAATGCACGATCAGCTCGCAGGCCTCCAGCATGTTGATGGCATCGATGGCATCGAGCCATTCGTAGTTCGTATCGCGCGCGGTCCGCTTCAGGCTCATCCGCGCAACGAGGTCCAGCCGGATTTCACCGATCGCGTCGAGCGCGAGCCGGAGACTGCGGGCGTCTTTCTCGACGCCGGCTTGTTCCCACATCACGGCGCGGATCGCATCCTTGACCTTCGCAGGCGGCACGCCTTCGCGGCGCGACGTTCGAAGCGCGTCGAGGCGCCGGGCCTCGTCGGCGGTCTGTCGTTCGGAAACCGATCCTTTTCCGAGCCGGTCGAAATCGCGGAGCACGCCGTCTGCGACTACGAGGCCGTCATAGGTCGCAAGGCCGATCAGGCCATTGCTGTGTCCGCTTGCGCCGCCCGCGACATAGAGGCCGGGCACCGAGGAACGCATTGTCAGCGTATCGACGTCGACACCGCCCTGACGGTAATGCGCGGTCACGGCCGTCTCGACCAGGTCTTGCGGAAAGTTCAGGCCGAGCTGACGGAACGACTTGCCGTAGGTCGTATAGGAATCGACCTCCTCGACGTTGCAGTGATCGAATCCTGCGTAATAGCCCCCATCATAGCGGGCCTTGCCGGCATGCACCTGCTTTGCCAGTGCCTTGAGCTGCACCGTATAGGGGCCATAGGCGAGCGGGTCGTCCTGCTGCTGATTGAAGAATTCCTCGCCCTGCGAATTGACCATGCGCGCGGATTTTTCCGAGCCGAGCATCGGGTTTGGATAAACCTGCATGCGCTGCCAGGCGGGTGGATCGGCGATGTCGTTGGTGTGCCACCACTGCATTTCCATGTTGACGAGGTCGGCGCCCACCCGCCAGGCCATCGCGATGCCGTCGCCGGACATCTCGCGGGTGCCGGTGGAGCGCTTGTGCAGCCGGTCGGAATAGCCGGTGGCGAGCACCACGGCGCGCGCTTCGATGACGATATATTCGCCCTTCATGACGTCGAGCGCGAACACGCCGCCGATAGAACCGTCGTCGCGCTTGAGCAGCGCGGTCGCGGCGGTCTCCTCCAGCCGCGGAATTCCGGCACGGATAATCTGCTTGCGGCGCAGGTCCATGAACGGCACGCCGGAATTGCCTTGCACATTGGCGGCGACGCTGCGAATGCGGCCAGGGCTGGTGACGACATTGCCGGCATCGTCGCGGCGCAGATAGAGGCCGGCCTCCTCCAACTCGGGATAGTAGACGTTTTCGAGGAACTGGCCGCAGCGCTTCGCCCAGTCCTGATCGATCAGGAACTGATTGTGATACTTGATGAGGAACTCGGCGGTGTCGCGCGCATTGTCGGCGGAGTTGCCTAAGGATCGGCCAGACAGCACCAAGTTGCCGGCGAAAATTGAGGCGCCGCTCTTGCCCACCAAGCCCTTGCAGATAATGACCGGCTTAAGCCCGCGGCGTTGAAGGTTGAGCGCGGCATAGCAACCCGCTGCGCCGCCGCCGATGACGGCAACGTCGACGGTCAGGCGTGAAATCTCCCCGAATTGCGCGGTTTTTAGTGCCATCCCCCGCCACCGTAGCTGCGGAATGGCGCGGCTAAAATTTGGAATTTCGCACCACCAAGTGCGGTTTTGAGGCCCCAATGGTTTGGTCTAGTCTTCGAGGGTCGGGATCGAGCGAAAGCGTCAGTGATCGCGAACAAGGGCGTGCGCGTATGAATCCAGGTTCCGTGAAATGGGACGACCTGCGGGTGTTTCTCGAGGTCGCGCGGCAGGGCAGTGTGCATGGCGCATCGAAGCGCTTGCGGCTCGACCATTCGACGGTCTGCCGCCGCATTGACAAGCTCGAGTCGATTCTCTCGATGAAATTGATCGACCGTACCCAGCGCGGCATCCTTCTGCGTGAGGAAGCCCGCGACCTGTTGCGCCACATCGAGGAGATGGAGGTGCACGCCAATTCCCTCGAAGACGCCGTCGTCAGCGACCACAGCCGCGACGTTCAGACCGTCCGCATCGCGACGATGGAAGGGATCGCCAGCCGCTACATCGCGCGCCGCCTTCCGCTGCTCGCACGGCTTGCGCCGAACCTGAAGCTCGAACTCGTCAGCATTCCGCAGTCGGTCGATCTGTCCCGCAAGGAAGCCGATATCTTCCTGAGCTTCTTCAACCCGCCGACCGCAGGCCTCACCAGCCACCTGATCGCGAAATTCGCACTCCATCTGTATTGTTCGCCGCGCTACATCGAGAAATACGGGGAACCGCGCCGGCTGGAGGATCTCGCTGACCACCGCTTCATCAGCTACATCGATGAGATGGTCGTCATCAACGCGGTGCGCTGGCTCGACGATGTCGTCGACAAGCCCAACGTCGTTTTCCACACCAACAGCATCATCGCCCAGTGCAGCGCCGCAGTTGATGGGCTCGGCATCGTGATGCTGCCGACGTTCTGTGGCTCAGATGCCCCCGGACTCGTTCGCGTTTTGCCCCGCGAGGCGCGCGTTCAGCGCGAAGTCTGGGTTTCAGTGCGGGTGGAGCAAAGCCGGCTCAAGCGTATTCGTACGGTGATGCAGTTTCTTGCGCAGGCCTTTAAACATGATCGGTCTTTTCTGATGGGAGAGACCGATCGCCTTGAAGATATTTAAGGACTGTCGGTGCCGTCCGGCGATATCTGTTGGCCGGCTCTTGCAAGCGCTGGCGCGTTGACCGGTCGATACACGAACAGATCGGGATGCGCTCGCCCGGGCTCAACGGCGTCTCGAGGCTTCGCGCGGCAATCGGTCCGCCGATCCTCCGCAACGCTCGATGTGATCTGTTGGGCGGGGGTGTATCGCAGAAGGCCGCTGCCGGAGCTGTCTTCGCCTCATGCTTTCCCGAGATAGGCTGCCCGCACGCGCGAGTCGTCGAGCACGGCGTCCGGATCGCCCTCGGCGATGGTGCGGCCGTAGTCGAGCACATGGATGCGGTCGGCGAGGTCCGCGATCATCTGCATATCGTGTTCGATCCAGATCATCGGCAGCTTCAGTTCGTGCTTGATGCGCAGGATGTAGCGGGCGAGGTCCTCGCGCTCCTCGCGGTTGAGGCCAGCCGACGGCTCGTCGAGCAGGATCAGCGCCGGTTCGAGCGCGAGCGCGCGGGCGAAGCCGACGATCTTCTGGATGCCGAACGGCAGCGAGCCGACCGGGGCGTGGCGGTAGCGTTCGAGATCGACGATGTCGATGATGCGCTCGATCGCCTTGCGGTGTTCGATTTCTGCGCGGCGCACGCTCGGTAGATAGAGCATTTCCGCGATCGGGTTCGTTTTGATGCGGGCGTGGCGGCCGGTGAGCAGGTTGTCGAGTACGCTCATGTGGCCGAACAGCTCGCCGTGCTGGAAGGTGCGCGCCAGGCCGCGCGCGGCAATGACATGCGGGGCGAGCCCGTTGATGCTCTCGCCGCGAAAGCGGATCGCGCCGTCGCCACGATAGATGCCGCTGACGCAGTTGAGCGCGCTGGTCTTGCCGGCGCCGTTCGGGCCGATCAGCGCGAACAGTTCGCCCGGCCGCACCTCGAAGGAGATATCATCGAGGACAGTCAGGCCGCCGAAGCGCAGGCTCAGATGCTCGACGCTGAGATCAGCCATACCACCTCCGCGACCGGCGGTACTGCTTGACGTCGCGATAGCTGCGCCGCTCGCCGTCGGCGCCGCCGAGATAGAACTCCTGCACATCCTTGTGGCCCTGCAGCCGCTCGCGGTCGCCGTCGAGCACGACACGACCGTTCTCCATCACATAGGCGTAGTCGGCGATTTCGAGCGCGACCGCCGCGCTCTGCTCGACCAGCAGGATGGAAATGCCGAGTTCGTCACGGATCATCGTGAGGCGCTGCTTCAAGTCGTCGACCACGATGGGCGCGAGGCCGAGCGAGAGTTCGTCGACCAGCAAAATCGTCGGATGGCACATCAGCGCCGAGGCGATCGCAAGCATTTGCCGTTCGCCGCCGGACAGGAGCCCACCGATACGGCCGCGCAGTTCGGCGAGCCGCGGGAAGAAGTGATAGATGCGCTCTTCCTGCCTGCGATGGCTGGCGCCACGCTGTGCGACCGGCGCAACGAGATTCTCCGCAACGGTGAGGTTCGGGAATACCTTGTCGCGCTCGGGGACAAGAACGACGCCGTTGGCGGCGATGTCGTAGGGCGGGCGGTTCTCGATGCGCTGGCCGTTGAAGGTAATTGCGCCCTCGGTGACGCGGGCATCGTCGAGGCCGAGGAATCCGGAAATCGCCCGCAAGGTCGTGGTTTTCCCGGCGCCATTGGTGCCGAGCAGCGCGACGATCTGTTTCTCGCCGACCGAGAGCGTGACGCCCTGCACGGCGGTAATGACGCGCTTGTAGACGACCTCGATCTTCTCGACCTGCAGGAGCGTCATTTGCGTGCCCCCGCAAGCGGCTTTTGCTTGAACGGCCACAGCAGGAAGTAGTTCTGGACACGGTGCCAGATGCCGACCAGCCCGAGCGGCTCGAGGATCAGGAACAGGATCATCACCACGCCGAACGAAGCGTAGTTGACGGCGAAAATGTCGCCGGCGAGCCGCTGCACATTGGGCAGGAGGCCGAGCAGACCCTCGATGAGATACGGGAAAATGACGACGAAGATCGCGCCGAGAATTGCACCGAGCAGCGAACCCATGCCGCCGATGATGATCATCGCGACATATTGAATAGACAGAAACAGGTCGAAGGCCTCGACCGAGACGAAGCCGCGATAGTAAGCAAACAGGCAGCCGGCGACCGAGGTCATCGCAGAGGAAATGACGAAGGCGAGCAGCTTGTAGCGCGCGATATTGATGCCGAGCGCCTCGGCGACGGTCTCGCGGGTGTGGATCGCGAGCCAGGCGCGGCCGCTGCGGCTGCGCAAGAGATTGATGTAGATGAACAGGGTAATCGCGGCCGCTGCGAGCAGCACGAAATACCAGGCGCGGCCGTCGCGCAGCGCAAAACCAAAGAGACTTGGCGGATCGACCACGATGCCGGTCGAGAAGCCGCGCTTGGTCTCGTATTCGCCGCCGAGATAGATGACGATGAAATGCAGCGCCAGCGTACTGACCGCCAGATAAAGTCCGCGCAGCCGCAGCGAGGGCAGGCCGAAGATGAAGCCGAGCACGATGCCGGTCACCGCCGAGGCCGGCAGCGTGATCCAGAACGGCGCGTTGATCTCTTTGGCGAGGATTCCGGTGGTGAAGGCGCCGGCGGCGATCAGTCCGGCATGGCCCAGCGAGATCTGCCCGGCATAACCGGTCAAGAGCATCAGCGACAACGCGCCGATCGAGGCGAGCAGCACCTGACACGCGAGGTCGAGCACGAACGGCCCGGCGACGAAGGGCAGCACGCCGAGCGCGAGCAGAAACAGTGCGAGGCTCGCCTTCTCGGTGCGGGTCTGCACCAGCGCGGTATCGTCGGCATAGGCGGTGCGGAAATAACCGCTGGCGCGCGGCGCCGGCCTAAACACGATCGAGCTCCTCGCGGGTGCCGAACAGGCCCCAGGGCCGCACGATCAGCATGGCGATCAGGACGACGAAGGGGACGACGTCCGACAACAGCGGATTGACGTAATAGATGAGCAGCACTTCCGCCGCAGCGATAATGAGCGCGCCAAGAATGGTGCCGACGAGGCTGTCGAGCCCGCCGACCAGCGCCGCCGGAAAGGCCTTCAGTCCGATCACCGGCATGGTGTTGGTCAGGCCGGAATCGAGCGCCATCAGAATGCCGGCGGAGGCGCCGGTCAGCGTCGAAAGACCCCAGGCGAGCGCATAGACGCCATGGAGATTGATGCCGCGCTGGGCGGCGAGCAGCGGGTTCTGCCCCGCCGCGCGCATCCGCATGCCCCAGCGGCCGAACCGCAGGAAGATAAACAGCCCGGCATAGGTCGCGGCGGTGACGCCGACCAGCACCGCCGACCACAGCGAGATATGCGCGCCGGCGATCGCGAGCGACGGGTTCGGCACGCCGAGCGCCTGCGCCGGATATTGCTGCTGCGCCGACCAGATCAGCACCACGACGCCCTTGATCAGAATGCCGAGCGCGACGGTGGTGAGGATGGCGGCAAGCACCATCTCGCCGGTCATCTTGCGCATCAGGAAGACATAGACGAGGCCGCCGGTGAGGAGGCTCAGTACCACTGCCATGCCGAGCGCGAGCGCTGGCCGGTCGGTGAACAGCGAGGCGGTCGCCAGCACGAAATACGCGCCGAGCATCATCAGCTCGCCATGCGCCAGATTGAGCACGCGGCTGACGCGATAGATCAGCACGTAGCCGCAGGCGATCAGGGCATAGATCGACGCCAGCACGATGATGTTGACGATGAGTTGCACGTCGGCCCGCCGGAATGATTGCGTGAACAAAGTCGGCGGCGAC
>JBFWZV010000070.1:0-15124 GCA_050184975.1 Pseudolabrys sp. | reverse complement strand
GACGCAGAAGTGGTTCTGGTCCGGGTCGGCGATGACGAGGAAGAACGGCTGGGTTGGTGGGATTGGCTCGGGGTTGGACATCCCTCCTCTATACCATATTTGTTCCCGATGATAAAGGACGTTATCATTGGTAACACGATGGGCCGAGTTAATCGCAGCCTCGGAATTATCTTGCGCTACCGGCTATATTCGGATATTACGGCATAGATTACGGAACCGCCGGATTTTGCCGGTCACTAGTGAGTATCCCATGCAAGCGAAGACCGAGCGGTTTGAGATGCGATTTGACCAGGCGACGCTGGAAACAGTGGATGCCTGGCGCGCGCGCCAGGGAGATTTTCCATCACGGGCTGAGGCCATGCGCCGCCTGATCGATATTGGCCTAGCGGCCTCGTCGTCCCCGCGGGAAATTGCGATCAGCGACGGCGAGAAACTCATTCTGTCGTTGCTCTCCGACGTGCATAAGCAGCTCAAGATCAGCAACGGCGACGGCGATCCGGACTTCGTGCTGAAGGCGATTTGCGGCGGCCATTATTGGGGACTGGGCTGGAAGTATCACGGTCTTCTCCATGGAGATCGCGACAACCAGCACGTCGTCTCCGAAGTGGTCGATGTGCTCGACATGTGGTCGTTCATCGAAAGCGGCTATGACAAGCTCTCACGAAAGGACAAAGCACGGATAGAGGCGGAAGCTGAACCGTTCGGTAGGCATGTTCGCTTCCGCGGCTTCGATGGCAACAACGAAACCGAGTATATGGGAGTTGCAAGATTCCTGATCGACGATCTGGAGCGTTTCTCCAGCTTTAAAGATCGTGAACTGAATTCCCATATGCCATCGGTCGAAACTTACAGGCGCATGCTGCGTGTGTTTGAGCCGATACGTCGCAACCTCGTAGGACGCGAGCTTGGCGCCCCGGAGATCATCGCCCTGTTAAACGCGATGATGCATCCCGATAATCGCAATAAGGTGGGCGAGTGACATGCGCGCGCAATATGCTGGTCCGCGCATGATCGCGCTTTCGCCGCAGACGATCGACGCATTGGCGCTCGTTATTTCTGGTGGTGGCGGCAATGATGCGACACCCCCGATCGGGCTGTATCGGTCAGGCCCGAAACTAGAAAGCTTCATGCGGAGCTGCGGGGTGATGATGAGTGTTGGCGCAGGCTCGCGCGTGCCGACACTGGTCTCCGCCATCATCCGGGCCGTAAACGAGGGCAACGACGAGGCTCTCACAACGATCATCGAACGCGCAGCCGATCCGCGCGACTTCGTGCAGGAACCGGAGAAGCTGGAGAAAGTCCTTCGACATCTGAACAGCTACCTGCAGCACGATGGCTACGAACTGCAAAACCATGGTAGCAATTCCCGTCTGATAAAGCGGGGAACTTCGGCGTCCGCAATCACCTCTCTTGCTGCGACTGTCGCCACCATCGACTTTGACACTGTGCAGCGGGATCTCGATCGAGCGCTCGCCAGCGCCGAAAGTGATCCCGAAGATGCTGTCACGGCCGCCTGTTCGGTCGTCGAAAGCGTCTGCCGTTCAGTGCTTTGCGAGC
The DNA here is from genome assembly GCA_050184975.1 of Pseudolabrys sp. Classification (GTDB taxonomy): domain Bacteria; phylum Pseudomonadota; class Alphaproteobacteria; order Rhizobiales; family Xanthobacteraceae; genus Pseudolabrys. The sequence goes on along the minus strand of JBFWZV010000070.1, from coordinate 13,567 downwards.
TAGGATTGCCCCTACCTGTGCAGCTTGACGTAAAAGGCCTGTATAAGGCTGTTCGCGAACCGCTCGGTCTGTCTCCCGGCAAGGAAGATGTCTCACCCGAAATTGCTGACGATGTGCGGGCCATTCTCGGCGGCTTAAACGCCGCAGTTCAGGGGATCGGATCTCTGAGAACGCACGCCGGCGATGCGCACGGCCGCGAGCGCGGCTTCCGCCGTCTTGATAGTCGAATAGCTCGGCTGGCGATTCACTCGGCGAGCGGTATCGCTCTCTTTGTCATCGAGACCTGGCAGAAGAAATTTCCCGCTAAGCCTCTGCACGCCCATTCCCAATGAAATCGGGCATCAACAGTAAATCCCAAAGGGTGACAACCCTCATTCGATACCTCGAGATCATCAGGGGCTGAGGCATGGAACCGGACGATTACATCGAGGATCACGATGACGACATTCCAGACTTCCGGGACCCGGAGGAGATTGATACGATGGAACTCGGCCGCGCACTCGGCTCGCTCCATCTGGTTGGTGACGATCCGTTCCTGCGAATCCAGGCCTTCAACCTGTCGCTCGTCGATCACTTCATCATGGGCCTCGAACTACAGCTGCACCGCGCGCGCTTCAACGAGGAGAAAGAACTGGCCGGCAACACGGCGTTCCTATCCGCGCAGACCCAGATGTGGATCTTCGCCGTCTATGAATTGCTCCGCACCTGGCGCGCGAGGGCGAAGGATATCGTCAAGCTGGCAAAAAACGGTGGCCTTCAGCTGAAGGTGGACTCCCTTACCCGCAAGCTTTCTTTCGAGCATCCGGCGCGGCAAATGCGCGCCGATCAGCTGCGCCGCATCATCAAAAAGCCTGCTCTCCTTGACGATATTACCCGCGATCTGCGCCGAACCCATATCCTATTTTCGCAGCTGGAGCATGTGCGGGTCGCATTGGCAAAGCATGAAGTCGGCGGCAAGAAAAATTCTGTAGCGCACGCTCCGGGGCTGGCGCTGTTCAACCGCTGGAACGGATCGCTTGAATATGAAATCGCCTATGAAGGTGCGATTCTCGGCACCCTCAGCCGGCGCGATATCGCGGAATCCCTTCGAGCACTTGCCGACGCGAGTAATTCGCCGAGCGCGGAAGACCTCGCCTCGTTCGATGAATTCATGAAAGGGCCGCCTCCCGACGATCTTTGGACATAAAGTTGCGGATGCATTGCCTTCACTCGTAACGCCATTTCAACCGGGCATAGGTCATCGTAGCGGCGCCCCAAGTCCCGCATAGGCCTTTAGGGTTGCACCGATTTCCGGCGCCGTCGCGCGAATGCTGCGAAGCCAGTCACGGCTGCGCCAAACAGTGGTAGTGCTGCCGGCAGCGGTGTGGCTGCGATATCGCAGTCGACTTCGCCGCACGTGACAGTGCCGCTGATGGCCGGAACACCGTCCAAAAGAAATTCTGAAAAATGTGTGGGAGGGCGATCCGACAATGGCCACGTAAAAAATACACCGTAATAGAAATCTGGGGGCGTGAGAAAATAAAGCGGCAGATTAAGGTTGCCATGCCCGGGAAGGGGATGAGGGGCAGGAAGTAATGGAGTGCCATTGAGAGTCATAGCTATTGTAGGGCTAGCTAAGGCCAAGTATCCCTGGGGGTAGACTAGAGTTTGAGTGAATGTGATTGAGCCGGTAGCATTGAATCCGCCTGCAAAATTTACGTCGATCTGCTCAACGGTGATGGTTGCTGCCTGAGTGGGCATCACGATAAAGAGCATCACCGATAGGCCAGCGGAAAGGAAAATTTTTCTAAGCATAAGGCCGCCTTTCTGCGCGATCTCGTTATTTATACAATCAGATATGCTCCTGCCGATTGTGGATGTCAAAGGCGTAGCCAGCCAGAGCAAATCCCACGGCTTCATACGAATTTCACCGTATTAGTTGGTATTTCGATATAATTAGGCGTCTGCTGACGATGCCCGATCTTGCGTTTGCTGGCCTTCTCTTTCTGGCTATCGCACTTGTGATGACCATCCGATCGTGACGGGTGAGGTGTTATCCCGCCGCGCAGCGGCCGGAAGGACGGTTAACCGCGCCGTGGCGCGGTTGCCGCTGCCCGCCCAACCCCCGGCCCCGGTATTTCTGCCGGAACCGGGAGCGGATGCCGTGCGGTCTAGGCGGCCCGCAGCATCGGGGGAAGCCAGCCGGTGCCGGTGAGAAGCGCGGCGGCGCGTTCGGCCATCTCGCCTTTTCGGAGCGCGGCAAGGTTCTCCGCCGCTGCCTTCCCTTTCGCCTCATGGACGGCTTCGAGGATGAGCGGCTTCGGAACGCGCCCGAGGAAACCGGCCACGGTCGGCTGCCACCACTGCGCCATGTCGAGCGCCAAGGCCGAAGCAAGCTGGTCCATGCGGGGATCGCGCACGGGCTTCACGGACGCGGCCACGCAATAGGCCAAGAGACCCGTCACGGCGGCACTGTCCTGCACGAGCAGCCAATCCCAAAGACCCGCCTCGTTCTCCGGCAGGCGGCTTTGCCATGCCGCGTGCTGGTCGGTCATGCTCTTGGCGGCGGGCGTGTCGTCAAGACCTTCGGCACGAAGCGCCGGGCTGACGGCGTGCAGCGCCAGCGCCTCATCGGCTTCTCCTGCATAGAACAGCGGCAGGGCGAGGGCGTGGGTGATCGCGGCAAGCGCGACAGCCGGACGGTCGGCCAGCATCGCCCGCAGCGCCGCCGTGCGGTGCGCCGTGAGGTCGTCGGTCAGTGCCGACGAGAAACACGGGCGGGGGGCTTTGTCGGTTTCCTCCGGCGCGGTGTCGTTCTCGGCGGGTCTGGCGGCTTTCATGTCCTCGGGACGGATAAGGCCGCGCAGCACGGCCAGCTTGCCGTCATGCTCGACGGTGAGAATGACCCCTCCCCGCGCCTTCTGCCGCTCGCTCCATGTGTAGGAAGGTTCGGATAGCGCCGCGATCTCGGCGTCGAACGCGTCGAGGCGTTCGGCTTCCTCGTCGGTGAGTTCGTCGCGGTCGCGGAGTTTTCCGGCTTCGCGCACGGCCTTGGCGAGCGCCTTCGCCTGTGCGGGCGGCAGCGGCTGGCGCTTGCCCTTCAACTCGCCATAGCCGCGCAGGGTATCGAACCCGGCTTCGGGCATGATCGCGACCCATTTCCAGCCTTCCTGCCGCACGGCTTCGGCTTCGCGTTCCAGCTTTTCGGTCACGAGCCGGTCGAGCAAGGCGGGATCGGTGAGATAGCCGTTGCTCTCGGCGCGGAAGAGATCGGTGACGATCCCACCCCCGGCTGCGGCATAGGCCGCCACGGTCACGAACCGCGCCCGCCAGTCGTCAGCCCGCACATGCGCCGCCGTGAGCCGGTGCCGGATCGCGTTGGCGCTGCGCTGCCAGTGCGGGATGTCCGCCCATGCCGCCTCCTGCGCCGCAAAGTCGTCCGACACGGTGAAAGCCATCAGGAGATCGAGCGTCATGCCGCCTTCGCGGTAGAGCGCCATGAGTTTCGGGCTGACGGCGGCCAGCTTGAGCCGTTGCCGCACCACGGCGGGCGTGACGCCGAACCGGGCCGCGATGTCCTCGTCGCCCTTGCCGCTGTCGGCCAGCGCCTTGAAGGCGGCGAACTGGTCGGCGGGATGCATGGCCTTGCGCATCTCATTCTCGGCAAGGCTGATCTCGGTCGCGTCCTCCGACGACAGCACGTTGCATGCGATGGGTTCATCCTTGGCTATCGTCTTGCGTCTGGCGAGCAGCCTGAGAGCAAGGCGGCGGCGCTCTCCGGCGACCACCTCGAAGTTTCCGCTTCCGGCAGGCCGCACCTGAAGGTTCTGCAAGAGGCCGTGCGCCTGAATGCTGGCGGCAAGCTCGGCAATGCCGTCCGCCGCGTTGGTTTTCCGGACATTGGCGGGCGAAGGGATAAGGGCGTTGAGGGCAATCTTTCTGATCTTCATGGCTGAAATCTCCTGTCGGTTCGGGGTGAATGAAAAAGGGCCGCGTTTCGGCGACCCCCGTCTTGGTCAGTATTCGCTTGGCAGCAGGAAGGTGGTCACGCTGCGGTCGGCTTCGGTGATGATCCAGAGCGTGTTGTCGCCGAAGCCTTGGCAGGGCTTGGCGGGATCGATGGGATAGGACGAGAGAACGCGCCCGCCGTGTTTCAGGGCGTCCTCGTTGCTGGCGGCATCGTCGGCACAGACGCAGCCCCAGTCGCCGCTGGCATGGCGGGTGAGGCAATGCACGAGATGCGCGTGGGAACAGGCATCCAGTGCGCCGCGCGTCGAGACGATGGTGCCGAGCGGAAATTTCGCGGCTCCGGCAAAAGCGATAGTGGTAGTCATGGAATTTCCCCTTTCGTTGGTTTCGGGTTGCAGCTGCTGCTGCAACCCTTGCCCGAGCGGCGAGCGGGGGTAGCAAGCGGAAGGGAGCTTCTCGGGAGACCGTCGAAAGCAACGGCGTCTTCGCCTCCTGGCGAAACGGCGTCTGCTTTCTACGGCGGAAGCTCCTTGAAGCGCGCGAGGGCGAAGCCCTTAGCCCTTGCGGCGGCAGCCGCACGATGGGCTTGCCGCCGGCAGGCGGGCATGATGCTGCGTGAAGGGGCGTTACCTCGCCTTGCCGAAGCTCTTTCAGCGTAGGCAGGCGGATGGCGGAGACAACGCGTTGGCTCCGGGCGTCGCGCCCTAGCGCAGCGACGGCGGACGCCTAGCACCTGGTCCCGCCTGGCTGCCGAAGGCGGCAGACGGGACACGCCCGTCTGTTATGGATCGAGACCGGGAATATTGACGCGGAGCTTGCGCCGCAGCTCGGCGGGCACCGGCTCGGAATGCTCGAGCAGAAGCAGCGCCACCGCTTCGGACATGAGATCCCGGATCGAGGTGCCGGTGCTTTGGGACAGCGCCCGCACCACTTTATGGGCGACGGGATCGATGGAAACGCCCTGCGTATCCGTCCTGCGCCTGGTTATGGCCGCACCGGAACTCTGCGCCTTGCGCATGGCAGAATCGCGTTTCATCGTCCTGCCTTATGATCTGCCGTATCAATCGAACGCATTCGAGGCTCTGGCTATAATAAAATGACGATGAAATGCCGTAATACGAAACCATCTCCTGAGAGATGATCGGAACATCACCGGCAACGCTTTTAATATTCCGGAAAAACCGGCCGTTTTTATTTTTGTCCATTATATATTTTGTCAATAATCCCGCCAATGACCTAAAACACGGTTAATTTACTTTCAGAAGTCCGGACATCGCCCGCCATCCTTTGTGTCAAAGGATTGCGCCATGAAAACATCGCGCATGGACGCCATGCGGGCGAAGCGATGTCCGCAGGGGGAGAAATCGTCGGACACAGGGAAGCTGTCGGGATGGCGGCGCTGCCTGCGCCTGTCTGCGCCGCTGGTAACGGGAGCCGTTCTGCTGACGGCAGGCTGCGCGCAGGAAAAGGACTGGTCTTCGGCCTATCCCCCTTATGCGTTCGGCCGGGCGCCCTATACGCCGCCCCAGTATGCCGCGCCGCAGGGATGGCAGGGCAATCGGAATTCCACTTACAGCGCGCCCGCCTATCGTCCGCCGGCCTATACGCCTCCCCCCGCCGCGCGGGTCGAAGAAGAACCCGAGCCGCAGCGCATGCCCTCCCTCATTCCCAGGGCCGAGGCCGCTCCCCTGAGACAACCGCAGCGGTCTTACGATCCGCCGCCGCAAGCGGTGGAACCGGCGTCCTCATCCGCCGGCAAGTGCGGCTGGTGGCGGCTGCGGCAGCTCTGGTGCTGACCATGCCTGCGGCGGAAATCTCGAAAGGATGAAGCATGGCACTTGATCCCTCGAAACGCGGGCGTCTGCCGTTGCCGGCTCCTTCCTCGCGTTCGCTGGTGTCCTCGAAGCTGGATCTGGCGAAGATCGACGCGGCGATCGCACAAGGCCGGGCCGTGGCGGCGGAGGAAATCAAACCGCGCCCGGCCGCGCCTTCGGCATCTGCGCCCGCCCCTGCCCCGCCCCCGCCGGCTCCCGCGCCGCGCGTGGAGCGCGTGCATGTCCAGGCGCACTGCTGCGCGACGGGAAAATCCAACGTCATCCTGGCGGAGCGGCGCGACAACGCGTTGCGCTTTATCGGCAATGAACAGCCCAGCACGGGCCGCGGCGGCGGCGCGCTGCCGGCCTTCCTCTCCGGCACATACGCCATCGATCTCAACGGCTGGGCATGCCCGCACTGCAACGCGGCGTCGATGTGGATCTGCCATTGCGGGAAGTTCGACGGCGTGGCGCACTGCGACGGCAACCGCAACGGACTTTACCGATGCGCCTGCGGACGGGTGGAAGAAAGATCGTTCGTCGAGAGCGATTCCTTCGAGCTGCGCGGCCAGTCGATGGGCACGGGCACGAGTGGCGCGGCGCCAGGCCGCAACCTTCTTCTTTCGTCGCGAAAGGGCAGGTAACGCATGAGTATCGAGCAATTCGCTTTTCAGATTGGCGGCCTGCGGCGGGCCATCGCGAAATGCCCCGTTATGGTGGGCATGCTGGTGGCGACCTGGTTCGTCTTTCCCTTCGGGGTGATGAGCCTGCTCTTTCCCTCCGATGTGGTGGGATTTCAGGACTGGATGCAGGGCCAGCCGATCCGGCGGCTTTTCACATCGCAAGCGCTGGTGTCGGGCTTCGTCACGGCTCTCGTGGTGCTGGCGCTTATGTGCATCGTCCAGCTGAATCTCACGACGCTGATTTATCGGAAGGTGAACCGGTTCGCGACCTTCTGGCCGCTCGCCATCCTCCTTATCGGTCTGGTCGCCAACGCGGTCTGGTATGCGACCACGGGTTATTTCGACTTTGTTGGCGCGATGGTCGGCTTCACGCCGTTCCTCTCCGCGGTCCTGTGGCAGATGGTCTGCGAGAAGCTGGGCGGCCGCTTCGTCTTCGGTCCCGGTTACCGGGAAAACACCTTCAGCCGGTATTGATCCGTGTCGGGTGATCCCATCGGCGAAGGTTTGGCCGGCATAGCCAGAGCCTTCACCCTCTATTTCCGGGGCCGCGCCGAGGAAGAGCGCGCCCGCAAGGAGATGAAACGCGCCGCGCGCGAACAAAAGGCGCATGAAGAAATGATCGACCGCCAGATGGCGGCCTGGCAGCAGGCGGTCGATGAGCAAAGGGCGCATGGCGACGCCGGCGATGCCAGCGAGCGCGAAGCCATCGCGGCGCTCGGCGGGCGCGGTCCCGCATCGGATGGCGGGTTCTTCTGATGGGCATACTCTCGGCGTTCTCGCGCGGCATGGAAGCCGGGTTTCAGCATTATGGGCAGGAGCTGGACCGGCCCAAGGATCCACCGCGCGATGCCGGGCAGATGTCGCCAATCAAGATCGGCTACTACTTCGACCGCGAAAGGCGGCAGCCGGGCGCCCCGCTCTACTATTACGGCGAGCGCCACATCGTCGTTTTCGGCTTGAACGGGGCCGGAAAATCGACCCGTTTCCTGATCGAGCTGCTGGCTACGCTGCAGGGGAAACGTTCGGTCTTCGTTGTCGATTTGAAGGGGGAGCTGGCTTACCAGACGGCCCTGCTCCGCAAGCGCTATTCGGACGTTTACGTCGTCAACCCGTTCAACGTGCTGAACATGGGGAGTTCGGGGCACAACCCCCTGCTCCGCATTCCGGTCGATGACCAGCTCTTCCGCCGCGCCAGGGCCATCGCCGATGCGCTGATCGAGATCGAGGAAGGATTGGGCGCGCATTGGACGGAATCCGCGCAGGGCCTGGTCGTGGCCCTTGTCATGTATGAGGTCGTCTCGTCGAAAGCGGAAAAGCGCACCCCTTCCCTGCTGAATGTCCGCCTCAAGCTGACCGAGGCCGAGGAATACGAGACCTATACCGACGAACGCGGCCGGCGCGCCGAACGGCTCATCAAGGGGCTGAAATTCCATGCCGCCAAAATGGTCGCCTGCGGCATTCCCCAGATCGCCAGCCTCGCCTCCCGCTTCGTGCGCGACCATGGACAGGGCGAGTTAAGCAGCATCCAGTCGACGGCGGACACGCAGACGCGGTTTCTGCTCGATCCCATGATCGCGGCGGATCTGGCGAAGCCCGGCGTGGATTTGCGCCAGATCCGGCACAAGCCCACCTCGGTCTATCTCGTGCTGCCGCCCGACCAGACGACGGACATGCGCCGCTGGACCCGGATACTGCTGTCCTCGGCGCTGAGCGCACATTTCGTGCCGGGCGAGGTCAACACGCTTTTCGTCATGGACGAATTCCGCGCCTCGGTCGGCCGGATGCAGATTTTAAGCGATATGTGGTCGCTGGTGCGCGGCTATGGCGTGCAGCTGATGCCGATCCTGCAATCGGCGGTGCAGCTGAAGGCGCTCTTCAGGGACGAATGGGAAAACTACGTGGCGCAGGCGGGCCTCATCGCCACGCTGGGGCCGCCGGGCGACATGTTCACGGCCGAATGGATGTCGAAGCGCAGCGGCACCACGACGGTCTCGCAGCTGAGCTTCAATAGCTCGGTGGGCACCGGCGGCGGCGACAGCCTCAGTCAAAACTCCCGCGACTGGAACTCCAGCACGGGGCAGAGTTCGAACCGCAACAAGGGCGGCAGCCTGAATATGGCGCAGGTGCAGCGCCCGGCCTTTCTGCCGCAGGAGCTGATGGACATCGAGACCGGACACGGCCGCATCTGGGTGCCGGGCATGGGATCGAAAAGCATTCCGTTTTTCGCCCCGCCCTACTGGCGGCGCAAAGCGCCCTGGGTGAAGGCGGTGCAACCCAACCCCTATTATCGAGGCTAGGCATGGGCAGGTGGCTGGATGCTTTTCGGCGGGGTCAGGCTGCCGGTTATGCCCACTATGGCGGAGAAACACCGCCCGCAGAGGAAGACCGGACAAAGGATGAAAACCGCCCCGGCGAGTGGGATCTCGAACCGGAACCGGACGACCCCGACGCGCCGGAGGATGACACCTGGTCCGACGAGGACGCGGAAAAACTGCAGGCGCGTCTTGCGGAGCTTGAGGCGAAATCCCGCGACGATGCGCAGCGCCTTGCCGAACTGAATGGGGAAATCGGGCGGCTTACGGCGGATATCGTCGGCAAAAAGCAGCTGATCGATGACCTGACGGAGGGGACGGCCGATCTGCGGACGGCGCTGCAGGAACTGGAAGCGATCAGCATGCTGCTCGTCGAGGTGCTGGCGAAGCCGGGTGTCAAGAAATGGCTGCAGCAGCGCTTTCATCCGGACAAATACCCTGACGCCAGCGAGGCGCAGCGCCGGAGCTACGAGGAAACCGCCGCGCAGATCAACGCGGCCTATGACATCGTGGCGGAATGCATGGCGCGGCAGCAGGAAATGGCGGCCGAGGGCTGATCCGGTTCAATCCTCGGTCTCGTCGTCCTCGGCTGTCTGACCGGGACGCTGCGGCCGTTGCTCGGGCTGGGGCGGCTTCTCGCCTATCGGCAGCAGCGTCACGAACCCCGTGAAGGCGCCAAGCGGCAGGCGGTCGAGCACCATTCCGGCCTTGTTGTTCTCGTGATCGATCCAGCCTGTGCCGATTTCGAGCAGGCGGCCGTGTTTCTTTCCTTCGCGCCGGAAGCCCCAGGCAATGTGTGTTTTTGTTTTGCCGTCCTGACCCATGGCGAATCTTCTAGCAATTTTAGAGATGCGGGAAAAGTTGATCTGAATTCCTGCATGAAGGGTCGTCCTGATAATCCATCGCGATGATGTCTTCATGGCTGTGCCAGTGATGGTGCCAGCCGAGATGATCGAAGCTGGCCCAGGCGTAAGCGCCGGCCGGCAGCAGGACAATTCGCCGCACGAGGGATCGCGCGGCCTTCCCGAAGGGTGCGCCCGCGCCGCCGCCGCGCCGCCTGCGCGGTTTCGGCGCGTCTTCCGTCTCCTTGCGCGCGAGAGACCTGGCGACGGCGCGGAAGGCCCGTTTGACGATGCCCGCCTTTCCACTCGTCCGGTTATCGCTTGGCCCGGCGGAGGCCCTGTCCGCCGGGCTAGTCTCGCTCGCGCTCCCGGCCCCTTTCCTGTTCGCGCTGGGTTTCTTCGGGATTGCGGGTGAGCGAGCCGAACCGGGCATAGAGATCGTTCGCGCGCTGCTGCTCGTCGTAGCGCTGCTGGGCGTGCCGCGCCTCGTCGTCCTTGGCGGCTTCATGGCGAAGAGTGGCTGCCGCCTCCTGCTCTTTGGCGGCCTCGGCATCGAGCTTCTGCTGCTCGGGCGATTGACGGGCCGGCGTGAACAGGAACCCTTCCAGCCCGGCCAGGAATTTGCCGAGACCGCTCAACAACCCGCGCCCGATGGCATTCGCCGCCTTGCCGGCAGCCTCCGCGCCGGCATCGCGGATATCGTGCATGTCGTTTTTGACGCTCCGCTCGGTCTCCCGGCGGTCGCGCATGGCGTCACGGGTCTCGCTCCGCGCGTTGCGGGTATCGCGGAAGAAGTCGCTTTCCTGCCGCCGTTGCTCGGCCTGCTTCTCGCGGGTCTCCTCGTTGAGGGCGCGGGCTTCCACTACGCTCGGCAGGCGCGGTTCGGTATCGCCGAGGCGCTGCTTGATTTCGGCGTAATCCACCTTGTGCGGCGATAGCCGGAATACGTCGCCCTGGCGCGTGACGGCGGCAAGCTCGCCTTCGGCGACGGCACCGAAATAGCGGGCGTCCTTGTCGGTATTCGTCACACCTTCCGCACGTGCGACTTCGGCTTCGACGCCGGCGCCCTGCCGCAAGGCATCAAGGGCCATGACATCGGCTCCGGTGACCCGCGCTATGGTGAGGCCCGCGGTGTCGAGAGCATCGGCGAAGTCATGCCCCGTCATGGTGAGATTTAGGCTGTTCGCGACGAGGGTTTCGATTTTGCTGGCGGGCCGTGCTTTCTCCTCTTCAGCCCGCTTCTGATCGACCCATGCGGCGAGCGAGGCCTCCCGCATGGCTTCCTTGGCATCGGTAATCGTCGGCAAGGTGGCGCGGTCGATGGAGCTAAGCCGCTCGTCGATCTCCTCGCGCGTATCGCCCGTCGTCCGCTGATTCAGCCGGTAAACATGGCCATGCGAATTGACGGCGACGATCTCGCCTTTCCCCAGCTCCGGGATGAAATTCCCGATCTCCTTGGCAAAGGCCGCCCTGCGGTAGCTCTGGCGCGCTTCCTCGTCGCTCACCACGGCGAGCGTGATGCCGCGCATGGCAAGCGTCTCTTCCAGCTCGTCAACCGAATTGCTTAACGCCCAGGCCGCGCGGATATCTTGCGTTGTCTTGCCGAGCGGGCGGATGTCTTCGGCTTCAATGGCGTTTTCTGACGCGCCGTCCGCCCCGGCCTTGTCGCGGCCAGGAGGGGGGTTCGGCTCCGTCGTGCGCCCGGCCTCGGCTGCGAATGCCTGCTCGATTTCGGACGGCGGCTCCGCCTCGCGCAGCGCGTCGTATTTCCCCTTGGATTGCTCGCGTTCGACCTGGCGCTCGGTGGCGTGCAGCGCGTCGTAGCGCCCTTCGGGTTCGGGCTGCTTTTCCGCCTCGGCCTTCCGTTCGGCCTCGCGCTCCTGCTGGCGGCCCAGCAGATAGACCTTCGCTTCCTGCACGCTTGGCAGGTCGCCGCGGTCGAGATCGGCCATGAACTTCCGCACCTCGGCCGCCTTCATGCCGAGGCGTCGCGCAAGCGAATGCTCGTCGCCGGCGCGGTCGATCACCACGAAGTCGCGCCGGTCGCCACGCGCCAGCACGTAATCGCCCGACGCCTCCAGCGCCGCCCGGAAGCTGTGCCCGTTATCGGACCGGTCCTTGGCCTGGCGGAGATCCGCCTTGACCTGTTCGGGGTCGATGCCCGTCTCGGTCGCGCGGAAGGTCTCGTGCTTCTTGGGCCGGCGTTCCGGCCGCTCGTCCTCGCGGTCGGGTATCAGCACGCTCTTGCCGCGCTGGAGATCGAACTTGATCTCGAGTTCGCGGGAGGTGCGTTCGTGGATGGGGGCGGTCAGGGAATCCGATATCGCCACGCTGTTTTCGACATCGATCCGCGACCAGATGACGTGCCGGTGCGTGCGCCCTTCCTTCTCGTGCTCCACCACGAAACGCGGCTGCCCGGAAAGGCCGAGATTCTGCTCGAGCGTGTCGACCGCCTCGCGCCATTGGGCGGGGGTCAGCTCTTCACCGGGCTGCGGGTTGATGTTGGCCTGATAGAAGTAATTCTTTGCCCGCGTGCCGGCCGCGAGACCCTCCATCTCGCGGAAGGCGTCGGGCAGATTGTCGGCCGACAGGCCCTGGAATTCGACGACCGCGACGCGTTCGTTCTTCTCGTCGTTCTCCAGATGCTGCGCCCACCATCCCCCGGCGCAGCCGCTGCCGCCGTTGATGATGATGGCCACCGCCCCTAAACCCCCAGCGCTTTCAGGATCGCGTTGCAGACGGCGCGATGTTCGGCCAGCGCCTCGCGGTGCTCATCGCGCATGGCCTGCAATTCGGGGATGCCGTCGAAGTCGTATTCGTTCAGCCGTTTCGCGATCTGGTTCAGGTTGCTGCCGGCCTTGCCCATTTGCGCCAGGATCTTCGTCAGCTGCACGGTATCGGCAGCAGGCTTGCGCCTCGCGCGCGGGACCGGTTTGCCGCCCAGCTGCGCATGCATGTAGTCCGCCATGCCCATGCCGGCTTTCTCGGCGGCTTCGAGCACGGCCGTGCGGAAAGCGGGTGTGCAGCGGGTGGTGAGCCAGGCGGTGCGGCCGTCCGCCACGGGACGCGCCCCGAAATGCTTCCCCCGCTTCTTCCCGGGCGGCGGCTGCGACTGATCGGGCAGATGGATCACGGCCGGCAACTCCCCGCCCCGTGTTTCTCCCTGCCCGGCTTCGGGATCATCGGTCACGGCGGGCTTGTCTCCCCGGATCGGGTCCAGCGGCGCGCGCTGGTCGGTCTCGGGAGGCGGACAGCCTTTCGTCGTGGAGGTGCAGGAGGGGCGCGAAAGCCCTTTCTGCGCGGGGTATCGGGGGCAAGGCTCCTGATTGCCGGTCCAGCGGGCATGACGCTGGCGCGCATCCAATCCGCGCAGGGTTGGTCTGGGTCGAGGGGCAGGAACGCTCCTCGTCGCGGGTGCAGGGGCGCGAAAGCTCCTGCTGGGGAGGGATGCAACGGGAGGGGGGCTACCCCCCTCCCTTGCCAAGCGTGTTGTGCAACAACACACCGCTTGCCCATCCCAGCTTTCCCCATAAAACCGCCCTCTGTCTTCGTGTCACGGTCGAGCGCCACCCTATCCGATTCAGCAAACGAGGTGCCAGCGCATCCCGCCACGATTCGGCCGGTCGGAGTTGTCGCAGGGCATCACATCCGTGCGCGAGAAACACGGGCGGGGGTGGGTGCAAACGCCCGGTATTGATACGCTCCTTCTTGCGTCTCTGAGGGAGTTCGGGTTGTGAAAGCGCCGGCTGCCAATCGTCACGAGCTGCGCGAAAGCTGGCTGCGCGCAGCGGCAAATGAATTACGTCCCTATTTCGCCAGCGTTGGTTATCCGCTTCCCGCCAATATCCGGTTCGCGATTGCCTTTACGTCAACGGGACGCAATGGCAAAGGTCTCGGCGAATGCTGGCATTCCGCAAGTTCGGAGGATGGGCATTACGAGATCTTTCTACGCGCCGATCTTGCCGATC
>JBFWZV010000069.1:0-15925 GCA_050184975.1 Pseudolabrys sp. | reverse complement strand
ATCGACGGTGCCTTCGCGCAGCCGCCGCTCCGAAATGTCGAAGGCGCGGCGGGAGCTGGCGACCACCTCGCGCTGGAGCTGCTCGCGCCGCGCGGTCTGGCGGATCGCGTCGAGCGCGGTCTCGACATCGGCGAAGCCCGAGATCACCGCCTTGCGGTAGGTCTGCAGCAATTCGTCCTGCCGGCCTTTCTGGAGATCGAGATTGCCGAGCAACTGTCCGCCCTGGAAGATCGGCTGGGTCAGGCCGGCCGCGGCCGAGTAGAACGCCGACTGCGGACTGATGAGGGTCTTGAGCAACGTGCTCTGGTAGCCGCCTTCGCCGGTCAGCGTGATGCTGGGGAAAAACTGCGCGCGCGCGTTCTCGACATTGGCGTTGGCGGCGGCGAGCTGCGCCTCCGCTTGCCGGATATCGGGTCGCTGCGCGATCAGTTCGGACGGCAGGCCCGGCGTCACCCGCGGCACAGCGATTGCGCGCAGGCTGCCGCCGCGCACACCGACGCGGCTCGGCGGCCGCGCGACCAGCACGGCGAGCGCGTTGCGGTTCTGCGTGACCGTCTGCTCGAGCTGCGGAATGGTGGCGCGCTGGGTGTTGACCAGGCTCTCCTGCTGCGAGGTATCCAGTTCGGAGGCCGTGCCCGCCTCGAGACGCTGCTTGATGAGGTTGAGCACGCGTGTCGCGCTCTCGACGTTCTCGCGCGCGGTGCGTAGCCGGTCCTGTGCGGCCAGCACCTGAAAGTAGGCGTTGGCGGCGGCGGCGATGGTCGAAAGCGTCACCACCTCGCGCTCGTAGCGGCTGGCGACCGCGGTCTCCTCGGCGGCGCGCAACGTCGCGCGGTTCTTGCCCCAGAAATCGATCTCGTAGCTCGCGGTCAGCGAGGCCGAGAACAGCCGGCTCTCATTGCCGCTGCCGATCCGCGACGACGACTTCGACTGGCTGGCGCCGCCGTCGAGATCGACCGCCGGCAATAAGGGCGCTCCCGCGATGCGCGCCTGCGCGTCGGCCTGAACGACGCGCGCAATCGCGGCGGCGATATCGAGATTGGCCTCGCGCGCCTGTTCGACGATCGCGGTCAGTTCGCGGGACCGGAAGCCGCGCCACCAGTCGAGCGTCGGCAAGGCGGCCTCGGCTGCCCGTTCGGACTGCGGGCCGAAGCGATAGGCTGCCGGAATGTCCAGCGCGGGGTCGGGCTTGTCTTGCAGCAGACATCCGGCAAGCGGCATCGCGGCGCAAATCCCAAGGCTCGCGGTTGCACAGGTGCGAAGAAACGCTCGCACGCCGCTGACCGCCTGATCGCCACCCATAGAACCGACTTTCGCCACACCACAGAAACCGGCGGATTATACGCATTCCGACCGCCAGCTTGGCGGAATTATCGGCCGTTTTTGCCGCCGGCAAGGCATCCGGACCTTAAACTTTTGTCATTTTCGGATGGCCACCTGCTGGCGGGGCGACATCCGGCGGCCGGTGCCGGACGTTTCTTTGAAAACGGTCGCTGCGGAATCACATTAGTGATATTGCCGTATTACGGTCTTGAATGCGCCGCGATCCTGAGCGAGGAAACGCGCGTATTTTGCAGGTTGAGGTCGAAATGAATCGCCGAAACGGTGCTCTTTTTGCCGCTTTGATGCTGGGCTCGGCCGGAGCGGCCGACATGTTTTCGACTCCGTCAATCGCGCAGACCGTACCCGGCAGCCGTGGCGCGCCGCCGGTCGCCTATGACCAGTTGCCGGCGCATGTTCTGTCCGAAGAAGAGCGAAATGCGCGCCGGCAGGAAGAACTGCGCCAGCGCTATTGGCGTGAGCGCCGCGAAGCCGAAAGTGGCGTCCCCGGTGCTCAGAGAGCGCCGACCGGCACGTTGCCGCAGCCCGCGTTTGTCGCGCCGCCGGGCCAGCAGCCGCCGGCTGCCGGCGGTCATCAGATCGATCGCAGCGCGTCGTCCAACGATGTCGTCCGTCCGCCCGGCGCTGTCGGAGCGGCAGCGCCAAGCAGCCCCGCGAGCGCGACTGCCGCGACGGTCGCGACGCTCCCGCCGGAAGATCAGCCGGAGACCGGACCGCCGAAGGAGCTGCCGGAACATCTCAAGCGTCAGCTCGTCGACCTGCAGACCAAGGAGTCGCCGGGTACCATCATCGTCGATACCGACAACACCTATCTCTATCTGGTGATGCCGAACGGCAAAGCGATGCGCTACGGCATCGGTGTCGGCCGCGAGGGCTTCACCTGGTCCGGCAAGGAACGCGTTTCCAACATGAAGGAGTGGCCGGACTGGCATCCGCCGGCCGAGATGATCGAGCGTCAGCCCTATCTGCCGCGCTTTATGGCCGGCGGCCCGGGCAATCCGCTCGGCGCGCGTGCGCTCTATCTCGGCAAGACGCTGTATCGCATCCACGGCACCAACCAGCCGTCGACCATCGGCAGCTATGTGTCGTCGGGCTGTATCCGCCTGCTCAACAACGATATCGAAGACCTCTACAGCCGCGTGAAGGTCGGCACCAGCGTCGTCGTCTGGGAAAGCACGCGGCAGGCCGGCCCGCCGCCGACCGATATCTCCGCGCCGAATACCGCCGCTGCGAGTGCCGGTCCGGCGCCGCTCTCGCCGACCGCCAATGCCGCGCCCGTGGTTCCGGGCAGCGCCGTTCCCGGCGGCGCCGCGCCGCCACTGCCGGCGCCGACCACCCTGCGCTGATTAATTCAAGCGTGATGAACTGGCCGCGGGCTGCCGCTAGCCGGCGGCCCGTTTCGCCGCAGTCGAACTGCCGATCGCTGCGTTGACGCGCGGCATCACTTCCTCGGCCATCAGTTGCATCGAGCGTTTGCCGAGCGCCGGATCGACCCAGTCCATGCCGGCATAGACGATCTCGCCGAAATCGCCGGTCATCTCGCGCATCGCCAGGATCTGATCGACCACGCTGTTGACGCTGCCCGCGATCACGCAGCGGTCCATGACGAAGTCGAGCGTGACTTCGTCGTCCGGCTGCTCCTTGTGGCTCTTGAACACCGCGATACGTCCGCCGCGTTTCATCTTGGCGTGCATCTGGCTGAAGTAGAACCGGTAAGGGCTGTTCTCGTCGTCGCGGCCGTAGCGCCGCGCGATCTTGTCGTCGTCGGCGACGAAGATGTTGCGCGCGACGCGCCAGTCCGAGACGTTGGCCTTCTGTCCGGCTTCCGCCTTGCCCTTGGCGTAGTTCGCCCAGTGCGAGGCGAGATGATTGGGCAACAGGAAGTTCGCCGACAGCGGATGGAAGTCGCGTTTGCCCATCAGCACGACGCCGGGCGAGAATGGCGCGACGACGGTTCCGACGATCTCGGGCCGCGGCTTCTGGAACGGCTTGGGCATATAGCCGACGCCGAGATGCAGCGCTGCGCCGCGGTCGATCGTCACCTTGAAGCGGTTGTCCGGAAAATCGATGTTGTAGGGTGGATCGCGTTCCCAGATCGCGAGGATGACGTCGATCGCCTCGGCGAACATCTTGTTGCGGTCGACGTCGAGCAGGCCGAGTGCCTGCGCGTCGGATGACAGCGCGCCGGGGCTGATGCCGAAGATAAAGCGCCCTTCTGCCATGTGGTCGAACATTGCCGCGTGCGCGGCGACCAGCACAGGATGCATGTGGGAGAGGTTCGAGGTGCCGGTTGCGAGCTTGATATTCTTCGTCGGCTCGATCAGCGACGACAGGAAGATCATGCTGTTGGTGATGTTCTCGACGCGGTCGGCGAGGTGTTCGCCGACGAAGGCGTCATGAAAGCCGAGCTTGTCGGCGAGAATGATAGCCTCGCGATCCTCCCGCAGCGTCTCGGTCCAGTCGCGGTGCATTGGATGCACCGGCATCGTGAAGTAACCCAACCGCATTTTCGTCGCCTCCGCACGCAAGGTGCAATCACGTTAGCCGAGCTTGGCTATCAATGCAGTAATCTTGGCTCCACGTCCTGTAGCGGAGAGCGGCGATGCGCGCAAAATCGCGTGAAGCCCTTTTCGGATACCGAAAATTCAGACGCTGGATTTCGCGGACTTTACGTTATTGTCGCCATGCGCAAATCTGTCGGCCCGATCTGGTCGAATCACCGTCGACTGGCCGTCGTTCCTTTCCGGAGAGTGTTGATGAACAAGCCTGTTGCTGGAGACCCCTCGCGCGGTGCGCGGCGTTTCACCGGTCGCGTCGAGGACGAACCGCTCCTGCGCGGAACCGGCCGGTTCGGCGACGACCAGCGTCCGGATGGCGTGCTGGCGGCGGCCTTCGTGCGTTCGCCGCACGGGCACGCCCGGATCAGGGGGATCGACGTCGCCGCTGCACGGAAAATGCCGGGGGTCGTCGCGATCTACACCGCCGCCGATCTGGAGGCCGCGCACTATCACTCGCTATCGCATGCTCATCCGATCCCCGGCCGCAACGGACAGATGCCGGTATCGCCGCATCGGCCGGTCTTCGCCGCTGAGCGCGCCATGCATGTCGGTGAGCCGGTCGCGATGGTCGTGGCGGCGAGCGCCGCACAGGCTCAGGACGCCGCCGAGCACATTGCGGTTGACTACGAAGAACTGCCAGCCGTGATTGATCCAAAGTCGGCGATCGCGCCGGGCGCGCCGCAGCTCTATCCCGAGGTGGCCAACAACGTCGTCTACGACTGGACCGCGCCCGCCGACCCGAACGGCAAGGTCGCCGCCGCGCTCGACAAGGCCTTCAAGGAGGCCGCCCATGTCGTCAAGGTCGAACTGGTCAATCAGCGGCTGGTGGTGGCCTCGCTCGAGCCGCGCAATGTGATTGCGAGCTACGACAAAGCCAGAGACATCTTCGAGCTGTATTGCCCGACGCAAGGCTTCAACAGCGTCCGCATGCAGGCTGCCGGCGCGCTCAACGTCAAGCCGGAACAGATTCACATTCGTACCGACGACGTCGGCGGCGCCTTCGGCATGAAGGGCTGGATCTATCCGGAATATATCGCCGCGCTGCACGCCGCGCGCGATCTGGGCAAAACCGTTCATTGGTCGTCGTCGCGCGCGGAAGCCTTCGTGACCGACAATCAGGGCCGCGACTCATTGTGGACAGTAGAGCTTGCGCTGAATTCGCGCGGCCGATTCCTCGCCTTGCGGGTCGACGGGCTCGGCAACATGGGCGCCTATTTTACCGGCGTCGCGCATTTCGTGGTGACGACGCACGTTTCCGGCTGCCTGCCGACCATCTATGACATTCCGGTCGCGCAGGTGAACAGCCGCTGCATCGTCACCAATACGCTGCCGACCGGTCCCTATCGCGGCGCCGGACGTCCGGAGGCGAGCTACCTTCTGGAGCGCGTCATCGACGCCGCCGCCGACAAGACCGGAATCGATCCCGCCGAGCTGCGCCGGCGCAATCTGATCGCACCTGCCAAGATCCCCTACACGACTGCGTTCGGCGCCACTTATGACAGCGGCGATTTTCCGGCGATGTTCGAACTGGCGCTGAAGAAAGCCGACTACGTCGGCTTCAAGGAACGCAGGAAGGCCGCGAAGAAATCCGGCAAGCTGCGCGGCATCGGGCTCGGCTGCTATCTCGAAATCGCCGGCGCGTTTCCCGAAGAAGCCGCCGCGGTGCTGTTCCCCGGCGGCAACAAGATGCAGATCAGTGTTGGCGCCGGCCCGAGCGGGCAGGGCCACGCCACCGTGTTCGGGCAGGTTGCCGCCGACCGGCTCGGCATTTCGCTCGATCAGGTCGAGTGGCTGCACGGCGACTCGTTCCGCGATGTGCCGGGCTTCGGTGCGGTCGCCTCGCGCTCGGCGATGTATGTCGGCGGCGCCATCGCCAACACGCTCGACGCCATGCTCGCCAAGGGCAAGAAAATCGCAGCGGTGCTGATGCAGGCCAACGAAACGGAGGTCGATTATCGCGACGGCCACTTTATCGCCGGCAACCGCAAGATTTCATTGTTCGACGCCGCCGAGCGCGCCAACGAACTGGTCAAGCAGGGCGTCGTCCCGGAAAACATGAACACCAAAGGCAGCGTGAAGGGTCCGCCGTCGTTCCCGAACGGCTGCCATATCGCCGAGGTCGAGATCGATCCGGCGACCGGTGGCGTCGAGATCGTCAATTACGTCGGTGTCGGCGATTGCGGCAATCTGCTCGACGGGACGATCGTCGAGGGCCAAATCCACGGCGGCGTCGCACAGGGCATCGGTCAGGCGTTGGCCGAGGCCACCATTTACGATTCTGGCGGGCAGCTTCTGTCCGGCTCGTTCATGGACTACGCCATGCCGCGCGCGAGCACCATGCCGGCGATGGACGTGACCCATGCGGCGGTCGCCTGCAAGACCAATCCGCTCGGCACCAAGGGAACCGGCGAGGCGGGGACCACCGCGGCGCCGCCGGCGGTGATGAACGCGATTCTCGACGCGCTGCCGCCGGGCACGCAGCTCGATATGCCGGCGACGGCCGAACGGATCTGGCAGGCATTGCAGCAAAACGCGTTGCAACAAAATTAAGCCAAAGTCGCCTAGCATGGAGCGCGTCAGATCGAGGGCTTCCTGATGCGATGTCGTTTGGCCATGCTGTGGGTTGCCGCCGCGCTTGCGCTGGCCGGCTGCGCCGATGGCTATGTGCCGCCGTCGCAGCCGAGCTTCTATCGCAATCTGGCGCAGCCGGGTGCGCAGCTCGATGCCGCCGCCGCTGCCTCGATGATCTCCGGCTATCGCGCCAACAACGGCCTGCCGGCGGTCGCGCTCGATGCCGAACTGATGAGGCTCGCCGAAGCGCAGGCCGGCGAAATGGCTCGCCGCAACAAGCTCGACCACGACCTGAGGAGTTCCTTCGACAAGCGGCTGAAGGCCTCCGGCTACGACGCCAAGAAGGCGGCGGAGAATATTGGCGCCGGCTATCACACGCTGGCCGAGGCCTTTTCCGGCTGGCGCGATTCGCCCTCGCACCGGAAGAACATGCTGCTCGATGGCGCGACCCGCATCGGCATCGCCGCGGTCTACACGCCGAACTCGAAGTACAAGGTGTTCTGGGCGTTGATTCTCGCCGAGCCGGACGACCGCAAAGGCTGACCAAGAGTAGATGAGGCGCTGATCGGGCTGGACCGAAGCAGCGCAGGCTCCTAACGTTCGCTCGCCATGCCGGGTCCATCGTCCTCGCGCGACTTCGACGCGCTCTGCAGCCAGTTCCGCTGGAACATTCCCGAGCGCTATAACATCGGCGTCGATATCTGCGACCGCTGGGCGGACGCCGATCCCGGCCGGCTTGCCATTCTTCAGGTCCATGCCGACGGCCGCGACGAGCGCGTCACGTTCGGGCGCCTGCGCGAGACGTCCAACAGGCTCGCCAATGCGCTGCGCGCGCATGGCGTCCGGCGCGGCGACCGTGTTGCGATCTATTTGCCGCAGTCGCCGGAAGTCGCCGCCGCTCATATTGCGATTTACAAGCTCGCCGCGATCGCGCTGCCGGTGGCGTTGTTGTTCGGTCCGGACGCGCTGCTCTACCGGCTCCAGAATTCCGGGGCGAAGGCGATCCTGACCAATACGCAGGGCCTGTCGAGGCTTGCCGAGATTCGCGTGCAGGCGCCGGATCTGGCCTGCGTGCTCAATATCGATGGCGGCGGCGAGGGCGCGCTCGGCTACGCCACGGAATTGTCGCGCGCGTCGCCGCACTTCACGCCGGAAGACACCGGGGCGCAAGACCCCGCGATGATGATCTACACCTCGGGCACGACGGGGCAGCCGAAAGGCGCGCTGCATGCCCATCGCGTGCTGCTCGGCCATATGCCGGGCGTCGAGCTGCCGCATTATCCGTTCCCGCTTGAGGGCGACGCCTACTGGACCCCGGCGGACTGGGCCTGGGCCGGCGGCCTGCTCGACGTATTGCTGCCGAGCCTGCATCACGGCGTCCCGGTGATCGCGCGCCGGTTTGACAAATTCGATCCGGAAGAAGCCTTTGCGCTGATGGCCAGGTCGGGCGTGCGCAATGCGTTTATCCCGCCGACGGCGCTGCGCATGATGCGCGCGGTGCCCAATCCGCGCGGCCGACACGCCTTTGCGCTGCGCAGCGTCGCCTCCGGCGGCGAGTCGCTCGGCATCGAGGCGCTGGAATGGGGCAAGGAGGCGTTCGGGCTCACCATCAACGAATTCTACGGACAGACCGAATGCAATCTGGTGCTCGGCTCCTGCGCCGCGCTCGGCGTGTCGAAGCCCGGCGCCATCGGCAAGCCGGTGCCGGGCCACGCCGTCGCGGTGATCGATAGCGATGGCAACGCCGTGAAGCCCGGCGCGGTCGGGCAGATCGCGGTGAAGCGGCCGGACCCGGTGATGTTTCTCGAATACTGGGGCAAGCCCGACGCCACGCGGACCAAATTTATCGGTGACTGGATGACGACCGGCGATCAGGGCGTGATGGATGACGAGGGCTATATCAGTTTTGTCGGGCGCGATGACGATGTGATCACGTCGTCCGGCTTCCGCATCGGACCCGGCGAAATCGAGGACTGCCTGATCCGCCATCCGGCGGTCGCGCTGGCTGCTGCGGTCGGCAAGCCCGACCCGGTCCGCACCGAGATCGTCAAGGCCTTCGTCGTGCTCAAGAAAGGCTTTGTGCCGTCGGATGCATTGGCAGGAGAGATTCAGACCTTCGTGCGAAACCGGCTGTCCGCGCACGAATATCCGCGCGAGGTCGCCTTCATCGAGCAGATGCCGATGACGACGACCGGCAAGGTCATCCGGCGGCTGTTGCGCGAGCAGGCGTAAAGGCGCTCAGGCCTTCTTGCCGCCGACGATGAAGGTGTGAATGCCGAGGCGTTTGCGGGCGACAATGTAGAGAAACACAGATTCGCCCGCGAGCGCGACGCTGGTCGAGGCCGCGGCGCCCTCGATGCCCCAGCGCGGGATCAAAAAAAGACAGCCGATCAGATTGACGACAAAGGCGCCGGCATAGATGGCGGCGCAGATTTTCTGCTCGCCGAGCATGTTGAGCAGACGCTCGGCCGGGCCGATCGCGGCGCGTGCCAGCATGCCGATCGCGAGAATGAACATCACCGGATAGGCGGCAGTGAATTTCTCGCCGAACAGAGCGAGCAGCGGCCAGCCGAAGGCGAGAATACCGGCGCAGGCGGCCAGCGACGGCCAGAACGTCCAGCGCACCGTCTCGGCGAAGAACTGCGCGAGCCGCTCGCGGTCGCCTTTGACGTGATACTCGGTGAACTTGTGCGTGGTCGCGCCGGCGATGGCGAAGTAGACGAAGGCGACGATGGCGAGGATACGCGCGGCGGCATAATAGTGTGCGACTTCGTCGGGCGTGCGGAAATGCTCCAGCGCCAGAATGTCGACGTAAGTGAGCAGCAGATAGAACGCTTCGACCATGAAGATCGGCAGCGAAGTCGCGACCCACAGCTTCGGCTCGTAGCGGCGCGGCCCTGCCGGCACTTTCGCGCGCAGCCGGCGATAAAGCACGACGGACTGGCCGAGTGTGACGACCCACGTCGCGACGACGGCAATGATCATCGTCGTCACCGCGTCGGTCGCATAGCCGCCGAGCCAGGCCGCGCCGACCGCGACGGTGATCGCAAGCTGCCGCCAGATGTAGAACGGCATCAGCGCGAGATTCTGCCAGTCGTAACTCTGCGCGATGCCGGCCTGGATCTGCACCAGTCCGTAGATAGGGATGGTGGCGCAGGCGAGGAACAGGGGAATGATGGTGTAGTCGTTGAGCCACGGCCGCAAGGCCAGCACCAGCAGCGCGCCGGCAGCGCCGATCAGCGTGGCGAGTGCGAAGGCGAGCCAGCAGCTTCCGATCAGGAAGCCGCGCAGCGCGTCGAAGGCCTGCGTCGTGGTGTATTCAGGGATGAAGCGCCGCGCGGCACTCGAGAGACCGAGATCGGACAGCGCGCCGATCATCAGCACCCAGGTCCACACATAGATAAAGATGCCGAACTCATGGCCGCCCATCCAGCGCGCCAGCAGCACCTGCGACACCAGCGCGAACACCGCGCTGCCGACACGCACCAGAAATACGGTGCCGGCCATCTTCTGCGCGATGCGGCTGTCGCTGCGGTCGGCGAGGAACGCGCGCACGCGCGCGATCAACGCGCCGGGCGAGAGGGCCGGGCGGCCCGAGCCGTCATGGGAATCGATCGATGCCACGCGGGTGTCCTGCCGGCCGCCGATCGGCCGCGCGCCCAAATTGGCAAGAAGGCGTTAAGAATCGGTTGGATGCAGCCGGTGCGGCGGTTCGCGCCGGTTTCCCGGCCTTTTCCGGCCTCAGAGCGCGTCGGCGCTGTTGAGGATGGCCTCGATCGTCTTGCGGTCGTCTGCCGAGAGCGCGGTCTGCGGCGGCAGCGGATTGCCGACTGGATAGCCTTGAATTTCGAGACCGGCCTTGATGCAGGCGGCAAGGTTGAAGCGCGCGAAGGCCTCGTTCATTCGCCACAGCACGCGCTGCAGGTCCATCGCTTCGGCCCAGCGGCCGGCGCGGCAGAGATCGTAGAGCTTCACGCTCTGGCGCGGGATCACGCAGGCCGGTCCCGCCATCCAGCCGACGCCGCCGATCAGCATGACCGCCGCCGGAATATGCGCCGAGGCCGAGAACACGTTGAGGTCGGGACAGCGGTTGATGATCGACAACAGCCGCCCGGTGTTGGTGGAGGCATCCTTGATCGCCTCGATGCGCGGATGCTTGCCGAGCCGCTCGATCACGTCGAGCGTCAAGTCGCTGCGCTGGAAATTCGGGTTCGTGTAGATGACAACCGGAATGTCGACCGCGTCGGCGATGGCGCGGAAATAGCTTTCGACCTGCGCGTCCTTGAGCGGAAAATAGGCTTCGAGAATGGCGAGGATGCCGTCGGCGCCCATCGCCTGATAGTCGCGGGCCTGCGCGACCGCGTCGGCAGTCGCGGTCGAGGCGACGCCGGCGATGACCGGGACCCGCTTGTTGGTCGCTTCGATGGTCGCTTTCACCACCGTGCGGCGCTGCTCGCGGTCGAGATAGGCGAATTCGCCGGTCGAGCCGAGCGGGGTCACGCCATGCACGCCGGCCTTGATGAGATCGTCGCACAGGCGCGCCAGCACGGCGGTGTCGATTTTGCCCGCGGCGTCGACCGGGGACACGAGATAGGGAAATACGCCGTGCAGTTTGGCCATGTTCGGGTCCGTCAGAATATCCAGAGATCCTTGGCGGGCAGTTCGACGAAGTAGTTGCCGGAGCGCAGCCGTTCCGGTGAGCGGGCGCGCAGCGTCAGGCCGCCGCGCGTGAAGACGACCTCCCAGCGCTCGCCCATATACATCTGTGCCGCGACCGACATTGGCAGCCGGTTGGGGCCGGGCGTTTCGGCAATGCGAACGCGCTCGAGGCGGATCACCGCGGTGACCTGCGCGCCGGCGGAGGCGTCGGTGCGCACAACGCCGCTGATGCGGTGGCCGTCGACGTCGATCGCGGCCTCGGTGCCCTGGTTCTCGACCAGCGTGCCGGCGAGCCGGTTGTTGCTGCCCATGAACTCGGCGGCGAACAGCGTGCGCGGACCGTTGTAGAGGTCGCGCGGCGTTCCGGTCTGCTCGACGAGACCGTCATTGAGCAGCACGATGCCGTCGGCGACCGCCATCGCCTCGATCTGGTCGTGGGTGACGATGAGCGCCGAGAGGTTCAGCGATTCGATCAGTTGCCGCAGCCAGACGCGCGCTTCCTCGCGCAGCTTGGCGTCGAGATTGGACATCGGCTCGTCGAGCAGGATGACGTCGGGCTCGTAGACCAGCGCACGCGCGAGCGCGATGCGCTGCTGCTGGCCACCGGATAATTGATGCGGGAAGCGCCCGCTGTAGCCGGAAAGGCCGATCTTCGCGAGCGTCGCCTCGACCCGGTCTCTGATGTCGGCGCGCCGGGCGCGGCGCAGTTTCAGGCCGTAAGCGATGTTGTCGAACACGGTGCGATGCGGCCACAGCGCATAGGACTGGAACACGAGGCCGAGGCCGCGCTGTTCCGCGGGTATGTCGATCCGCTGCGCGGCGTCGAAAAAGACCCGCTGGCCGAGCCGGATGCTGCCCGCATGCGGGGATTCAAGGCCGGCGACCGTGCGCAGCAAGGTGGTCTTGCCGCTGCCCGAGGGGCCGAGCAGCGCAATGATCTTGCCCCGCGGCACCGCGAGCGACGCGCCCTTGAGGATGTCCTGGTCGCCGAGGCGCAGCGATATGTCTTCGAGGATGAGGTCGGCCATTCGGGGTGATGCTCTAACGCAGGGCGGGGCGGCTCGCCAGCCCGCATCGCGCAGGTCTGCGTCTCAGCCGGAAAACCCGCCTTTGTCGAGAAACGCCTGCTCCTCCGGCGTGGTCTCGCGGCCGAGTACCGCGTTGCGGTGGGGGAAACGGCCGAACCGCCGGATGATGTCGGCATGCAGATCGGCCCATTTCAGGCCGTCCTGGTCGCCGATGGCTTTGTAGAGCGCGATGCACAGTTCCTGGTCGGCGAGGTCTTCCGAGTGCATGAAGGGCAGGAAGAAGAAGCCCCGCAGGTCGCTGAATTGCGCGTCGAACCCGCGTGTCAGCGCCCGCGCCGCCACCGCCCTAGCCTGACCGTCGGTGGCGAAGGTGCGCGGATCGTTGCGGAACATGTTGCGCGGAAACTGGTCGAGCAGCAGCAGGAGTGCGAGCGCGCCTTCGGCGCTCGATTCCCAGGCCTCCAACTGGCCGGCCGCGGCGGCCTCATGCGTGCCCAGAAAGCGCTCGCGGAGCGCTTCATCGAACGCAGCATCCTTCTTGAACCACTTCTCGGGCCCCGCCTCGCGCCAGAATGCGATGATGTCGGCGGGCGTTGCGCCGGCGGCAGGGTTTGACATTGCCGGTTACGCCGCCGTGCGTGGCGGCTGTGCCGCTTCGTCGCGCAACGCGCGGCGGAGGATCTTGCCGACATTGGTTTTCGGCAATTCGCTGCGGAACTCGATCGTGCGCGGCACTTTATACGGCGTCAGCCGGGCGGCGAGAAAGGCGCGGAGATCGGCGCTGGAAACGTCGTCGGATTTCTTCACGACGAAGAGTTTGACCGCTTCGCCGGAGTTGTCGTCCGGCACACCGACGCAGGCGCATTCAAGCAGGCCGCCATGCAGCATCGCAACTTCCTCGACCTCATTGGGGAACACCTTGAAGCCGGAGACGCTGATCATGTCCTTCTTGCGGTCGACGATCCTGACGCGCCCCTGATGGTCCATGATGCCGATGTCGCCGGTGCGGAAGAAGCCGTCGGCGGTCATGACCATCGCGGTTTCTTCCGGTCGCTGCCAGTAGCCAGGCATCACTTGCGGCCCGCGCGCGCAGATTTCGCCGCGCTCGCCGTTCGCAACCTCTGCGCCGCCGTCGTCGCGGATCGAGATGTCGGTCGAGGGTAGCGGCAAGCCGATGGTGCCGGTCCATTCCGGAATGTCGCCACGATTGCAGGTGAGCACCGGCGATGTCTCCGACAGGCCGTAGCCTTCGATGATCGGCTTGCCGGTCGCCTTGTACCAGGCATCGGCGACTGCCTTTTGAACCGCCATGCCGCCGCCGACCGCGCAGCGCAGTTCGCTCCAGTCGAGTTTGCCGAAGTCGCGGTGGTGCAGGAGAGCGTTGTAGAGCGTGTTGACCGCGGGAAAGACGTTCGGCCTGTAGCTCTTCAACTCGCCGATCAGCGCCGGCAGGTCACGCGGGTTGGGGATCAGGATGCAGGTGCCTCCGAGCCGCATGCCGAGCAGGAAGCACGCGGTCAGCGCGAAGATATGATAGAGCGGCAGCGCCGCGACGATCACGACGCCGAGCCGTTCGTCGTCCGGCCGCATCAGCGGCCGTTGCCATTCCTCCACCTGCAAGGTGTTGGCCACCAGATTTCGATGCAGAAGCATCGCGCCCTTCGGCACCCCGGTGGTGCCGCCGGTATATTGCAGAAAGGCGACATCGTCGGGGCCGAGTTTCGGGTCGGTGAGGGCGAGGGGCTTGCCGGCTATAAGCGCGTCGTTGAAGCCGATGGCGCCGGGCAGCGAATAACGCGGCACCATCTTCTTCACGTGCCGGACCACCAGATTGACGATCGTTCCTTTCATGGCGCCCAGCATGTCGCCCATGCTGGCGACGACGACGTACTTGATCGGGGTGCGCGGCAGCGCTTCCTCGACCACGCTGGCGAAATTTTCCAGCACGACGATCGCTTCGGCGCCGGCGTCCTTGATCTGCGACTCGAGTTCGCGCGCCTTGTAGAGCGGGTTGATGTTCACGACCGCGAACCCGGCGCGCAGGATGCCGGCGATCGCAATGGGGTATTGCGGCACGTTCGGCATCATGATGCCGATGCGCGCGCCGCGCTGCAGGCCGCGGCTCTGGAAGAACGCGCCGAGCGCGCGCGAGGCCGCATCGACCTCGCCGAACGTCAGCGACTTGCCCATGAAGGTGACCGCATTGCGGTCGCGATAGGTGCGGAAACTGTCTTCGAGGATATGGATCAGCGTCGGGGCAACCGACGGGTCGATCTCGGCGGGCACGCCCGGCGGATAATGCTTGAGCCAGATCCGTTCCATGATCCGGATGGTGCGCCCGATGACGGCCGGCCGAATCGCCGACTTTCAACTGTGCAATCTACGCCACCACTGCGACGAATGCAGGCGCAAAGGTCGTGGCGGATGTAGCCGCTGCACCGCTAACGTGTTGCACTGCCGAAAGGAATCAGCGGATTGTCGGCGAGCGCGGCGACGTCCGCCCGGTCCGGTGCGATGGTGCCGAGGATGGCCGCGAACAACTCGCGTATCTTCGTTTCCTGAAGATCGCGAACGATAAAGACGATCCGCGTCCGGCGGTCGTCATCCGGCCACGCCTCGAGATGCGTGAAGGGATGGAACACATGCTGCACCGCATGAATGACCAGCGGCCGTTCCGGCTCCTCAGCGAGCTTCACGACGCCCTTGAGACGCAGCAGGTTCTCGCCATGCATCGACCTCAGCAGGTCGAGGAAGATATGAAAGCTGCCTGACGGGATCGGCTGATCGGTCGCAAGCGTAAAGGCGCGAATGCGGTCGTCGTGCCGGTTCGGGTCGTGATGATGGCCGTGGCCGTGGCCGTGATGATGATCGTGGCCGGTATCCGCGTAAGCCTCTTCGGCCAGCCATCGCCGGACGTCGGGGATTTTGCGTTCGGGATCGTAGAGGCCGCAGCCGAGCAGATTGGCCGGCGTCGCCTCGCCCTTTGCGGCGTCGAGGATTTGCGCGGCGGGATTGAGCGCGCGCAGCCGCGCGATCAGCGCTGCAGTCGTGGCGTTGTCGGTGGCGAGGTCGGTCTTGCTGAGCACCAGCCGGTCGGCGACCGCGGCCTGTTTGACGGCCTCGAGATGCCGGTCGAGCGTCGCTTCGCCATTGATCGCGTCGACCATGGTGACGACGCCATCGAGCCGGTATCGGATGGCGAGATAGGGATGCATCATCGCGGTATGCAGCACCGGCGCCGGATCGGCGAGCCCGGTCGTTTCCAGCACGATGCGCCTGAACTTGCAGCGGCCGTTGTCGAGATCGCGCAGCAGCTGCTCCAGCGCGTCGACCAGATCGCCGCGCATGGTGCAGCACAGGCAGCCGCTTTGCAGCAGCATCACGTTGTCGTCGACATATTCGACCAGCAGGTGGTCGAGGCCGATCTCGCCGAACTCGTTGATGATGACGGCGGTTTCGGCGAGCGCGGGGTCTTTCAGCAAGCGGTTGAGCAGGGTGGTCTTGCCGGCGCCGAGGAACCCGGTCAGCACCGTCATCGGGATCGGCTCCGGCGGTCCGCGCCGCGCCGTCGCCTTGTCGGTTTCGGTCATTCGGCTGATTTCTTCTTCTTCGATCCGCCGCTCGAAGCCTGTTGCGACTTGCTGCGCTACTTGCGCGCCTTCGGCTTGGCCGAGGCGGCAGCGTCGACGGTGTCCGGTTTGCTCGCAGGGCCGGTAAAGACCACGACGGTCTCGCCCACCGAGGTCGCCGCCGGCAGAACGTATTTCT
>JBFWZV010000068.1:0-17024 GCA_050184975.1 Pseudolabrys sp. | reverse complement strand
CCGCTGCAACGCAGAATCTAAAAATATCAGAAACCGCTGTCCAATCTTCTCCGCTCAAGATTTTTGCGGCTTCTTCCTTTTCGCCCAGCAGTTTCTTTGCATTTGCATAATTCACCACCATTCTTTAGCGAGTTCCTTCCTCTCCATGCTTTTTCATTTCGTTCAGCCCAAAATCCAACATTTTACAAGCAAGTCGATAACGACGCAGTACAATCAAATTATATCCAATGTTGCTAAGCGATTCAGACGCAACGTCGATCTCGCTTGGAATCAATTTACGCCAAACAACCTGAGCCAATTTTAATCCAAGCTCAGAGATCACACTTATCGCATTCCGAAGATAGTCAGGGCCAATACCTAGCTTTTCACCAACCTTAGGTTTATTCTTAAATGTTAAATTTTGCTCCGCGCACACCTTCAAGTACTGCAAAGAAACAACACCCTGCGTGTGAGTATGCAAGTTTCTTCGTTCACAAATTTCGACAAACGACGGCCATATCTCCAAATTCTTTGTAAGCGAGATGCCGAGCTGCTTCCCCAACCATTCAAATTGCGCATGGTGACTCAAACGCAATACTGACTCGATTTCCTTCTCCAAAATCATTTCACGTGCCGCTTCTACTGATCCAAGGCTAGCAAGATCCTTGAATGAAATATTTCGTTCCGATGAGGACAGCGCTTCAGGTTTTGTGACAAAAAACAATTTCAGCAACTTTGCTAAAAACGCATCGTATGAACTAATTAAGCCCATCAAGAACATACCGGGAAGCAATTTACGACCGGCCTGAAACGATTTGATGGCTTCAAAATCTCTATCGATCCGACCAACTTGGTCGAAACGCATTTCGTAAACTTCAAACTCCTCATCTTTCGAAATTAGCGTCGCGTCTTTGATAGATCGTTCGTAAATGGTGCGATGAATATCAATTTGCTCTACCACTGGCAAAATTGACATCGTATTCGGAATAAGTCGGAAAAATGCATTCATCTCCCCAAGATACTCTGCGGCTAATCTGTCAAATGCGCCGCGGTCTTTGCTCTTGCGCTCTTCCTCTGAAGCGTCTTCCGCTTCCGTGACCTTTTGGACTGAGATATCGGCAGCATCTGACATCTCCTGTGGTGTTTTCTTTTTATCCTTCGGCCATGCGTCAACTTTCGACTTTTCTTCGGAAATGATGAAAGTTGAAACCAACTTGGTTTGATTGTCTCGTCTAAACTTTGCAAATAATCGTCTTGCGTCTTCGCTCATCTCGGTCCCTCGTAAAAAGTCTCGTGGAACGCGGGATTTGAACATAACCTAAGGCGCGCGCATCGATGAATGTTGCTTGACATATTTTTGTATTATGATAATATTCCTATCATCCTGCTCATGAGGGCGTCTCCGGAGACGTTCCAAAGGACGGAGCAGGATGCGGGCCTGCGGCGCGGCCTCGTAAGCCGCGCCCCGGGCGATGCCGGGCACCGCCCTCCACGTACTACGGCGTGGACGCGAGGAGCTCGCTGCAAAAGGCGCGTTCACGCGCCGTCTTTGCGCGCGGCCGGCATCGGCAAGTCCCGCGCTGGAGCGCCATCAGGCGCAGCGCGTCTCGCAAACGCGCGCGGGCGATGATCGCAAATCGCCCGCTGCGGGGTCTCGCAAACCCCGCAACGGTGTCCCCGCAAGACACCCGGCGCCTTGTGGCGCTCCACCCCCTCACCTTGTCGTCCGGCGTATCCCGCGCCGAATAAAAAATAGGGCCGCTCCCGCGCATCCGCCGGACAGGCTTGCGTCCCTCTCGCCGCACCTTCAGCATCCCTCACCCGCAAACCCGTCGAGCATCATCCGAACATCCTCCGAGCAACCTTCATGTCCGACATCGGCCCGCCCGACGACATCGCCGCCATCAAGGCGCTGATTGCCCGCCAGTTCCACAGCCTGTCGTGGTCGAACGAACGCCCCGCCGACTGGGCCGGGTTCGCCCGCGACTTCGCCGCCGGCGCCGCGCTCTACCCCGCCGCGCGGCCGGTCGCGCCGCAAAGCCTCGACGCTTTCATTGCGCGCATGAAGGGGCTCGCGGCGGGTGTCATGCAGAGTTTCGATGAAACCGTGCTCGGCGTCCGCGTCATCGCCTTCGGCAATGTTGCCGTGGCTGCGGCGGCCGGAGAATTCGTCGAGAACGGCACGACGGTGACGCGCAATGTCGAAATGATGCTGCTCGTGAAGGACGCCGGCGCCTGGTCGATCGTCGCGCAGGGCTGGGACCGCGTAACGCCGGAGCGCCCGCTGCCGCCGGGTCTTGTCGGGAATGGCTGAGCTACTTCACAAGCTCCACCGACAGCGCCTCGACCTCGGCGACGCCGCGCCGGCCGAGCATCCAGCCGACGCCGGCGATCGATCCCTTGGTCGAGACCGGCCGGATCACGATCCTGCCGCCGTCGCGCCCGAGCTTCAGCCGCGCCGTCAGCTCCCTGGCCTTGGTGCGGAACACAAGCTCGCGCGCGTCGCCCGGCACGGTGACGGTCCGCGTCCTCTGGATCGTCACGTCGAAACTGTCGAGCAGCACCTCGCCCTTCGCCTTCGACAGCGCGATGACGCGCACCCAGTCCTCGGCGAAGTAGTCCTTGTCGGCCTCGAGCGTGATCTCGTAAGCCCGGTCCGGCCACGGCTCGCCGTCGGACCAGCAGCCGGCCAGCGCCAGCGCGGCCACGACGGTCGCTGCGGCTGCGCGCAGCATCGACGGCACTCGCATCGCCTGCGTCCCCCACACCCGAACGCAGACAACACCACGCGCCACCGCCGCCCCGCAAGCGCGCCGGAGACGCAAGCTGCCCCTCCCGCAACTCGCCTCTTTCGCAGAGCGCGCAAACTCGCCTACACTTTGCGCGCCACGCGGAAAGCCGGGTGGCGTTCAAGCGGCACAGCAAGCCGCGGCATCATGGGGGACAGACATGGCCAAGCGCACCACGCACCGTTCGAGCAAAGGCACCAAGCTCTATGCGGTGCGCGACAAGAGCGGCAAGTTCAAGGACATCCAGACCTACAAGCGCGCCCACGGCATGGACATCAAGCGCAAGTCGAAGTCCGAAGGCACGAAGAAAAAGACCGCGAAAAAGCGCCGGTAGAACGGAGCGATCCGCACCTCTCAAGCGTCATGGCCGGGCTTGTCCCGGCCATCCATGTCTTTGCGGCAAGCGAAGATCAAAGTCGTGGATGCCCGGTACGGGGACCGGGCATGACAGATTCACTCCTTCTCCGTCGTGAAGTAGAGCGGATAGCCCTTTGCCTTGCCCATCTCGGTCGCTTCCTTCGCCTTGGTCTCGGCGACGTCGCGGGTATAGACCGCGATGACGCAGGCGCCCTTCTGGTGCGCGGTCATCATGACTTTGGTGGCGTGGCTCTCGTTCATCCGGAACACGGCCTTCAAGACCAGCACGACGAACTCGCGCGGCGTGTAGTCGTCGTTGAGCAGGATGACCTTCCACAGCGGCGGGCGCTGCGTCCTGGTCGCCGTTTTGGTTTTGGGTTTCGTCTTCGGCTTGACGGTCGGGTTGGCGGTCTCGGCCATCGCAAATCATCCTCGCCGGCAGCGGCGATTATAGGCGGCCTGCCACAATTTGTCCCCGCCTCGCCCGCGACGGCGCTTGGCGGCGGCGTCCCGCTCCCGCACAATCGGCGCGGACCAATACGAAGGACTGCGCCATGCCGACCAACCGCAACATGCTTTATCTCATCATCGGCGCGCTCAGCGTCGCCGTGGTCGGGCTCGGCTACAAGGTCTATCAGGACAGCAAGGAGCCCAAGGGCATCGAGCTCAAGGTCGGCCCCGGCGGCGTCTCGATCGAAAAGAAATAGCCTCCCGCCAAAAATATTTTCCGGTTGTCCTTTGCGTGCAAACGGCGTGCACGCTTGCGCGGCCGTCGCGTCGTCACGCAGTGCAGCGAACGCCCGCTAACGCCTTGCCGCAGCGTCGATCCATTCGCTTGCGCCGCAACATCAGCAGTCGTGATCGAACCTCCGCCGAGATTATCGGGATTTGTCCGCTCGATTTGATTCAACGGCTATGCAGTTGCCGAAAAACCGTCATCATCGTCTGCGAGAGTCGCGGCCATCGAGACGTCGCGTAGCGTGGCGACGCCGCCCGGCTCGGCGACAATCGCGATCAAGCCGAACGCGGTAAAGCCGAACAAGAAAACCGCCGCTGAAAGCGAAGACCGTCGAGCACAACAACGTCGCGTAAAACGAAGCGTCGAGACCGGACGGCGTTGAGACGAACCGGTCCGCACTCTGAAGGCGAACGGAACAGGGAGAAGGTCATGGACATCACTGCGCGCGAAAGCAGGTTGCGTCCGCTCCGCCCGACCACCGAATGCGCCCAATGCGGGGCGTTGTTGTTCCTGCCGGAGTGGTCGGAGTACCACGACAACGGCCGCATCAAGCACCTGTGGGCCTGCGACGCCTGCGGCTACAGCTTCGAGACGTCGGTGCGTTACACCGCGCCCGCCGGCGTGGCGGCCTAGCACGGCGGCGGCGGTCTTCGGTTCCGGCCTTGAAAACGGCGTCTTTTGGCGCGTTCATTTGCCGTAAAGCCTCACCCGGCTAGAATGCTGGCCGGGTCGAAGGGTTTACTCACCGGTTTCGGGGTCTGACATGACAAAATTGGGCTGTGTTCTGGCCGCGGCGCTGGTCGCGCTGCCGCTCGCCGCGACGTCGACGCCTGCACAGGCCGACAGGAGCGGCGCGGTCGCAGCCGGCATTGCCGGCGGCCTGCTCGGCGGTCTCGCGCTCGGCGGCGCCTTCGCCCCGCGCCCGCACGTTTATTACTACGAGCCCGCGCCGGTCTATGCGCCGCCGCCGGCCTATTACGGCCCGCCGCCCGGCTACTACGCGCCGCGCTGCTACTGGACCCGCGGCGAGCCCTATTGGGACGACTACCGCGGCGTCTGGCGGCGCCCGCGCGTCAAGGTCTGCGACTAGCGTAGGATCTATCTAAGGCCGATGAGCGTCTAGCGTTCCCACCAAAACAGGTCGGGATTGTCGCGCCGCCATTGCGAACGACGCTCGCGGTTTTCGCCGATGATGATGCCGAACCGGATGCAAGCGCGGCGGTCGCCGGCATCGCAGGCCCGCCGCAGTGCGAACATTTCCTCGCGCAGATCGTCCCGGCCGAAACCGGGACCGCCCGGTCCTCCAGGTCCACCGCCGAAGCCCGGCCCGCCACCCCGCGACGTCACCTGCAGCGACGAAATCGTGTCGTTGAAACCGTCTGCCACCAGGTTCGGCACGCTGCGGTCATAGGTCACGCAGCGCCCGCGAAAACCGTCGTGCTGGCACGCGCGGACCACAAAGCCGGGCGCCACCGTGATCGACGAAATCCGGTCGTTCCAGAAGCCGCCGAAACTGCTGATGCTGGGAATGTTCTGGCCGGGCGAGAAGCAGAGCTGCCGCCCGTTGAAGCCGACATGCTCGAACACGCAGACCGGCCCGCCTCGCCCCTGCGCAAACGCCGGCGCGGCCGGCATTGCAGCCACCGATACCAGAGCGACAACGACAGCGGCGGCAATCCGAATCAGGCGCATGGAGCGTCCTCCCCGAGGCGCCCGCTGATACCCCCGCGCCATGTCGCGAACAAGACGCGAGGACACGTCCTCCCCACCAACAGGAGGCTCGGGCGGCGGCACAATTCCGGGGATTGCTGTTGATAGCCGCGGCCGCAGGCCGTGCCTGAACCGTCGGCAAGTATCGCCGTTGTCTGCAAAATTTGCAGTCGTGTGGATCGCACCGCGATGCCCGCCTAGCCAATCGCCAATTGACGAATCGACAGGCACATGACGGTATCCGGATCACGATTTTTGCGGTTGTGGCCGGCCTGCTTTGGGGGGCTGGCAGACAGGTTCCTCCCGCGTGGCGTATTAACTGGGCGGCCGCAGTGGCCGCCCTTCTTCATTGCTGCGATGCAGCCATGACGAACAGACCCCGCCGCGCCGAAACTCCGGCACAGCATCCAACGATTGCCGTTCTGTTGTTACGGCGCGCCCGGCGCTTAGCCGCAATAGCGCCGCGAGACCCGGTGGTACTCGCCATTCGGATAACGCCGCCAGCACCGGCCCTGATACCAATAATAATGGCTGTGCCGGTGCTCGAACTGCGAGCCGATCATTGCGCCGGCGGCGGCGCCGATGATGCCGCCAGCGACTGCACCGCCGGCCTTGCCGGTGGCCGCGCCGCCGATGACTGCGCCCGCTGCACCGCCGAGTAATGCACCGCCCACCGTGTTGTTCTGTGCCGCGGCCGGCGATCCGGCGAACGACACTGCCATCGCGGTCGCAATCGCGGTCATCGTGAGGGATCGAATCATGGAGCCACCTCCGTCATTGAGATGCCGTCCGTCTTACGCAATGTGCGGGGACATTTCAATTCGGCGGCGGGTCAGCCTGCCGCCACGCTGGGCACGGCCTCTGACGCCACATCGCCGCTCTGCAACTTCTCCGGGTCGATGGCGTCGACAAGCTGCAGGAACGAGGATCCCGGCAGCGGCGGTGCAAACACGTAACCCTGCGCATGGCGGATGCCGAGTTCGCGCAGGTGGATCACCTGCTCGAACGTTTCGACGCCCTCCGCGATGATGTCCATCCGCATGTTATGGGCAAGATCGATCAGCGTCTCGACGATCGTGGTGGAGTTGCGATCGGTGCCGATCGCATCGACGAACATCTTGTCGATCTTGATGATATCGACACCGAGCTTGAGCATGTAGGACAAGCCGCTATGGCCGGTTCCGACGTCGTCGATGGCGATCCGCGCGCCAAGTCCCTGCAAGGCGGCAACGACGCGGCGCGTTTCGGTGAAGTTCTCGATCGAGTCGCGCTCGGTCAGTTCGAACACCACCTGCGACAGCTTGATAGGCGACTTTGAGAAAATCTGCTGGACCTGCTTCACGATCGAGTCGTCGGAAAAGAATTGTGCCGCAAAATTGAAGCTGACTTTCATGGCGCGCCGGCGGCCGATGGCCGGACCTGCTTCGACGCAAACCTTCTTCATGAGCGCCGTCGTCATTTCGCGGATCAGTCCGCTGCTTTCGGCAAGCGGAATGAATACGCCGGGCGGGACAATGGTGCCGTCCGGCTTGCGCCAGCGCATCAGAACCTCTGCACCACGCAACTGACCCGAACGAATGTCGACAATCGGCTGATAGTACGGAATGAACTCACCGTTTGCGAGCGCACGCCTCATATCCTCGACCGGATTCGCCTCGTCCTGCTTCGGACGCAGATAGGCGACGACGATCAGAAGCAGCGCCACGCCGCCAACCGGAAATGCACTCATCCAGCGCAGTTCGGCCTTCTTCGCGGCCCATTGGGCGCGCGGGATTGCGACCTCGACGGCGTAGCCATATTTCTCCGAACGCAACTGCGAACGGAAGTGTTTACTCATGTCGGCCGGCGCCTCGCCCGACGACGCAATCTCCATGCCGCCGGACGTCGTCATGCGCGCATGTGCCTTGAATTCCGCACCGCTCGTCGTGACTTTGGGCAGAAACAGCTCGTTCGGAACGAGTGCGGCGAGCCCCTGCCCTCCGGTGCGAACGCGTATCATCTCGAGACCGCCGCCGAGATCCATGACATCGATCAGAAGTCCCTTGGAGCCGGACAGCCGTTCCGTTGCCATGACGTTGCGGACCCCGATCGGAACGGCGCTCGATGTGCAAAGCACCGTACCGGACGAGTCCAGTACCGAAATTTCCTTCAGCGGCGTTGTGTCGAACACCGCGGTGTGCAGCAACGCGATGTAGTCGGCGGAGCAGTTCGGTGGGCCACGCTGCGACAACCGTTCAAGTACCGCCTCAGCCTGCGCGGTTCGCTTCTCGGCGAGCGACAATGCACGCTGTGCTGAAGACTCAGCATCCCGCTCGCCCTGGCGTTCGATCAGGCCGGTCATCCAGGCGTCGAGCGCGAGCAAGGGCGCGGCGCCGAGCAACAAGCCGGCCACGACCGCAAACAGCTTTTTGCGGAGGATTTTACGCAATACTGGCCCCATTCCACACCCGAACGCTAACGTCGGGGATGTCGCTAAAGAGACGCTTAACCTTGCGAATAGACGGTCCATGGGGTGCCGAAATGGTTAGCAACTGGTAAATTTCTAGCCCTGTGCTGCCCATCCGAAAGAAAGAGACTCACATGCAGACCCTGGTGCGTGTCCTGAGACGTGTCTTCCCGGCGCCAGTTCTGATCGCCCTGGCCATCGTCGCCGCCCCGACGGCGGCGTCCGCGCAGGAGCGGCTCGAGATCTTCGATGCTCACATGCACTACAATCAGGAGCCGAATCCGTTCTACTCGCTCGGCAAGGTGCTTGAGGTCTATCGTCGCAATAACGTCACCGGCATCCTCGCGACGAGCCGTCCCAACAAGGGCACCCACCAACTCGTGGCCGCCAATGCGCCGGGCCTCTGGGTGGTGCCGTTCATCCGGCCCTACCGCGTGCGGCCGGATATCCAGACCTGGTTCGACGATCCGACGATCTTCGATCTGATCGAAGAGGAGTACAAACGCGGCTATTATCGCGGCATCGGCGAATTCCATCTCTACGGCAAGTCAGCGGCGACCGCCTGGGTGAAGAAAGCCGTCGACTTCGCGGTCGAACGTAATCTGTTCCTGCATTGCCATTGCGACGAGCCGGCGCTGCTGACGCTCTATCGCCACAACGCCAAGGCGCGCATCATCTGGGCGCATACCGGCTTCTCGGTCGAGCCTACGCGTGTCGCACAACTGCTCGAAGAGCATCCCGGCGCATTGTGGGGCGAACTGTCATACCGCAGCGGCATCACCGGCGGCGACGGCAAGCTGACGCCCGAATGGCGCGCGCTGTTCGCCAAGCACTCTGATCGCTTTCTGCTCGGCTCCGATACCTGGATCAACGAGCGCTGGTTCAGCTACGACGCCATCATGGCAAGCTACCGAGGCTGGCTCGCGCAACTGCCGGCCGATCAGGCGAAACGCATTGCATCCGGCAACGCGAGGACCATATTCGGGCCACGACGCGCCGAGTAACGACAAGATCACCAATAGTCGGGAGGAAACGATGAAACTTTACATGCATCCGGTGTCGATGACGAGCCGTCCGGTCCGGCTGTTTGCCGCCGACAACAAGATCGAAATGGACGAGCAGGTGATCGATTTGATGACCGGCGAGCACCTCCAACCGGCCTATCTTGCCGTTAATCCCAATGGCCTGGTTCCGGTGCTGGAAGACGGCGATTTCCGGCTGACCGAAAGTTCGACGATCCTGAAGTATCTCGCCGAGAAGATCGGCTCGCCCACCTATCCGAAAGACCTCAAGGCGCGCGCCAAGGTCAACGAGATGATGGACTGGATCAACAGCAATTTCTATCGCGATTGGGGTTACAATCTTTGCTACCCGCAGCTGTTCCCGCATCTCAAGCGCCGCAGCGACGAGGCCCAGGCGGCGACGGTGGAGTTCGGCGGCGAACAGTCGAAGCGCTGGCTGAAAGTGCTCAACGACCATTGGATCGGGCCAAAAAACAACTATCTGTGCGGAGACACGATAACCGTCGCCGACTATTTCGGCGTTGGTATCGTCACACTGGGCGAGGTCATCGGAGTCGATTTCGCCCCCTATCCGAACATCAAGCGCTGGCTCGGCAATATGAAAAAGTCGCCGAATTGGGACAAGGTCAATGAGGTCTTCGACGGTCTGTGCGCCTCGGTGAAAGGCCAGCCTTTTGTCACGCTGGCGAGGTAACCGACAGGAGTTCCACGCATGAGTTTCTTTCCGGGCAAGGATCCCGCCGCCGGCAACACCTGGCAGTGCGACGCGATCAGCCAGGTGGTTGTGCCGCGCACGGTCGATCTTGGCGACGGCTTCTCGGTGCGCCGCGCCCTGCCCTCCGTGCAGTCACGCATGGTCGGCCCGTTCATTTTCTTCGACCATTTCGGCCCGGCAGAGTTCCGCGCCGGCCACGGCCTCGACGTGCGCCCGCACCCGCATATCGGGCTCGCCACTGTGACCTATCTGTTCGACGGCGAGATCATGCACCGCGACAGTCTCGGCACCGAAGCACCGATCAAGCCGGGCGAAGTCAATCTGATGACCGCCGGGCGCGGCATCGTGCATTCGGAGCGTACAGGCACCGAACTGCGCGAGACGGGCAGCCCCATTCACGGCCTGCAGATGTGGGTCGCGCTGCCGGCGGCCAAAGAAGAAATGGAGCCGGGCTTCACCCATCACACCGTCGACGAATTCCCGATGGTGCGCGACGACGGCCTGTTCGCCCGCGTCGTCATCGGCTCGCAGTTCGGCGAGACCTCGCCGGTGCCAACCACGCACGAAACCCTGTTCGTCAATGTTGCGATGCGGCCCGGCGCCACCATGCCGCTCGACGCCACCCACGAAGAGCGCGCCATCTATGTTGTCGACGGTACCATCGAGATTTCCGGCGATACCTTCGACGCCGGACGCCTGCTGGTGTTCAAGCCGGGTGACAAAATCACGGTGAAGGCGAAAACCGACGTGCATCTCGTCATCGCGGGCGGTGCACCGATGGACGGCCCGCGCCATATCTGGTGGAATTTTGTCTCCTCGCGCAAAGATCGCATCGAGCAGGCCAAGGCCGACTGGAAAGCCGGCCACTTCCAGAAAGTGCCCGGCGACGAGATCGAATTCATTCCGCTGCCGGACAAATAGCGAGTTTCGGATTGGCGAACTTGTCCCGGACCAGGAACGCAGGGCCGGCCTCGTACGGCGGCGCCGGCATCATTCCGCGCCTTCTCACACTCTGGTACGCCGTCAGCACCAGCCTGTGGGCGCTGCCGCTCCTGATAGTCGCCGGCGCCATTGTTGCTGCCTATCTCGCACTCAATGTCAGGCTCGGCGGCAGCGGAATGCTGGCGAGTTTCCTCGACCGCGGCAGCGCTGACGCAGCCGCGCAATTCATGTCGGGGCTGCTCACCGCGATGATCACCATGGCGACGCTCGCCATTTCGATCACGATGGTGGTGCTGACGCTCGCCGCCCAGCAACTCGGGCCGCGCATCATCCGCAGCTTTATCGCCGACAAGAAGACACAGGCCGCGCTCGGCCTCTTCCTTGGAACCGTCGCCTATCTGCTCGTGGTTCTCTACTCGGTCTCCGGCGCGGGCCGAACCGCACCGAACCTCGCGATCTCCGGTGGCTCACTGCTGGTACTGATCAGTGTCGCGATGCTGGTCGTGTTCGTACATCACCTCGCCAATGCCATCGTGGCCGACAATGCCATTGCCCGGATCGGTGTCCAGCTCGACACTGATGTCTCCCGCTTGCTGCCGGACGCCGATGACATGGTCGGGCCGGCACCGCCAAAACTCGACCGGACCAAGGCGGCGGCGGTCCGCCTCGAGATCAGCGGCTACGTGCAGGCCATCGATTATGAAGCGATCGTCAACGCGGCTTGTGCAGCGGACGCGATTGTCGAGATCGGAATGCGGCCGGGCCATTTTGCGGTCGACGGCGGCGTCATCGCGTGGATTGCCGGCGGCAAGGATCGCGACAGCCTCGCGCATACGATCCAGAATGCCGTTGTCGTCGGCGCGGAGCGTACGCCGGTACAGGATATCGAATTCTCGATTCGACAGATGGTCGAGATCGCGGTGCGCGCACTCTCGCCCGGGATCAACGATCCCTTCACGGCTATTGCCGTCCTCGACCGGCTATCCTCGTCGCTCGCCGCGGTCATGAGGCGCGCGCCCGCGCGCTCGGTTCTCGTCGACGATCAGCGCAAGCCGCGGGTCATCGTATCGCGCTCGACCTTCGAGGGGCTTGTCGCGGCAGCGTTCGACCAGATCCGCCAGAATGGCGCCCAGAAACCGGCCATTCTCATTCAAATGGCCGATAATCTCTGCCAGCTCATCGCGCTCGCCGACGACGAGCGAAAGTCCGTTCTGCTCGACTATCTCGACCTGGTCGAAGACGCCGGCAAGGCGATTGCGCAAAAACACGACCGCGATGCGCTCATCGCGCGCGTCGAGAATGCTCGGCGCGGCGATTGTCTGCCGCGCGAGGAAACGGCGGCAAAGCCGCAGCGAAAGCCACGCAGAAGCTGATGCCGCTTATTTCTTGTCCGGAAGATTGAGCCGGATGTTCAGCTCGCGGAGCTGCTTCGCCGTCACTTCCGACGGCGCACCCATCAGCAGGTCTTCGGCGCGCTGGTTCATCGGGAACAGCACGACCTCGCGCAGATTTTCTTCGCCGCACAAGAGCATGACGATGCGGTCGATGCCGGGCGCGATGCCGCCGTGCGGCGGCGCGCCATAGGTCAGCGCCCGCAGCATGCCGCCGAACTTCGCCTCCAGCACGTCCTCGCCATAGCCGGCGATGGCGAAGGCCTTTTTCATGATGTCAGGACGATGGTTTCTGATCGCACCGGACGACAGCTCGATGCCGTTGCAGACCACGTCATACTGGATCGCCTTGATGGCGAGCAGCTTGTCGGTATCGGTGGCCGGATCGAGCGCGAGGAATTCCTCGGCCGGCATGTTCGGCATCGAGAACGGGTTGTGCGAGAAGTCGATCTTCTTCTCTTCCTCGCTCCACTCGTACATCGGGAAGTCGACGATCCAGCAGAAGTCGAAGCGGTCTTTTTTGATGAGGCCGAGTTCCTCGCCGACTTTGGTGCGCGCCGGGCCTGCGAACTTGACGAAGTCCTTCGGTTTGCCGGCGACGAAGAAACAGGCATCACCAACGCCGAGCTTCATCTGCTCGGCGATCTGCTTGGTGCGCTCGGGTCCAATGTTCTTCGCCAGCGGGCCGGCGCCGCTTTCCTCGCCTTCGCGCCAGAAGATGTAACCAAGGCCCGGCTGGCCTTCCCCTTGCGCCCACGAGTTCATGCGGTCGCAGAACGCGCGATTGCCGCCGCCCGGCGCGGGGATCGCCCACACCGCGCTGTCGGCGTTCTCAAGAATCTTGGCAAAGATCTTGAAGCCGGAACCGCGAAACGCCTCACTGACATCCTGCATCTCGATCGGATTGCGCAGGTCCGGCTTGTCGGTACCGTACTTCCGCATGGCGTCGGCATAGGCGATGCGCGGAAATTTCGGCGTCACCGGCTTGCCGTTGGCGAATTCCTCGAACACACCGCGCAGCACCGGCTCGACCGCGCTGAACACATCGTCCTGCGTGACGAAGCTCATCTCGATGTCGAGCTGATAGAACTCGCCGGGCGAGCGGTCGGCGCGCGCGTCCTCGTCGCGGAAGCACGGCGCAATCTGGAAATAACGGTCGAAGCCCGCGACCATGATGAGCTGCTTGAACTGCTGCGGCGCCTGCGGCAGCGCGTAGAACTTGCCCGGATGCAGGCGCGAGGGCACCAGA
The DNA here is from genome assembly GCA_050184975.1 of Pseudolabrys sp. Taxonomy (GTDB): domain Bacteria; phylum Pseudomonadota; class Alphaproteobacteria; order Rhizobiales; family Xanthobacteraceae; genus Pseudolabrys. The sequence continues at coordinate 3,685 of JBFWZV010000068.1, read as the reverse complement.
AAGTCGCGTGCGCCTTCCGGCGACGACGCGGTCAGGATCGGCGTCTGAAACTCGAAGAAGCCGCCCTCTTTCATGCGGCGGCGGATCGAGTCGATGATCTGCCCGCGCTTCATGATGTTGTCGTGCAGCTTGTCACGGCGCAGATCGAGGAAGCGGTATTTCAGCCGGATCTCTTCCGGATAGTCCTGCTCGCCGAACACCGGCATCGGCAGCTCGGCGGCGGGGCCGAGCACTTCGACCTCGGAGATGTAGACCTCGACCTGCCCGGTCGGCAGCTCGGGATTTTCGGTACCCGCGGGGCGGCGGCGCACCTTGCCGTCGATGCGCACCACCCATTCGGCGCGGAATTTCTCGACCTGCTTGAAGGCCGGACTGTCGGGATCGGCGACCACCTGGGCAAGCCCGTAGTGGTCGCGCAGGTCGACGAACAGCACGCCGCCGTGATCGCGAATGCGGTGGCACCAGCCGGAAAGCCGCACCTCCTGGCCGATATCGCTCTCGCGGAGCGAGCCGCAGGTGTGGGACCGGTAACGATGCATGGACGGAATCGCGCTTTCGGGGGGTGGATGGCGCGCGAAAAACGCATGGGGGGTCGGCTTTGTCAAGGCAAGGCCAGTGGGCCTCCTGCGGCCGGATAACCCCTGCAACATCGCGGATTTCGTGCGCTATACTGGCGCTGCATCGAGACGATGGTGGCCCGGCTCCGGGCAAATGGCGAGGACAGAACCCATGATGCGACGACTGCTGATCCTCGCCGCAGCCATAGTCGCCACCGCGCAGCCGGCCGTGGCCGGAGTGCTGGAACGAGTTAAGGAAACCGGTTCCTTGCGTATCGGCTATCGTGCCGACGCGCCGCCCTATTCCTATCAGGACGGTCAGGGCCGGCCCGCCGGCTACATCGTCGAGCTCTGCCGCGAGGTGGCGGCCGCGCTCGGTCCGAAGGTGCGCGCCGAATATGTGCTCGTCCATGCCGGTCAGCGCTTCGAGTCGGTGCGCGACGGCAAGGTCGACATCCTGTGCGACCCGTCAACCGTCACCATCGCTCGCCGTGATATTGTCGATTTCTCGATTCCGACCTTCCTCGACGGCGCCAGCGTGTTGTCACGGCGCAGTGCTCCGGTCCAGCGTTTCGAGGATCTCGCCGGCAAGCGCGTCGGCGTGCTGATCGGAACGACCACCGAACGTGTCCTGCGCGACTCCTTTGACGCGATCGCCGTCAAAGCAACCATTGTGCCGGTGCTCGACCACCGCAACGGTATGAAAATGGTCGAAGATACCGAGCTCGACGCCTATGTCGCCGACCGCAGCATCCTCGCGGCCATGCTGCGCCAGGGCGGACGGCCGGGGTTCGAGTTGAGCAAGCGTTACTTCAGCTATGAAACCTACGCGCTCGCTATTCCGCGCGACGATAGCGCGTTTCGCCTGATGGTGGACAGAACGCTGGCGCAGCTTTATCGAAGCGGCCGGGTCAAGGATATTCTGGCCCGGGCCTTCGACAACGCTCCGCACGACGAAATGCTCGACGCGATGTTCATTATCAATTCGCTTCCGGAACGGTAACGTGACTTCGACCAGAAAAAAGAAAAAGACGAAGTCGCCACGCAGGGCCACCGAAACCAGGACGATGACGACGGCGGAAGCAACCGTCGAGGCGATGTTCGCCCACGGCATCGGCACCATTTATGCCTTGCCGGGCGTACAGAACGACCATCTGTTCGATGCTTTCTACAAAGCATCGAACCGGTTGCGCACCGTTCACACCCGGCACGAACAGGGCGCCGCCTACATGGCGCTCGGCGCGCAGCTCGCGACCGGTAAGCCACAGGCCTATGCGGTCGTCCCCGGACCCGGCCTACTGAATTCGAGCGCGGCGCTGCTCACCGCCTACAGCATGAATGCACAGGTACTGGCGCTGGTCGGCGAGATACCGGAAGCCGGCATCGGCCGTGACATCGGCCACCTGCACGAGTTGCGCGATCAGGCTGGCGTCATCAAGCGGCTGGTCGATTTTTCTGCGCACATTCCAGGCGCAGCCGACGCACCCCGTCTGGTCGAGCGCGCCATGCGCGCAATGGCGACCGGCCGGCCCGGTCCCGCCGCGCTCGACTGTTCGATGGATGTGTGGGGCAAGCCCGGCAAAGTCGTGACCATTGCCACGCCCAAGCCGCCGCGGACGCGCATCGACGAAGACGCGGTCAAACGCGCGGCACGAAAACTCGGCAATGCCAAGCGGCCGCTGATCTGCGTCGGCGGCGGCGCGCAGGATGCCTCGGCAGAAGTAACGCTACTGTCCGAGATGCTTCAGGCGCCGGTCTTTTGCGGTTTTCGCCGCGGCCAAGGCGTGCTCGACAGCCGCAATCCCTTCGCGGTCACAATTCCGCTTGGCCATGAAATGTGGAAAGACGCCGACGTTGTCATCGCGATCGGCACACGATTGTATTTTCCGCAGCTGCATTGGGGCACCGATCGCGATCTTGCCGTCATCCGCATCGACGCCGACGCGACCGAAGTCAAGCGCATCAGCAAGCCGGCGGTCGCCCTCGTCGGCGACGCCGCGCCCATCCTCCGGCGGCTGCTCGACGTGCTGCCGGCACACAACAAAACGCGCAGCTCGCGCCGTGATGAGATGCAGAAACGTCAGGCAAAGCTGCGTGCCGCGATGGTTGAAAAGCTCGCGCCGCAACTCGGCTGGCTCGACGCCATCCGCGCCGAGCTGCCAGACAACGGCATTTTCGTCGACGAGGTGACGCAAATGGGCTTTGCCGCCCGCCTCGCCTTCCCGGTTTACAAGCCGCGTACTTTCCTGTCGCCGGGCTATCAGGACAATCTCGGCTGGGGCTTTGCGACCGCGCTTGGCGCGCAGGACGCCCGGCGCGACGTGCCGGTCGTATCGATCAACGGCGACGGCGGCTTCATGTATACCGCAAACGAGATGGCGACCGCGGTGCGCCACAAAATTCCGCTCACCGCGATCGTTTTCAACGACGGCGCCTTCGGCAATGTCCGGCGCATCCAGCAGGAGCAGTACGGCAACCGGTTGATCGCCAGCGATCTCGCCAACCCGGATTTCGTCAAATTCGCCGAGAGCTTCGGCGCCGCCGCCGAACGTGCCCGCACGCCGGACGAACTGCGTCAGGCCCTGCGCCGCGGGTTCGCCCGCCGCGACGGACCGACGCTGATCGATGTGCCGGTCGGACCGATGCCGAGCCCCTGGGAGTTCATCTTCAGGCCGAAGGTGCGCGGGCTATGAAACCGATCACCGACACCCGGGAGCTTGCCGAGGTCTGTGCGCGCATGGCGAAGCACGCCTTCGTCACGGTCGATACAGAGTTTCTGCGCGAGACGACCTATTACCCGCTGCTCTGTGTGGCGCAGATGGCGAGCCCGGACGAAGCCGTCGTCGTCGACGCGCTCGCCGATGGGCTGGATCTCAAGCCCTTCTTCGATCTGCTGTCCCACGAATCCGTGGTGAAAGTGTTTCACGCGGCGCGGCAGGATATCGAAATCGTCTGGAATATGGCGAAGACCATCCCGCATCCAATCTTCGACACTCAGGTTGCCGCCATGGTGCTCGGTTACGGCGACTCGATTTCCTACGACCAGCTCGTCCAGCGCATCACCGGTGACACACTCGACAAATCGAGCCGTTTTACCGACTGGACGCGACGCCCGCTGACCGCCCAGC
>JBFWZV010000067.1:0-17099 GCA_050184975.1 Pseudolabrys sp. | reverse complement strand
GATTGTGAGCGCGCACTCCGCAACGGCGATATGGAGAAGGCGCGCCGCGAACTCGATGATGCAGTCTCGAAGTTAAAGGACCTCCTTTCACCAATCGGCCGCCTTGAGCGGCTGGATAGGTGAAGTATGGCGAAGCCCGCCAAGCCGGATCAACTGCAAACGGTTGCTCTCAGTCATGCCAAGATAAAGCGGCTTATCGTCAAGAACTTTCGCTGCATTGGGCCCGACCCGGTTGAGATCGATCTAGACGACATCGTTGTCTTAGTGGGTCCTAACAATGCTGGCAAAAGTACGATATTGCGCGCGTACGAAGTTGTAATGATGCACGGTTCTAGCGAGGGGAAGCTAAAGCTAGAAGACTTTCCGGGTGAGAAAGTCGATCCGCAAGCTCTGCCGGAGGTGGAGCTTCAAACATATATATTTGACAAGTTTCCAGCAGATGAGTGGCTCCACACAGATTCGGTCACGGGACACAAGTATGTTCGCGAAAGATGGATTTGGGCAAAGGACAACGAGTCACCGACTAGGCAAGGCCACAGAGCAAAGGACGCTGATTGGAATGAGAAAGTTCCATGGGGCGCTCCGGGTGTAGCTAACTCACGGCGCCCATTTCCGCACCGCGTCGACGCCTTTGCCAGTCCAGAGGATCAGGGAGCAAAGATAGTCGACATTTTGCGCGACATCTTGATTCAGCGCGTCAAACAAGACGGAGACGGTAAAGGCTCTGTCATCGAGCAACTGACTCAGCAAGTTAGAGATTTGCAAAAGGAAATTGTTGAACAATCGAAGGACGAAATCACCGGAATTGAAAATTCTCTTTCAAGCTATATCGGAGAAATCTTCGTTGGGTTTCGCGTGGCGTTGGATCCTCGCACCGAGCAAGTAGCGGAGAAGGCGTTTTCATTTTTTAGCACTAGTCCAATGATTAGAATGGGACCTGACGGTGGCCATCTTTCCCCGCTCGACAAACAAGGAAGTGGCGCACGCCGAACTCTCCTGTGGTCGGCGTTAAAAATCGCATCCGATCGACAACCCGCGAAAAGCAAAGCGAAGTCTAAGAAAGATGCCGAAGGCGAGGCAGAATCGGAGTCGTTGGCTCGACCACATGTTCTGCTTCTTGATGAGCCTGAAATTTGCCTTCATCCGAACGCCATCCGCGATGCATGCCGAGTTCTCTACGATCTCGCGAACGCTGGAAGTGGCTGGCAAGTCATGGTCACAACTCACTCGCCGGCGTTCATTGACTTGTCGCGGGATAACACAACCATCGTCCGCGTCGAGCGTGATACAAAGGCTAAGATTAGCGGTTCCACCGTATTTCGCCCGGCGACCGTCAAGCTGACCGATGATGAAAAATCGCTGCTTAAGCTCTTAAATTTGTGGGACCCATATGTCGCCGAATTCTTCTTCGGAGGGCAAACGGTATTGGTCGAAGGCGACACTGAATATTCAGCCTTTCGAGAAATCGTCGAGGCAGATCGAGCCGCGTATCGGAATGTGCATATCGTTAGAGCGCGGGGGAAGTTCGTAATTCCAGCACTCATGAAGATAATGAATCATTTTGGTGCCCCGTATGCGGTAGTTCACGACAGTGATCGACCTAAATTGGATAGCGGAAAGGCCAATGCAGCGTGGGCGGCAAATAAGATGATACTGGATGCTGCGGCCGCCGCACCAGATCGAGATTCAGTGCGATTGACTGCCTTTGTACCAAACTTTGAAATGGCTGTTTTTGGAGAAACAGTGACTAGCGATAAGCCGTACAATGCCGTCCTGAAACTACGGCAAAATGATGCCTACCGGAAAGTCGTAAAGTCGGCTCTGGACTATCTGTTGTTTCAGTCGAATTCCTGTCCGAATTGCTTGCAGAATTGGACGAGCATGGACGCGCTGGAAAAGCTCGCGACGAGCTAATCGATTTTACGTTTCGCAGGCAGCAAACCCGCCGCCCTCGCATCCTCGCTCGGCACGACATGCGCGTACCGGCTCGCCGACTGCTCGGATTTCCAGCGGCCGGTGCCGACAAGGCCCTTGGTATCGCGCCCGGCGTAGCGGCGCATCCACGTCGCATAGGTGTGGCAGAACGTATGGAAATTGACCCAGTCGAGGCCGTGCGAGGTTTTGATCGGCTGGCCGCCACGTTTTTCCCGCTTGGGCTTGGCGAGGCCGCTGGCCATCGCGCAGGCGGCCGACAGGTGGTTGCGTAGCCCGCCGCCCCGGTGAAAGCGGAAAACGCGCTGGTCGCCGCGCTCCAGCCCACGCGGATGGTTCGCCAGCGCGGCGACAAGGTGAGGCGGCAAGAACACCGCGCGCGGCTCGCCGTTTTTTGAAGTTCGCACATAGGCGAACGCCTCGGCGAGACGAATCTCGTTGCAGGTGAGTTTCAGCGCCTCGCTAATGCGGCAGCCGGTATAACAAAGGAAGCGCAGCAAAATCTCGAATTCGGCATCTAGCGTTGCGGCGCTCGCAAAAATCGCTTCGGCTTGCTCCGGCCAAAGCCATCGCGTGACGACACGGCCGCGCGATCCTTTCGGACGCCGCAGCTTGAAATCGTACTCCGGCCCGGCGTGTTTCAAGATCGCCGACACCGGTGAATAGACCTGCCGGTTTTGAGTCGCGGGCGAGGCGTTCGGATAGAGCGTGTCGGCGGCGAGTTCGATGTCGAGTTGTCTGATTTTCCGGAGCGGTGTCTGCCCGAAATGATTGATGAGCGGCGTCAGGAACCGGCGTTCGCCGCCCGCCTTCATGTAGCTGATTGCGGCGCTCGCGAAATCCGGTTCGCCACGGACGGCAAACTCACCACGTTCGATGTCCTGTTCCCATCGCTTAAGGATTTTTCCGGCGATCGACCGCTTGCCAGTCTTAGTGCTTCGGTCAACGTATTGGCCGAGATAGGTGCCGCGAACCGACCAATACGGCGTCTTGCCTTTGCGCGGGGGGACGAGTTTAAGCGGCATTGGGTGAGTTCTCGTATCTTGGCTTCAATTCTAACGAGGTCGGCGGGAGAGAAAAGCCGATCCCGGCCGGCCTGCAAGAAATAGGGATTTCCCCGGTCGTCGGCGGGGTTTTGGCGCAACCATTCCCGCAGCCAGCGCGCGGATTTTCGCAGCCGCGCGGCGGCTTCCGCCGCTGTCAGCAATGCAGTCATGGGTTGCTCCGGAATTGGTTGCGGCCGTTCCCCCCTTGACCCCGCATATGCGTCCGTTCGCCAGCGCGGCGGAACGGGTCTCGCGGATTAAGGGAGAGGGGATTTCCGGTGTTGGGCGGGCCGCAGCGCCCTCAGAAAACGATCCGCGAGGCAAGTTGCTAGAATTAAAATGCGGCCGTGCCATTCCTGCGAACACATGCCGTCGCGCGGCGCAGGAAATGGCGACCTCGCAAGGAGGCCGGCGGGCCGCGCGCCGGTGCAAGGTGCCGCGCGACGGTACCGGTAGTCGTTAGTTTCCAACGTTGAGATAGGTCCCGCGCCAATCGTCAATGCCGGCGCCAAAGTCGAGCACGGCGCGGAACTCCATACCGAGCGTCGTCCATCCTTCGCGCGAAGCCATCATCGGCCCTTCGGTGCCGTTGAGGTAGGCAACGACGATTACCGGCAGGTCCGCCGGATCGGCAAACATGCGCCAAGCGTTACCCGCCAGACGCGGCTCGACATGCAAAGCCAACTTGCTGGCGAATGGATTGACATTCGAGGTTTGCGCGGCAGCGACTGCGGCCAGCGCCTGCTCAGCCTCGGTTTCTTTCGCGCTGCCGACGACCAAGTGTTTCGGAGCGACGCCGATCAAAGTCTTGCCGTCGATGTCGGTAAACTCGCGCATCGCTTGCCGCGCAGCACCGAGCGTCGTCGTATTGATCGCACCGCCAGCTGCGGCTTTGTTCTTGCGTGCGGTCGTGTAGATGGCATTGTTGTCATCGAGATTGACGCCATTGCCGCCGTTCGCTGTAAACAGGGCGGCCAAGGTATCCGCCTCATAGCTCGCTGCGGCTCGCCCCCATGCGCGCGACGAGTCGGCGAACGCATTGAGGTCGTCATTGATGATTGCCTCGCGAGTCAATGAGAAGATGCGGCCCGCAGTCTTGAGTGCGAACGACTCCTTGGCCTCGGACCTGCTTCCATACTTGAGTTCGCCGCCTTCGCCTTTCTCCAAAAGCTGCGGCGCCTCACTCAAGCGGATCGATGTCAGCGGCCGGAAATCGGCGGCGTTGCGCTTCTTCGCCAGCAGCTTCAACGGACTCTGAGCGAGCGTATAGGCATCGCGCAGGACGCGGTTGCCGGAGGTCGTCAGCAGGCTCGGAAAGTCATCCCTGCTGTGGCTGCCAGACATCATGACGCGCGTGGTAAGTTCGTCGCGGCTGCCCCAAGAAACGCGCTCGCCGCGCGCCTCAAGCAGCTTGGCGCCGAGGTCGAGTACGCTGCATCCCATGAGATCACGCGCCGCCCCTTCGGGATTCGCTCCGCTCATACGGGCGTACAGCACGCCGCCGATCGTCTTTGCGAGAAAGTCCGGATTGCCGAACGTCTCGCCGCCTACGGTTGAGATACCGCCGGGGCGCGGCTTGTTGGCGTTGTTCTTGGCGGCCATGAGATCGACAAGCGCGTCGCGCGCGCTGTCATAAGTGTCGCTCGCCGTGACAATCTCGTTCAGTTCCGCCACCGAAAGACCGGTCGCGCCGGCCGAAAGGTAGAAGTTCGTGGCCCAAGATTTCTCGGTCGTTTTGTCGGTTTGAACCGTGGTCATCGTGACTTTCCCAATGTTGGACAATGTAGCGGGGGCGTTTCGGTATTGGCGATAGTCAAACGCCGCGAAGATCGGTGTGCCTTTCTCCGGGGATTTGCTGGAGGCAAAGCCACCGCTGATTGCCTCATCCGAATTCATCCAAGTCTCGGCGGCCATGAGGTCGCCGATTTCCTTTTCGTCCCGCCCGGTGCGCTTGGCATAGATCGCCCTGAACTGAGCGGACAGCGTATCGAGCGCTTTCGCAGCCTTGCGAAGTTCGCTCGATGTGCCTGCAACAGACGAGCGGGGGTCATGAATCATCATCATCGCGCCGTCGCGCATGATGATTTCATCGCCAGCCATCGCGATCAGCGATGCTGCAGAACACGCGATAGCATCAACGCAAACCGTGATTCTGCCGGGATGATGCTTGAGCGCATTGAAGATCGCGAGACCTTCAAACGCGAGACCGCCACCGGAATTGAGATTGACAGTCATGTCGCCGTCGCCGTGTGCAGCGAGGGCGTCGCGAACCTGCCTCGCGGAAAACGAGGCAGACTCGTCCATAGCGTCGGCGCTCACCGTTCCATAGAGGGTGAGTGCCGATCCGTTGAGAATCGACATTCGTGTGTATCCTTATCGGTGATGTCGCTTATGCGGCGGTTGCCGGATCGAAAGACGACGCCGGCAGTTGCGCGCGTCGCGTAAAAACTTGCGGCCCCGGTTTGGGCCGGGGCCGCGTGGCAGGCTTCGTCATGTGATCTCCGCTAGTCGATGTTGATCTCGATGCCGAGGTCTTTCGCGCGCTTCGAGAGGCGCCGCGCGGCGGCCGAGACGTTCGTCATGAACAGACGGGCGTGGTCGGCAGCGTCCACGTCGTCGGGATCAACCGTGTCGCGCACCATGCGGCTCTTGATCGCGGCCGTGACCTGATCGAACGTGCCGTCGTAGTGGCCCTTCATCCAGCACTCGCCGGGGCCGAAGCCTGTCACAGGCCAGCCCTCGCGCGAAGACGTGCCCCAGTCGGAACGGATGCCGAGGACGCCGACCCAGAAATCGGTGTCGGCGCGCCGGGTCGGCTGCGAACGGCGGCCCTCATGGCCGGCAAAGTGTCCGATCGCGCCGGTATATTGCACGGCGTCCAGCGCGGCGAGCAGCGGCAGGCCGCTATCGTCGGACAATTGGCGGGCGATCTCGATCGCCAGTGCCGACGTTGCCGGGAATTCGCCGCGCGAGTCCTGATTGAGGAAAAATTCGGCGACGGTGAAATCGCCATATTCGGGCAGGCGCGTGTTGAGCAGCGGTTTCAGGTCCTCGACAGACATTTGGTTCAGGCGCGCGAGGTCGGTCACGCCAAGGCCCCGTTCGGGGTTGGTCATTGCAAGTCTCCAGTCGTGGGGAGCGGTGAGGGGTCTGGGGCATCCCGGAAAGCGGGACTTTGGCAGATGTACGCGGGTAGAATATATATTCCAACGCTTTTGCTACTTGCGGTTTCGCATTATCTGATAGTGCCGAGCCAGTTGGTCGCCTCCGGCGCGGATATATGCTCGCGCGACCTCGTTATTGATGCTCGCATTGCTATCTGTGTCTGGCTTTTGTCCGGCCTTGGCACCGACCGTTCTCAGTGCCTTGCCTTCGTAGAAGGCCGCGATGATTGCGTCGTGACTCAACTTCGAAATTGATCGATGGGCATCGTCATACTGATGCTTCAAGGCGATCTGTCTGATCCTTTCAACCGTAGCCGTATCGCGGTTGCTAGTGTCGACTTTGGGCGAATTGGGCCAATTCGTCGGCACGGAAGAATGTAGGCCGAGATGGATTTCATAGGAGATCAGATAGAACGCAACCGCGCTTGCGATGCGCTCACACTCGAAGCCATTGGGACTCACCTTCTTCTTGAGAACGCGATCACAGTAGAGCTGAAGTGTCTTGTCAGCATCCATCAGGAATCTCGCTGGTTGAGTTAGCCACGCCGCGACTCGCGGCGTGGCTAGGGTCGGGCTAGCGGGTAATCACGAAGTAAAAATCAGGCCGCCAATGCCGCCTGTCCGGCCGGCGGTTCCGGTTGCGGCTGAACGGCGAATTGAACTGCGTCCGCGACTAGCGCATCGATCGCGCGGCGGCTCATCTCGCCGGCCGCGCTCGACTCGATGTCGAGCCGGTGCATATAGGCGACCGCCTTGGCTTTCACCGCCAGACCGGCCGGCGTGGTCGCGGGTGTGGCGACGATCTTATCGATGATCGCACCGAGAGCGTCGAACGCTTTACATCCGGCGTCGCGCGTCTGGCACGTTTCCAGCGCATCGTCGAATGTCTGGCCAAGCAAGATCAGCGCCGCGTCGCTGCCGCCCGCGCACGGCGCGCGGCGGCTTTCCGGCGAACCGTCAAGCCGCGACAAGTCGCGCAGGATCGATTCACTCATGATCCCGCGCGTGCTGTCGCGGTCATCGCGCGTGGCAATGCGCGCCTTGAGCCGTAGCCCGTCGAGCGTCGTCGCGCGGGTCGCGGCGATCTCGGCCTCGACCGCGTCGATCGCGTCGAGCGCTGCTTCCCATACAGGAACGTCATCGGAGGCCGCGTGAACGTCAGCGGCGGCGGCGAGGTGCTTTTGTTCCAGTGCGAGTAGCGCCGCGTCGGGATGACCGGCGAACGGCGGAACGGGACGGGCAGGCGGTACACTTGAAGCAACGAGACGCATGGAGTCCTCCGACTGGGTTTGAGACGCGCGCTCATGCGCGGTCGCGCCAGTGTCGCACCGGCGGTCGGATTCAAGCTGTGAGTTCATGTGGATTGCTCTCTGAGGGCCTACTACAGCCGTTTCCAAGGGGCGGCCTTGGTGCCGGGAGGGTAGTAGCCTGCCAGAGAGACAGGTTCGGACGTTTTCCCCGCGAGGGTCTTGTATGGCGCCCGCCTCCCGACATAGGTTGCCGGTGACGGACGGCCGCCAAGCCGTCGTCTCGCGCCCCGCCGAGGCGGGACGCAAATCGGCCGGTGTCCCGCTGGAACGGGCCGCCTGCCTATCTCTGGTCCGGGCTACTACACCCAGAATCAAGATTACACGGGAATCCGCCGTTTTGGAACGGCGGCTCGCCCCGTCAATTCGGCTGCTGACCGGTCGGCTTGAAGGCGGCGTGCAGCCTGTCTCCGAAACTCTCAAGAAAATCGCGCGTCATTTGCGCGATCCGTTTCCCGTCCTCGGAGGTCGGCACGTCCTGAATATTGACCCCTTTCAGAGCTTCGATGAAACCGGCGCGGATGTCGGCCGGAAAGTTCAGCAGCACGATCCGCGCAAGCGAATCGATCAGGAAGGTTTGCGCGGCCTGAATGGCCAGCAGTTCGCGCAGGTCTTGTTCGACCTGTGTGGGGAGGGCGTCCGGTTTGGGCATCGTATCAATCTCCCTTGTGCGATTTGGTTGTCGTCACGGAATGGTCACGGCATCGGCCCGGCGTCGGGCATCGACACGCCGAGATCGCCGGCAGTGCCCGATGACGGCGCGCCGTTGATGCGTAGCGCATTGATCTCGTTGCGCACGGCCTGTTGCACACGCGCGGCGAATTCCGGCGACGCCTCGATCACGACGCGATTTTCCAGCGTCGCGCTGCCCTTGAGTTCGGCGGTGATATCCTTGCCGCCGCCGAGCGAAGCCAGCACCTGATCCACCGTGAGGGCGCGCATGCCAGCCGGCGCGAAATCGCGATCGGCGGGAATGACGCCGGCGCGCATCAGGCTTTCCGGCAAGCGGTCGAGCGTGCCGCGCATGTTCTTGTAGTTTTCATAGCCGAGGATCGCATAGATCGTCGCGAGCGACGCGCCAGCCACACCGCCAGCGCCGGCAGCCTTTGCCGCAGCGCCGGCCGTCGCGCCGGCTGGCACAAGCCAGCCGATCGCCGAGGCGATCCCGCCGGCTGCGCTCGCCAGCTTGCCGGTCATCCACACCAGTGGGCCGGCGCTGGCGGCAGCGGCGGCGGCATAGGTCGAGAATTCGAGAATGCGCGGATTCAAGTCGCCGATCGACCGCAGCCCCGAAGCCAGCGCATTCATGGTGCTGGTCGCGGCCTGCGTGACGCCAGAGTCGCCGAGCGCCTGCGTGAAATTCTGCCACGCGCCGCGCAGTTCGTTTTCGGCTTTGATAATTCCTGAGTTGCGCGTTTCGGCCTGCCGCTGCGATACTGGCACGCCGCCTTCGCGGGCGCGTTGCAGTTCGCCTTCGATGTCGTCAAGCAGCTTGGTGACGCGGGCATTGTAGAGATTGGCGAGCCGTACCGCCTGCCGCTGGTCCATGAATTGCGCCATGAAGGCGGCAAGGTTGGGCGCCTTGGCGGCGGCGTCCTTAAGGAACCGCATCACGTCGATCTTCTCGACGGCCGTTCCCATGATCCGTGTCGCCAGATCGCCGGCGACCTTGGCATCCTGCAGGCCAGCGCCGCCGGTGCCGCGAATGGCGGCGAGCAGCCCTTTTTCGTAATCCTCGCCGGAGGCCGTATTGAGCCGGGCAACGCGGGAGCGAAAGAGCGCACGTTGTTCCGCCGACAGGGTACCGGTTTGCTGCTCGACGGCCGACAGGATCGCCTCAGGCTTCAACAGCGACGGATTGCGGAGGATGTAGTCGTCGAGCCGCATGCCGGTTGCCGACAGTGCGGCCAGCGCCGGGCGCGTGGGCTTGAGAAATCGCACCATCATCGAGCGCAGCGCGACGCCGGCCTCCGGGCCGAGAATGCCGGCCTGATTGAGGACGGCGGTCAAGGCGCCAAGCTGTTGCGGCGGCAGCTTCAATTGCGCGGCGGCCGGGGCGGAATATTTGAAAGTTTCGGCGATCTGGCCGATCGAGCCGGGCGCGACCTTGTTAAGAATCGCGAACAGATCGACCATTTCGCGCAGGTTTTTCGACAGCGTGCCGTCGTCGAGCAGGGCGCCGGTCTGATCGTACATCTTGCCGAACGATGACAAGGAAAAGATCGCCAGTTCGGCAGCGCGCGGCACGTCGATCTCGGCGATGGTCGCAAAGTCGAGCAAGGGCTTGGCGATCGCAGGCAGTTGATTCGGGACGAATCCGGCTTTGATCGCCTCGACAAAGCCTTCCATGACGCCGGTCGGGCCGAAGGCGTATTTCGAGCCGAGGTTCTTTGCCAGGTCACGCAGTCGCTTGAGTTCGTCCTCGCTCACGTCACCGAACGCTTTGATCTTGTTCGAGGCCAACTCGAAATTGTGCAGGTTATGCAGGATCGATCGGCCTGCGATGGCCGCCGGCAGCGTCACGCCATAGGTAAGGTTGCGGCCGACTCGCACGGCCCGGTCGCCGATCGCATCGAGGCGCGCGGCCATGCGGCCGGCCCGACCGGCGAAACCATCGAGCGAGATGCGGTCGATGTCGCGCGACAATGATTGCGCCGCGCGGTTGATGCGGGCGACCTTGTCGGCGAAACGATCCATCGTCGCGCCGGACAGGTCGCGCGCGCGAAGCACTGCCTCGGCGTCGAGAATGCGGGTAGCCATGTGTTCGTCCTGTGTTCGGTAGGTTCGGCGTGTTCGGTCAATTTCGACCGAAAACAGCTAGTGAAAAGCCGGGGCGCTTAGTGGCCGTAGGCCCCACGGGTGAGGGAAGGACCCGTGCGCCTAGCCCGATTTGGCGGGGCGGCGTGGCCAGTTGCGCCGAAGGCGTGGCGTAGACCAGCGTCGCTCTTTGCGGGGCTTCGGCGGGGCGCTTTTCGATTGCTCGATGCGCGCCAGTTGTCGGCGCATGTCGGTAATCCACGAGTCGATCGACCCGCTGTCGATATTCGGCTCGACGGGCATGACGGTTGTCCGCTTGTGAGGGAATCGCGATTGGCGACGCTGCCGAATAGACATCGTGCCGCTATATAGTTCAACGCTCTTACGATGTGCTGCGCGCGGCGTGACTTGTTAACGCCGTCTTACTCAGAAATTCGGGCGAATGACGCAATGACGCATGGATGACGCAACGAGAAAACAATGCGTCATGGTCTAGTGTTTTGTGACTCAATGAGTTTTAGAGAGTCATGACGCAATGACGCATGAATCTCTCGTACATCACATGAGAAAGAGAATTTTGAGTCACTTCAAGAATCTTTCTTATACGCGCGCGCGCGAGTCATGCGTCATTGCGTCATGATCTGCGCTAAGCGGTTGCCCCGACTTTTGTTTTTGCGATGACGCATGAAATTTCAATGCGTCATCGTTGCGTCATTGCGTCATTCTCTTGCGTGTTCAAGTTCTTACCTGATCGGTGACGCAAGTGACGCATCAGTGACGCATTCACAATTGATGCGTCACCGACTTATTGCATTTTCTTTCAAGGTATTATCTCCAACAGTGACGCAAGTGACGCATAAATCTCGCGTACACATAAGAACGAAATTTTAGCCCCTCAAAAAAGTTTCTCTCATATACGCGCGCGGGATTCATGCGTCACATGCGTCACGATTCGCGCAACCGGTTGAACACTTTTGCCTTTTGGCGTGACGCATCAATTGTGAATGCGTCACTGATGCGTCACTCGCGTCACCGATCTCGCCGCTCGCCAGCCTATCAACGGGGCTGCGGGGCTACGGGACCGGCGGCTCACGTTCTAACAGACTAAGAATTGCGTTTGCCTTACCGATGCACGAGTAGCAGCTATTGCGATGATCGCACCGCTTGACCCCGCAGACGATTCGAACGATGTCCTCGCGGCTTGGCGGCGTCACTGAGCGCCGCAAGCCCTGCGCGCATAGGCGAGCGGTGTCCGGCAGCAAATTGACGATCCTGCCGCTCCCGGCGCGGCGCTCGATGCGCTCGGCGATGCGAAGGGCTTCCGCGATCGAGAAATAGGGCCGGTCGAGATAGGGCATGCGTCGCGCGATTGTTGGATCACGCGCCACCGGTACAGCGGAACGGCCCCTGAACAAACTCCACGGCTTCTCCACGTCTCGACGTGCTGTGTTCGCGTTCCGTTGCGTCTCGAAACGTCATCGGAGATGGCGACAAGAATCAAAAAAGCCCGCGATTTGCGGACTTTGAATGGTGGGCGCGACAGGGATTGAACCTGTGACCCCTCCCGTGTGAAGGGAGTGCTCTCCCGCTGAGCTACGCGCCCGTCCAGGCGATGGTGATGTCTTCAGCCGGGCCCATCGCGGCGGCAAATCGGATATTGAGCCGGATATAAAGAGCGGCCCGCCTGACCTGTCAAGCAAGGCCACTTTTGTCCTGATCCGTCGGCAATCGGCGGAATCAGTTATGCGTCGAGGGTTCGCTGCGCGGCACGCGCGAAGCGCGCGACTGCAGCGCGCGGATGCGATCGGCGAGGTTGCCGCTGGCGTCCCCGGCTTCGCCGGCCGGCATATCGCCGGCAACCGCAGCCGCGGCGCCCGCCGCCTTGTCGCGCACGGTCTCGGCGGCGAGGATCGCGTCGATCGGCGAGTTCGGGCCTTCCAGCGCCGACGCAAGCCGGGCGACTTCCGCGGCGATGTCGTTGATGCGTTCACGCAGCAGCGAGTTTTCCACCCGCTCCGACGACCACACCTGTTCGGTCTCGCGCTTCAGGTTGCCGAGCTCGGTGGCCAGCCGTGCCTTCTCGTCATTGGCGCGGTCGAGATCGGACTGAAGCTGCTGCTTCTCGGCCTTCAGCGTCTGTGTCGCGGAGCTCGAGCGGCCGTCGATCTCGGCGATCGCTTCGCGCAGATTGGCCTCGCTGCTCTTCGCGGTCTCAAGCTCCTTGCGCATGTGTTCGAGCTCGACCTCGCTCTGCGTGAGCAGGCGCGACTGTTCGGTCAGGCGGGTTTCGAGGTCGTGCGCGCGGCGGCCGAGAATTTCGGCCTCGGTCGTCTGCGCGGTGAGCTGCTGTTCGAGTTCGGAGACCCGGCGGCTCAGGCTTTCGATCTTGCCGCGCTCGCCAGCGAGTTCCGCCGTCGCCACTTTCAGTTCGGCGCGGGCGTCTTCCATGCGGTCTTCGGCGAGCTTGACGTCGTTCTCGGCGCCGATCAGGCGATCCTTCAGCGCGTCGACCTGGGTCTTCAGCGCGACGATTTCGATTTTCTGGCTTTCGGCAAAGCTCGATTGCTCGTCGAGCATACTGCCGACGCGGCTGAGTTCGGCTTCCTTGTCGGCCAGCGCCCGCTCGGCTTCGTGGACGGCGGCGAGCTTGGCGGCGAATTCCTCTTCACTGGCGCGCAACTGGTCGCGCAGCGCCTTGTCGCGCGCTTCGAGCGCGAAAATGGTGGCGGTTTTCTCGCCGAGTTCCGCCTTCAGACGGTTGATGGCGTCGCCCTTCTTGCCGAGTTCGGCGAGTTGGCCGGTGGAGCGGCCCTTGAGCTGTTCGACCGCCATTTCGAGCCGGCGGGTCGACATCGCGAATTCGGCGCGCAACTGATCCTTGTCGGCCTGGATCTCCGCCATCGACAGCGGCGTCGCGGCTTCGAGCCGACGCATCGTCAGCCGGACGGCGCGATTGTGGACGAGCGGGATAATGACCAGCGCGATGAGGCTCGCGAGAAGAAACCCGATCCCCGAATACATGATCGGTTCAATCATGAACAACGCCTCCGAGACGCCACGATACGAGAAATCCCTCGATCGACAATGACATGGGGCGGCCGGGCAGGCCAGCGCGACGCCGGATTAACCTAAACCTTTACTGATTTTGGCGCGAACCCGTAGCCCGGCCCGGATCAGAACGGATTCCAGGTCGCCTTGGGCGTAAACTTGAGGTAGCCGACATTGGCGCCAAGCCGCAGGCCGACGCCAGTGCGGATCGGGACGATGACAATATTGTCCATCGTCAGCGCGGTCATGCCGAAGCCGCCGATGAAATAGGCAGAGCCGTCGAGGCCGACGAAGCGCTGATAGATCGCGTCGGTTGTCGGCAATTTGTAGACCAGCATCATGGTGCGTGCGCCGTCGCCGCCATAATCGAAACCGATCGAGGGGCCCTCCCAGAACACCCGGCGGTCGCCGGCATTCTTGGTATAGAGCGTGCCGTCGCCGTAACGCAGGCCGACGATGAAGGCGCCGCTGCCTTCCTGGCCGAGAATGTAGCCGTTTGGCTGGCCCCACCGGCTGACTGCCCGCTCGATCAGTTGCGCCAGCTCGCGCGACACCGTGCCGAAGAATTTGTGACCGGTGCGGACCAGTTCACCCGGCGAGTAGGTGCTGCTGCCTGACGAGCCGGATTGCGCCGCTGCCGGCGTGGCCGCGGACGTCATGACAAGCAGGACGACGGCGAGGAAACGGATAACAAGGCGCATCGATGGCTCCATGGTGAGACGGCCCGACTTAACCGGATGCATACGCCGACCCGAGTAGGCTCCCGAGGCAGAGGGATATCAGCGAATCGGGGTCAGTCTGATGACGACTATGTCGATAGCTGGGCGTTTCCGGAAGGTTCGCGGCCCGGTTCGGGCGGCGGCTCTGGCTTTCGCGGTCTGTGGTATTTTAATACCTCATGTCTTGTCGCCGCGATTGGTAGCGGCCGCAACCACCGAGCGGATCGTCGTCGATCCCTCCTCAGGGTTGGCGATCAACGGTTTCGACCCGGTCGGCTATTTCACCGACGCGGCCGCCAGGTTCGGACGCCCTGACATCGAACAGACGTACCGTGGTGCGATCTGGCGGTTCCGCAACATCGGCAATCGCGCCGCCTTTGTCGCGCATCCCGACATCTATATGCCGCAGTTCGGCGGCTACGACCCGGTCGCGGTCGCCAAAGGCAAATCGGTAGCCGGGCATCCGCTGCATTGGGCGATCAAAGACAAGCGACTCTATCTCTTCTACGACATGCAGAGCCGCGCCGATTTTCTTGCCGATGCCGACCGCGTCGTGTTCGAAGCCGAGCGCCGTTGGCCCAGGCTCGAGCGGACATTGACGCCCTGAGTGGCGGTTATGGCGGCCTACGGCGCACGCGCCGGATCGCCCCAGGCGATAAACCCCGGCACGATGAAGTCGCCACCGGCACGGCCATAGATCAACGACAGGCCGTCGATCCCGACGACCGCGCCGCCGGCGGCCACGATCAAGGCGTGCCCGGCCGCCACGTCCCATTCGCTGGTTTCGCCGAGGCGCGGATAGACGTCGGCGCTGCCCTCCGCCACAAGGCAGAACTTCAGCGCCGACCCCATGGCGATCCGCTCGGCCGGTTTGAGCGCAGCCAGCCGTGCCTCGGTTTCGCGGTCGAGGTGGGAACGGCTGACGACCGCGATCGCCCGGCCTTCGGGCCACGACCGCGTGCGGATCGCCTCGGCGCCTGAAACCCTGCCGTCATCGAGCACCAGCCGCTCGGCGCCGAGGCCGACGATGCCGCGCCAGAGCCGATTGCGCGCCGGCGACGCGACGATGCCGATCAGCGGCTTGCCGTCGCGGATGAGCGCAACGTTCACGGCATACTCCTCGCGTCCGGCGACGTATTCACGGGTGCCGTCGAGCGGATCGACGAGAAAGTATTGTCCGCCGAGGCGGGGTGCGGCCGCGCGCGTCATTTGTTCCTCGGCAATCACCGGTATGGCCGGCGCGAGCGCCGCAAGCCCGTCGAGGATGATCTGTTCCGAACGCTCGTCGGCTTCCGTCACGAATGAGCCATCGGTTTTCGTTCGCCGTGCGGCGGTCGAGGCCGAGATGGCGCGGACCGCCGCGGCGGCGGTGGCGACAATTTCCGTCAGTGGCTTGAGCAGGGCTGAAGCCGTGGCACTCTCAGGGGCCGTCATCGAAGTCCCTAATTTGCGACCGCCGGCGTGGCTTGCTGTCCTTGGCGGTCGGCCGGGTGCGGTGTATCACGCCCGGATACGGCATGATCCGCGATTCGGCAGGCTTGCCGCCATCATCCTGCGCAACGGAGGCCAAAATAATGTCCGGCCAGTCCATCGATGCTCTCGATCTCGCGGCGCTGCTGTGCTCGCGCGTCTGCCACGACCTGATCAGCCCGATCGGGGCCATCGTCAACGGCCTCGAGGTGCTGGAGGAAGAAAAGGACGAAGAAACCCGCCAGTTCGCCCTCGACCTCATCAAGAAGAGCTCCAACACGGCGTCGGCCAAGCTGCAGTTTTGCCGCATCGCGTTCGGCGCGGCCGGTTCCGCCGGCGCGCAGATCGACCTCGGCGATGCCGAAAAAGTCGCGCGGGGGTTTCTCGAGGACGACAAGACCAAAGTGGTATGGAACCTGCCGCGGGCGCTGCTCGCCAAGAACCGCGTCAAGCTCCTGCTCAACATGTTGCTGATTGCGGCGCAGGCGATCCCGCGCGGCGGTCAGCTCGCCGTCGATCCGGTCGGCGAGGGCGACACGCTCGGCTTCAAGATCAGCGTGACCGGAACGAACGCCAAAGTGCCGGCGGCGATTCCGCCGCTGCTGGCCGCGGAGGGCGGCATCGAGGGCGTCGATGCCCACAAGATCCAGCCGTTCTACGCCGGTCTGTTGGCGCGCTCCTGCGGCTTGACGCTGAGCATGGCGGCGGCGGGCGAAGCCGTGGTGGTCGCGACCGCCTGATCGCGCAAAGCCTGACTTCGGGCGCGTTGTCGCGGTTAACGCAAGGTTAACAGCGTCGCGGTGCAGTAAACGCCGCAACCAAAATTAAACGCTTCACGGACACACTCGGCGTTGATCCAGATCAGCGCGGCGGGCGTTTTGCGCCTGCCGGGTAGAGGCGTTTCCATGGACGATCTGCTGCGCGAGTTTGTGACCGAGACCCACGAGAGTCTCAGCGTCGTCGACGCCGAACTCGTGCGCTTCGAGCAAAATCCGACCAACGCCGACATCCTCGCGAAAATTTTCCGCCTGGTGCATACGATCAAAGGAACCTGCGGGTTCCTTGGCCTGCCGCGCCTCGAGGCGCTGGCCCATGCCGCCGAAACGCTGATGGGAAAATTCCGCGACGGTGCGCAGCCGACCGCCGAGGCCGTCACCGTCATTCTCGCTTCGATCGACCGCATCAAGGGCATTCTCGACGCGCTCGACCGCGACCAGCGTGAGCCGGAGGGCGACGACCGCGATCTGATCGACGGTCTCAGCCAGATTGCCGGAACGCTGAATGGGCCGGCGGCAATGCCACCGCCGGCGCCGCCAAAGGGTGCCGTGCCGGAACCGCAGGTCGAAGCCGCAGCCGAGCCACACGCCGAGCCGGCAGCGGAGCCGGAATCTGCGCCTGCTCGTGCCGGACAACGCGACGAGGAGGGCAGCCGCAGCGTCGGGCAGACCATCCGGGTCTCCGTCGACACGCTCGAGAATCTGATGACCACGGTCTCGGAACTGGTGCTGACGCGCAACCAGCTTCTCGAAATCGTGCGCCGGCACGACGAGTCCGAGTTCAAGCAGCCGTTGCAGCGGCTCTCCAGCGTCACCGCCGAACTGCAGGACGGCGTGATGACGACGCGGATGCAGCCAATCGGCAACGCCTGGCAGAAGC
>JBFWZV010000066.1:0-17412 GCA_050184975.1 Pseudolabrys sp. | reverse complement strand
CACGCCTTCGATTTCGCTCGGCCGCCGGTCGCGCGTGGTGACGGAAACCGAAAGCGTGACGTTCTGTTCCTCGCGTAACAGATTGCGCGTGAGCGTGGTCTTGCCCGCCCCCGAAGGAGAGGACACCACCAGCATGATGCCGCGGCGCCTGATTTCGGCCTGCTGGTTGGATTGCTGGCTCATTCCAGGTTCTGCACCTGCTCGCGGAACTGTTCGACCACGGACTTCAGTTCGAGGCCGATATTCGTCAGTTCGACATCATTCGACTTGGCGGTCAGGGTATTCGATTCGCGGTTGAGCTCCTGCGCCAAAAAGTCGAGACGCCGGCCAACCGCGCCGCCCTCGCCGGTCAGTTTGCGCGCTTGCGCGACATGCGCCGCCAGCCGGTCCAGTTCCTCGCGAATGTCGGCCTTCGCCGCCAGCATCAACGCCTCCTGATGCAGCCGGTCGCTGTCGAAGCGCCCGCCCGCATCGAGCAACGTAGCGATCTGTGTTGCCAGCCGCGCCTTGACCGCGTCGGGCTTGCGGCCGGGCGCGGCGTCCGCCCGTGCCGTCAAGGCCGCGATCTGGTCGAGCCGCTCGCCCAGAATCCGGCCCAGCGCCTCGCCTTCCCCGCGGCGCATCCCCACAAGCTGCGCCATCGCCTGTTCGAAGCTGACCACGATTGCCGTCTCTGCGGCCCGGCGCTCGTCCTCGCTCTCCTCGCTTTCGCTGACCTCGATCACGCCTTTGAGCGCCAGAATGCCGTCGAGACTCGGCGGGGTGGCGTCGAGCCGGCCCTGCAAAGATTTCAGCGTCGAAAGCACGGCGGCGAGCACCGGCTCATTGACCTTCACGACCGGCGTTACGCCCTTGCGCTCCGCGGTCAGCGTCGCATAGACGGTGCCACGCACCAGCGCGTCGTTGGCGCACTTGCGCGCCGGTCCCTCGACCGCATCCCAGCCGGGCGGCAGCCGCAGACGAAAATCCAGGCCCTTGGCATTGACCGATTTGATTTCCCACGACCATGCATAGGCGCCGACGGTTCCGTGGCTCCGAGCGAAGCCCGTCATGCTCGATAGCGCCATCGGATGTAATCTCCCGGGAATTTGCGCGACCATAGCGATGCGGTCCGCGGCCCTCAAGTCCGTGCCGCTCCGATGCAGCCCGACGAAGCGCCTAGCGGCGCAAGGCTGGCTGACCGCTCTGACTGTTGCCGCCCGCCGCAGGCGCCTGCGGCGGAGCGGCCGCCGGCTGAACCTCGCCGCGCTCGATCGCGCGCAGACGCGCGACGTTCTTGCGGTGCTGCTCGTAATTGTCGGAAAACACGTGACCGCCCGTGCCGTCGGCGACAAAGAACAGTTCCTTGGTGCGCGCCGGATTGGCCGCAGCTTCGAGCGAGGCGCGGCCCGGATTGGCGATCGGACCCGGCGGCAGGCCGTCAACCGCATAGGTGTTGTACGGCGTATGTTGCTCGATGTCGGCCTTCGAGATCGGCCGGCCGAGCGACCCCTTGCCGCCGACCAGTCCGTAGATGATCGTCGGATCCGATTGCAGCCGCATCTTCTGCTTCAGGCGATTGACGAATACGGCTGCAACGCGCGTGCGCTCGTCGGCGCGGCCGGTTTCCTTTTCGATGATGGAAGCAAGCGCAACCAGTTCCTCAGGTGTCTTGATCGGAAGATCGGCCACCCGGCGTTCCCAGACCTCTTGAATCGTCTTCTGACTTGCCTGCTGCATCCGCTGAAGAATGGTCTGGCGTGGGATGCCGCGCGTTACCTTGTAGGTTTCCGGCAGCAGCGTGCCTTCCCGCGGCACTTCCCTGATCGTCCCGGTCAGCAGATCGCTTTGGAGCAATCGCGCGACGATTTGTTCCGACGTCAGCCCTTCGGGAAACGTCAGCGTATGTTGGACGACGCGGCCCTCAACGAGAATGTCGACGATATCACCGATGCTGGCAGACTTGGGAAAACGATACTCGCCGTACTTCAATCCCTCACGCGCCTTCAACACCACGACGCCGCCAATGAAGACCCAAGGCTGATCGATGACGCCTTCGCGCGTCAGCAGTTCGGCGATGTCGCGGGTGCCGAGGCCACGGGGAACATTGACGGTCTTGTCTTCGGTCAGCGGTCCGGGTGCGTCGAACCGCTGCTTGCCAACGAAGAGCGCGGCGCCGACACCAACGGCGATCAATACGAGCAGGGTGAACACGGCATTGCCGGCCACGACGATCGGATTGCGAACCCGGTGCGAACGCCGCATCGGCATGGGAATGCGCTCTGGCTCGAGCGCGGCACGCGGGCTGCGCGGGGCTACCGGCCGGAACGAGCGTTGCTGTGAGGTCTCGCCCTTGGGCTGACTGGCTGACGGCGGAGCACTGGACGGTCCGCGGCCGGCGACCGGCGGGACAAAGCGCCCGTTCCCGTTATTTGCGTCATCCGGCCGATCGGTCACGCCTGCCGTCCTCCGTGCATGCCCGCCGGCGCACCTGTCATTCTCGCGATCCCATCGCTTGTCGCCGCGCCGGTCGCGCCCCACTCGATCGGCGTGGCTGATGCCAGCAGGTTAAAAACAAATATGGCGAAAGCTGGGGCTCCGCTACCGCCGATCCGTCAGTTGACGTAGCGCCGGAAAATCAACGACGCGTTGGTGCCGCCAAACCCGAACGAATTCGACAGCGTCACATCGACATCCCGCTCGCGCTTCGCGTGCGGCACGAGATCGATCGGCGTCTCGACCGAAGGATTGTCGAGATTGATGGTGGGCGGCACCACTTTGTCCCGAATGGCGAGGATCGAGAAAATCGCTTCGACAGCGCCCGCCGCGCCGAGCAGATGGCCGATGCAGGACTTGGTCGACGACATCGAAATGCGGCCCGCCGCGTTGCCGACAACGCGCTCGACGGCGCCAAGTTCGATCGTATCGGCCATGGTCGAGGTGCCGTGCGCGTTGATGTAGTCGATGTCACCGGCGGTGATGCCGGCCCGCTTGATCGCAGCGTTCATGCAGCGGAACGCACCGTCGCCGTCCTCGGACGGCGCGGTGATGTGGTGGGCATCCCCCGAAAGGCCGTACCCGACCACCTCGGCGTAAATCTTCGCACCGCGCGCCTTGGCATGTTCGAGGGACTCCAGAACCACAATGCCGGCGCCCTCGCCCATCACGAAACCGTCGCGGTCCTTGTCATAGGGCCGCGAGGCCTTGGTCGGAGCATCATTGAAGGCGGTCGCAAGCGCACGGCAGGCCGCAAAGCCCGCGAGCGACAGACGGTTGACGGGCGACTCGGTGCCACCCGCCACCATGACGTCGGCATCGCCAAGCGCGATCAGTCGCGCCGCGTCGCCGATCGCATGCGCGCCGGTCGAACATGCGGTCACGACCGAATGATTGGGACCCTTGAGGCCATGCTCGATCGACACATAGCCGGACGCAAGATTGATGATGCGGCCCGGGATAAAGAACGGCGAAACCCGGCGCGGCCCCTTCTCCTTCAGTGTGATGGTCGCTTCCGCGATGCCTTCGATACCGCCAATGCCGGAGCCGATCAGGACGCCGGATCGGGTCTGATCCTCGTAGCTCTTGGGATGCCATCCCGCGTCGTCGAGCGCCTGCCGCGCGGCGCACATCGCAAAGACAATGAACTCGTCGACCTTGCGCTGCTCCTTCGGCTCCATCCACTGATCAGCATTGTAAGTGCCATTGGCGCCGTCGCCGCGCGGAATAACGCAGGCGATCTTGGCTTGCAGATCAGAGACGTCGAAGTGATCGACCTTCTTGGCGCCGCTCTCGCCGTTGATCAGGCGTTTCCAAGTCTGCTCCACGCCGCATCCGAGCGGCGTCAACATGCCCAGTCCCGTAACAACGACGCGATTCATGGCGACGCTAGGATCCTTGCCCTGCCCCGATTGCGACCCCTGCGATCTGCGGGACGGTCACCGTCTGACCTGTTCCAACATATCGCGTGCAGCCGGCGGCACCGGCGCACCAGGTCAACTCTGGGTCAGCTCTTGGCGTTCTTTTCGAGAAACTTGACCGCGTCGCCGACGGTCAGAATCGTCTCGGCCGCGTCGTCAGGAATTTCGCAGCCGAATTCTTCTTCGAATGCCATGACGAGCTCGACGGTATCGAGGCTGTCAGCCCCCAGATCGTCGATAAAGCTCGCGCCCTCGTTGACCTTCTCAGGCTCGACCCCGAGGTGCTCCACGACAATCTTCTTAACCCGCTCGCCAATGTCACTCATTGTCCAAACCTCGTGCGTTCTTAGCCTGACTGCGGTCGGATGGAAGTTCGCCGCTCACACGGCGCGACCGGCTGGTTGTGGGTACCGCTTCATTTTTTGACAGTGGCGAGGCACACCCAAACTCCGGCAAGCCCTTGAATTCCTTGCCGTCATTGGCCGCCCCCGCCGGGCCGTCTGTCGGTTACCATACTTCATTTCCGTTGACTAGCGCGCCCGTCCGCCGTCCCGGACCGCTGGAAAAGTCCGGTTTTCCAGCTAGATCATGGCCATGCCGCCATTCACGTGCAACGTCTGTCCGGTCATATAACCGGCCTCGTCGGAGGCGAGATAGGCAACCGCCGCCGCGATCTCGTCGGCAGTCCCAAGCCGTCCCGCCGGAACACGCGACAGGATCGCCTCGCGCTGCTTGTCGTTAAGCTTGTCGGTCATCGGTGTCGCGATAAAACCCGGCGCGACGCAATTCGCGGTGACGCCGCGCTTGGCGTATTCCTGCGCGATCGATTTCACCATTCCGATCATGCCGGCCTTGGCGGCGGTATAATTGCTTTGGCCCGGGTTGCCGGTCACGCCCACCACGGAGGTAATTCCGATCAAACGGCCGAAGCGGCGGCGCATCATGGTTTTGGTGGCTGCCCGCATCAGGCGGAACGTCGAGGTGAGGTTGATCGCGAGCACCTGATCCCAGTCTTCGTCGCGCAGCTGTACGAAGAGATTGTCCTTGGTGACGCCGGCGTTGGCGACAAGGATGTCGAGCTTCTGCATCGCGGCTTCCGCCGACGGAACGAGCTTCTCGACATCGGAGCCATCGGCGAGATTGCAGGGCAGCACATGAACACGGTCGCCGAGTTCGCCGGCGATCTGCTCGAGCACCTCGCGGCGGGTTCCCGACAATGCGACGACGGCGCCCTGCATGTGCAGCACGCGCGCAATCGCGCCGCCAATGCCGCCGGTCGCGCCGGTGACAAGCGCGGTCTTGCCGGTCAGGTCGAACATGGAGCTCTCCTTTGAATCCCGTCGGGCCCGGATCAGCCGCGTGCCGCCTTGAATGCGGCAACGTCTTCTGGCGTGCCAATGGCGCTTGCAGTAGCGCCCTCCGCGAGCCGCTTGGCAAGCCCGGTCAGCACCCTGCCAGCGCCGACCTCGTAGAACGTCTTGACACCGGCGCCAGCCATGAAACCGACCGACTCCCGCCAGCGGACCGTTCCGGTCACCTGGGCAACGAGTGAGCGGACGATCTCGGCCGGATCGCTGATTGGCTTTGCCAGAACATTGGCGACCACGGGAACCACCGGCGCCTTGACCGTTACCTTCGATAACGCCTCCGCCATGACGTCGGCCGCCGGCTGCATCAGCGCGCAATGGAACGGGGCGGAGACCGGCAACAGCATTGCGCGTTTGGCGCCCTTGGTCTTGGCAATCTCGACCGCACGCTCGACTGCAGCCTTGTCGCCCGACACGACCACCTGCCCGCCGCCATTGTCATTGGCGGCCTGGCAAACCTGGTCCTGCGCCGCCTCGGCGGCAACCGCCGCTGCCTGATCGAATTCAAGCCCAAGCAGTGCCGCCATGGCCCCGGTACCGACCGGGACGGCCTTCTGCATGGCACGGCCGCGCGCGCGTACCAAACGGGCCGTGTCCGCGATGGTCAGAGCGCCCGCGGCGGCGAGCGCCGAATATTCGCCCAGCGAGTGGCCGGCAACGAATTGAGCATCGCGCTTCAGATCGAGCCCCGCCTCGGCTTCGAGCGCCCGGATCGCTGCAAGCGAGACCGTCATCAGCGCCGGCTGGGTGTTCTCGGTCAGCGTCAGCGTGTCGGCCGGGCCCTGGAGGATGATCGTGCTCAGCTTCTCGCCAAGCGCCTCATCGACCTCCTGGAACACGCGTCGAGCCGGCTCGAAGGCATCTGCCAAGGCCTTGCCCATTCCGACCGTCTGGCTGCCTTGGCCAGGGAATACAAATGCGACCGACATTTTTGCCCTTATTCGCGCGGAAACCCGTTAATTGTGGCGAAAAACACCGCACCGGGAGATGAGTCAAGTTTTAGGCGTCAAGGTAAGCCAGCCGAAACCAGCACCATGATAGGTTGTCCACCGTTTGGAGGCATTTGGGGATCGTCATGGCCGCATTGGTGACCGACGAGGAACTGGCGCGGGCGCGCCGGGACCCCGAATTTCGTCAGAAATTCATGGCCGATCATCTGGATCGGCTTCTGGAGGCCCTGAATGTGGCCCGCCGCTCGGCCGCCAATCCGACCAAAGCCAAACAGATCCGTGAAGGCGTTAATCTGGCGGTCAAACTGGCTGAAATCCTGAACAATCACGGCGGCAGGCCAGGCCACAGGGTGGCCTGAAACCTCCCTGTTTCTTGCCTTTTCGGACAAACCGCGTATAAACCGCGCTCCGTTGATCCCGGCTGGGAGCTGAACGGACGGTCGATTTTCGTAGGTCATCCTGCGGAACCCGGCAGGGCCCCGTGGCCCGGCGTCCCGTGCTTCCACCTTCAGAGCATTCGAGCCTTTCCCGAAGGGCTCGTGGGGCTTGGCGCCGGAATCAGCGACATGGGACCGACCACGGGTCGAACACAGGAAAGGGCATCATGCCGCTTTACGAGCACGTTTACCTCGCGCGCCAGGACCTGAGCGCGCAGCAGGTTGAAGAACTGACCACGCAACTGTCCGGCGTCATCGGACAACTGGGCGGGACCGTCGCCAAGACCGAATACTGGGGCGTCAAATCGCTCTCCTACCGCATTCGCAAGAACCGCAAGGCCCATATGACCTTGCTCAACATCGACGCACCGCCGGCCGCGATCAACGAGATCGAGCGGCAGGAACGCATCAATGAAGACGTGCTGCGCTACCTCACTGTCCGTGTCGAAGGTCTCGAGGAAGGCCCGTCGGCGATGATGCGCAAGTCGGATCGCGACGAACGTCGTGGCGATCGCTTCCGCGATCGCGACCGTGGCGAGCGGCGTCCGCGCGAGGATGGCGACGACTCATCGCCGTCTTCGTCCGATGAATCGAGCTCGGAGGATTAAGCCATGGCAGCCCCCGCAGCCGGCGGCGCCCGCCGCCCGTTCTTCCGTCGCCGCAAGACCTGCCCGTTCTCCGGCGCCAACGCTCCGAAGATCGACTTTAAGGACGTCAAACTCCTGCAACGCTACGTATCCGAGCGCGGCAAGATCGTGCCGAGCCGGATCACCGCGGTATCGGCCAAGAAGCAGCGCGAGCTCGCCCAGGCGATCAAGCGTGCGCGCTTTCTCGGCCTGCTGCCTTACGTGATCAAGTAATGTGAACGACGCGGTCCGCGGATGACGCCGCGGGCCGATGGTTGGGGTGGACATATTCGATCCACCTCTAACCGCTCCGACGAACCGGGCGGGACAGCTGGTGATGATGCAGATCGGACTCATTGGACTGGGAGCTGGCGCGGCCTCCGCGCTGTTGTTCGCGTCGGTCGCGTCCGGCTCGCTGCTGTCGATCTTCCTGTTCTATCTCGCGCCGCTGCCGATCATGATCGCCGCGATCGGCTGGAGCCACTGGGCCGCCGCGATTGCGGCCCTGCTCGCGGCGGCGGCCCTCGCCGCCGTGCTCGGCACGACATTCTTCTTCGCTTATCTGGTTGGCAGCGGAGCACCGGCCTGGTGGCTCGGCTATCTCGCCATGCTGGCGCGTCCGGTCGGCAATGGTGGCGGCTCTCTCGAATGGTATCCGCCCGGCCGCCTCGTGCTGTGGTCGGCGGCGCTGGCGACGCTGGTGGTGGTCGTTGCCGTCTTCAATCTCGGTACCGATCTCGACAGTTTCCGCGCCGGATTACGAGCGGCCATCGACAAGCTCATCGTCATCGGCGACGGGAAAACCACGACCCCGCAGGCCAGTCCCAATGTCGCACGGCTCGTCGACTTTCTGGTCGCCGCGATCCCGCCAGGCGCCGCCGTCCTTGCCACCATCACCAATGTTTTAAACCTGTGGCTTGCCGCACGGATCGTGAAGTTTTCCGCGCTGCTGCGGCGGCCATGGCCGGACCTTTCTGCGGTTACGTTTCCGCCAACCGCGTCGATCGCACTTGCGATCGCGATCGCGCTGAGCTTTCTCAGCGGCCTCGTCGGTCTGATCGCAACCGCGCTGATGGCGGCGCTGCTGACGGCCTATGGCGTACTCGGCTTTGCCGTCCTGCATACGCTGACACGCGGCATGTCGGCCCGCCCCTTCGTGCTCGGTGGCGTCTACGCCGTCGTCGTCGTGTTCGGCTGGCCGCTGATTGCGCTCTGCCTGCTCGGAATGCTGGAGGCGGCGCTCGGCCTGCGAGCCCGGTTCGGCCATCGCGGCGGCCCGCCGGCGCCGACCTGAAATTCGTCAACCCTTCAATCGTCTCGTGATCGGATCAAGGAGAAAGAAAAATGGAAGTCATCCTGCTGGAACGCGTCGGCCGCCTCGGCCAGATCGGCGACGTCGTCAAGGTTCGCGACGGCTATGCCCGGAATTTCCTGCTGCCGCAGGGCAAGGCGCTGCGCGCGACCAAAGACAACAAGAGCAAGTTTGAAACGATGCGCGCCGAACTCGAGGCTCGCAATCTCGCCGCCAAGGGCGACGCTGACAAACTCGTGCCGAAGTTCGAAGGCAAGTCGATCGCCGTGTTGCGGCAGGCCTCTGAATCCGGCCAGCTCTATGGTTCGGTATCGACCCGCGACATCGTCGCCGCGCTCGCCGCGGACGGCATCACCATCGATCGCGCTCAGGTGGCCATGAACGCGCCGATCAAGGCGATCGGCCAGTACAAGGTTCCGATCGAACTGCATCCCGAGGTTAAGGTCGCCCTCACCGTCAACGTCGCGCGCAGCGCCGACGAGGCCGAGCGTCTCGCTCGCGGCGAGGATATCACCGTGCAGCGCGAGGCAACCGACGACGAAGTCGCGGCAGCCGAGGCTGAAAAGGCCGCGGAAGCCCTGTTCGATCCAGAAGTCGCCGAACAGCGCCGCGCCAAGGACGATGCCGCTGAGGCCGACGACGCCGGCAAAGCCTGACGACAGGCTTCGCCGCGCTATTCCTTCTTGTCAGATTTGGCGTCCGCCGGTTTGTCGGCGGACGCCTTTGATTCCGCCGCCGACTTGGCTTCGCCAGCCGGCTTGCTGCTGGCGGATTGGGTATCCTTGCTTTCCGCAGGCTTTGCCTCGACCGGCTTTGCCTCGACGGGCTTCGCCTCGGTCGGTTTCGTTTCAGCGGGCGTTGCCTCAGCCGGCTTTTTAGCCTCCTCGGTCTTCTTCTCGCCCGCTTTGCTCTCACCCGGTTTGTCGGCGTCCTTCGGCTTGCTTGCCGGCTTCGACCGCCGCGCCTGACGCGGTTTTTCCGCCGGCCGTTCGGCATCGATCTGCTGCAAATACGCGGCCAGCGCGGCGGCCGTCTCGCGGCTCGCCGTGTAATGCTCGCGCAGGAACCCGGTCAGGCCGAACAGGCCGCCGGACTTTGACAAACCGCGCGACGACTTGTGACAGAGCGAGCAATCGGACGCGAACAGTTGGGCCGGCGACTTGCCGGCATCCAGATTTTCCTGAGCGTCCGCCTGCGGAGCGCTCAGAGCCAAAGCCAGCAATGCCAAAACGGCGGTCTTCCGCAAACCGCAAAACCTGCTCATCGCATCTCGCCCTGAATTCCTGCCCGGCCCTTCGGAAGTGTGTGATATCGCAATTTGGCGCGATTGCATCCCACAGTTCACATGATTCCGGCATATATTTGGAGCATTGCCGGCCTGACGATAATTTGATTAAATTTCCTCGTCCGAACAACGAATTGCACCCGCTGGACCGGGTCTGGCGGGAGGAACTAGGTACGAGGGTTGGAGTATAGGAGGCGGCCGGTGGATCGGTTGCTTCAGTTCTTGTTCAGAGGCTTTATCCGGCGAGGCAATTTCCAGCTGACGACCTCGCGCGGAACAACTTTTACATTGGGCGACGGGACCGGCGAACGGGTCGCTGTTCGTTTTACCTCCAGGGCCGCGGAATGGGCCCTGCTGCTCGACCCCGAACTCAAACTTGGCGAAATCTACACAGATGGCGACTTTGTCGTCGAGCGCGGCACGATCGCTGACGTTCTGGCGATTGCGCTCGGTCAGCCGCTCGAAGCTCCGAACTGGGCGCGTCCGCAGTGGCTTCTGCGCTTCATCAATCGCCGCCTACAGCAATTCAACCCGCGGAAGCGGTCGCGCCGCAACGTCGCCCACCACTACGATCTCGACGGCAGGCTCTATGCGCTGTTTCTGGATGCCGACCGCCAATATAGCTGCGCCTATTTCGAAAGCCCCGACGACACGCTGGACGATGCCCAGCTCGCCAAGAAGCGCCATCTCGCGGCCAAGCTCCTGATCGAGCCGGACCACCGCTTGCTCGATATCGGGTCGGGCTGGGGCGGCCTCGGCCTCTATCTCGCCGAGATCGCGGGCGGCAAGGTGACCGGCGTCACGCTGTCGAAGGAGCAGCTCGGCGTCGCCAACCACCGGGCGGCGGAAAAGAACCTGTCGGAGCGCGCCACGTTCCGCCTCCAGGATTACCGCGACGTCGAGGGACCGTTCGACCGCATTGTGTCCGTCGGCATGTTCGAGCATGTCGGCGTCGGCCATTACGACACGTTCTTCGAGAAATGTGCCGAGCTGCTCGACGACCGCGGCGTGATGGTGCTGCATTCGATCGGCCGTTCGGAAGGCCCAGGCATCACCAATCCGTGGATTGCCAAATATATCTTCCCGGGCGGCTACATCCCGGCCCTTTCCGAGGTGCTGCCGGCAATCGAGCGCGCCGGCCTCCTCGTCACCGATATCGAAATTCTGCGGCTGCACTATGCCGAAACGCTCAGGCACTGGCGCGAGCGCTTTCTCGCCCACCGCGAGGATGTCCTAAAAATCTACGACGCCCGCTTTGTGCGGATGTGGGAATTTTATCTCGCCGCCTCCGAGATGGCGTTCCGAAAGCAGGCGATGATGAATTTTCAGATTCAGATCACCAAGCGGCAGGGCATCGTACCGACGACGCGGGACTACATCTTGCACGCCGAACGCCGGCTGCGCGGCATCGAGGGCCGCACGCACCCGCCGCTGCGGCTCGCCGGCGAGTAGCCTCCCGCGCCAGCGTCCCCTGCATCGTCAAGCGAAAACCGCGGCGACACCTGCTATTTCCTGCGCCGGTGAGTATCGGGGAAAGCGGCAATCCGCCGTTGCTCGCGGTCGCCGGCTGACGCTAATTGCGCCACTCTTTCGTCCGAAAAATACGGGCTTATCTTCGCACCATGTCTCCTGCTGATTCGGCTCTGCGCAAACCGGTTGACGATCCGGCGGCGTCCCCATTTCGTTCTGCTCCGCACAATATCGAGGCGGAACAGGCGCTCTTGGGCGCTATCCTCGTCAACAATGAGGCGTTCTACCGCGTATCCGACTTCCTCGAGCCGCAGCACTTCTTCGAGCCGATTCACCAGAAAATCTACCAGCTTGCCCGCGACCTGATCCGTGCTGGAAAGATCGCGACGCCGGTCACGCTGAAGACATTTCTGGATGCCGAGATCGATATTGGCGGACTGACGGTCGGCCAATATCTCGCACGTCTCGCCGCCGAGGCGACCACCATTATCAACGCCGAGGACTATGGGCGGACCATTTACGATCTCGCCGTGCGCCGGGCGCTGATTCTCGTCGGCGAAGAGATGGTCAATACCGCCTACGAAGCCGAGATCGACGCCTCACCGCGCCAACAGATCGAAGAAGCCGAGCGACGGCTTTACGAACTGGCCGAGACCGGCCGATATGACGGCGGCTTCCAGCGCTTCACGCAGGCGCTGACCACCGCCGTCGACATGGCGGCGAAGGCCTATCAGCGCGATGGAAAACTGTCCGGCCTTGCGACCGGCCTGGAAGACCTCGACCGCATGATGGGCGGACTGCAGCCCTCCGACTTGATTATCCTCGCCGGCCGGCCCGGTATGGGCAAGTCGGCGCTGGCGACCAATATCGGCTACAACATCGCCCGCGCCTGGCGCGGCGACGTGCGCGCGGACGGCCATACAGTCACGACCAATGGCGGGGTCGTCGCCTTCTTCTCGCTGGAAATGTCGGCCGAACAACTCGCGACCCGTATCATCGCGGAGCAGACCGGCATTCCGTCGAGCCAGATCCGGCGCGGCGCCATCAGCGAAAGCGACTTCGAGAAAATCAAGGACTACTCGATCGAGATGCAGAACTTGCCGTTCTATCTCGACGAGACCGGCGGCTTGTCGGTCGCCCAGCTTGCCGCTCGCGCCCGACGGCTCAAGCGCCAGCGCGGCCTCGACCTGCTGATCATCGACTACCTTCAACTGTTGCAGGGATCGACACGTCGCTCGGCCGAGAATCGTGTTCAGGAAATCACCGAGATCACCACGCGATTGAAGGCGCTCGCCAAGGAATTGAACGTTCCAGTGCTGGCGCTGTCGCAATTATCACGTCAGGTCGAAAGCCGCGACGACAAGCGACCGCAGCTTGCTGATTTGCGTGAATCGGGATCGATCGAGCAGGACGCCGACGTGGTGCTGTTCGTGTTCCGCGAGGAATACTATCACCAGATGCGCAAGCCGCTCGAATCCAACCGTGAAAAGTTCGCCGAATGGCTGGCCGAAGCCGACAAGGTTCATGGCAAGGCCGAAGTCATCATCGGCAAGCAGCGCCATGGTCCGACCGGCACGGTCGAGATGCAATTCGAGGCCGCGGTGACGCGCTTTGCGTCGCTCGCACGCAGCGACCACCTGCCCGACCGCGTTTAAGCAGTCGGCCGCAGATCATTTGCTAATTTAAAGAATAAGAAACGCCGTCAGTGCTCGCGGCCGTCGTCGGCGTGCGTCGTCATCGCCGCCGCGGGAACCGCGATCGCAACGCCGCCATCGCGATCGAACTCGATCGAGAGGCCGGCATCACGCAAGAGATTTTCGATAGCGAGAACCGTCACGCGGCGCGGCTCGCAGTGCCCCTGCTCGATCCGGTGGATCGACCGTTGCGTCATGCCCAGCATCCGCGCGAGATCGTGCTGGCTCCAACCCAGCGCCGCACGCGCCATTCGCACACAAGTCGCAAAGGCCGCCGTGTCGTGGCGCTCGCCCGCCAATGCGGGGCCGGAACGAAGGCCGACAATGTTTTCGTAAAGGGACATGGCCGTCACTCACTCCTGACCGACATGACCCGGCTTTCACCGGGAGCGATCCCCCGGCGGTTTCCCGCCGGGGGTCTTTGTTCACGCTCTAACCGCGATCAGACGATCAGGGATAGAAGTTGCGGTTCGCGCGGAAGCGGATCGCAACCTGGTCCTGATCCCGGATGCCGTAGGTGGCCTGCAGCTTGCTGCCGTTGGTCGCCAGCACGGCCGTGTTGGTCGTGTTGGTCGTGGCCGTCTGCAGCTCGGCGTACAGCACTTCGAGACCGAACGAGAGGTTCTTGGTCGCCGCCCATTCGGTGCGGAGGCCCAGACCCCACATGCTCCAGTCCATGTTGCAGTTCGCAGCAGCGGCAGCGCCGGTGCCCGAGCCGGTGCCGAGGCCGAGGCCCGAGCACAGCATCGCGTTGGCGTTGCCGTTGTAATCAACGTCGCGCCAGGCGCCCCACAGCGTGGACTTCAGAGCCGGAGTCCAGAAGTGGGTGTAGGCGGCGTTGATCGCCCAGGTCGAGGTCAGCTCGAGGCTGGTGCCGGTGGTGCCGGCGGCGCCGCCATAGACGGCGTCAGTCTCGAAGCCGAAGCCGAAGGTCGAGCCGTCGTACTTCGAGTGATCCCAGGTCGCCGCGGTCATGTTGGAGTACCGCGAAGCACCCTTGGTGTAGTCGACTTCGACTTGCAGGTAATCACCCTTGCCGATCATCGGGGCATTCAGGCGAAGGCCCGCGCCGATGGCAAAGCCGATCTTGCTGTTCGGACCACCGGTGGTCTCGGTGGTGCCGTAGTACTGGCCCTTCACCTGGTGCAGAGCGCCCATGATCTGGGCGGAGCCCCAGGCCTGGTCGACGCGCAGGTTGGCGACCAGATCCGGCACCTGGTGGCCGGCATAGCCGCTGCCCACGGTGTTCGACGGCAGGATCACGCCGGTCAAGGACGTGGCCGTGGTCGCACCGGTCGCCGCGCTGACCGTGGTCGTGTTGGCACCGATCACCGCGCCGGCGCTCAGAACGGTGAGCGAGTTGGCGTTCACGCGCTGGATGCGGGTGCGGCGCTGCACTTCCGCGGCCAGAGAGGCCGAGAAGCCGTTGCCGAACTGTGCGGTGTAACCGAACACGTCCCAGCCGCCGTCGCCCGAGTCGGACGAAGCGTTGACGAAGCCGTACTGGTTGCCGCCGATCGAGTAGAAGTCGAAGAACGACGTGGCATGGCCGATCGTGAAGCCCGCCCACTGGATGAACCAGCGGTTGGCGTAGTTGGCGGCGATCGCGTTCTGATCGACGTTGTTGTTGCTGGTGCCGAGCGCCGCGTAGCTGCGCAGCGTGCCATAGGCGGTCTGCTCGCGGGCGTCGAACGAGATCACGCCCTTGACGCGCCAGTTATTGTCGTCGGTCGACCGGTTGTTGACGTTGTTGTTGAACCACTCGGTCGTGAAGCTGCCGTTGTAGCCGGTGCCGGTCTCATAACGAACCCAGCCGCCGACCTTCAGACAGGTATCCGTGCCCGGGATGTAGTAGTAACCCGCGCCATACAGGCTGCAAATCTTCACGTACTGGACCGGTTTGGCCTTAACGGGAAGATCGGCCGCCTGCGCCCCAGCCATCGCAACGAGACCCGCTGCGGAGCCAAGGAGAAGGCTTTTCACCATCTTCATCTTGAACCTCCAAAACATTGTTGCTCTTGAGAGGGTTGGATCCGCCGCGTGCGACAAGGCACCTTTGGAACGTCCCCGTGCTCCCCGCTACCCGACCCATGACATTGGACATGCCGCAGTCACAAAACGAATAGCGCGACCTGGGGATGCCCCCCTCTGTCGCCCGCGCAGAATTACCGATGGTCCATGCACAGGCAATCAGGAAAGGCCGTTCCCACAGGCCGTTTCGCTGCTTTTCAGCCAACTGTTGCCTAAAAATCACGCATGATTTGCCGGGCTTTCGCCCCGGTTTGGCAACATTCCACCGATCCGCTTTTCCTTTTAATTTCAATAATTTATTACAATATCTCAAATGAATTCAATGAGGCGTGCTACTCATGGTTGCGCATACGCTCGGAAATTCGCGTCAAACTCGCCCACCCAGCCCGGAGCTGTCCTCATCCGATGGCCGACCCGCAGCCGCTCCCTACCGGGGTAGCGATTCGGCCTGTGGCCTAATTCTGACGACGGTACTCACGCACCGTTCACTCGAGCTCGGAACCCTGAGGAAAGGCACCCTCACACGACCGGGCTTTTGAGTGGCGGAGACGGAGGGATTCGAACCCAAAAGGCCCTGCAACGCAGGGCCGTCTCTCGCGTGCGCCCGCGCCAAAGGCACGGCTGGCGCACGAAAAGATCGAGGGTTCGAGATCCCGTCCGCACCACTCAAAAGCCCGGCGCAAGACCGGGCTTTTGAGTGGCGGAGACGGAGGGATTCGAACCCTCGATAGGGCTTTGCAACCCTATAACGGTTTAGCAAACCGCCGCCTTCAGCCACTCGGCCACGTCTCCGTCATCGCGGATATGCCCGACGCATTCTGCGGTGGCAAGGCGCTGTCAAAACACGGCATGCCGCGCTAGCACTCGCGCAAGACCGACGGACACCCGACGCGCAATGAACCGCAAAGACCGACGAGCCGCGCAGAAAGTCCGCCCGTCCGCGGACAATGCGACGGCAATGTTCGCACAAGCGGCCCAAGCATACGCGAGCGGAGACGCTCGCGGCGCGGTTCGGCTCTACAAGCGTGGCCTGGCGATCGATGACGGCAATCCCACAGCCCTGAACAACCTCGGCGCCGCCTTCCTCGCGCTCGGCGAATACCGTGAGGCCTCGGAGCGCTTTCGTCAGGCGATCCTGCTGCAGCCGCCAGTACTCGACGATTTCGCTGCCATCGTCGCGGTGCTGACTCAAGTCTGTCCGCCGGTCGTCGAGGCCGCCGCAACGGCCGAGGAGGCATGGCCCCGGAGGCTCAGCGAGACCGAACTGTTTGGCAGCAGCGGCGTCGCCGCGATCGCAGACGATCCGCTTACGCTGTGCATTCTGCAAACGACAACGGTCCGTTCGATTGGGTTCGAGCGCCTGCTCACGACGCTTCGGCAACATCTTCTGAACGCTGCAGGTGCGACAGACGCAACCGCCGTGACGTTCGATCACCAGGCGTTCTGGTGCGCCCTCGCGCAGCAATGCTTCATCAACGAATATGTCTTCGTCGTCACATCCGAGGAAGAGGGCCACCTCGACGCACTGACGTCGCGGCTCACGGAAGCGACGGCGCAGGGCAACAACGTGCCTCCGATCTGGCTTGTCGCAGCGGCATGTTACGCACCGCTCGACCGACTGAGCGGCACGGCAAATCTGGCCGGTCGCAAATGGCCGGACGTTGTCCGCGCAGTGATCCGGCAACAGATCGAGGAGCCAGCGCAAGAGCGCACCAACAAGTCCGCGATAAGAAAGCTCACCGGAATCGATGACGACATATCCCTGCGGGTACAGGCACAATACGAAGAAAGCCCATATCCACGCTGGGTTTTGGCCGATCCGCAGCTCCAGGCGCAGGCCATCGACGACCATCTACGGGCAACCTATCCGCACGCGATGTTCCGCCCGCTCGGTGACCGCGAGCCGCTCGACATCCTCGTCGCTGGCTGCGGCACCGGACGCCATGTTCTCGGCCTTGCCCGCACCTACCGGCATCCCCGCATCCTCGCGGTCGACTTGAGCGCCACCAGCCTCGCTTATGCCATCCGCAAGACGCCCGACGATCTGCGCGGCGTCATCGACTACGCCCAGGCCGACATTCTCAAACTGCCCGATACCGGCCGCGCCTTCGATCTCATCGAGACGCGAGGCGTGTTGCACCACATGCGCGACCCGTTTGAAGGCTGGCGCGCATTGCTGCCGCTGCTCAAGGCCGGCGGCATCATGAATGTCGGGCTTTACAGCGAGTTGGCGCGACAGGATATCGTGGCTGCCCGTAACTTCATCGCCGAACAGGGCTTCTCGTCAACGCCGGACGGCATCCGCCGGTGCCGGCAAGCCATGCTCGATCATCCGCAGTTCAAA
>JBFWZV010000065.1:0-17484 GCA_050184975.1 Pseudolabrys sp. | reverse complement strand
CCCCAAGGTCACGTAAATCGAGACGATCAGCGCCTTGTCGGCCAGCGGATCGAGATAGGCCCCGAGTTCCGAGGTCATGTTGAAGCGTTTGGCAAGATAGCCGTCGACCGCGTCGCTCAGACCGGCGATCAGGAACAGCACGAAGGCGGCCAGCATCTGACCCGCTGCGATAGCCCAGACCACCACCGGCACCAGCAAAATTCGGCCCAGTGTAATCAGATTAGGAATACTCAATGTCGGCGCCCCGGATCGCCTGGGCCGCCCGTCCCCGGACGGGGCGGCCAAAGTGACAGACCTGAGTATACCGGCCGCCGCGCCATTGCGCCTACTGCGATTCCGCCGTACGACCCCCCGGCGAACGGGGATCGGGAATGGCGGAACACGGGCGGGGCCTCACTTATGCGCAGGCCGGGGTCGATATCGACGCCGGCAACCGGATGGTGGACCTCATCAAGCCGCTGGTGCGTGCGACCGCGCGCCGCGGCGCCGACGCCGAAATCGGCGGCTTCGGCGGCCTGTTCGACCTCAAGCGGGCCGGTTTCACCGATCCTGTGCTGGTCGCTGCGACCGACGGCGTCGGTACCAAGGTCAAGATCGCGATCGAAACCGGGCGTCATTCGACGATCGGCATCGACCTCGTCGCCATGTCGGTCAACGATCTCGTGGTGCAAGGCGCCGAACCCCTGTTCTTTCTCGATTACTTTGCCTGCGGCAGACTTGACCCCAAAATGGGCGCCGCTGTGGTCGAAGGCATTGCGGCCGGATGTCGCGACGCCGGCTGCGCCCTGATCGGCGGCGAGACCGCCGAAATGCCAGGCCTTTATAGCGGCGAAGACTACGACCTTGCCGGCTTCGCGGTCGGCGCGGCGGAGCGCGGCGAATTGCTGCCGCGGCAGGATATCGCGGCCGGCGACGTCATGATCGGGCTTGCATCGTCCGGCGTGCATTCGAATGGCTACTCGCTGGTGCGCAAGGTCGTCGAGAAATCCGGACTCGCATGGGACGCGGCTGCGCCCTTCGCCGCCGGCAAGACGCAAGTTGCCACACTCGGCGAAGCGATGTTGACGCCGACCCGCATTTACGTGAAGTCGTGCCTCGCCGCGATCCGCGGTACCAAGGCGGTCAAGGCCCTCTGTCATATCACCGGCGGCGGCTTTCCAGACAACATCCCGCGTGTGCTGCCGGACGGCTGCGGCGCGCGGATCGATCTTGCCAAGGTGCCGGTGCTGCCGGTGTTCAAGTGGCTTGCACGCGAAGGCGGCATCGCACAAAACGAAATGCTGCGAACGTTCAATTGCGGCATCGGCATGATTGCGGTCGCGGCGGCAAGAGATGCCGAGGCCGTTCGCGCATCGTTCGAGGCGGCCGGCGAACAGGCCGTTATCATCGGCGAGGTCACGACATCATCGAGCGAACCGCACGTGACCTATGCGGGTCAGCTCGATCTGGCGGGGTGACCGATGAGCCGCAAGCGCGTCGCCGTACTGATTTCAGGCCGCGGCTCCAACATGACGGCGTTGATCGCGGCAGCCAAGCAAGCGGATTACCCCGCCGAGATGGCGGTCGTGATTTCAAACCGCCCGGATGCGGGCGGGCTTGCGGTCGCAAAATCCAACGGCATTGCGACCGAAATCGTCGACCACAAGACGTACGGCAAGGACCGCGAAGCATTCGAACGCGAGCTGCAGGCCGCGATCGAGCGTCACAAAATCGATCTCGTCTGCCTTGCCGGGTTCATGCGCCTGTTGACGCCGGGCTTCGTGGCACGCTGGGACGGCCGCCTCATCAATATCCACCCCGCCTTGCTACCGTCGTTCCGCGGCCTCGACACGCATGACCATGCGCTTGCGGCCGGCGTGAAGATCCACGGCGCCACCGTTCACTTTGTTGTTCCGGAGATGGATGCCGGGCCGATCATCGCCCAGGGCGCGGTGCCGGTTCACGACGACGATACCCCGGCGACACTCGCCGCCCGCGTACTCGCGGTCGAGCACCGCATCTATCCGTTGGCGTTGAAGCTGGTCGCCGAAGGCCGGGTCAGGATACGCGACGGTCGCTGCACGATTTCCGCCGTCTCTCCGCGCGACGGTGCTCTGATCGTGCCGGAGGCCGGCTGACAGTCAAGCGACCGCGTCGGCGACACACACCGGCGCCTCGCGACGCATCTCGTCCTGCCACTGCTTCATCAGCACAGCGCGGCGTGTGGGATAGCCGGTGTCGAGCACCGCGAGCCGGCGGACACGGTCGGCGCGGAAGTGTCGAAAGCCTTGCCGCAATTCGCACCAGGCGATCAGCAGACGTACTTTCTCAAAATAAGCGATCGCGATCGGCCAGATCGTACGCACGGTCGCACGCTCCTTCTCGTCCACATAGTCGATGTGCAGCTTGCGGCCGAGACGGATAGCGGCGCGAACCTCGGCGAGATTGAACACTTCCGCCGGGAGCGGCGCGAACGGCGGCACCAACAGTCCGGCATCAAACAGAAGCGGCCGCAGCCGCGCCGGCAGAACAGTGCCGACCTTGGCGACCACATCACGCGCCGCCTTGACAAGTTCGGTATCACCGCGGCGTTCGACCCAACGCAGGCCGAGGATAATCGCTTCGATCTCCGCCGGGTCGAACATCATCGGCGGCAGGTCGTAACCCTCGTCGAGCACATAGCCGATGCCGGCTTCGCCGCGCACCGGCACCCGCTCGGCCTGTAACGCGGCCATGTCGCGGTAGACAGTCCGGAGCGACACCTCAAGTTCGTCGGCGAGAGTCTGCGCCGTCACCGGCCGGCGGTGACGACGGAGAGCCTGCAACAATCGGAGAATACGGTCGGCGCGGCGCATCGGGATACCAATTCGGGGCGAGAACCTACTGCCATGCTACTGCCACCATGCTGTCAGCAGCATGGCGGTAGAGCAAGCCCGGATGTGTCGGCATTCCGCCGATGGAGAATTCCCGATGATGACGCTGTACAGCTTTGGTCCGGCATTCGGTTTGCCCGACCCCAGCCCGTTTGTGACCAAGGCCGATGTGCTGCTCAAAATGAGCGGCCTGCCCTATCGAACCGATACCGGAGGCTTCAAAAGGGCACCCAAAGGCAAGCTGCCCTACATTGCCGACGATGGCGAATTGATTCCAGACTCGACCTTCATCCGCTGGCACCTCGAAAAGAAGTATGGAGTCGATTTCGACCGCGGTCTCGACCCCGACCAGCGCGCCATCGCCTGGGCCTTCGAGAAGATGCTCGAGGACAATCTCTATTGGGTCGGCGTCTCGGAGCGCTGGATGATCGACGACAACTTCGACAAGGGGCCGGCGCGGTTCTTCCGGTCTGTGCCGGCGCCGCTGCGTCCCCTCGTCGTCACGATGATCCGTCGCAGTGTCCGCCGAAATCTCTACGGACAGGGCACCGGCCGGCACAGCTTTCCCGAACGACGTCGGCTCGGCATCAAGGCCATCGACTCGGTCGCCGACTATCTCGGCGGCAAGCCGTTCTTCATGGGCAGCGAACCGCTCGGCGTCGACGCCACCGTGTTCGCCTTCATGGCCATGGCGCTCTGCCCGCTGTTCGACACGCCGCTGCGGGACGCCGCCGAGCGCCATGACAACATCCGCCGCTACGTCACACGCATGAATGCGCGCTTCTACCCCGAAGAAACGCCGGACCGCGAAAAAGCGGCGGCGTGACAATCAGGCCGTCGCCCGCTGCACCCAGACCTTGTTGTCGTGGAAGGCCGCGCCGCCATAAGGCGCGGCCTCGTCGGCGCCGGTCAGCGTATTGATGCCCTTGCCGTCCGGATAGGCATCGTTGGGCCAGATCGACTCCGCGATCAGCACGCCGCACCGAACGCCCTCGAACAGTCGCAACTGCAGCCGTACCTCGCCGCGCCGGTTGCCCAGAATGACTGCATCGCCATCGGCAAGACCCAGCGCAGCGGCATCCGCGGGATGCATCATCACGGTCGGCCGCCCCTCGTTCTTCAGCGAGGTCGGTGTCTCGTTGAAGGTGCTGTTGAGGAAGCCCCGCGCCGGCGACGTCGCGAGCCGGAACGGATGCTCGGTGTCCGCCTCCTCGATCACCGCCCAATGGTCCGGCAGCGCCGGCATCGCGTCAATCGGCCCGCCATGGACGCGCGACCGGAACGGCACGTTTGGCCAATCCGGCTTGAAGCGG
Organism: Pseudolabrys sp.; assembly: GCA_050184975.1. GTDB lineage: Bacteria > Pseudomonadota > Alphaproteobacteria > Rhizobiales > Xanthobacteraceae > Pseudolabrys. The sequence goes on along the minus strand of JBFWZV010000065.1, from coordinate 13,319 downwards.
AATTTCTTGTCCGGCCAGGCAAAGCCGTCGAGATAATGCGCGTGCTCGAACGACGGCTGGCAGTCGATCCAGCGCTTCGTCTCAAGCGCCTCCAGCGTGCCCCAGCCGGACTTCCGGAGTGTCCAGTCGATCAGTTCGCGCGGCGACATCGCGAAGCCGGGATGCGAGACGCCAAGCCGCTGTGCGAGGCCCTGAAGGACCTCATGGTTAGAACGGCACTCGCCCGGCGGCTCGATCAGCTTCGGCCCGAGCTGAATGTATTGGTGACCGCCGCCCTGGTAGACGTCGTCGTGCTCGAGGAACGTCGTCGCCGGCAGAACCAGATCGGCCATTTTGGCCGTCTCGGTCATGAACTGCTCGTGAACGCAGACGAACAGATCCTCCCGCGCAAAGCCGGCCTTCACCAGCGTCTGGTCGGGCGCAACCGAGACCGGATTGGTGTTCTGGATCAGCATCGCAATCACCGGCGGACCATTGCGCAACGCCGTGCGATCGCCGGTCAGGATCGCGCCGACCCGCGACTGATCGAGCATGCGAACCGACGTGTCGCGCATGTCGAGGCCTTCGATCATCGTCTTGTCCCAGTGATAGATGTCGGCGTTGATGTGGAAGGCGCCGCCACCTTCGAGCTGCCAGGCACCGGTGACGGTCGGGATGCAGCTTGCCGCATGCATGTTGGCCGCACCGTTCCGCGAGCGCGAGAACCCGTAACCGAGCCGGAAATACGCACGCTTGCGCTCGCCGATCAGGCGCGCGAAATCCTCGATGGTTTCGACCGGCGCGCCGGTGATCGCCGACGCCCAGACCGGACCGCGGCCACGCACATGCGCCTCAAGCTCGCGCGGCGCGTCGCTGTAACGTTCGAGATAGTCCCAGTCCGCCTTGCCGTCGCGGAACAAGCAGTGCATCACCGCACAGGCAAGCGCACCGTCGGTGCCGGGACGGATCAGCACCGGCAGGTCGGCCTGTTTCATGGTGCCGTTCATGTAGACGTCGACCGCGGCAATCTTGGCACCGCGCTCCTTGCGGGCGCGTGTCGCGTGAGTCATCACGTTAACCTGGGTGTTGACCGGATTGGTGCCCCAGATCACCACAAGATCGGACTTCGCCATCTCGCGCGGATCGGGCCCGGCGACGCGCCCGGTACCGGCGGCATAGCCGGTGTAGGACAGCGTCACGCAGATGGTCGAGTGAAAGCCGGAATAGCGTTTGGCGTGGCGCAGCCGGTTGATGCCGTCGCGCATCACGAGGCCCATGGTGCCGGCGTAGTAGTAGGGCCACACCGCCTCGGGGCCGTACTGCCGCTCGGCGGCAAGAAATTTTTCAGCGACCAGATCGAGCGCGTCGTCCCACGTGATCGGCGTGAACTCGCCGGCGCCCTTCTCGCCCCGACGCTTGAGTGGCGTCAGCAGCCGGCCCGGATGATGCTCGCGCTCCGCATAGCGCGCGACCTTTCCGCAGATGACGCCCAGCGTGTAGTCATTGTCCGGTGCGCCACGGATTCGGCCGATGGTGTGATCATCGAGAATGTCGACGTCGAGCGCGCAGGTCGACGGGCAATCGTGCGGACAGACGGAATGACCGACCCGCACCGGCTTGATGTCCCGAACCGCCCGGTTCATCGCCTCTCCAATGACGCGGTGTATCCAGGGGTCCGCGCCAGATTTCTCGCCAGTCTTCGCGCTAGATCTCGCTCTTGGCCTCGCGCCGCGCGTGCGCCATCCACCATCCAAACGAGACCACGAATACCGCGCCGGCCACCGCCGCAAGGTTGAGCGTCAGCGGCCCGATATGGAAATGATGAATGGCGTCGATCACGTCCTGCGAGAACGCATAGAGCAGGACGTTGTCCTTGACCATGATGTCGCCTGCGACCCAGCCGAGCAGCGCGCCACCGGCCCAGACCAGGACCGGATATCGCTGCAACAGCGCCATGAGCATGGCGCTGCCGGCGACGATCAGCGGAATGCTGGTCGCTAGACCGAACACGATGAGCGTCGTCTTGATCGCCGCGGCATGGGCGAGATCGACACGCGCGGCCGCGGTCTCCGCCGACGCCGCAATCGCAATGACGTTGTCGAGGCTCATGACAATGTCGGCGATGGCGACGATGCGCACTGCGCGCCACAAGGTTTCGGCCGCCTCGACGGAATCGCCCTCGGCATCTTCGGGAACCACGAGCTTCACCGCAACCCAGAGCAGCAAAACACCACCGACGAATTTGAGCGCGGGATATTCCATCGCCTGCGAGACGACGAGCGTGAAGACGACGCGCAACAAGACGGCGACGCCGGCGCCCAGGATCATGCCCCACAGCCGCTGCTTCGGCGGCAGGTGCATGCAGGCGAGCGCGATCACGACCGCATTGTCGCCCGACAGAATGATGTTGACGCCGATGATTTGCGCAGCCGCGACCCAGAACGGCGCATGCAACAGATTCTCAAAAAGGAAGTCCACGTTTCGTCCCCGTTGCAGCGGCCGATCGATCGGCCATACGCTCGTTCGTTTGCGAGCCTTCTATTGCATCCGGCCCGGACCAGTGGCCGGGCCGTGAGTGTCCCAAACTCAATCGACGATGTACCGGCCAAACCGGCCGCAACTCCAGCCGATTGTCACCGCTCAGTTGACGATATCATTCTCCGAAAAGAACTGCGCGATTTCGCGCGCCGCCGTGTCGGGAGCATCCGACCCATGCACCGAGTTCTCGCCGATCGACTTCGCGTGAACCTTGCGGATGGTGCCCGGCGCGGCCTTGGCCGGATCGGTGGCGCCCATGATCTCACGGTACTTGGCGATGGCGTTCTCGCCTTCCAGCACCTGCACGACGACCGGGCCCGACACCATGAAGTCGACCAGTTCGGCGAAGAACGGCCGCTCTTTGTGGACGGCGTAGAACCGCTTGGCCTGGTCGCGGCTGATCCGCATGCGCCGCTGCCCGATAATGCGCAGCCCGGCCTGCTCGATCATGGCGTTGATTGCGCCGGTAAGATTTCGCGCGGTTGCGTCCGGCTTGATGATAGAAAACGTACGCTCGATGGCCATCGACCCTGTCCCTGCATCGCAAATAACGAAGTGCGTGCGGGCTTATAGCGGCGGCCCGGTTGGGCGGCAAGCGGTCGGGCCGGTCCGCCTGCCGCCTTGCAACGCCTTGATGCATCGGCCAGAACCTCACGCATGCTGACGATCGACGACCTGACCGTGCGCGTGGCCGGCCGCCTGCTGTTGGAACGGTCCTCGGCGCAGGTGCCGCCAGGCGCCCGCGTCGGCCTGATTGGCCGCAACGGCAGCGGCAAAACGACCCTGTTCGGCGTGATCGCCGGCGACCATCCATCGGAGCAAGGCCATGTCACGATACCGCCACGCTGGCGGCTCGGCCGGCTGGCTCAGGAGGCCCCCGGCGGTCCCGATAAACTGATTGATATCGTGTTGCGGGCCGATCCCGAGCGCACCGCCCTGCTGGGGGAAGCCGAGACCGCGACCGACCCGCACCGTATCGCCGACATCCAGACGCGGCTCGCGGACATTGGCGCCTATGCGGCGCCGGCGCGCGCGGCATCGATCCTGTCCGGCCTCGGCTTCTCGGCCGCGGATCAGCAACGCCCTTGCTCGGAGTTCTCCGGCGGCTGGCGCATGCGCGTCGCGCTCGCGGCCGTTCTGTTTGCCCAGCCGGATCTGCTGCTGCTCGACGAGCCGACCAACTATCTCGACCTCGAAGGCACGCTGTGGCTGCAGGACCATCTTGCGCGCTATCCGCATTCCCTGATCGTCATCAGCCACGACCGCGACCTGCTCGATACGTCGGTCGATCACATTCTCGCGCTCGAAAATCGCCGGCTCACGCTTTATCGCGGTGGCTATACGGCGTTCGAGAAGGCGCGCAACGAGCGCATCGCGCTCGACCAGAAGCTCGTCAAGAAACAGGACGCGCGGCGCAAACATCTACAGGCATTCGTCGATCGCTTTCGCGCCAAGGCGACCAAAGCTCGGCAGGCTCAGTCGCGCCTCAAGATGCTGGCGAAACTTCAGCCGATTGCGGTCGATATCGTGGATGACGCACGGCCGATCGACATCCCGTCGCCCGACAAGCTGTTGTCGCCGCCGATCGTCGCCATTGATGGCGTCGCAGCCGGCTACGAGCCCGGCAACCCTGTCTTGCGTGGCCTGACGCTGCGCGTCGACGACGATGACCGCATCGCATTGATCGGCGCCAACGGCAACGGCAAGTCGACGCTGGTCAAGGTGATCGCTGACCGGCTGGCGCCGATGGCGGGAACGGTCATCCGCGCCGACAAGATTCGCATCGCATATTTCGCCCAGCATCAGCTTGACGAACTCGAGCCGACCGGGACGCCCTACACGCACCTGCGGAAGCTGATGCCCGACGCAACGGAGGCGTCCGTGCGCGCCCGCGCCGGTGCGATCGGATTTTCGGGCGCGACCGCCGACACCGAAGTCGCCCGACTGTCGGGCGGCGAAAAGGCGCGGCTGCTGCTCGGCCTCGCGACCTTTCATGGCCCGCACCTGCTGATCCTCGACGAACCGACCAACCATCTCGACATCGACAGCCGCGCCGCGCTGATCGAAGCGATCAACGAATTCGCAGGCGCCGTCATCCTGGTCTCGCACGACCGGCATCTGCTCGACGCCTGCGCCGACCGGCTGTGGCTGGTGGCGAACGGCACCGTGCGCGCATTCGACGGCGATCTCGACGACTATCGGCGGCAGATTCTGGTCGAGCGCAGTCAGGACGACGGCAAGACCGGGAAGGAGAAGTCAACGACAGGGCCGGATCGCGCCGAACTGCGGCGGGCAGCAGCGGCCAAGCGTGCCGAGACCGCGCCGCTACGCCAGCGCGTCACCGCCGTCGAGACACGAATGAAGGCGCTCACACAGGCGATCGCGACGATCGATGCAACGCTCGCGGACGGCAGCCTGTTCGCCGGTGATCCGGCCAAGGCGGGCGCGCTGTCCAAGCAACGCGCCGATCACGTGGCGGCACTGACCGCGGCCGAAGAAGAATGGATTGCCGCCAGCGAGGCCTACGAGGCGGCAAACACTTGACCGCGACCGACCGCTAACGCGTCGCCGTCTTTTTGCGGGCGCGGCGAACCGGCCTTTCAGGTTTCGGCGGTTCCGGCGCGCGGTCGATCACCTTCAAGCGGCCGGCCGCGAACCGGTAAATGCCGGGAAAATTGCCACCGAGATAGGTCAGCACCGCGAGCCGGTCGTTGTTGGCGTCGGCGCTGATCGTCACATTGGTCGGTTGCCCGGCCCGGCGCACCACCTCGCACTCCGTCATGCCGAGACCGACGCCGCCAATCAGCGGCGGCAGCGACGGGTCGGCGGGGTTCGCTGCGACCGGAGCCGCAGGAGTTGACGGGGCCGCCGGCGCGCTTCCCGCGATCGGCGACGCGGTTGCCTCGACGCCCGCCTGACCATCGGTGCCGGTGGGCGCATCGGCAACGCAACGGCCGCCGGCGTCGACCAGTTGTTCGGCGGCAACCGCCCCGCGGCGGCCGAGGCCGGCGTCCTCGGCAGGAAGCACAGACGAGTCCGGCGCCTTGATTGTGAACAAGTCAGTCGCGCTGGACATCTTGAATTGCGACAGCGACTCCCCCGCCCCCGCGCAGCCCGCAACTGCTGCAGCAAGAGCGACGGCGGTCACCGTTCTGCTCATCCGTCGAACACCCACAACGCCACCCCGGTCTTGGTCTATCCAGTTGCCAAGTCTACAGGATTTTGCGCCGGTAAAAAGGCATCAGCAAGGCCGCCGACCATGGTCGGCCAATGCGAGAGTCGGTCATCGCGCCAGATTATCGGTCATTGGCCGACAAAGCGTGCTCAGGCTTTGCGCTGCCAGCGTCCCTGCTCGTCCGGCTGCCAATAGGTCGCTTCAAAACCCTTGGCCTTCGCTTCGCTCCAGCGCGCACGCGCGGAGGCAACCGCGTCGTCATCGTCGCCGTCGAAGATCAGGACAATGCGCTCATAGGCTTCGGCATCCTCGGGCACAGCGGCGCCGTCGATGAGAAACCGGACCGTGGCGGCGTTCGGGTTGCCGTCGTTGATGGTCAGCAATACCGGCTGCATTGCCGCCTCGCCGTCACGCCAGGTTCCGTGCGGCAGGAAGCCGTCGTCACGATAGGTCCAAAGATGCGCGTCAAGCGCGTCGATACGTTCCTCGGATGCACCCTGCACCACGACGCGCCAGCCGCGTTGCAGCGACTTTTCGAGCAGCGGAGGCAGCACGTTCTCCGGCTTCTGACCCTGCAGGTGATAGAACAACACCTCGGTCATCGTCGCACGCCTATCGCTCGTAGTGGTCGGCGACCAGCCGGTCGAGCAGCCGCACGCCCCAGCCGGACCCCCAGCTCTTGTTGATGTCGCTCTGACGGGAGTCGAAACCGGTGCCGGCGATGTCGAGATGCGCCCACGGCGTCTTGTCGGCGACGAAGCGCTGCAGGAACTGAGCGGCGGTAATCGCGCCCGCCCAGCGCCCCGAACCGGTGTTCTTCACATCGGCGAATTTTGAATCGATCAGCTTGTCGTATTCGGCCGAGAGCGGCATCCGCCAGACCGGTTCGCTGGTCGCCAAGCCGCACTTGATGAGGCGTCCGGCAAGGGTTTCGTCGTTGCTGAAGAGACCGGCGTTTTCGTGACCGAGCGCGACGATGATCGCGCCGGTCAGCGTCGCCAGATTGACCATGAATTTCGGCCTGAACTTCTTCGCCGTATACCAGAGCGCATCGGCGAGCACGAGGCGGCCTTCCGCATCGGTGTTGATGACCTCGATGGTTTGGCCGGACATCGATGTGACGATATCGCCGGGCCGCTGCGCATTGCCGTCGACCGCGTTCTCGACAATACCGATCACGCCGACCGCGTTGACACGCGCCTTGCGCGCGGCAAGCGCATGCATCAGGCCGACCACGCAGGCCGCGCCTGCCATGTCGCCCTTCATGTCCTCCATGCCGCCCGCCGGCTTGATCGAGACCCCACCGGTATCGAAACAAACGCCTTTGCCGACGAACGCGACCGGAGCTTCCGATTTCTTGCCGCCGTTCCAGCGCATCACGACGAGGCGGCTGTCATGCGCGGAACCCTGGCCGACGCCGAGCAAGGCATGCATGCCGAGCTTGCGCATCGCAGCGACATCGAGAACCTCGACGCCGACCTTGAGCTTGCGCAATGCCGTCGCGCGCCGCGCAAACTCCTCCGGGTAGAGAACGTTGGCCGGCTCGTTGACGAGGTCGCGCGCGACGATGACGCCGTCGGCGATTACGTCGCGTGACGCGAACGCCTTGCGCGCGGCCGCGACGTCCGTAACCGCAACCAAGACTTTCTTGTCGGCAGGCTTGTCGTCGTCCTTGCGTTTAGTCTTGTAGCGATCGAACCGGTAATTGCGCAGCTTCAGACCCATCGCGAGATCGGCGGCCTGATCGGCTTTCATCGCGCCGTCCGGCAGTTCGGCAATGACGACAACATCGGTCGCCGACGACGGGATTTTCCCCATCGCGATACCGCCGAGCTTCAACGGATCGGTCGGCTTGCGGTCTGCGGCCTTGCCGGTCCCGATCACGATCAGCCGGGCGAGGCCCAGCCTTTCCGGCACCGGCAGTTCGAGCGCCGAGCCGCTCTTGCCGGTGAAGCGCTCCGCTTTCGCCGCCCGTTCGACCAGATTGCCGGCGGCACTGATCGCCTTGCGGCTCGCCGGACCGAGCTTGAGCGTATCGTCGCAGAACAGCACAAGCACACCCTTGGTCGTCGCCGGGAATGGGACAAATCCAAGCCTGAGGGCACCTGACATTGCGGAAACTTCTCCTGAGGGATCACAGTCGGGGCATCGCCGACCCGTCCCATATGGCCCCCGCATTGCCCGGCTGCAAAGTCGGCCGGCGCGGATTTCCAAGACAATTATGGTCCGACCGCCTGGATTCTGCGGCTGAGTCGGCCAAAGACCGACTGAAAGCCCGCGAACCGCGGGAATCGGCCTCCCCCGGCCCGTCGCCGCGCCTGGCGATTAAGAAATTATTGTTCATATTCAATGGCTTTGCCTTTCGGCGGCCATTTTGTCGCGAGATCAAGTGACCGGTAAGTGGGGTTCGGTTTACCTTGCAAGTGCCGGAACCGATGGGGAAATCGGGCCTTCCGGCCGGACGCGTTTGGGGGACGTCGGAGCGGATGGGCTCGATCAGCCGCTACATTTTTCGCACGACATTCGGTGCGTTCCTGACCATCACGATCTGCCTGACCGGGCTGATCTGGCTCACGCAGGCGTTGCGCGATATCGACCTTGTCACCAATCAGGGCCAGTCGGTGCTGTCCTTCGTCAGCATCACGGTCATGATCATGCCATCGCTGGTACTGCTGATCGCGCCCGTCGCGCTGTTCATCGCGATGACGCATACGCTCAACAAGCTGTCGGCGGATTCCGAAATCATCGTGATGTCGGCCGCCGGCATGACGCCTTGGCAGGTGTTTCGGGCCTATATCGCGGTCGCAACCGTTGTGTCGTTGCTGATGATCGCGCTCACAACCTATCTGTCGGCGAAAAGTTTGCGGACGCTGCGCGACCGCATCGTCGAGGTCCGCGCCAATCTCGTCAGCAATATCGTCAAGCCCGGGCGCTTTGTCACGGTCGAGGGCGGCGTAACGTTCCATATTCGCGCGCGCTCGCCGAGCGGAGAGCTGCTCGGAGTTCTGATGGACGACCGCCGCAATGCCGCGGAGCGGTCGACCATTATCGCCGACTCCGGCAGCGTCCTCGACAACGAGTCCGGCACCTTCCTGGTGCTGCGCACCGGCACCATCCAGCGCTACGAGGCCACCAATCGCGAACCGAGCACCGTCGTCTTCGATCGCTACGCGATCGACCTGTCGCGGTTTTCCGGCGGCCCGGTGAAGATCCGTTATTCGCTGCGGGAACGCTATCTCTGGCAGCTGCTGTTTCCAGACCCCGCCGACCCCTTGCTGAACGAACAGCCCGGCCTGTTCCGCGCCGAGTTATTCGACCGCATCATGCAACCGTTCTATCCGTTCGCGTTCGCGATCATCGCTTTCGCCTATCTTGGGTCGCCGCGAACGACACGGCAAAACCGGACCTTGTCGATCATCGGCGCGGTAAGCGCCATGGCACTATTGCGGATGATCGGATTCGTATCGACTGTGTTCGGCGCCAATGTCCCGGTGTTACTCGCCGTTCAGTACGTCGCCGTCGCCGGAACGATCGGTGTCGGTCTCGTCGTGATCGCCCGCGGCGTGGTGATCGAGCCGCCCACGTTTATCGTCGATGGCGCGGCGAAGCTCGCCGAACGACTGTCGCGGCGTTATGCAACCTCCTAGGCCAGAATGACGATGACCGGAGGCGTACTCGCAAGATACTTCGGCCTGCGCTTTCTGAGCGCCGTCCTGATCGTGTTTGCGGGAATCTTCTCCCTCGCAGCACTGATCGACTATGTGGAGCTGGCCCGCCGCGCCTCCGATATTCCCGGCGTCTCCGCGCTCGTGATCGTCAAGACGTCCATCTACCGCATCCCGCAACTCACCGAGCGGCTGATGCCGTTTTGCGTGCTGATCGGCGCAATGTCCTGCTATCTCAACCTGTCGCGCCGGCTGGAACTGGTCATTGCGCGCGCCGCGGGCGTCTCCGCCTGGCAATTCGTCGCGCCGGCGGTCTTCGTCGCCTTCGCGCTCGGGATTCTCGCGACGGCGATCTACAATCCGATCTCCGCGATCATGCAGGAGCAGGCCAAGCGCCTCGAGGCCAGCATTTTCGGCGATAACTCGAACTCGCGCGAGGTCGGCGGACTGTTCTGGATCCGCCAGCGCACCGACAGCGGCGAGTCGATTATCAGCGCCCGCTCCAGCCGAAATCAGGGCGTCGAACTGAGTGGCGTCACGATCTTTACGTTCGGAACCGACGGACGCTTCAAAGAACGAATTCAGGCGAAGTCCGCAGTGCTCGGCCCATCGGCCTGGCAAGTCTCCGATGCCCGGATCTTCCAGCAGGGGCAGGCACCGCGCAGCGTCGCAACGATGCCGCTGCCGACCAGCCTGACCCCGGAGCAAGTGCGCGAGAGCTTTGCGACGCCGGAAACCGTCCCGTTTTGGGATTTGCCGGAGTATATCACCATCGCCGAACGCGCCGGCCTCGTGGCCGCAGGCTATCGGCTGCAATTTCAGAAGTTGTTGTCCCGTCCATTCTTGCTGGCAGCGATGGTTATTCTTGCCGCTGCGGTCAGTTTACGGTTTTTCCGCTTCGGCGGCGTCCAAAAGATGGTTTTAGGTGGCATTTTGGCCGGTTTTATGCTTTACGTCTTGTCGAAAATTACTGAAGACATGGCGAAAGCCGAGCTGATGCACCCGGTTGCAGCAGCTTGGTTTCCTGCGTTCATCGGCGGAGTAACCGGGTTCGTGGCGTTGCTGTACCAGGAGGACGGGTAATGGTCAGGTTGCCGACCGCTCGTCCGGTCGCCGGCGGCCTTGCCCGCCTGCTTTTCCTTATCGTTGCGTTGTCGATCGTTGCGCTGGCGCCGGTGGTGCCGACGACGACGGCCGATGCCCAACTGCTGAATTTCCCGAACCCGCCCAAGCAGGCGCCGCGGCCGCGCTTGCCGCAGAAAGGCGGCCAGGACCAGATGTTGGTTCAGGCCGACCGCATCGACTACGACTATGTCAATCATCGCGTCGCCGCGGTCGGCAACGTGCAGATTTTCTATCAAGGATCGACGCTGCAAGCCGACCGCGTCGTCTACGACGAGAAGACGAAGCGTCTCCATGCCGAAGGTCAGGTCAAACTGATCGATGAAGGCGGCAACATCACCAATGCGACGACGCTCGACCTGAACGAAAACTTCCGCGACGGTTTCGTCGACTCTTTGCATGTCGAGACTCCCGATCGCACCCGCATGGCGGCGACGCGCGCGAACCGGTCGGCCGGAAACTTCACCGTGTTCGAAAGCGGCGTCTACACCGCCTGCGAACCCTGCAAAGACGACCCGAAAAAACCGCCGCTCTGGCAGGTCAGGTCCGCCCGGATCATCCACGATCAGGGCGAGAAGATGATGTATTTCGAATCCGCGCGGTTCGAGCTTTGGGGATTTCCGATCGCCTACTTCCCTTACTTCTCGGCGCCCGACCCCACCGTGAAACGCAAGACCGGGTTTCTGGTCCCGGCCATCCGCGCCAGCTCGATCTACGGCGCAGCAGTTGAAGTTCCGTACTTCTGGGCCCTGGCGCCGAACTATGACGTCACCTTCGCACCGATGATTACGAGCAAGCAGGGCGTCCTGCTGCAGGGTGAGTTTCGCCACCGGTTGGAGAATGGCAGCTACAATATCCGCGCCTCCGGTATCAATCAGTTCGACAAGGACTATTTCGCAGCCGGCGCACCCGGCCACCGGAACAACCGCGGCGCCGTCGAAAGCACCGGCCGCTTCGCACTCAACGATCAGTGGGTATGGGGCTGGCAGGGCATCCTGATGAGCGATCGCTCCTACCTGCAGGACTACAAGCCGAGCCTGTCAGCTTACCGCGGCGGCACCGATCCGACCAAACTTGGCCTGCCCGGACTCTCTGAAGCGGTGTCACAAGCCTATATTACCGGGATGGGCAATCGCAGCTTCTTCGATGCTCGCACCATCCACTACTATGGCTTCTCGAACGCCGATACCCAGAAGCAGTTACCGGTGATTCACCCGGTCATCGATTACAACTACACCCACAACTATCCGATCCTCGGTGGCGAGCTCAGTCACCGCTTCAATTTCGTCAGCATCACCCGCCAGAACGCCGACTTCGACGCGATCTCGTCCTTTGCAGCGACGTCCGGCGCGTGCAGTCAGACCGCCGATCCCGCGGTCAAGCGATCGAACAACTGCCTGCTGCGTGGCGTTCCGGGGAACTACAACCGTTTCTCCACCGAGACGAAATGGAAGAAGACCATCGTCGACTCCCATGGGCAGATGTTCACGCCGTTCGCGTCGGTACGTGTCGACACCTCGGTGCGCTCGACCGACAACGAAGTCGGCGTTTCCAACTACCTTTCCACCGGCGAGACCACGCTGGTGCGCGCCATGCCGACGGTTGGCGTTGAATATCGCTATCCGTTCATCAACGTTCAGTCATGGGGCACCCAGACCGTCGAGCCGATCGCCCAGGTCATCGCGCGGCCCGATGAAGGTCAGATTGGACGCTGGCCGAACGAGGACGCGCAAAGTTTCACCTTCGACGACTCCAACCTGCTCAGAGTCGACAAGTTCTCGGGTTGGGATCGCGCCGAGGGCGGCGGCCGCGCGAACGTCGCAGTGCAGTATTCGGCTCAAGCCAATGCGGGCGGCGCCTTCACCGCGATGTTCGGCCAGTCCTATCACCTGTTCGGACGTAATTCGTTTGCGCAGGCGGATTTGACGAATTCCTCGCTGCAGAGCGGTGTCGACAGCAATGTGTCCGACTACGTCGCGCGGTTCACGCTGCAGCCGAGCCAGACCTACTTGTTCAGCTCACGCTTCCGCTTCGACAACGGCTCGTTCGACGTTCAGCGCATGGAACTTGAGGCACGCGCCAACTTCGATCGTTGGTCGGTGTCGTTGATGTATGGCGACTATGCGGCGCAGCCCGCGCTCGGGTTCCTGACCCGCCGGCAGGGCCTGCTCGGCTCGGCGCGCTACAAGCTGACTGAGAACTGGATGGCGTACGGATCGCTGCTGTACGACGTCAACGCGGAGAAATTCAATTCGACCGCGATCGGATTTGGCTATATCGACGACTGCGTCATCCTGGCACTCAACTTCGCGACCAGCTATTCGTATGATGTGAATGGCAACAATCCGAGGCGTGTCAACACGGTCATGCTGCAACTCAATTTCCGCACCTTGGGCGGCAGCGCAGTATCGCAAAGCACAAGCTCGGCGAATTCGATCTATCGCTATTAGCCGGCAGGCTCGACGAATTTCAGGGGCGCAATCCGTCGAACTGTTACGACGCCGGAATTCGGAACGGAACAAAAGATGCCGAACATCAGCGCCAGAACTCTTTGCATCCACGGCCTCGTATTTGCGGCGGCCGCAATCGCCGCATTTGCAACGCCGTCGAGCCCTGCCCGTGCGCAGATCGTCGTCATGGTCAATGGCTCACCGATTACCGCCCTCGATATCGAGCAGCGGGCCAAATTCGAGCGACTGACCACACGCAAGACTCCGAACCGACAGGAAGTCATCGATCTCCTGATCGACGACCGCCTGAAGATTTTCATCGCCAAACGCTACGGACTCGAGGTTGGCGAGTCCGAGGTCAACCAGGCGATCGAAAACATGGCGCGGCGC
>JBFWZV010000064.1:0-17503 GCA_050184975.1 Pseudolabrys sp. | reverse complement strand
AACCGGGGGCAGGGCAAAGACATCGTCGATCCCGCGTAGCGCGTTGAGCGGCGGCGCGTCGTCGAGCGCCTGAAGCCAATGGGGGTAGTCGGGTTCGCCGAGCCCGACGAACCGTGCGCCGCAGCTTTTCGCCGCCGCATATTCTCGCTCGGCGTCAGAGTGGGAATAGATGCGGACCGACGCGCCGCCACGGCGGGCGAGACCGGGCAGCGCCTCGAGCGCGCCTCGCGCGCCGCCGAAATGATTGACCAGTTCGCGAAAGGTGCGTGGGCCGACGTTCGGCGTGCGGATGAGGCGCAGCCAGTCAAGCCGCTGTTCGTCGGTGAGCCTGACGCCACGCTCGGTCATCGCCATCCCCGGACTGCGGAGCGAGCATGTCAAAGCGCGCGGCGCGCGACAACTTTGACGGGATCAGGATTTTTGGCCAATCCGGCTCTCGGTACCGGCCATCAGGCGTTTGATGTTTTCCCGGTGCATGTACCAGAGCAGTCCGGTCAGCGCGAGAAACAGGCCGGCCTGAAACGGTGCGCCGATAAACCAGAAGAAAACCGGAACCGTCGCGCTCGCGACCAGTGCCGATAGCGATGAGTAGCGAAACATCGCGGCGGTGGCGAGCCAGACCGCGCAGAAGATTACTGCGACCGGCCAGGCAAGGCCGATCAGAATACCGATATAGGTCGCGACGCCCTTGCCGCCCTTAAATCCGAGCCAGACCGGAAACAGGTGACCGAGGAACGCGCCGACCGCGGCATAGGCGCCGGCCCCCGCCCCGCCAAAGTGGAGCGCCAGCAAGACGGCAGCGGTCCCCTTCAGCATGTCCAGGAGAAGCGTTGCCGCGGCCAAGCCCTTGCGCCCGGTGCGAAGCACGTTGGTCGCGCCGATATTTCCGGAACCGATCGAGCGCAGGTCCGGGCCGCCCGTGATCCAGGTCAGCAACAGGCCGAACGGGATCGCGCCGAGCAGATAGCCGACGAACAATGCGACTGCGGGAACGACGAGATCTTCCGGCATCGGTCTATACGTAATCGTAGACGGTGCGGCCGCCGACGATCGTGCGCACCACGCGACCCTGCATGCGCGCTTCGTCGAACGGCGTGTTCTTGCATTTCGACTTGAGTTCGTTGGGATCGAGCACCCATGGCACGTCGAGGTCGACGATGATGACATCGGCGGGTGTGCCGCTGCGCAGCGAGCCGCCGGGGAGGCCAAGAAGCTCCGCGGGACGCGTCGAGGCGGCGCGCAGGAACGTCATCAACGACAGTTCCTCGCGGTGAACGAGCCGTAGGCCGGCGGACAGCATGGTTTCGAGACCGATCGCGCCGGGCGCAGCTTCCGCGAAGGGCAGCCGCTTGGTCTCGACGTCCTGCGGATTGTGGTCCGACATGACCACGTCGATGAGCCCGCTCGACAGGGCTTCGACCAGCAGTTTGCGGTCGTCCTCACCGCGCAGCGGCGGTGTCACCTTCAAGTAAGTTCGGTAGGAGCCGATGTCGTTCTCGTTGAGTGCAATGTGGTTGATCGAGGCGGACGCGGTGACGGGGTGGCCGGCGTCGCGCGCACGCTGCAGGATTTCGAGGGAATCCGCGCAGGTAATTGAGGCCGCGTGATATCGTCCGCCGGTCAGCGCGACAAGGCGCAAGTCGCGCTCCAGCATCACGGCCTCGGCCGTGGTCGGGATCCCGATCAGGCCGAGCCTGGCTGCGAATTCGCTCTCATTCATCACGCCGTCGCCGACGAGGTTGGGGTCTTCGGTGTGATGGACGATCAGCGCATCGAAGTCGCGGCCATAGGTGAGGGCGCGGCGGACCACCTGAGCGTTGGTCACGCTTCTGTCGCCGTCGGTAAATGCGACCGCCCCGGCCGCCTTCAGCAGGCCGATCTCGGTCATCTCCTGGCCTTCGAGACCCTTGGTCAACGCCGCCATGGGATGGACATGGACGACGGCTGTGTCGCGCGCGCGCCGCAGCACAAAATCGACCGTCGCTGGGTTGTCGATCGCGGGCGAAGTGTCTGGCTGGCAGATGATGGTGGTGACGCCGCCAGCGGCCGCCGCCTGGCTTGCCGAGGCAAGCGTTTCGCGATGGCCGGCGCCGGGCTCACCGATGAAGGCGCGCATGTCGACGAGCCCCGGCGCGACAAGTTTGCCACGGCAATCGAAGATCTCGGTGCCCTCGGGGACGCCGGCGGCGCCGATGCCGCGCTTGGCGTCGCGGATGACGCCGTCGGCGATCAACAGGTCGCCATTGAAGTCGAGGTCGCGCGACGGATCGACGATCCGCGCATTGGCGAGCAGGATCGGTCGGCGGTCGGCGGACATCATCATGCGTTGGGCAGATTTCGTGAGAGGGCTTCGAGCACCGCCATTCGCACGGCGACGCCCATCTCGACCTGTTCGCGGATCAGCGATTGCGCGCCATCGGCAACGCGGGAGTCGATTTCGACGCCGCGGTTCA
Organism: Pseudolabrys sp.; assembly: GCA_050184975.1. Lineage (GTDB taxonomy): Bacteria > Pseudomonadota > Alphaproteobacteria > Rhizobiales > Xanthobacteraceae > Pseudolabrys. Next base: position 15,050 of record JBFWZV010000064.1, on the reverse strand, counting down.
TCGGACCGGGGTGCATCACAAGTGCATCGGGCTGAGCGTAGGCGAGCTTGCGCTGGTCGAGGCCGTAGTAGTGGAAGTATTCCGACATCGACGGCACATAAGACCCGTTCATGCGCTCCCTTTGCAGCCGCAGCATCATCACGATGTCGGCGCCGGCGAGTCCTTCGCGCATGTCGCGGGCGACTTCGACACCGAGCCGTTCGATGCCGACCGGCAGCAGCGTGGACGGCGCGACCACGCGAACCCGCGCGCCCATGGTGTTGAGGAGGATAATGTTTGAGCGTGCGACACGCGAATGAATGATGTCGCCGCAGATCGCGACCAGCAAGCCTTCGATGCGGCCCTTGTTGCGGCGGATGGTAAGCCCATCGAGCAGCGCCTGGGTCGGATGCTCGTGGGCGCCGTCTCCGGCGTTGATAACCGAACAGTCGACTTTCTGGGCGAGCAGCTCGACCGCTCCGGACGCCTGATGGCGCACAACGATGATGTCGGGGTGCATGGCGTTGAGCGTGATCGCGGTGTCGATCAGCGTTTCGCCCTTGCGCATGGCCGAAGCCGAGACCGACATGTTCATCACGTCGGCGCCAAGCCGCTTGCCGGCGAGTTCAAACGAGGATTGCGTCCGCGTCGACGGCTCGAAAAAGAGGTTGATCTGGGTGCGCCCGCGCAGCGACGCGGTCTTTTTCTCAATCTGGCGGTTGAGGGCGACGAACTCCTCGGACAGGTCGAGGAGGCCGGTGATCTCGTCGCGGGAAAGCCCCCCGATCCCCAACAAATGCCGATGGTTGAGGACGAACGACGATTTCGGCGCACTGGTCATTAAAGGCATTGCTATAGGGGGAGATTGATCGTCCGGCAAGGCCGCACAGGGCCGGTGGAAAACCCGGTGCTCGATCGTGGTCATGATACGGTTAACGGGTGCGCGAGCCGTGAGTCGGGATCCGTGAGCCGGGGTCATGGGCACCTTCGACACCCACGAGGTTTTCAATCAGTCGCCGCCCTATGAGGACGTCGACCTCTACGGCAGCGACGTCGCCCTCCAGGACGCGGTGAAAGCCAATGGCGTCGCCGCCCCCGAGGCTGTGCTGTCCGCTTTCGGCCGCCACTGGGGGCGGGCGGAGATGTTCGAGCGGGCCCGGCTCGCCAACGAGCAGACGCCGCGGCTAAAGACGTTCGACCAAAAAGGGCGCCGCCGCGACGTCGTGGAGTTTCACCCCGCCTATCACGCTTTCATGGCCGAGAGCATGAAGGCCGGGCTTCACGCCATGACCTGGCGCGCCGACGCGACGCGGGCGCCGGCTCCGGCCGAGGTGGCGAGGGCTGTGCGCTACTACATGGTGGCGCAGGTCGAGAACGGTCACATGTGTCCGATCACGATGACCCGCGCTGCGGTTGCGGCGCTTGCCGTCGATCCGAAACTGGCGGGCGTGCTGATGCCGAAGATCGCCGCGCATGAATACGACCCGCGCTTTCTGCCGTGGCCGGAAAAGTCCTCGATCACGCTCGGCATGGGCATGACCGAAAAGCAGGGCGGCACCGATGTGCGCGCCAACACCACGGCGGCGGTGCGCGACGGCGAAGGCTATCGGCTGACCGGGCACAAATGGTTCATGTCGGCGCCGATGTGCGACGCCTTCCTCGTGCTCGCGCAGGCACCGGACGGCCTCACCTGTTTTCTGCTGCCGCGGTTCAAGCCGGACGGGCAGATCAACGGCCTGCGCCTCCAGCGTCTCAAGGACAAGCTCGGCAACCGCTCGAATGCATCGTCGGAGGTCGAGTTCACCGAGGCCTACGCGCATCGCATCGGCGCGGAAGGGGCGGGCATCCGGACGATCCTCGAAATGGTGCAACTGACCCGGCTCGATTGTGCGATCGCTTCTGCTGGACAGATGCGCATGGCGCTGGCGCAGGCGGTTCATCATGCTCGCCACCGCACGGCGTTCCAGAAGAAACTCGTCGACCAGCCGTTGATGCGCACGGTGCTTGCGGACATGGCGCTCGATGTCGAGGGCGCACTCGCTGCGGTGATGCGGCTTTGCCGCTCGTTCGATCAGAGCTCGGCCAATGCGGGCGAAGCGGCACGGGCGCGGCTGCTGACGCCGGCGATCAAATATTGGGTTTGCAAGATCGCGCCGTCGCTGACCTACGAAGCGATGGAGTGCCTGGGTGGCAACGGCTATGTCGAGGATGGCTTGCTGGCGCGGCTCTATCGCGAAGCGCCGGTCAATGCGATCTGGGAGGGCTCCGGCAACGTCATGTGTCTCGACGTATTGCGGGCACTAGCAAAGGATAGCGAGGCGGCGCTTGCCGTGCTGAAGGAACTTGCCGCCGAGACGCAGGATCTGCCGGGCACATCCGAAGCGGTCTCTTCGATTGCCGGGATTCTCGGCAGCGCGGTCGCGGAATCGCACGCGCGGTTCGCCGTCGAGCGGATCGCGTTGCTTGCGGCAGCAGCGGCGTTGCGCGACGGCGCACCAGCGTGGGTCGCAGAGTCGTTTACCCGTGCGCGGCTCGCCGGCATGCGCGGGGCGACCTACGGCGCCGCAGCAATCGGTGAGTCCGCCGACAAAATCGTCGATCGGGCATTGCCCGCCTGATGCCGCCACGATTGCGTCATGATCCATTCACATGAGGTTCAAGCGCGGGGGACAAGATTTGACCGCAATCGCGGCAATTGATCGCGGTTTCAATTCGAGGATCAACCCATGAACCGTTCAATCCGACCAGTCATTGCGTTGAGTGTCGCGGGCACGATTGCGCTCGCATCGCTGTCGCCGGTGGCCGCGGCGCCGGTACCAACTAGCACGGCGCAGCTCAAGGCGAGCGCGCCTACCCAGGTCGTCGATGTGCGCTGGCGGGGCCGCCGCGGCGGTGCCGTCGCGGCCGGCGTTGCGGCTGGTCTCATCGTCGGCGGGATCGCTGCGGCTGCGGCCGGTCCTCGTTACTATTACGAACCCGGTTACGCCTACGGCCCGCCGCCGGTCTATTACGCGCCGGCTCCGGTCTATGTCGAACCGGCTCCGGTCTATGTCGAGCCGCCGGCTTACTATGGGCCGCGCGATCCGAACGGCCCGGTGCGGCAGTGTCGCGTCACCACCGACGACACGCGCGGTTACGGCTACTGGCGACCCTGCTAGGCGCGTACAGCCGCAAAGTTTTGACGAATATGGGGCGGAGCGGCGACGCTCCGTCCCTAATTTTTTCAAGGTTCCGTGCGACGGTGAAACATCATTGAAGAGTTCATCGTCCGGTTGGACGATGAGGAGAGGCAACGATCGAAGCTCCCGCGCGTTATATGCGCAGATGACCAAAGGAGAGTTGCCATGACCACGATGATCAAATCTCTGACCGCGGTAGGCGCCGCCGGCCTTGTTGCTCTCGCCACGGCTATGAGCCCGGCGGAAGCCAAGGACGGCCGCAACGCCGCCGCGATTGGTGGATTCGTCGCCGGCGCCGCCGTGGGCGCGGCTGTTGCCAATTCCGGTCGCGGTTATTACGCCGGCCCCGGTTACTACGAGCCCGACTATTACGGCCCGGGTTACTACAGTTACGGCTACAGTCAGGAGATCGGCCAGGTGCCGAGCGGTCCGTATCCTTATGCCGCCAGCCGTTGCTGGGTCTCGACCGATAGTGACCGCGGTTACGGCTATTATCGCGCCTGCTGACGCACGGCGGTTGTGACGAACAAGGGGCGGGCGTCGTGCCCGCCCTTTTCCCTTGTCTAACGACCGACCAAAGCCAGCACGATCGGCATGGTGATCACGGCCAGCACGGTCTGTAGCGTCAGGATTTCGGACATGAGGCCGGCATGGCCGCCCATCTGGCGTGCCAGCACATAGGCGTTCGACGCGGTTGGTACCGACGAGCAGACGCCGACGACGGCGAGCGCCGTGCCGGACAGACCGAAGATCATCGCGAGGCCAAGCGCCATCGCCGGCATCAGAACGAGCTTCAGCGCTGTTGCAATGATGTTGGCGGCGGCCGGGCGTAGCAGGCCTTCAATCGCAAGACCGGCGCCGGTGAGAAGCAGGCCGATGGCGAGCGAGGCGCGGCCGAGTGCGTCGGCGAACACGTGGATCGGACCGGTCAAGGGCAGGCCCAGGACGTTGAGCGCGATGCCTGCCGCGCACGACCAGATGAACGGATTGCGCACCAGCGCAGTGACGATCGCGCGCCAGCCGGGCGGCTCGGCCGCAGCGTAGCGTGCCAGCACGATCACGTTGATTACGTTCAGGACCGGGATCATGGTCGCAACGGCAACGGAGGCGAGCGCGACGCCCGGCGCACCATAGAGGCTCGCGCTGACGGCAAGTCCGACAAAGGTCTGCCAGCGCGTCGCGCCCTGGAACAGCGACGTGAAGGCCGGGCCGTCGATAGCAAGCCGGCTCGCCATCAATGGCCGCGCCGCGAGACAGATCACGGACATCGCGAGGATGGCGCCAACCAGCGCACCGGCGACACCGGCGACGGGCACGCCGGTGAAATCGGCGCGCGCCAGCGTGTCGATCAGGAGCGCGGGGAACAGCACGTAATAGGTCAGCCGCTCCGGCCCACTCCAGTGGGCGTCGTCCGGCATCAGCGTGCGGCGAATAAGGAAACCGGCGACGATCAGCAGAAAAACCGGCAGCAGCGCAGCGGCGGTGTCTAGCATGCGGTGGCGCTACTTTTCCGGACCCGTGATGCCTTTGGCGAGCCGGTCGAGCGCGCCCTGGAGAATGAAGGCAGCGGCGTGCTGGTCGATCACGGCGTCGCGTTTGGCGCGGCTGACGTCGGCCGCGATCAATTCGCGCTCGACCGCGGCGGTTGACAACCGTTCATCCCAGAAAGCGATCGGCAGCTCGGTAAGCCCCGCAAAATTGCGCGCGAAGGCTCGGGTCGATTGCGCGCGTGGTCCCTCACTGCCGTCCATGTTGAGCGGAAGGCCGAGCACGAAGCCGACCGCGCTGCGCTCGGCTGCAAGCGCGAGCAACCGGTCGGCATCGGCTGTGAATTTGGTTCGCGCCACCGTTTCGATGCCGGTCGCGAGCCGGCGGTCCGGGTCGCTGGCTGCAACGCCGATGGTCTTGGTGCCGAGATCGAGACCGATCAGTGCGCCGCGCGCCGGCCAGAGGGAAGCGGCTTCGATGAGCGAGAGAACTTGAGTCATTGCGGTCAGGGCACGGTGCCCTCCGGCAACGCGGCGGCGTGCGCCGCGATCGCGCCGGCCGTCGTCAGCCAGACTTTGTCATCCGCCTTACGTGCGATGTGTTTGAGGGCGCGCGAGAGATGGCGGAAACGGTGCGGCCAGCCGACCAGATAGGCGTGCAGCGCGATGCCCATCACCAGCGGCCGCGTCTCGCATTCGTTGCGCATCACTTCGAAGGCATCGACGATCATGTCGGCGAATTCGAAGCCCTCTCGCTTGCGGCCGACGATCTGCGGAATATCGTTGAGCTCCTGCGGGTAGGGGACGGCGAGGATACGGCCCTTGCGCGTCGTCATCCAGACCGGCTGATCGTCGTGACACCAGTCGAGCAGATACGTGTAGCCCGCCTCCTGGAGCAGGTCGGGTGTCAGCGATGATTGCGAGATCCACGGACCGAGCCAGCCCTTCGGTGCATTGTCCGAGTGCTTCTTGAGAACGGCGGTCGCTTCTTCAATCAGCTTGCGCTCGTCGTCTTCCGTCAGCGTGCCCTGGCGTTCCGAATTGGTGCGGCCATGGCCAACAATCTCAGCGCCGGGGAAAGCCGCGATGGTCTGCGGAGCGTGCTCGTACATCTGCGAGTTGACGAGCAGCGACACCGGCCAGTTCAGTTCCCGGAACAGTTCGGCAAGACGGAACACGCCGACGCGATTGCCGTAATCGCGCCAGGCGTAATTGAGGACGTCGGGCTGCGGTCCGCCCGGCGCCAGCTCCGCCCCGAGCCCCTCGCCGAACGAGAACCATTCGAGGTTCAGTCCGACATAAACCGCAAGACGGGCGCCACCGGGCCAGTCATAGTCGGGGCGTCCGTCGATCGGCGAATAAGGGTAGCGGTTGTGAGAAATCGACATCGGTCTTTTGTTATCGGCTGCGGGAGGGGCCGGCGCAAGCGAATCCCCTTATACTCAGCATGGGTAGCGGCGATTTACGTCCTGCGACGATTGGCGACGATGCAACCGACCCGGAATTGCGTCAACGGCGAGCCGGCGCGCAAAGCATGGCTCTGCGAAGACGTCTGAAACCGGGTGAGGAGAATGTCCGATGAGATTGAGCGCCTTTGCTGCGGTCACGATGGTCGCCGCAGCCACGCTTGCCGCGGCTCCGACCGGGGCGGCCGCTCAGGGCTATGAGGCTCCGCCATCCTTCAATGCCGCCAAGATCGCCGGCATCGAGCGCGTTGGCGGCAATTACAGCATTCTGAACCCCGTCGGTAGCGATGGCTTTCTGCGGACCTACCGGCTGCAGACGAAATTCGGCGAATTCGCCATTCGCGGCGACGACATGGTCAAGCTGCGCATCAATGAATTGCGTGCGCTCGCTCTGCTCGAACAGGTGAGTCATTCCAAAACTTTCGCCGAGGCGCTCGCGAAGGCCGGCATTAGCCCACTCAAATTTGCCGGCGAGTTGATCGTCAAGCCGGTCGACACAGTGAAAAACACACTGAGCGGCGTGGGCGCGGTGTTCGGACGGATCGGTTCGGGCATCTCCAACGCCGGCCAGTCTCCTGACAACGCGCTCGCAAGCATCATCGGCGTGACCAGCGAGCGGCGCGAGATTGCTGCCGCCTATGGCGTCGATCCCTATACCGACTTTCCGCCGCTCGACGAGAAGCTCAAGCAGTTGTCGCAAGCGGCAGCGCTCGGCGGGCTGACGGTGACCGGCGCGCTGCTTGCGGTGCCGGGCGCCGCCGGCATTGTCGCCTCGAATCTGTCGACCGTGACCAAGGTGAGCAATCTCGGCGTCGAGGAGCTGGCGCGCAAATACACCGGCGCGCAGATCCTCGACGTGAACCGGGACTTGTTGACCAAGATGGGCGTGCCGGCCGAGTTGAACGCGCGGCTGCTTGCCAACCGCAACTACACGCCGATCGACATGTTGGCGATGGTTGCCGCTCTCGACAGCATGAAAGGCGTCGGCGACCGCGTCGTGTTTGCGGAGCGCGCCGCCGCAGCCGACCAGCGCGACATCGCCTACTACTTCCGGCGTCAGGCCGAACTCTTGGCGCTGGAGCAGCGCCGCCGCGGCGGAATGGTGCGGTTCGTGTCGCTCGTCGGCGACCCGTTCGTCGTTATGCGTGACGGCCGCATCGTCACGCTGGCGCCGATTGACGCGCTGTCGTGGACACGACCGACAGCGGAAGGCCTTGGCGCGATCACGGCGGCACGCAAAGAGATTGCGCCGAAATCGGCCGGCGAAATCCGTATCACCGGAATGGCGACGCCGCTTGCCCGCAAGCAGCTCAAGGTCATGGGCTGGAAGTTGGTCGAGGGCGTGAGGCTTTAGTCGGGGACAAGCCCGCCCGTTGGGATACAGGGGCGTCGCGCAGCCACTGTCGTCACGCGGGCTGGCCGTACGGCCCGAGGCTGTCGGCCGGTCATTCTTGCCGCCGGGAAAGGCCCTCTGGTATAGCCAGCCTGTGGGTTTTTCGAGGCTGGTCAGGAAGTCAATGTCCGTCGATACCGATACCGTCCGCCGTATCGCTCGTCTGGCGCGCATCGCCGTCGCCGACGAGGAACTCGGGCATCTCAAGGGTGAACTCAACGCGATCCTTGCCTGGGTCGAGCAGCTTGCCGAGGTGAATGTCGAGGGCATCGAGCCGATGACCTCGGTGACGCCGATGGCGATGAAGAAGCGGGTGGACGAGGTCACCGACGGCGGCGACGTCGACGCGATCCTCAAGAACGCGCCGGCGACCCAGGACAACTATTTCCTGGTGCCGAAAGTGGTGGAGTAGGGCGTTCGTCATGTGCCTTGCCTGTATGCAGGAAGATGCCCTGTTCCGCGCTTATCTCCTCGAGCGGCCGGATGAGCGCGACAAGCTCACCGACGAGGAAGCGAAATATTACGGCTTCAAGCGCGATCCACTGACCAAGAAGTGGATCGACGCCTGGGAAGACGCTTTTGCCGCCGAGGCGGTCGATAGCGGGCCGACGCCGCAATGACCGAGCTTACCACGATGACTCTTGCCGGCGCTCGCGACGCGCTGCGCAAGAAGGATCTCTCCGCGCTGGAGCTTGCCGACGCGCATCTGGCCGCGATCGAGAAGGCGCGTGCGCTCAACGCCTATGTGCTGGAGACGCCGGAACTGGCGCGCAAGATGGCCAGAGAGTCCGACGCGCGCATCGCCGCCGGCAAGGCGGGACCGCTCGAAGGCATACCGCTTGCGATCAAGGATCTGTTCTGCGTCAACGGCGTCCGCACGACCGCATGCAGCCATATTCTCGGCAACTTCGAGCCGGCCTACGAGTCGACTGTCACAGCCAATCTCTGGCGCGACGGCGCGGTGATGCTCGGCAAGACCAACAACGACGAATTCGCGATGGGCTCCTCGAACGAGACGTCGCATTTCGGCCCGGTGACGTCGCCATGGCGGCGCAAGGGCTCGAATATCGCGCTGGTGCCCGGCGGCTCCTCTGGTGGCTCGGCGGCGGCGGTCGCCGCCAATCTTTGCCTCGGCGCGACCGGCACCGACACCGGCGGATCGATCCGCCAGCCTGCGGCCTTTACCGGCACCGTCGGCATCAAGCCGACCTATGGCCGCTGCTCGCGCTGGGGAATCGTGGCGTTCGCATCCTCGCTCGACCAGGCCGGGCCGTTTACGCGAACGGTGCGCGATGCCGCGATTCTGTTGCGCTCGATGGCAGGGCCGGACGCGAAGGATACGACCTGCGTGGACATTCCGGTGCCGGACTACGAGGCCGCGCTCGGCAAGTCGATCAAGGGCATGAAGATCGGCATTCCGAAGGAATACCGCGTCGAGGGCATGTCGCCGGAAATCGACAGGCTCTGGTCGCAGGGCGCGGCCTGGCTGAAGGATGCCGGCGCGGAACTCGTCGAGGTCTCGCTGCCGCATACCAAATACGCGCTGCCGGCTTATTACATCGTTGCCCCGGCCGAGGCCTCCTCGAACCTCGCGCGCTATGACGGCGTCCGCTACGGACTGCGCGAGGAGGGCCGCGATATCATCGGCATGTACGAAGAGACGCGCGGCAAGGGCTTCGGCAAGGAAGTGCGCCGCCGGGTGATGATCGGCACCTATGTGCTCTCCGCCGGCTACTACGACGCCTATTACCTGCGCGCGCAGAAGGTGCGCACGCTGATCAAGCGCGATTTCGAGGACTGCTTCGCCAAGGGCATCAGCGCGATCCTGACCCCGGCGACACCGACCGCCGCCTTCGGCGTCGGCGAGAAGGGCGCCGACCCGATCGAGATGTATCTGAACGACATCTTCACGGTGACGGTGAACATGGCGGGCCTGCCTGGCATCGCGGTGCCGGCCGGGATCGACGGGCAGGGCTTGCCGCTCGGCCTTCAGCTCATCGGCAAGGCGTTCGACGAAGAGACGCTGTTCACGCTCGGCGGGGCAATCGAAAAAGCCGCTGGACATTTCACGCCCACGCCTTGGTGGTGACTGCAACCGCCGGTAGTCTGTTCCTGGGGAACTGGGGCGGGGCGGCCTGAGCGAGCGGGTCGCCGCATCCGAAACGGAGGGGCGATGACGCCGGATCAAATCCGTGAATTACTCATCATGTCCTACAAGGCCTATGACGCGGGCAATCGCGAGTTCGTCATGGACCTGTTCGACGACGACATTGAATGGAATTTCTACAGCGCGCCGGAGGCGCTGCCGATCCCGAACCGCGTCCGTGGCAAGATCAATGTGCTGATGGCGCTGAAAACGGTCGACGATATCCTGGAGTTCGCCAAGAACGACATCCAGCGGATTGTCGTGGAAGGCGACACGGCGGCAACCATCATCGATCAGACCCTGAAGCTGCGCCAGAACGGACGGGTGATGCGCTACAAGGTTGCGGCGTTCCACCGCTACAGCAACGGGCGGCTTATCGAGTACACTGCGTTCGGCGACGGCGTCGACATGCTGCAACAGGCGCTTGGCCGCGAACTCGAATTGCCGGTAGCCTACCCGTCCTGACGCCGGCGCGGCCGGCCGAACGGCCTACTTCATGTGACAGATGGCAGAGGATAACACTTGCGCGGACCGGGATACCGGCTCGTCGCCCGGCCGGCCATTGCACTACAATGCGCGCGGGGACCGGGCATGAATACCGAGACGACGCGCGCGATCGTCGGCGAAATTTACGAAGCCTATGCACGGCGCGATTTTGACATCGTCGCGGCGCGGATCGGCGAGCGGATCGACTGGATCATTTACGCTCCGGTCGATCTTTTTCCGTTTGCAGGCCCGCGACGGGGCCGCAAAGAGGTTCTGACCGCACTGGCGAGCATCGCGGAACGCTACGCGGTCGACAGCTACCGGCCGGAGGTGATCGTCGTCGATGGCGACCGCGCGGCGGTGATGTCGGACGTCGCCTTCGTGCAGCGGGCGAGCGGGCGGACCTTGCGGTTCCGGGTTGCCAATTTCCTGCGCTTCGAGGATGGCAAGGTGGTCGAGTTCCGCGAGTTCATGAACACGCTGGATGTCGCCGAGCAGGCGCTTGGGCATTTTATCGCGCGGTAGGGCGGCTTGCCCGCCGTCGCGCGGCGTCCTAAACGATAGCGATCATGAGCGGCACTGCACCAAACAAGTACCTCAAGGGCGCGACCGGCGACTGGGAAGTCGTCGTCGGTATGGAAATTCATGCCCAGGTCGCTTCGAAATCGAAACTGTTCTCCGGCGCGTCGACGGAGTTCGGCGGCGCGCCGAACGCTCACGTTTCGTTGGTCGATGCCGCGATGCCGGGCATGCTGCCGGTCATCAATGAGGAAGTTGTCCGCCAGGCGATCCGGACCGGACTCGGTCTGAAGGCCAGGATCAACAAGCGCTCGGTGTTCGATCGCAAAAACTATTTCTATCCGGACCTCCCGCAAGGCTACCAGATCAGCCAATACAAGTCGCCGATCGTCGGTGAGGGGGAAGTCGAGGTCGATCTGCCCGAAGGCGGCTCGTTCAAGGTCGGCATCGAGCGGCTGCATCTGGAACAGGATGCGGGAAAAAGCGTGCATGACCAGCACGCCACGATGACTGCGGTCGATCTCAACCGTGCCGGTGTGGCGTTGATGGAGATTGTGTCGAAGCCGGACATCCGCTCGTCGGAGGAGGCCAAGGCCTTCGTGTCCAAGCTGCGTTCGATCCTGCGCTATCTCGGCACCTGCGACGGCGACATGGAGAAGGGCAACCTGCGCGCCGACGTCAACGTCTCGGTGCGCCGGCCCGGCGAGCCCTATGGCACGCGCTGTGAGATCAAGAACGTCAATTCGGTGCGTTTCATCGGCCAGGCGATCGAGCATGAAGCGCGCCGGCAGATCGAAGTGATCGAGGACGGCGGAACGATCGACCAGGAGACCCGCCTGTTCGACCCCAACAAAGGGGAGACACGGCCGATGCGCTCCAAGGAGGAGGCGCACGACTACCGCTATTTTCCCGATCCCGACCTGCTGCCGCTCGAGTTCGACGACGCTTACGTCGTAGCTTTGCAGAGCGGATTGCCGGAATTGCCGGACGAAAAAAAAGGGCGCTTCATCAGCGCCTTCGGCCTGTCGCCCTATGACGCCGGGGTGCTGGTGGCCGAGCGAGAAACGGCCGACTTCTTCGAAGCGGTGGTCTCCGGTGGTGCATCCAGTCCCCGTGACGCGAAACTGGCGGCCAACTGGGTTATCAACGAGCTGTTCGGCCGGTTGAATAAAGAGGGTAAGGACATCGCTTCCTCCCCTGTCTCATCCGCACAGCTCGGCACCATGCTCGATCTGATTGGCGAGCGCACGATTTCCGGCAAGATTGCGAAGGATCTGTTCGAGATCCTGTGGTCGGAAGGCGGTGACCCGCGTGAGATCGTCAAAGCGCGCGGCATGACGCAAGTGACCGATCTTTCGGCCATTGAAAAAGTGGTCGACGACGTGATCGCGAAGAACCCGGACAAGGTTGCCGACGCGAAAACCAATCCCAAGGCGGTTGGCTGGTTCGTTGGACAGGTCATGAAAGCGTCCGGCGGCAAAGCGAACCCGCAAGCGGTCAACGATCTGCTGAAGTCGAAACTCGGTCTCTGAGCGGGCGAGTCCGGTCCGCATTGTGCGACGCAATCGGCATGCGTCGTCACGCCTTCGACTCCAAAACCGATGTTCCGATCCGCGAATCACTTGACGCTGATTCGCTCATTTTTGATCGTTTCGGCATCCGCAAACGCCCAAAACGGGCAGCCTGTGAAAAAATTTTTTGGATGATTAACGAATGGTCTTGCATGCGACGAACGAAAAATTTTCACCGCGCGCCAAGAAAAATTCGCACGCGATTGCGTATCGTGCGCGCGTCTCAAACATTCAATTTGTGCTTGATTTACCGATGCAAATTACAAAACGAAATCTGATTGAACGCAACGGCGTGATGCGCGCGATCTAACGCGCGTCGTGTTGCGAATGCGCGCGCGTGATCGCGCGCCGCGTCGCGTGCGCGTCGGCGCGTACACTTTCCGTTAAGTGGAGTCGCTGTTTTTTTCGTTGTGCTGTAGTAATCGAAGTGCAGCGCGGTTCGATTCGCGACCGCGTTGAATGCGACACCCGCCATGTGACATGGCTAGGAGGGCAGCAATGGCCAAACGTAGGAAGAAAGCAGCGTCGAAGAAAGTGGCGAAGAAGGCTCGCAAGAAGAAGAAGCTGTAGCCTGATCGCTATGATCTGATCTTCGGCTGCTTCTTTGCTGTCGAAGATGGAGTCATACGGGCCGGTGTGCGTCGAGCTACGGTGAGCGCTACGCGATCGTTCTCAGGCGCCCCGGACCCGGTTGACGACAGAGGGCGTCGGCGAGACCGCAGGGTTTCGCCGACGCCCTTGTTTTTGACGCAGGCGTGAGGGCCGTCGCAGCTAGGCCTTCAGGCAGCCGCTCATGAACTTGCGGTAGGCGGTGCGGCCGGACACGCTCTTGGCCTTTTTTTCCTCACCCCATTTCGCCGCGCAGTCCTTCATCTTCTGCTGTTGCGGCGTAACCTTTTTTTCTGCAGTCGCTTTTTTCTTGCTCGATTTCTTTTTGGCGGCGGGTTTCGCCGTCTCTTCTTGTTTTGCGCTTTGTGCCGTGGCCGACGACAACGGGACGGCGGCAAACAGCGTGGCCGAAATCAACGCGGCCATCACACCCTTCAACATGACGTGATCCTCCGGAACGACCTGACGCGCCGCCGTGGTTTTCCAGCGGCTGAAAGACGATAGGCCCGGCCTGCATGGCCGTCCACTGGCGCGGCCGGGTTGAAGCGGGCAGAGCTTTGCAGCTAGCTTTTGCACCGCAAGGCAGACGTCGGATTTCAGGGAGTAGCGTCATGGCCCGCGCACGGAAGAAGGCGAAGTCGAGGGTTAAAAAGAAGGCGAACAGGAAGGGCAAATCAGCGGCGAAATTGCGCGCGATGAAGAAGGCGGCGTCGAAGCAAAGGCCAATCGAACTGCACTATTGGCCGACGCCGAACGGCTTCAAGATCTCGATCATGCTCGAGGAGTGCAAGCTGCCCTATACCCTGGTCCCGGTGAACATCTCGGTTGGCGAACAGTTTAAGCCCGAATTCCTGAAGATAGCGCCGAACAACCGGATGCCCGCGATCGTCGATCCGGACGGTCCGGGCGGCCACCCAATCTCCATCTTCGAGTCCGGCGCAATTCTGCAGTACCTCGGTCGCAAGACCGGCAAGTTCTATCCTGACAGCGAGCGCGCCCGCGTCGAGGTCGACCAGTGGCTGTTCTGGCAGATGGGCGGGCTCGGGCCCATGGCCGGCCAGCTCAATCACTTCAAGACTTATGCGGTCGAAACCTTGAGTTACGCGATCAAGCGTTATGACGACGAGGTCAACCGGCTCTATGGAGTGATGAACAAGCGGCTCGCCGATCGTGATTTTCTCGCCGGCAAGTATTCGATCGCCGACATGGCCTGCGTCGGCTGGGTCAATATCTGGAAACGGCAGGGTCAGAACATCGAGGACTTCCCGAACCTCAAGCGCTGGCTCGAAGCGGTGAAGGCAAGGCCGGCCGTCAAACGCGGCATGGCGGTCGGCCTCGAGCTGCGCAACACCGTCAACATGAAGGATCCCGCCGTCCAGAAGGTGCTGTTCGGCCAGCGCGCGCGCTAGTGCGTGATCCCGAAAGTGGGAACCGGTTTTCGGGACAGAGCACGCGCAAAGTTTAGGCTCTCGCAGGGCACGTTCCGCGCTGGTTAGCGGTTCCTGAAACGTGACGGTCAACACGATCTGAACGGGTTGCGGAAATGCCTATTTTGAGGGGCTTTCGGGGGCGTCCGGTGCGTGCCGCCGGCGCCGCATTCACGCTCGATTCATCGCGATACTTAAACTGCTCTTCAAATTTTCCCTTGATGATCTGCGCATCACGCACACGGGGACGTGCGTAAGGAATACGCGCGAAACGTCGCCACAAGGGCGATCCTGCGCAGGGACAGGGGAGGCCGTCATGGCTGATACGACTACGGCAGACACTGCGCCGACAACGGCGGAAGACTGCTTCGAACTGGGCATGATCCATGCGTCGGGCCGCGACGGCGCGGTCGACCTGGTGACCGCCCATATGTGGTTCAACATTGCCGCCTCGCGCGGGCATCAGGATGCCGCCCAGCAGCGGCGCGAGATCGCCGCGCAGATGGCCGACGCCGAGATCGGCACCGCGCAGCGCGCGGCGCGCGACTGGCTGAAGGCGCACCCGATCGCGGCGGTCGACGCGCCGGCACCGGCGCTTCGGATTGCGGCCTGATCTCGCTTTGGGCCGGCTTTCACACCGGCCCGGCGTCAGGCTTTCTGCACGGCGAACTGGTACATGCCGCGGAATGTCTCCGGATGTTCGCACTCGTAGGCGTGCCAGTGGTCGAGATTGTTGATCGAGCGGCCGGCCTGCGCGAATGCGGCGCGCAGGGCGCGCACCTGCTGCG
>JBFWZV010000063.1:0-18800 GCA_050184975.1 Pseudolabrys sp. | reverse complement strand
CGATCGAGCTGAACGGCGAGGCCGTCGCGATGAACATTGCGGCGTTCCGCTACGGCCGCCGCGCCGTGGTGGACCCGCAGGCAGTCGAGGCGCTGGTGAAGCCCGCGCCCGAGATCGAGCGCGACCCGCTGAGGCTTTCCGAGACCTTCGACGAACTGGTGTCGCGGCGCGTCGATTTTCTCACCGCTTATCAGGGCAAGCGTTACGCGAAGCGTTATCGCAACTGGGTCGAGAAGATCGCCGCGGCGGAGGCCAATCTCGCGCCGGGCAAGACCGGCCTCTCCGAGACGGTTGCCCGCTACCTGTTCAAGCTGATGGCCTACAAGGATGAATACGAGGTCGCCCGGCTCTATAGCGACACGCAATTTCTCGATCAGGTGAAGGCGAGCTTCGACGGCAAGCTATCCTTTGAGTTCCACCTTGCGCCGCCCTTGCTCGCGCGGATCGACAAAGCGACCGGCGAACCGAAGAAAAAGGCATTCGGCGCCTGGATGCTCACGGCGTTCCGCGTGCTGTCGAAGTTCAAGGTTCTGCGCGGCACGCCGCTCGACCCGTTCGGATATACGGCCGAACGCCGCACCGAGCGAGGGCTGATCCGGGACTACGAACTGCTGCTTTCCGAGACGCTTGATCATTTGACGCCCGACAATCATCACATTGTCGTGGCCCTCGCGGCGATCCCGGAGAAGATCCGCGGCTTCGGTCCGATCAAGCAGCGTCATCTCGCCACTGCGAAGGCCGAGGAATCGGCACTTCGCGAGCAGTTGCAGTCGGCCACCGCGCCGATTCTCAAAGCCGCGGAATAATTTACCGGCAATCTGCAGCCTTCCTTAGACGAGAGTTGAGGCTTGACCGCCTTCGGCGGGTGTTTTCATATCCCGATCAAGACCGCCTATCGGGGTGTGGGGAAGCCTCCGGCAAAAACACGCGGTCATCGAGAGGGAGGAGGCCGTGGAGCAGACCGTCCCTGCTGACGCGGATACGTTTCCAAAATTGCTTGTCCGCAACGCGCGCCAGTTTGGCGATCGGCCGGCGATGCGCCACAAGGATCTCGGCATCTGGCAGTCGTGGACCTGGACCGAGGTGCTGGAGAATGTCCGCGCCTATGCGGTCGGGCTGCACAAGCTCGGGCTGAAGCGTGGCGACGCCATCGCCATCGTCGGCGCCAACCGGCCGCGGCTCTATTGGTCGGTGATGGCGGCGCAGGCGCTCGGCGCCATTCCGGTGCCGGTCTATGCCGACGCGGTCGCCGATGAGCTTGCCTACGTTCTCGCTCACGCCGAAGTGCGGTTTGCGGCGCTCGAGGACCAGGAGCAGGTCGACAAGGTGCAGTCGGTGCAGGAGCGTCTGCCGAAACTCGAGCAGATGTTCTACGACGAGAAACGCGGACTTCGCGATTATGACCATACGCGGCTGCACGACATGGACGACGTCGTCGCCGCCGGCCGTGACGCGATGGCGAAAGATTCGTCGGTGGCGGCCTGGATCGACAACGAGATCGCCAGCGGCAAGGGCTCCGATCCTTCCATCATTCTCTACACGTCCGGCACCACCGGCCAGTCGAAAGGCGTGGTGCTGACCGGCGACCGCTCGATCAAGGCGTCGATGGATACCGTCGCCTTCGACCATCTCGATGAGAATGACGTCTCGCTCGCTTATCTGCCGCTCGCCTGGGTCGGCGACCACTATCTCAATTATGCGCAAGGACTGGTCGCGGGTTTCTGCACCGCATGCCCCGAGAGCACCGACACCATCGCGCAGGATTTGCGCGAGATCGGCCCGACCTTCTATTTCGCGCCGCCGCGCACCTTCGAGCAGATGCTCACGCGCGTCATGATCCGCATGGAGGACGCCGGCGCCCTCAAGCGCAAGATGTTTCACTATTTCATCGGGATCGCGCGCAAATACGGCGAGGACATTCTCAACAAGAAGCCGGTGCCGCTCTCCGGCCGCATCCTCTACGCGATCGGCCGCGTTCTCGTTTACGAACCGCTCAAGAATGTGCTGGGCCTGTCGAAGGTGCGCACGGCCTATACCGCGGGCGAAGCAATCGGACCGGAACTGTTCACGTTCTATCGTTCGATCGGCCTCAATCTCAAACAGCTTTACGGGCAGACCGAGGCCTTCCTCTACGTGACCGCGCAGCCGGACGGCGAAATTTATGCCGACACCGTCGGCCCCGCCTGTCCGAATGTCGACATCAAGATCGCCGACACCGGCGAGGTGTTGTTCAGGTCGCCGGGCATGTTCACGGGATACTTCAAGGACGACGCCAAGACCGCCGAAGTGATGACGCCGGACGGTTACGTCAAGACCGGCGACGCCGGCTTCTTCGACGAAAAAACGGGCCACCTGAAAATCATCGATCGCGCCAAGGACGTCGGCAAGCTCAACGACGGCACGCTGTTCCCGCCGAAATACATCGAGAACAAGCTGAAGTTTTTCCCGAACATCCGCGAGGCGGTCGCGGTCGGCGACGCGCGCGATTTCGTCACCGTCATGCTGAACATCGATCTCACCGCCGTCGGCAGCTGGGCCGAGCGCAACAACGTGGTCTATGGCTCCTATCAGGAACTGGCCGGCCATCCGCGCGTCTATGAAATGCTGAAAAGCCACGTCGAGGAGGTCAACCGCTCGCTCGCCGCGGAAAAGATGACCGCCGGCGCGCAGATCCGGCGGTTCCTGATCCTGCACAAGGAACTCGATGCCGACGACGGCGAGTTGACGCGCACCCAGAAGGTCCGCCGCGGGTTCATTGCCGATCGCTACGGGCCGCTGGTCAAGGCGCTCTATGACGGGTCGAAAGAGGCCGATATCTCGACGGAGGTGACGTTCGAGGATGGCCGCAAGGGCTCGATCAGCGCGCGCGTGCGGATTGCCGATGCTGACACTGTACCGGTTTCGGGCGGCCTGGAGAAAGCCGCATGAGGGCGCCTCCGGATCGCCGCGCAACTGTCGGCGAAGTGTTGCTGTCGGTGGAGAACGTCTCGTTGGCGTTCGGCGGCGTCAAGGCAATCAACGACGTGTCGTTCGACGTCCGCAAAGGCGAGATACGCGCCATCATCGGTCCGAACGGTGCCGGCAAGACGTCGATGCTCAATGTCATCAACGGCTTCTATCACCCCCAGCAGGGCCGCATTACCTTCAAGGGCAAGACCCGTTCGAAGATGCGGCCCTATGAAGCCGCCGAGGGCGGCATCGCGCGCACCTTCCAGAACCTCGCGCTGTTCCGCGGCATGAGTGCGCTCGACAACATCATGGCCGGCCGCTCGCTGAAGATGCGCAGCAATTTCTTCTGGCAGTTGTTCCGCTACGGCCCGGCGATGACCGAGGAGGTCGAGCACCGCAAGAAGGTCGAGGAGATCATCGATTTTCTCAAGATCCAGGATATTCGCCGTGTTCCGGTCGGGCGTCTGCCTTATGGCCTGCAGAAGCGCGTCGAGCTCGGCCGCGCGCTCGCGATGGAGCCCGAGCTTCTCCTGCTCGATGAGCCGATGGCCGGCATGAATATGGAAGAGAAAGAAGACATGTCGCGCTTCGTGCTCGACGTGAACGAGTATTTCGGCACCACGGTCGCGCTGATCGAGCACGACATGGGCGTGGTGATGGACCTGTCCGACCGTGTCGTGGTGCTCGATCACGGCGAGAAGATCGCCGACGGCACGCCGGACGAAGTCAAGAACGATCAGACCGTGATCGACGCCTATCTCGGCGTGGCACACTAAAGGGGCGAGGGCGTTGCAACTTCTTTACAGCATCTTCATCGACCCCTTCGTGCAGATGGGCCAGGCGCCGGATCTGCTGATTCAGACGTTGTGGGAAGGGCTCGTCGGCGGCGTGCTCTATTCGCTGATCGCGCTCGGCTTCGTGCTGATCTTCAAGGCGTCCGGCGTGTTCAATTTCGCGCAGGGCATCATGGTGGTGTTCGCGGCGCTGACGCTGGTCGGCCTGCACGACAAGGGCGTGCCGGCGTTTCTCGCGATCATCCTCACCATTGCCGTGATGTTCGCGCTCGCTTACGGCGTCGAGCGGATCATGCTGCGGCCGCTGGTGAACCAGCCCGACATCATCCTGTTCATGGCGACGTTCGGGTTGACCTATTTCCTGATCGGTTTCGGCGAACTGGTGTTCGGCGGCGATCCCAAGGTGATGCCGACGGAAGATCTTTATCTGCCCAAAGGTCCGATCACGATCAAGGCGTTCGGCGGCATCATCGGTATCCAGAAGCTCGATATCGCTGCCGCCATTATCGCCTCGATCATGGTCGCCGGGCTCGCGGTGTTCTTCTCCAAGACCCGCATCGGCCGGGCGCTGCGCGCGGTCGCCGATAGCCACGAGGCGGCGCTCTCGGTCGGCATTTCGCTCGAGCAGATCTGGGTGATCGTGTGGTTCGCCGCCGGCCTCGTCGCGCTGGTGACCGGCATCTTCTGGGGTGCGCGGTCGGACGTGTCGTTCGCGCTCGAGATCATCGCCTTGAAGGCGCTGCCGGTGCTGATCCTCGGCGGCTTCACCTCGATCCCGGGCGCGATCGTCGGCGGGCTCATCATCGGGCTCGGCGAAAAAATCGCCGAGTTCTACTGGGGCCCGCTGATCGGCGGCGGCACCGACAGCTGGTTCGCCTTCGTGATTGCGCTGATCTTCCTGCTGTTCCGGCCGCAGGGCCTGTTCGGCGAGAAGATCATCGAGAGAGTATGACGCGCCATGTTTTACCGTGAAGCCGGCCAGTTCAAGACGAACTACATCAGCGATCAGGCTGTGTTCCCGATCGCGCAGGATCGCATCGGTATCCTGATCATCGTGGCGGTTGCCTATGTCGCGGTACCATGGATCGGCAACGACTTCCTCACCAACGCGGTGATGATCCCGTTCCTGATCTTCGCGCTGGCGGCGATCGGCCTCAATCTCGTGACCGGCTATGCCGGCCTTCTGTCGCTCGGCACAGGCGCCTTCATGGGCGTCGGCGCTTATGCCTGCTACAAGCTCACGACGATCTTTCCGAACGTCAATATTCTGATCTGGATCGTCGCGTCCGGTTTCGTATCCGCCGCGGTGGGGGCTATTTTCGGCCTGCCGGCGGTGCGCATCAAGGGCTTCTACCTGGCCATCGCCACGCTTGCCGCGCAGTTCTTTCTCGAGTGGGCCTTCATCCGCATTCCCTGGCTCTACAACTACAACGTCTCCGCGGCGATCGAAGTGCCGCAGCGCGAACTGTTCGGCGTCATCGTAACCGGCCCGCGCGCGACCGCCGAGACGCGCTACTTCATCGTTCTCACCATCGTCATCATCATGACGGTGATCGCCTCCAACCTGGTGCATGGCCGCATCGGCCGCATGTGGATGGCGGTGCGCGACATGGATATTGCGGCCGAACTGATGGGCATCCGGTTGCTGCCGACCAAGCTGCTCGCGTTCGCAGTGTCGTCGTTCTACTGCGGGGTGTCCGGGGCGTTGATGGTGTTCCTCTGGTACGGCGGCGCGGAATCGACCGTGTTCTCGATCAACCAGAGCTTCTTCGTGCTGTTCATGATTATCATTGGCGGTCTTGGCAGCATTCTCGGCTCGTTTCTGGGCGCGGCGCTGATCTTCATTCTGCCGATCGTCCTGCGCATCGTGCCACCCTATTTCGGGATTCCGGTCCATGCCGCGACCGTCGAGCACATTACGTTCATGACCGTGGGGGCCCTGATTGTGTTCTTCCTGATCGTGGAGCCCGCGGGGCTTGCTCGGTTATGGCAGGTAGCCAAGCAAAAACTGAGGGTGTGGCCGTTTCCTTATTAATGAGGCAAGATATGACCAATTCCCGCGTTTATGCGGACAAGGCGTGACCGCGGGTTGGCTTCTCCGGAAGGGGAAGCCGCAACAGAACTGCCGGTCCATCGAAGACCGGCGCTGATAACAGGGAGGATCGCAATGAAGGCGAGACATTTGCTGCTCGGACTGGCCTGCGCAGGCCTGGTGGGAACCTCGGTTCTCGCCAGCAAGGCGCAGGCGCAAGACTCGATTTATGTTCCGCTGCTGACCTACCGCACCGGACCGTTCGCGAATTCGGGCATTCCGGTCGCCAACGGCATGCACGACTACCTGACGATGCTGAACGAGCGTGACGGCGGCATCGGCGGCGTCAAGATCAACGTCGAAGAGTGCGAGACCGGCTACGACACCAAGAAGGGTGTCGAGTGCTGGGAGCAGGTGAAGGGCAAGAACCCGGTTGCCGTTAATCCGTACTCGACCGGCATCACGCTTCAGCTCATTCCGAAGGCCGCGGTCGACAAGATTCCGATCCTGTCGATGGCCTATGGCCTCTCCGCGTCGGCTGACGGCGAGAAGTTCCCGTGGGTGTTCAACCCGCCGGCGACCTACTGGGACGGCCTGTCGATGATCTTCCGCTACATCGGCGGCAAGGAAGGCGGTCTCGAAAAGCTGAAGGGCAAGACCATCGGCTTCATCTTCCTGGAGAGCGGCTACGGCCGTGAGCCGCTGCCGCTGCTGCAGCAGTTCGCCAAGGACTACGGCTTCACCGTCAAGGAGTACTCGGTGGCCGGCAAGGAAATGCAGGATCAGTCGGCGCAGTGGCTCGCCGTCCGCCGCGATCGTCCGGCCTGGATGATCATGTGGGGCTGGGGCGCCATGAACCCGACCGCGGTCAAGCGCGCCGCGGAGAACGGCTATCCGATGGATCGCTTCATCGGCATCTGGTGGTCGGGCTCCGATGACGACGCCAAGGGCGGCGGTCAGCAGGCCAAGGGCTATCTGGCGCTGAACTTCAACGGCCTCGGCGGCAGCTATCCCGCAATCCAGGACATCAAGAAGTACGTCGTGGACAAGGGCAAGAGCCAGGTCGACAAGGACAAGTTCGCGGAAAATTTCTACAACCGCGGCGTCTATAACTCGGTCCTGATTGCCGAGGCGATCCGCACCGCGCAGAAGATCACCGGCAAGAAGGTGGTCGTCGGCGAGGACGTGCGTCGCGGCCTGGAAAACCTGACGATCACCGAAGCGCGTTGGAAGGAACTCGGTCTGCCGGGCTTTGCGGCGCCGATCACCAACGTGTCCTGCGCCGACCACAACGGCCACCATTCGGCCTACATGCAGCAGTGGGACGGCACCAAGTGGGTGAAGGTGTCCGACTGGATTGCGCCGATGAAGGACAAGGTGCGTCCGCTGCTCGAGGCCGCCGCCAAGGACTACGTCGAGAAGAACACCGGCTGGCCGAAGCGCACCGAGAAGTGCGACAAGTCCTCGTAACTCTCGCGCGTTGAACAAAAGCACCCGCCCGCGGATGAGCCGCGGGCGGGACTCTACCGGGAGGGATCGATGAGCCTGGCCGAAACGAATGCCGGCGCGGCGGCGCAGACGGACGAGACGATCCTGTCGGTCAACAATATCGAAGTCATCTACGATCACGTCATTCTCGTGCTCAAGGGCGTGTCGCTCACGGTGCCGCGCCGCGGCATCGTCGCGCTGCTCGGCGCCAATGGCGCCGGCAAGACCACGACGCTGAAGGCGATTTCCAACCTGCTGCACGCCGAGCGCGGCGAGGTCACCAAGGGTTCGATCGAATTCGAGGGCGACAAGGTTCAGTCGCTGTCGCCGAACGAACTGGTGCGGCGCGGCTGCATCCAGGTGATGGAAGGCCGTCACTGCTTCGCGCATCTGACCATCGAGGAAAACCTGCTGACCGGCGCATTCACCCGCAAGGACGGCCGTGCCGCGATCCGCGCCGATATCGAGAAGGTCTACAGTTATTTTCCGCGCCTGAAGGAGCGCCGCACATCGCTCGCCGGCTATACTTCGGGCGGCGAGCAGCAGATGTGTGCGGTCGGCCGCGCGCTGATGTCGAAGCCGAAAATGATCCTGCTCGACGAACCTTCGATGGGCCTTGCGCCGCAGATCGTCGAGGAAATCTTCGGGATCGTGAAGAGCCTCAACGAAAAGGAAGGCGTGTCCTTCCTGCTGGCCGAGCAGAACACCAACATGGCGCTGCGCTATGCGCGCTACGGCTACATTCTGGAGAATGGCCGCGTGGTGATGGACGGCGAGGCGAAGTCGCTCGCCGAGAACGAGGACGTCAAGGAATTCTACCTCGGCGTCTCCGGTGGAAAACGCAAATCGTTCCGCGAAGGCAAGCACTACCGGCGGCGCAAGCGCTGGCTTGCCTGATCCTATGTCGGATCATTACGACAAGCTCGAAACCCGCGAACCGGCTGAGCGCGAGCGCGAGCAACTTGCCGCGCTGCCCGGCCTGATCGCGAAGGCGATGACGGCGCCCGGCTGGGCAAAGCGCCTCGCCGGCATCGATCCCAAATCCGTCACGTCGCGCACCGCGCTCGCCGGGCTGCCGCTGCTGCGGAAATCCGAGCTGCCGGCGATGCAGAAGGCCGATCCGCCGTTCGGCGGCCTCAATGTCACCGCGCCGGGCAAGGTTCGCCGGCTCCAGATGTCGCCGGGGCCGATCTTCGAACCGGAAGGCGAAATCAGGGACTTCGCCGGCGTCGCCCGCGCCATGTTCGCGGCCGGCATGCGGACGGGCGACATCCTGCACAATTCGTTCTCCTATCACCTGACGCCGGGCGGCTGGATGTTCGAGGCGGGCGCCGCCGCGCTCGGTTGCGCCGTCATTCCCGGCGGCGTCGGCAACACCGAGCAGCAGATCGAGGCGATCGCGCATTACCGCGCCTCGGCCTATTCCGGCACGCCCGACTTTCTGAAGATCCTGCTCGATGCCGCCGAAAAGGCCGGCAAGGATGTCTCGTGCGTGAAACGCGCGCTGGTGTCGGGTGCCGCGCTGCCCGGCTCGCTGCGCGAGGAACTCGGTCGCCGTGGGGTTGCGGTGCTGCAATGCTATGCCGTTGCCGAGACCGGCGTGATTGCTTACGAGAGCGACGCCCGGGACGGCATGATCGTCAATGAAAACCTGATCGTCGAGATCGTGCGGCCGGGTACCGGCGATTCCGTGCCCCAGGGCGATGTCGGCGAGGTCGTCGTCACGTCGTTCAATCCCGACTATCCGATGATCCGGCTCGCGACCGGTGATCTGTCGGCGGCCATGACCGGTGTGTCGCCCTGCGGGCGCACCAATATGCGCATCAAGGGCTGGATGGGCCGCGCCGACCAGACTGCCAAGGTCAAGGGCATGTTCGTGCGGCCGGAGCAGGTCGCCGAGGTCGTCCGCCGTCATCCGGCTGTCGCAAAGGCACGGCTCGTCGTCAGCCGCGACGGCGAGCAGGACGCCATGACGCTGATGGCGGAATGTGCGTCGCCGGACGCCGGTCTCGACGCTGCCGTGGCCGAAACCCTGCAATCGGTCACAAAGGTTCGCGGCGCGGTGACACTGGTTGCGCCCGGCACGCTGCCCAATGACGGCAAGGTGATCGCCGATGAGCGGCCCGTGAGCTGAGTGGCGCCTGCTCTTGACGCGCTGCACGCTTTGCCGCTGATTGCGGGCATGAGCGACGCGGACATCTCCCACAAGCCAGCGGACCATCCAGCACTGCCGCGGCGGCGGATCGGCGTCCTGCTGGTCAATCTCGGCACGCCGGACGCCACCGACTACTGGTCGATGCGCCGCTACCTGAAGGAGTTTTTGTCGGATCGCCGGGTTATCGAGGAGCACCCGGTGAAGTGGTGGCTGATCCTCAACCTCATCATTCTGACCTTCCGCCCCGGCCGCAAGGGCCGCGACTACGACAAGATCTGGAACCGCGAGCGCAACGAGGGTCCGCTCAAGACCATCACCCGCTCGCAGGCCGAGAAGCTCCAGCGCGCGATGTCGGCCGACCCGCGCATTCTGGTCGACTGGGCGATGCGCTACGGCAATCCGTCGATCCCGTCGCGGCTTGCCGAGATGCAGCGCCAGGGCTGTGACCGCATCCTGGTGATCCCGCTCTATCCGCAATACGCCGCCGCGACGACGGCCACCGTTTGCGACAAGGTGTTCGATGCGCTTAAAGCCATGCGCTGGCAGCCGGCGGTGCGCATCGCGCCGGCCTGGTTCGACGATCGTGTCTATATCGACGCCCTTGCCGCGTCGATCCAGAATGCACTCACGGAAATCAAATTCACGCCGGATGTCATCGTCGCGTCATTTCACGGCATGCCGGAAGAGTATCTGCACAAAGGCGATCCCTATTATTGCCAGTGCGCCAAGACTGCGCGCCTGTTGCGCGAGCGGCTGCGCTACGACGACTCCAAGCTGTTGATGACGTTCCAGTCGCGCTTCGGCACCGCCGAATGGCTCAAGCCCTATACTGACGAGACGATCCGCGGCCTCGCGCAAAAAGGCGTCAAGAACATTGCTGTGATCACGCCGGGCTTCGCCGCCGACTGCCTCGAAACGCTTGAAGAAATTGCGATGGAGAACGCGCACATTTTCAAGGAGGCCGGCGGCCAAAATTTCCATGCTATTCCCTGTCTCAACGACAGCGACGACGGCATGAGCGTGATCCGCCGGGTCGCGGTGCGCGAATTGTCGGGATGGATTTAACCCCGCGTTGTGAATGACCTGTCGACGGGGAGCGACGTCGGCTTGCCGCTGCCGGTTTTGCCCTCCACAATATCGGCCGGTTCACCGCTGCGGAGCCTCCGATGTCGCCCTTCGATATTTTCATTCTGCTTGTCGTTGTCTTCGCCATTGTGCTGGTCGCAAGCGGCGTCAAGACCGTGCCACAGGGGTTCACCTGGACCGTCGAGCGCTTCGGCCGCTACACGCGCACGCTCACGCCCGGCCTCAATCTCATTATCCCGGTGATCGATCGTATCGGCCGCAAGATGAACATCATGGAGCAGGTGATCGACGTGCCCCAGCAGGAGGTCATCACCAAGGACAACGCCACCATCACGGTCGACGGCGTTGCCTTCTTTCAGGTGTTTGATGCCGCCAAGGCGAGCTACGAAGTTGCGATGCTCGACGATGCCATCGTCAAGCTGACGATGACGAACATCCGCTCGGTGATGGGCGGTATGGACCTCGACCAGATCCTGTCGCATCGCGACGTCATCAACGAGCGCCTGTTGCATGTCGTCGACGCCGCGGTCGGTCCGTGGGGGGTCAAGGTCAACCGCATCGAGATCAAGGACATTATTCCGCCGGCCGATCTCGTCGCCTCGATGAACCGCCAGATGAAAGCCGAGCGCGAGAAGCGCGCGGAAATCCTGACCGCAGAGGGCCAGCGCCAGTCCGCGATCCTCAAGGCCGAAGGCGAGAAGCAGGCGCAGATTCTTGAGGCCGAGGGCCGCCGCGAGGCGGCGTTTCGCGACGCCGAGGCTCGCGAGCGCACGGCGGAGGCGGAAGCCAAGGCCACGACGCTGGTCAGCGAGGCGGTTGCCAAGGGCGACATTGCCGCGCTCAATTACTTCGTCGCGGAGAAATACTTGCAGGCGTTCGGCGAGATCGCGCGGGCGCCGAACCAGAAAATCGTCATGCTGCCGATGGAGGCAACCGGCATCCTGGGTTCGCTCGCGGGCATCGCCGAACTGGCGCGGGCGACTTATGGACCGAACCCGCCGGCAACCTCGGTGCCGTCGGCCGGCCGTGCGCCCGATCGCGGATGATCCCCGCCATGAGCTTCATTCAATCGCTCGGCGTCTGGTCGTGGTTCATCGGCGGCGTCGCGCTGATGATCGCAGAAGTGTTCGTGCCAGGCGCCTTCCTGCTGTGGCTCGGCATCGCCGCCGTCATCGTCGGCGTCATCTCATTGGTGATCGACTGGAGCTGGCAGTTGCAGTTCGTCGCTTTCGCGGTGCTCTCGGTCGCCGCGATCCCGCTGTGGCGGCATTTCGGACGTCCGGTCGAAGACCATTCAGACCACACCTTCCTCAACCGTCGCACCGACGCGCTGGTCGGCCGCGTCTTTACGCTGGAAACGCCGCTCATCGACGGCAGCGGTACCGTGCGCATCGATGACACGGTCTGGCGTGTCCGGGGGCCGGATGCGCCGGGCGGCAGCAGGGTCAAGGTGGTGAGCGCCGATGGCGCGACGTTGACCGTCGCGCCTGAATAGCGCGGCTACGCGACGCCCGCGCGCAAGAGATCGTGCATGTGCAGCACGCCGATCGGCTTGCGGCCCTCCGCGACGAACAGCGTAGTGATCTTCGAGGCGTTCAGGATTTCCAGCACCTCGGTCGCGAGCTGATCGGGCGGCACGGTCTTCGGATTGCGCGTCATCACGTCGTCGACCTTGGTGTCGAGCAGTCCGGCATGCATGTGGCGGCGCAGGTCGCCGTCGGTGATGATGCCGGCGAGCTTGCCCTGCGCATCGACGATGCCGACGCAGCCGAGGCCCTTCGCCGTCATCTCGACCACGGCTTCCGACATTTTGGTACCGAGCGGCTTGAGCGGCATGGCCTCGCCCGAATGCATCAGTTCGCGCGCGGATTTCAGCATCGCGCCGAGCCGGCCGGCCGGATGCAGCATGCCGAAATCGGTCGCGGTGAAGCCGCGGCTTTCGAGCAGCGCAATCGCCAGCGCGTCGCCGATCGCAAGCTGCATCAGCGAGGAGGTGGTCGGCGCGAGATTGTGCGGGCAGGCCTCGCGGGCGTCCGGCAGCGCCAGCGTCACGTCGGCGGCCTTGCCGAGCGTGGAGCCGCTCTGCGCCGTCACCGCAATGAGCGCGACGCTGTGTCGGCTCGCATATTCGATCAGGCTTTTCAGCTCGACCGTCTCGCCGGACCATGACAGCGCGAGCAGTACGTCCTTGTCCGGGGCGATCATGCCGAGGTCACCATGGCCGGCGTCGCCGGCGTGGACGAAGAAGGCCGGCGTTCCGGTCGAGGCGAGCGTCGCCGCGATCTTGCGGCCGATATGCCCGGACTTGCCCATCCCGGTCACGATCACGCGGCCACTTGCCGCGCGGATCAGGTCGACCGCGGCGAGAAACGAACGGCCGAGCCCGTCGCGCAGCGCCGCCGACAGGGCGTTGAGCCCGTCGGCTTCAAGGCCAAGGGTGCGGACGGCGGACGCGATCAGGGCAGCATCCCGGTCGCCGGCAGGATCGGTCATTTGAGCGGCTTTGGACTTCGATGTGGGCATTCGGGCCTTGAACTCGGATACGCGGGGCCGAACAGGGGCTCCACGGGCTGTGGAATAGCATGGATCGGCCCCCGGAGCGATCCGAGGGACCCCCATCAACGTCCCATTAACCATAACGGTTTTAACTCCGTTAACCAAAGCTAACGGTCCGTTCCGCGCGGGAAGCCGCCGCGGTGCGGGCCGCTGGCGCGTGCGGAGCCGTCCACAGGAAGGTTGAGCAACTTGCGCCGTCATCGACGTCCCGTTCGCGCCGCGCTGCGCCTTGCCTCGGTGGCGGCAGCGTGCGCGCCATTGTTGAGCGGGGTGGTCGGCAGCGGAACCGCGCTGGCGCAGACGACCGGCGCGATCCCCGGCGCGACGGTCGCGCCGGATCGAAATCCGAAGGAGGTCTCGCGCTTCGAGCGCTTCGGCGCGCCGCCGCCGGGTGCCGCGAAGGATACGCCGCGTGTCGCGCAACAGGGCGTGCGTCCGCTCGAAGGTTTTTCAAGCGGCGCGGGCGCGACCGGCTTCGATGCCACCAACACCGGCCAGCGCGACAACAAATTCGTCAATGACAAGCGTGGCCGCAAGACCAAGCCGAAAAAGAACACGAAGGCGGTTTCGCCGGCGCGCGAACAGCCGCCACTCGGTCCGGTGACCGACAGCGGACCGATCGGCCGCAGGCCGCAGGATCGTGTCGATGCAGCCTATGCGTCGGGTCAGCCCGGCCGGCCACCGGTCGGCTTCGGTCCGATCTACACCGAGCCGAAGAAGCGCAAGGCGCACGACGAGGGCGTCGATCCCTATGCTGCGCTCGGTTTCCGCAAAGGCGGCATGATCTACTATCCGGCGCTCGAGCTTTACGCCGGGCACAACAGCAATCCGGGCCAGGTCACGAACGGCAACGACGCGACGCTGTGGACGGTTGCGCCGGAACTGCGCGCGCAATCGGACTGGTCGCGGCACGAGTTCAGGTCGGAGCTGCGCGGCAGCTACACCGGCTACAGTCCGGACGAAACGCCGACGCTGAGCCGGCCCTACTTCAGCGGCCGCATGGATGGCCGCATCGACGTGCGCCGCGAGACCAGGATCGAACTCGGTGCGCGCTCGCTGGTCTCGACCGACAATCCCGGCAGTCCCAATCTTCAGGCCGGGCTGAAGGAACTTCCGATCTATCACAGCTTCGGTGGCACGGCGGGATTTGTGCAGGGCTTCAACCGGCTCGAACTGGCGGCGAGGGGCAGCGCGGAGCGCACGACCTATAACGACTCCAAGCTCACCGACGGCACCACGTCGAGCAACAGCGACCGCGACTACAATCAGTACGGCGGGACGCTGCGCGCGAGCTACGAATACGTCCCCGGCGTCAAACCTTTCGTCGAAGCCGGCATCGACACCCGCAAGCACGACACCGTGCCCGACCGTTCCGGCTTCAATCGCGACTCCGACGGCCTGACCGGCAAAGTCGGCACCACCTTCGAGCTGTCGCGGCTGCTCACCGGCGAAATCGCAATCGGCTACACGCGGCGCAAATACGACGATCCGGCGCTAGAAGACCTTAAAGGGCTGATCGGCAACGCCTCGCTCGTCTGGAATGCCTCGGCGCTGACCACGGTGAAGCTCACCGCCGCCTCCACCGTCGGCGAAACCACCGTGTCCGGCGTCTCCGGCATTCTCTATCGCGATGTCGGCGTGCAGGTCGATCACGCCTTCCGGCGCTGGCTGATCGGTTCGGCCAAGGTCTCGTTCGGGATTGACGACTATGTCGGTTCGACGCGCGAGGACAAGCGCTACTCCGCCGGCGTCGGTCTCACTTACAAGTTCAACCACATGCTGCAGCTCAAGGGTGAGGCGCGGCGCGACTGGCTGCGTTCCAACATCGCCGGCAACGACTACACGGCCGACATTTTCCTGGTCGGCTTGCGGTTCCAATACTGAATTGAGCCGAACCGGCTATTTGCCCGCGACCAGCCGCTTCATTTCCTCATGTAACGCCGGGGCCAGGTCCGGTCGCGCCAGCGCGTAGGACATGTTGGCCGCGAGGAAACCGATCTTCGAGCCGCAGTCGAAGCTGCGGCCGTCGAACTTCAGCCCGTAGAACGGCTGCGACTTGGCGAGCGCGATCATCGCGTCGGTGAGCTGGATTTCGCCGCCGGTGCCGGCGCTTTGCTTGCCGAGCAGGTCGAAGATTTCCGGCTGCAGGATATAGCGGCCGGTGATGATGAGATTGGACGGCGCCTCCGCCGGTTTCGGCTTTTCGACCATCTTGGTGATCTCGAACGCCTTGCCTTTCGCCGTGCCGACCCCGACCGCGCCGTACATGTGGACGCGATCCTGCGGCACTTCCTCCACCGCGATGACGTTGGCACGCGGCTCGAGCGCGCCGGCGGCAGCGATCATCTGGGCAAGGCAGCCGGGATCGTGCTGCACCAGCACGTCCGGCAGCAGTAGTGCGAACGGCTCGTTGCCGACGAGCTCGCGCGCGCACCAGACGGCGTGGCCGAGGCCGAGCGGCGATTGCTGGCGGGTGAAGCTAGCGGCGCCCGCGCTCGGCAGATCCTGCGACAACAGGGCGAGGTCGCTCTTCTTGCCGCGCTCGTTGAGCGTCACCTCCAGTTCGAACTGGCGGTCGAAGTGATCCTCGATCACGCTCTTGTTGCGGCCGGTGACGAAAATGAAGTGCTCGATGCCGGCGGCCCGCGCCTCGTCGACGACATGCTGGATCAGCGGCCGGTCGACGACGGGAAGCATTTCCTTCGGCATCGCCTTGGTGGCGGGAAGAAAACGGGTGCCGAGGCCGGCGACCGGGAATATGGCTTTGCGAATGCGTGGCATGATGGAAAAAGGCCGATGGTTCGTGGCGGTTGGACGGCGCGCGAATCGGCGCGGAGACCAGGAGAGTTTATAAGGACCGCAGCATTATGGGCCGTGGCCTGTTAACGTCCCTGAAACATTATCGGGGCACCTGTGGGCGGGGTCCAAGGAGAGAGCGAGCGGGACGTAATGGCGAAATATGGCCGAATTCGTCTCATTCTGGCGGTGCTGGCGGCTCTGACGAGCGCGCCCGCGGCTGCGCAGTCGACCGGGTCGATCCCGGCGAGTCCGCCGCAATGGAGCGGCGAGTCGGGTGCATCCGGCCATCCCGAGATGACGGCGGAAGCGATTCGCGCCGCGGCCGCGAATTTCCCGAACTGCGTCGCGCGTTTGTGGCCCGCCGCCGCGAAGCTGCGGATTTCGCGCGCGAGCTTCGACGCGCTGACCCGCGGACTCACGCCGGACCTGCGCATCATGGATCTGATGGACAGCCAGCCGGAGTTCACCAAGGCAGTCTGGGATTATCTCGACATTCTGGTGACTGAAGCGCGCATCGCGAAGGGACGCGAGATGCTGACGGCGCACGGCGCGACGTTCGAAGCGGTCGAGCGAGCCTTTGGCGTCGACCGCTACATCCTCGCCGCGATCTGGGGCGTCGAAACCAATTACGGCGCCATCGCCGGCAGCCGACCGGTCTTGCGCTCGACCGCGACGCTCGCCTGCGTCGGCCGGCGGCAGAAATATTTTCGCGGCGAGTTTCTTGCGGCGCTCGAAATCGTCGCGCGCGGCGACGTGAAGGCGGAACATTTCAACGGCTCGTGGGCCGGCGCGTTCGGACCGACGCAGTTCATGCCGACCGCGTTCAAGCGCTACGCCGTCGACTTTAACCGCGATGGCCGCCGCGACACCGTCGACACCATCGCCGACATTCTCGCGTCCACCGCCAACAAGCTGCGGCGCAACGGCTGGACGTTGGGCGAGACCTGGGGCTACGAAGTCGTGCTGCCGGCGACGTTGAATTTCATGCTGGCCGAAGGCCGCCGTGAATTGACCCTTGCCGAATGGGAGCGGGCCGGCGTGGTGCGACCTGCCGGCAAGCCGTACCCCCGGCCGAACGACAAAGCCTATCTGCTCGTTCCCGCCGGCATCCAGGGGCCGGGCTTCCTGATGCTGCCGAACTTCCGCGCCATCCTTCGCTACAACCCCGCGGACGCTTACGCCCTTGCCATCGGCCATCTGGCCGACCGGCTGCGCGGCGGAGAAGCGTTCGCCCAGAACTGGCCGCGCTACGAGCGGGTGCTGAGCCGCGATGAGCGCCTCGAACTTCAGCAGTTGCTCGCCCGCCACGGCTTCGATATCGGCGAGCCGGACGGCCAGCTTGGCGGCCGGACCCGGGCCGCGATCCGCGATTTCCAGATCAAGACCGGGCGGATTCCCGACGGTTTTGCTTCGTCAAGCCTGCTGGACGGGCTGCGCGGCCGTTAACCGGCCCGTCAGCGTCCTTCCTTACCAAGCAACCTCCTTCAAGTTGACATTTTCCGGGCCTATTGGCCCATAGTTCACCCTGAAACCGGCTGGGCGCGGTCCGCCCATCCGCGGCTTTCGAGGACTGCTCGGATGACGAGGCATCTTCCGTTCCTGCGCGCGCTGACGATGATGCTGCTGGTCGGCGCGCTGGAGTTTGCCGCCGTGCTGGCGGTCTCCGGCGTCTTCTCGACACCGGCCGACGCGCAGTTCTTCCGCGAACGGCGTGTGCGTCAGGGCGGTTTCTTCGACCAGTTGTTCGGCGGTGGCCGTGGCATGCCGGTCTACGAACCCAATCGCGGATCGCAGTCGGAATCGGGAGCCTCATCGGGACGTGCTCCGGCGCCGAAGAAAAGCGAGACGACGCCGACGCTGACCGTCACCGTGTTCGGCGATTCGATGGCGGACTGGCTCGCTGCCGGTCTTGAGGATGCCTTCGAGGACTCGCCGGAGATCGGCATCATTCGCAAGGTCAAGATCGGCTCGGGTCTTCTGCGTTACGAAGCGCGCAGCGACCTCGACTGGTGGCATGTCGCCAAGGACATGCTGGAGAAGGAAAAGACCGACTATGTCGTCGTGATGCTCGGCGTCAACGATCGCCAGAACATCCGCGAAAGCCAGATCCAGAAAGCGGCCGAGCGCGCCGCCAAGGAAAAAGAAGAAAAGGAACAGGCGGCCTCGGACCAGAACAGCACGGCCGCGCCGGCGGACGACGACGACGATCAGACCATCGCGGTGCCCGAGCGCCGCACGCCGCCTGCGCGCGGCGTCGTGGAGTTCCGCTCCGAGCGCTGGGAGCAGGTCTACGGCAAGCGCATCGACGACATGATCGCTGCGCTGAAGAGCCGTGGCGTGCCGGTGCTCTGGGTCGGCCTGCCGCCGATCCGCGGCACCAGGTCGACCGCGAACACGCAATACCTCAACGATCTGTACCGCGCCCGGGCCGAGAAGGCCGGCATCACCTATGTCGACGTGTGGGACGGCTTCATCGACGAAACCGGAAAATACACTTCGCGCGGTCCCGATTTCGAAGGCCAGATACGTCTGCTGCGTTCCGGTGACGGCGCGCACTTCACCAAGGCCGGCGCGCGCAAGCTCGCGCATTATGTCGAGCGCGATCTGCGCCGTTTCATGACCAACCGTGCGTTGCCTGTGGCGCTGCCGTCCGGCGGCGGCGTGGTGCCCGATGCCGCAAAGGGGCCGGCCGAGCGTCCGGTCGCAGGGCCGATCGTGCCGCTCACGCAGCAGCCCGGCGCCGAGGAGCTGCTCGGCGGCGGCGCGACGCGGCCGGTGCATGCCGATCCGACCGCGACGCGCGTGCTGGTCAAGGGGGAAACGATCGTCCCGCCGCGCGGCCGCGCCGACGATTTCGCCTGGCCGCGCCAGGGCGCAGGCACCGAACAGTTGTCGCCAACCGCGGCGGCCGCCCGTGCGGCGACGACACCGCCGGCGGCTC
>JBFWZV010000062.1:0-19317 GCA_050184975.1 Pseudolabrys sp. | reverse complement strand
ATAACTGAACGTCATAGCCGTGATCGACTTTCTCGACCGCGGTAGCCGTCTGCTTGGTGATGATTCTGATGCCACGCTTCTCGTATTCGGCGCGCAAGTGCGCCCGCACGTCGTCGTCGAAACCACGCAGGATATTGTCGCCACGATAGACCAGCGTGGTCTGCGCACCGAGCCCGGCAAATATGCCGGCGAACTCGACCGCGATATAGCCGCCGCCCTGCACCAGCACGCGCTTCGGTAGTTCCTCGAAATGCAACGCCTCGTTCGACGAGGCCACGTGTTCGAGACCCGCAATCTTGGCGCCCATATGCGGCCAGCCACCGGTCGCAATCAGGATC
Organism: Pseudolabrys sp.; assembly: GCA_050184975.1. Classification (GTDB taxonomy): domain Bacteria; phylum Pseudomonadota; class Alphaproteobacteria; order Rhizobiales; family Xanthobacteraceae; genus Pseudolabrys. The sequence continues at coordinate 18,979 of JBFWZV010000062.1, read as the reverse complement.
GTCTTGGCGCGAATACGCTTGTCGTCTTTCACGAGACGCACGGTATTGGCGTCTTCGAGCACCGCGCGGCTGCGGACAATCTCGACCTTGTTGCGCTCGAGCGTTGAAACATAGGCGGCTTCGAGCCGGGCAATCTCGCGGTCCTTGTTGGCGATCAGCGTCGGCCAGTCGAACGACGGTTCGGGAACCGTCCAGCCATAGCCGGCGGCGTCCTCGAACTCGTGTGCGAACCGGGAGGCGTAGACCAGAAGTTTCTTCGGCACGCAGCCGCGGATCACGCAGGTACCGCCGACGCGGAACTCCTCAGCGACCATGACCCTCGCGCCATAGCCGGCCGCGATGCGCGCCGCGCGCACGCCGCCGGAGCCGGCGCCGATCACGAACAAGTCGACATCGAATTCGGACATTGCGGATTTCCGTCCCGGCCTAGAGATCGTGCCCCTTCTTTTTCATCTCGGCACGCATCCTGGAGATGACCTCGTCGGAGAACTTCACCGCCCACTCCTGAGCGACGCTCGCGCTCTGCCCGAGAACCCGGACCTCCTGGTCGATAACTTTCTTGCCGACCGGAGAGCGGTAAAACGTGAGAATTTCCTTCAACTCGGCTTCGGTGAAGTGGCTGGCATAGGTGCGCGCCACCGCCGTCATCACCTCAGCCTTGCGAGGCTCGAAATCGCTTCGCAACTTGGTCGCGACTTCGTTGAGATCCCGTTGCAGGGCCGGGTTCTGTTGCAGGAACATGTTCTTGCCCTGCTCGATCACGCCCGGAATGAGCGGCGAAAAAATCTTGTCACCGCCCTTGAGAACCACGATCTCGCGCGCCATGTCGATGGCGCCCTGGGACGGCTGCGGCTGTTGCTGAGCCTGCCCCAACGACGACGCGATCACCAACATAGCGAAGGCGGTCGAAAGCCGGGCAGCGAAAATTCCAAACCGATGACGCTTCATGACTGAGTTCTCCGCTCCTGGTTCGCCGCCCCCGGCGGCCGCTCGATGACGCGCGCCCCGCCCGCGCCGGCCAGAATGACGACATGGGCAAGACCGATGAACAGGCCGTGCTCCATCACGCCGGGAATGGCCGCAAGGTCATGCGCCAAACCCGGCGGGTCGGCAATACGCCCAAAAGATGTGTCGAGAATCCAGTGCCCACCATCGGTGACGAAAGCATGGCCGTCCTTACCCTTTCGCAGAACCGCCTGCCCCTGCGGGTTTACCCGTTTCAGGACCCTTTCGACGGCCCGCAGCGTGGCGCCAAAGCCAAATGGCAGCACTTCGACCGGGAGCGGGAAGCGGCCGAGCGCCGGCACCCATTTCGAGTCGTCGGCGATAACGACCATTTGGCGCGACGCGGCCGCGACGATTTTCTCGCGCAGCAGGGCGCCGCCGCCGCCTTTGATCAGACTGAAATCCGGCGCAATTTCGTCGGCGCCGTCGATTGTCAGATCGAGTTCCGGCGTCTCGTCGAGCGTTGTCAGTCTGATGCCGAGGCTCTCCGCCTGGGCTCGGGTCGCTTCGGAGGTCGGGATACCGACGACATCGAGGCCGGCACGAACGCGTTCACCCAGAAGATCGACGAAGTGCCGTGCGGTCGAGCCGGTACCGAGCCCAAGTTTCATGCCCGGCCTGACGAATTCGAGCGCGCACGCCGCAGCCGCGCGTTTCTGGTCCTCGGCACTCATCTAATTCGTCGTCCGGTTCAACTGACGGGCCCTCGCCGCATCTGCGGCTTCTCTATCGCCATTGCTGCCGCGATGATAGCCAAAATTGGCGCGTGACGACGGGCCTTGCGCCGGTTTCGGTCAGCCGCTAGCGATGTCGGCACAACTCGCGAGATCCGCCGTCCATCATGTCCGGACCGACCATCGTTTTCGACCTCGACGGCACTTTGATCGATACCGCGCCCGACCTGGTCGCAACGCTAAACGTGATCCTGGCACGCGAAGGAATCGCGGAGATCCCCTATGACACCGCGCGCACCTTCATCGGCGGCGGCGCGCGGCTGATGATCGAACGCGGATTGACTGCCGATCGCAAAACGCCGACGCCCGACTTGGTTGGCCGAATGTTCGAGGCGTTTCTCGAACATTATAGCGCCCACATCGCCGACCGCTCGCGACCTTTTCCCGGCCTCGAAGCCGCGCTCGACGACCTCGCCGCGCGCGGCTGCCGGCTTGCGGTCTGCACCAACAAGCTCGAGAGGCTGTCGGTGCAACTGCTCGATGCGCTCGGACTGTCTTCGCGTTTCGCGGCGATCTGCGGCCAGGATACGTTTGGCATTCAGAAGCCCGATCCGCTGGTGCTGCAAAAGACCATCGCTGCCGCCGGAGGTCGTCCTGCCCGCGCGGTCATGATCGGCGACAGCGCCACCGACATCCGCACGGCGCAAGCCCTGGGCGTCCCGGTCGTCGCAGTCGACTTCGGTTACACGGACCGACATGTCAGCGTATTCGCGCCTGACCGCGTGATCGGACATTTTGGCGAGCTTGCGGGCGCGCTTGAGGCCATTGGAGCATTTGCACCGCAAAAGCCTTAATCGATATGGTTAACGCGGTAAGGTTAACGGCTTGCGAGCATTGCGCCGGTTTCCCCGGCTTCTTATTGTCACGTTGGGCGGAAAGGCTGATCGGCCAATCCGGGCGGACGGGATATTAGAATATGTACCGAGTGATCGTAATTCTGGGCGCTGGCATTGCTCTTGCCGCGTGCTCGTCGACATCCTCATGGCTCGACTCGTTGAAGCCGGCACCGCCGACCGAGACAGTCAGGTTCGAGTCCGAACCGGCCGGCGCCGAAGCAAAGACCTCGACCGGTCAGTCCTGCAAGACACCCTGCACGCTCGCCGTTCCGGCGACCGCGCCGCTGAGCGTGACCTTCACGCTCGAGGGCTACCTCCCCGAGAGCGAACAGATCGAACTGGTCGGCCAGGGCGACGGCACTTCGACACTCCGACCGAACCCGGTTCTGGTTCAGCTCAGCCCGTCGCCGCCGCCGCCAAAGAAGAAGCCGGCCCGACGTGCGCGTCCGGCGGCTGCGCCGAAGCCTGCCGCGGTCCGACCGGCCGCTGCGCCGGCCCCGGCCGCCGCGCCGGCCCCAGCCGCGGCATCGCCGTGGCCTTCCTCGCCGGCTCCAGCGACACGCTGAACGCCGCTATACTCACTGAATTCATCGAAATCGCCGCGCCACCGCGCGGCGATTGTGCGTTTATGCGTATTCAGCGCTTGGCCGGCCGCTGGACGGTGGACATGACATCGGCCACTATTGCCCCTAAGCGTCCGGTTGAATATCCGGCCGCCGGGCTTATGTGGCGTATACGATCATGAGCGACGAAACACAGAGCATCGACAAGACGAACAGCGCCGACGCGCCGCAGCGCCTGCTCATCGATCCGTTCGCCCGGCGTATCGATTACCTGCGTGTCTCGGTGACCGACCGCTGTGACTTCCGGTGCGTCTATTGCATGTCGGAAGACATGGCGTTCCTGCCGAAGTCCGACGTCCTCAGTCTCGAGGAACTCGACCGGCTGTGCAGCGCTTTCGTTGCGAGCGGCGTGACCAAGTTACGTCTGACTGGCGGCGAGCCGCTGGTACGCCGCGAGATCATGACACTGGTCGGATCGCTGTCTCGACATCTGAAGAGCGGTGCGCTGCGCGAACTGACGCTCACCACGAATGGTTCGCAGCTTGTAAAATACGCCGACGAACTGAAAACGCATGGCGTGAAACGTATCAATGTGTCGCTCGACACGCTCGATCCTGACAAGTTCCGGGCCATCACGCGCTGGGGCGACCTCAGTAAAGTGATGGCCGGCATCGACGCCGCTCAGGCCGCCGGCCTGCAGATCAAGATCAACGCGGTCGCACTGAAGGGCGTCAACGAAGACGAGATTCAGTCGATGGTCGCCTGGGCGCATGGCCGCGGCATGGACATCACCTTCATCGAGGTCATGCCGCTCGGCGATGTCGGCGAACAACGGCTCGATCAGTATCTGCCGCTGTCGATGGTGCGCGCGCGGCTTGCCGAACGCTATACACTTGTCGACGATCAGCATCGCACTGGCGGACCGGCGCGTTACGTCCGCGTCGGCGAGACTGGCGGGCTGATTGGCTTCATCACACCCCTCACTCACAATTTTTGCGAAAGCTGCAATCGCGTCCGCATTACCTGCACCGGCACACTATACATGTGTCTCGGCCAGGAAGACGCCGCCGATCTGCGCGGACCCTTGCGTGCCTCCGAGAGCGACGAGCCGCTCCACGACGCCATCCAGCGCGCAATCTCCCGCAAGCCCAAGGGACATGACTTCGTTATCGACCGTCGCAGCCGCCGTCCGGCGGTCCACCGGCACATGAGCGTGACGGGCGGCTGATCCCCGCGATTGCCGTCCGAAATGAGACAAGACCCCGCCGCCAACGCCGCAATCCGGTGGGCGAGAAAGCCCATCTTTTCAGCATTTCCGGCCCCTCCGCCGCCCGTCGCATATGCGCAACAGGCGGTATCGGTGGGTGGCGCTATTATGGTCACCCGATGTCGCGCTATCCTCGCCCGGATCGGTGGCGCTATTCTGCGCGAAGCGATGTTGCCAACTATTAACTGCCACAGGTATGGCAGGCGCAAAAAAACTGTGTTCTTATCAAAAACAGTGGCGTGATCATCGCCAACAATGATCGCCTGAGTGGGGCAATAAACTGAACTTTCAACTGGAGGAAAAGTAATGCGCAAACAGCAAAAAATGGACCGGCGCTCGCTTCTGAAGGCCGGCGTCGCGGGTGCGGCGGCGACGGCGTTCGCCACGCCGGCGCTCGCGCAGAAGCGGACTGAAATGGCCGTCGTGTCGACCTGGCCGCGTGACTTTCCGGGTCTCGGCACCAGCGCGCAGCGCTTCTGCAAGCGGCTCGAAGAACTGACCGACGGTCGCATCAAGGTGACCTATTTCGCGGCCGGCGAGCGTGTCGGCGCCTTCGCTTCGTTCGACGCGGTCGCCTCCGGCAATGCTCAGGCTTACATCGCCGCCGACTATTACTGGAAGGGCAAGCATCCGGGCTGGGCTTATTTTACCGCAGTGCCGTTCGGCCTCACCTACACCGAGATCGACGCTTGGGTTAAATACGGCGGCGGTCAGGCGCTGTGGAACGAAATCGGCGACCAGTTCGGCATCGTGCCGATCCAGATCGGCAACACCGGCGTGCAGATGGGCGGCTGGTTCAACAAGGAGATCAACTCAGGCAACGACTTCAAAGGTCTGAAGATGCGTATCCCGGGCCTCGGCGGCGACGTGCTGGCCAAGCTCGGCGCCTCTCCGGTTTCGTTGCCCGGCGGCCAGATCTACGAAAACCTGGTGTCCGGCGCGATCGACGCCACTGAGTGGGTCGGTCCGTGGAACGACTACTTCCTGAAGTTCTACGAAGCGGCGAAGTTCTATTACTATCCGGGAATGCACGAGCCGGGCTCGCAGCTCACGCTCGGCATGAACAAGGCGTGGTGGAGCAAGCTGTCGAAGAACGACCAGGTCATCATCCACGCTGCGGCGATGGAAGAGAATGCAAACCAGATGGCCGAAACCAACGCTAACAACGGCGTGTATCTCACCAAGCTCCTCAAGGAGCACGGCGTGAAGCTGAAGCGGTTCAACGACGAGACCTACGATGCGTTCGGCAAGGCCGCGCAGCAGGTGTTCGACGAAACCCGCCAGCATTCCGCGCTGGCCGCGAAGATCCACGACAGCTTCGCCAAGGCCCGTGACGACATCGGCCGTTGGTCGGGTCTCGCGGAGGGCGCCTACATCGAACAGCGCAACCGCGTCCTGAAGCTGTGATCGATCTAGATTGATCGTGGGGAAGATTGGGACGGGGCTCTGCCCCGTCCCTGCTTGATTGAGGGGAGTTTGCGTTCAATGGCTGAGGGGGCCAACGCCGCTGCGGAGCGGGGCGGCGCATCGGATTCCGCCGCAACGCTCGTCTTTCTGTGCCGCTGTTTTTCATGGTGCACCATCACCGTGCTGGCGGCGTTTCTGCTGAACAACTATCTCGATTACTGGCTGGGTTGGCCCGGACCGCTGTCGATATTTCGTGGCGGCTCGGCACTCGGCCTCGTCCAGTTGCTGCTCTATGTCGCCGCCTTTGCCGGTGGCATCTTCTATGTCCTGCGCACGCCAGACACCATGCTGCGCCCCGACAGCGAGCGCATCTATGACGCGACCGCGCATATCCTGCGCGCGGCGTTCTGGGCGGTCCTGCTGATCGGGCTGGCCGACGCGGTCATTTCATTCCTGCGCGTTGAAGGCATGTTGCCGGGGCTGGTCGGCGACAAACTGGCGATCGATCTTGGCCGCTCGAACTTCCGCGGCACGTTCGTCCATTTCCCGATGATCGCGATTGCAATCGTGATCTCTTACTTCCACCGCGGCCTGGGCTTTACCTGGCTTGCGCTCCTGGTCGTCGCCGCCGAATTGCTCATCGTCATCAGCCGTTTCATCTTTTCCTATGAGCAGGCTTTCATGGCGGACCTCGTCCGGTTCTGGTACGGCGCGCTGTTCCTGTTCGCCAGCGCCTACACCCTGCTCGAGGAAGGCCACGTTCGTGTCGACGTGCTCTATACAAACTTCAGCGACCGCACCAAGGGCATCGTCAACGCAATCTGCTGCATCCTGCTCGGCATGTCGGGATGCTGGGTCATCCTTTACTACGGGATGCTGGGCGCATCCTCGATCATCAACGGTCCGCTTCTGAGTTTCGAAGTCACACAAGCGGGCTTCGGCATGTATGTGAAATACTGGATGGCCGGATTCCTCGCGATTTTCGCGGTCACGATGCACATGCAGTTCGCCGGCTACTTCCTGGAGTCGATCGCCGACTATCTTGACCAGCCCGGCAAGCGGAAAATCGCTCCGATCGAAGGCCACGAAGCGTTCGAGACCTGAGCAGCACCATGGAAATCATTTTTATCGTCGTCCTGATGCTGCTGATGATCGCCGCGCTTGGCGCCGGCTTTCCTGTGGCGTTCGCGCTCCCCGGCTCCGCCATCATCGCGGTCGCGCTCGCCGCGGTCTGCGGCTGGTTGCTCTTCGGCAATGTCGATGCGTTCTTCACGCAGGACGGGCCCTCGCAATGGCTCACCGCCGGCGTCACCAATTACCGCAGCGTCTACTGGGATCCCGACCGCGATACGCTGATCGCTATTCCGCTGTTCGTCTTCATGGGCATTATGCTGCAGCGCTCGCGGATCGCCGAAGATCTGCTGATTACCATGGCGCAGCTGTTCGGACCGGTACGCGGCGGCCTCGGCATTTCTGTCGTCTTTGTCGGCGGTCTTCTCGCGGCGACCACCGGTATCGTCGGCGCGACCGTGGTAGCGATGGGCCTCATTTCGCTGCCGGCCATGCTGCGCAACAACTATTCGCATCCGCTCGCGACCGGCACCATCGCGGCGTCCGGCACGCTCGGCCAGATCATCCCGCCCTCGATCGTGCTGATTATTCTTGCCGACCAGCTCGGCAGCGCGGCCGATCAGGCAAGCGCCGCCCGCAAGGTGCTGCATAAGACCACGACCGGCGAGCTGACGATGCCGTCGCAGTTCGATGTCGTCTCGACCAGCGCTGGTGAAATGTTCCTGGGCGCGCTGGTACCCGGACTACTGCTCGTGGGCGTCTATATCGTCTTTATCGCGATCATCGCGTTCATTCGGCCGAACATTGCGCCGTCCGTTCCTTACGACGGCAAATACGATCTCGCCTTCGCCGGCCGCGTCTTCATGGCGCTGGTGCCGCCGCTCGCGCTGATCTTTATCGTGCTCGGCTCGATCATCATGGGCATCGCCACTGTCAATCAGGCCGGCGCCGTCGGCGCCGTCGGCGCATTGATCATGGCCGGCTACCAGCTCTATCAGGGACGTGCCCGGCAGTATTGGCCGGCCATCATATCGCTGGTTTCCATGGTGGTGATCGTCGTCGCGGTACAACTGCACCCCATCAACATCAAGCAAATTACGACGAAGGCCGACGTGCTTTGGCTCCTCGTCGCACTGGCCGGCGTCGCCGGACTCCTGTTTGGACTGTTGTGGAGCGGCTGGCGCACCATCAAGATCGGCGACACGCTCAAGGGCGTGATGGTCGAGACCGCGAAGACCTCTTCGCTGGTTTTCATCATTCTGATGGGCGCTGCGATGCTCACCGCCGCCTTCCGCGGCTTCGGCGGCGAAGATCTGGTGAAGCACTTCCTCCAGGGTCTGCCGGGCGGATTCTGGGGTCAGTTCATCATCGTGATGGCCGTGATTTTCGTTCTCGGCTTCTTCCTCGACTTCATCGAAATCGCTGTCGTGGTGGTGCCGATCGTCGCGCCGATCCTGCTGACCGACCCGGGCGCCAACGTCACCGCGGTCTGGCTCGGCGTCATGATCGGCGTCAACATGCAGACCTCGTTCCTGACGCCGCCGTTCGGCTTCGCGCTGTTCTATCTGCGCGGCGTCGCGCCGGCGATCGTCAAGACCATCTCGATGTACAAGGGCGTCATCCCCTTCATCCTGATGCAGCTCCTCGTGCTGGCGATCGTGTCCTACCTGCCACGCCTCGTGACCTATCTGCCGCAGCGAGTCACACTGTCGGCTCCAACCGCGCCGCCGCCGGTCAATCCCGGCCTGCAATATTGCATCGAGCAGTACGTCGCCAATTCATTCCGGACCAACGGCGCAAAGATCCGGGCTGAGATCGCCAGGGCCAAGACGCTCGACCTCGCCAGCCTGCCGCCGGATGTCCGCCGCGAATTGACCGACGCTTTCGGCAAAGCCGAGGCGTCGTTCGGACTGATGCAAGAGGTCGAGAAGGCCGAAGACGCCATGGAAGCGCGCGCGGCGACTTACGCGCCGCTACACCGCGCCGTCCGCGAAGTTCAGGCCGCCATGCTGCGGCATGAAGTGAAAATCAAAGAACTACGCGACGACCTCAATCGTGTCAGCGACGACGAAGCCGGGCGCAACCGCAAGGCCGAATTTGAGGCGCAGATCGCCGCTGAAGAGAGGGACCGCGACGCGCTGAAAGCCCGCATCCCCGCCAACTGGGATGCCGATCACAAGGCCTTCCGCGCGCTGCAGGCCGCTGACCGGCGTGCCCGGCTGCTGTATCGCCGTGGCGTCGATTCCGCGTACGATCCGGTGATTGGAACGATCCGGATCATTGCCGCCGCGCCCGCGCTCGCCGCCGTAAAGGCCGACCTCGAAGGCCTGCGCGGCATCATCAATAGCCAACCGCTCGACAAGGCCGCCGAACAGGTCTCGGCGGTCCAAAGCAGGATTTCGGCGATCCCGGGCACCGATAACGTCCGCGAGCCGCTGTCCCAGGTCCGCCGTGCGCTCACCGGCCGCTCGCCGAACAAGGACACCGCGCTGAAGGCGCTCGACGACACGCTGGCCGCTTATGAGAAAGACGTCGCCTGGCGCAATCAGGCGGTGCGCAGCGTACTGCCCGGATTGCGTGTCTACGAAACGGCGATCGAGGACACCATCGGGTTGCGCAAACAGGAGCGGCTGCCGGCGCCTATCGTGCCGACCGTCGCCCTCTGCAACGCCAAGCACCGCGACGTCTCGCTGTACTTCTAGGCGGCAGCGAGCCGCAAGGCCTCGAGGCCGAGGCGTCCCGCCCTGCTCTACCAGTGCGACATCGCCAGTTCCGCCGATGATGTGGCTGCCAGGAACGCGGACGTTTTGACGCGCGCCTTCTTCGGCGGCGAGACGCTGGCATACGCGGCACCCGACAGCCTCATCGCCTTGGCGAGCACGGCCGCTTTCTTTTTGTCCGTCTTGCGCAGCCACGGCATTGCCGCTTCGGCCGTCTGACGGCCAGATACTGCGAACCCATAGCCGTCGAGATAGCTTTCGAGATTCCTGTCCTTAAGCGCTACGGGATACTGCGCGGCCGCTCGCCGCAGCATATTGGCGGCCACCGTCGCCGACACCGCCTGCCCGGGAATGGCGGCCTTCGGCCCGGCCTTCGCGGCCATGGCAAGCGACGCGAGCACCGCTTCGACACGCGCGCGTACTTCGGCGACTGGCTTCTTTCCCGTGGCCGCTTCGACGGCCGCCTCAAGTGCCTTGCCGAGCCCGTCGACACCGCGCTTGCGGAAGACATCTTCCATCTCGACATAAACCTCGGACAAACCGTGGGCGAAGAGCTGGGCTCCGGCATCGATCTGCTTCGCCTCGTAGGCGGCAAGCCCGGCGTGATAATGCGCAGCGATCACCTGCAACGCGACGTTGTATTCGACCGCATCAGTCTCGGCTTTGGCAACATTGATGCCGGCTTCGCCACCGGCCCCCGCCTCACCGCCCTCGCCGCCTTCTCCACCCTCGCCGCCAGCCCGGGCACGCTCGCCGCTCTCGCCATGACCCCGTTCGCCATGACCCTTTTCACCGTGACTGCGCTCGCCGCCTTCGCCGCCACGCTTGGCCTGCGCAAGACGAAGCTGCGCACGATCCTTGGCGCCAGCCGGACGACTGACCGCTGCATTCGATTTCATTAGCGCGGTCGCGCCTGACGCCGAAGCCAGCGCCGTATAGCCGCCGCCGGACATCACGAAGACCCCGATGCCGATCCAGATCTTCGTCGATTTTTTCATGATGACCTCCGGACGAATTTACTTCGTGCGCGACGATACTATTGTCAGTCGAGAGGTCCAGAACTCTAGTTTCGAACTATTCCAGTTCCAGAGAATACGACGACGATCGGAACGATAGGCATGCAGATCATCATCGGTAACGTGCTGAGTTCAAAAGACCTCAAGACAATTCGCGACGCGCTTGCGAACGCTCGCTTCGTCGACGGCCGCGCCACCGCCGGCTATGCCGCGCGGCGTGTTAAAAACAACGAACAGGCGGACAGCTCCGACCGCTCGCTCGACGGCATTCGCAAACTCGTCGGCGGCCGTATCCGCGGCAACGAGCTCTTCGATCTCGCAGTGCGTCCGAGAACGCTGACGCCGCTGATGTTTGCACGCTACGTCAAGGGCAAGACCTACGGCAGCCATGTCGACGACGCCCTGATGAACGGCATGCGCACCGACGTCTCGTTCACGCTGTTCCTGAGCGATCCGAAGAGCTACAGCGGCGGCGAACTGGTGCTGGAGCACACGTCCGGCGAGGAAGCCATCAAGCTGCCGGCCGGCGCCATGGTCGTTTACCCGACAACGGTGCTGCACCGGGTCGCCAAGGTGACGCGCGGCGAACGGCTCGTCTGCGTCGGCTGGGCGCGCAGCCATGTTCGCGATGCGGCGCGGCGCGAAATCCTGTTCGATCTCGACACCGCGCGGCGACGCATGTTCGCCGCAGACGGCAATAGCCCCGATCACAACCTGATCTCGAAATCCGCTGCCAATCTGCTGCGGATGTGGGCGGAGGACTAGGCGCTTACGCTTCGATGACGATCTTCGGCGCGGATTTTCCGGCGCCGCCGCCCTTGATCTGCTCATGCACCCTGGTGGCGATGTCACGATAGACCTTGGCGTGCGGTCCGTCCGGTTCGGTCGCCACCACCGGCAGGCCGGCGTCGGATTTTTCGCGAATCGTCATGTGCAGCGGTACCTCGCCGAGGAACGGCACGCCGAGCCGGTCAGCCTCCTTGTGTGCGCCGCCATGGCCGAAGATGTCGGACCGCGTGCCGCAGCTCGGGCACAGGAAATAGCTCATGTTCTCGACGACGCCGAGCACCGGCACATTGACGCGCTTGAACATCGCAATGCCGCGCCGCGCGTCGATCAACGCGAGATCCTGCGGCGTCGACACGATCACCGCGCCCTTGAGCGGCGTCTGCTGCGCCATCGTCAGTTGCGCATCGCCGGTGCCGGGCGGCATATCGACCACCATGACATCGAGCTTGCCCCACTCGACCTCGCGCAGCATCTGCGTAATCGCCGACATCACCATCGGTCCCCGCCAGATCATCGGCGTCTCTTCGTCGATCAGAAAGCCGATCGACATCACCTTGAGGCCGTAACGCTCGATCGGCTTGAGCTTGTTGCCGGCGACGGTCTGCGGTTTCTCTTTGATGGCAAATAGTTTCGGCAGCGACGGCCCGTAGATGTCGGCGTCGAGCATGCCGACCTTCAGCCCGAGATCGCGCAGGCCGAGAGCGAGATTGACCGCCGTCGTCGACTTGCCAACCCCGCCTTTGCCGGAAGCAACCGCGATGATCGCGTCGACGCCCGGCACGCCGGGCGCAACCTTGTCGGCGGGGTGGGCGTGCTGATGCGGCGCGCCGCCCTGCCCCTGTTGCGCCGCTGCCCGCGCCGGTCCTGCTGACCGCTCGGCCGTGAGGGCGACCAGCGCCGACGCGACGCCGGGCACCGCCTTGACCGCCGCTTCCGCCGCATTGCGCACCGGCTCCCAGGCCTTGACCGCGGCCGCATCGACGGAGATCGAGAAGAAGACCTTGCCGTCCGTCACGACGATGTCGGACAACGCCTTGGTCTGCGTCAGCGCCGTGCCGTCCGGTGCCGAAACTGCCTTTAACGCCGCCAGAACCTGTTCTTTCGAAGCCGCCATTCGCAAATCCGCCCTGTGCCTGTCCTCGCCAATCCAGCCGGACAAGATAAGGTCGGCGGCGGACGGGTCAATGTGCCGCCCGCCATTGCCGGGCGCGGCAATGCGGGATAATGAGCGTCAGCCGCCGGCAAAAACGACGTGGGAGGACGACAATGGCGAAAGTGGCGTTTCTGGGCCTCGGTGTCATGGGTTACCCGATGGCCGGGCATCTGAAGAACAAGGGCGGCCACGACGTCACCGTCTATAACCGAACCGCCGCCAAGGCCGAGAAGTGGGCCGCGCAATACGGTGGCAAGACAGCCGCCACGCCGAAGGCCGCCGCGGCGGGCCAGGACTTCGTGATGTGCTGCGTCGGCAATGACGACGACCTGCGCGAAGTGACGCTCGGAAAGGACGGCGCCTTTCAGGCCATGGGCAAGGGCACGACCTTTGTCGATCACACCACCGCGTCGGCGGAAGTCGCCCGCGAGCTTTACGCCGCCGCCAAGAAAGGCGGCTTCAAGTGCATCGACGCGCCGGTCTCGGGCGGCCAGGCCGGCGCCGAGAACGGCGTGCTGACCGTCATGTGCGGCGGTGACGACGACGCTTTCCCGAACGCCAAGGCGGTCATCGATTCCTATGCACGCGCTTGCAACTTGATGGGCCCACCCGGCTCCGGCCAGCTCGCCAAGATGGTCAACCAGATCTGCATTGCCGGGCTCGTGCAGGGCCTCTCAGAAGGCCTGCATTTTGCCAAGAAGGCCGGCCTCGACATCGAAAAGCTGATTGCGACGATCTCCAAGGGCGCGGCGCAGAGCTGGCAAATGGAGAACCGTTACAAGACCATGGCCGCCGACAAATTCGACTTCGGTTTCGCGGTCGACTGGATGCGCAAGGATCTGGGTATTTGCCTCGGCGAAGCGCGAAAGAACGGCGCCAAGCTGCCGGTCACCGCGCTGGTCGACCAGTTCTACGCCGAAGTGCAGTCAATGGGCGGCAAGCGCTGGGATACGTCGAGCCTGATCGCGCGGCTGGATCGGTGATCCTTACGCGCCCGCGCTCGGCCGCGCCGACACCGCGGCGTACCAACGCTTTACGTTCACCAGTTCGTCAGGCACGGCGATCCGCGCAGGCTTCAGAAAGTCGTAGCCGACCAGCATCGTGATGTCGGCGACGGTATAGCGGTCGCCAGCGACGAATTCGCGGGCCGCAAGTTCACGGTCCATCACGCGCAAGAAGTCGACCGCGCGCGGTTTGTTGGCCTCGCCCCATTCCGGAATCTGCGGCACTTCGAGCTCCTTCATCGAGGGATGCAGGTGCCGGAAGGCGTGCGCAACGATGAACATGAAATTGAGCTCCGCGCGCCGGTTCCACATCTCGACCATCGCAATCTCGAGTGCTCCCTGCCCGAACAGCGGCGGTTCGGGCCGCAGCGCGTCGAAATAGCGGCAGATTGCGATTGATTCCGAGATGCAGGTGCCGTCATCGAGCACCAGCACCGGCACCCGTTGCATCGGGTTCATCGCCCCAAAGTCCGACGTCTTGTGTTCGAGCTTGAGGATATCGACCTGCTCGATCGGCACCGTGATGCCTTTCTCAGCCAAAAAAATACGCGTCCGCCGCGGATTGGGCGCCCGGCCCCCGTCGTAGAGTTTCATTCCGGTCCTCCCGCGGCCCATTGGTCCCCGCCGCGCTGGGCCATAAGCCGACCACGGCGCCCAAGCGCCGGTCAAGCTCCGGTCACGCGAAGACCGCGGACTCGGCCAATGACCGATATTGGGCCAGCCTTTCGCGTGCCGCAGCCCGACGTGGTCATTTCATTAACCAGCGATTTTAGCCCCCGATTAATCTTGGCTTTAATGTTTTCGACGATTTTGGACGCTGGCCCCGTGTGAGTTGACCCGTCGCGTAATGCCGGTTCCCGAAAGTAAATCCGATCTTGTGGTTCCCTCCGAACAGTCGCCGGTGCGACGTCGGCTCGCCGTGCAGTATGTGCGCGATGCCCGCGATCGGCTGACCTCGACCACCGGCACCCGGCCCTTCTTCGATCTGGAGCTGCTGCGCAACTACGCGCAAAACCGGTTGTCGGCGTCGCTGGTCGTGCTGTTGCTCGTCTGCACGGTCGGCTTCCTGTCGAGCCTGTGGACCGGCGCCGTCACCGCGGGCGCCTGGACCGCGGCCGTGCTGGTAATCCACGCCGTCATCATGCACAAGTGCCGTCAGTTCCTCGCCGACACGCCGAGCGAAGCCGACGCCCGCAAATGGCGAATGCGCTTCATCATCCTGGATCTGTTCCAGGGCATGGCGTGGATGTTCGTGCTCATCAATCCGGTCGGCCTCGACGACAGTTCCAGCACGTTCATGCTGTTCGTCATGCTGCTGGTCGTCGCCGTCGCCAGCATGACCGCTTCGAGCCTGCCGATGTCGGTACTGACGGCAACCGTCCCAGTGACTTTCGCCGTCGCGCTGAACTTCCTGCTGCATGGCACGCTGCGCAACTACATTCTCGCCGGCATGGCCGTTACCGCGCAGGGCTACTTTTCATTGCTCGCCTACCGACTCTATTCGACCACGCTTGCGACCCTGATCGCGCGCGCGGAAAAGGACGCGTTGATCGGCGAACTCGAGCAGGCCAAAGCCAACTCCGACGAGGCGCGCACTCAAGCCGAAGCCGCCAACATCGCCAAGTCGCGGTTCCTTGCGCAAATGAGTCACGAGCTACGCACGCCGCTCAACGCCATTCTCGGGTTCTCCGAGGTCATGAAGTCGGAAGTGTTCGGGCCACACTCGGTACCGGCGTACAAGGAATATTCCGGCGACATCCATAACTCGGGCGTACATCTGCTCGGCCTCATCAACGAAATTCTCGACCTGTCGCGTATCGAGGCCGGCCGCTACGAACTCAACGAAGGCTCAGTCTCCCTGACCGCTGTGGTCGAAGACTGCCATCATCTCCTGAAGATACGAGCCGGCAATCGCGGCATCACCATCCACGAGTCCTTCGAGCCGGATCTGCCGAACCTGTGGGCGGACGAGCGCGCGATCCGGCAAGTCTGCCTCAACCTGCTGTCGAACGCGATCAAGTTCACGCCGCAGGGCGGGGAGATCTGGCTCAAGGCCGGCTGGACCGCGTCCGGCGGCCAATACATGACCTGCAAGGATTCCGGCGCCGGCATTCCGGAAGAGGAAATCCCGATCGTGCTGTCGTCGTTCGGCCAGGGCTCGAACTCGATCAAGTCGGCCGAACAGGGCGCCGGCCTCGGCCTGCCGATCGCGAAAAGCCTGATCGAGATGCATGGCGGCACGTTCACGCTGCGCTCGAAACTCCGCATCGGCACCGAGGTCGTCTGTACTTTCCCGCCCGAACGCGTGGTCGCGGCGATGGCGCCGGTCAATCAGGCGCCGCCGATCCAGCCACGCCAGGACGAATCGGCCCGCGCGGAACGCAACAGCTTCCTCAAACGACCGCTGTTCCGCGCCGGAACCTGACGCGACAATCGGTGCGGCCTGACTGCATTGCGTTCAGCCGAACGCGCCTTATCTTCGTCGAAAGCCCGACGCCCCGAATGACCGATGGCCGCCGCAATCGAGACCCCCTGCACGAAGATCTGCGCCCTCAATCGGGCGCGCTCCCATTGCATGGGGTGCGGCCGCTCGATCGACGAAATCGCGCGATGGGCGGTCATGAGCGCGGCGGAACGCGCGGCCGTCCTGGCGGAGTTGCCGGCGAGGCTCGCACGCCGCGCGGCGCCCGCTGGAACGGCAGCGAGGTGAGCCGATGAGCCGCCGCCTGCTCTGGTTTCTGGTGCTCGGCACCGTGCTGTCGCTGATCGTGCTGATCGCGTCCAGCAATCCCGACCCGATCGCCAACCTGTTGCGGCGCGACTTCGAGGCGCTGCTCATCAAAGTCGCCGCCGTGGTGTTCGTCGGCGGGCTGGTGCTGGCGATGTTTCGCGAGCGGCTGTCGCGGGCACTCGAATCCATGCTGTTTTGGGCGCTGGTCGGGCTCGTGCTGGCCGTCGCCTATACCTACCGGGTCGAGCTACGGCACGCCGGCGACCGCGTGCTGGCCGAACTCATTCCCGGCCGCGCTGCGACGCGCGGTCACATCGTCGAGATTGCGCGCGGCCAGTCGGGTGAGTTTCCCGTCTCCACCCGCGTCAACAAGGCCCGCATCGCGATGGTGCTCGACACCGGCGCAAGCTCCGTGGTGCTGACGCATGAGGCGGCGCGCGCCGCCGGCCTGCCGCTCGAAGTGCTGAATTACTCCGTCAATGTTGACACCGCCAACGGCCGCACGACCGCGGCACCCGTCGTCATCGACAGCATAGCAGTCGGTGGGCTGACCGAGCGGGCAGTGCCGGCGCTTATCGCCCAGCCGGGCCAGCTCAGGAGCAATCTGCTCGGCATGAGCTTCCTGAACCGCCTGGAAAGCTGGGAAGTCCGCGGCAACAAACTGCTGCTGCGCGGGCATCCGTGAGTTGTCACCCGTCACGCTAGAACAGCGTGATGAAGAAGCGCGCCGATACGATCACCAGAAAAATTCCGAACGCGATCTCGAGCCTGCGGCGCGGCAACCAATGCGCGAGCCGTACGCCGTAACTGGCTGCGAAACTCGAGACCGGCGCCATCAACGCAAAACCAATCAGAGAGACATAGCCGATCGAGAATGGCGGAAGTTCCTGCATATGCTGCCATCCGGCGACAACATAGCCGAGCGTTCCGACGATGGTGATCGGCACGCCGATCGCGGCCGACGTTGCCACCGCCTGTTGCATCGGCCGGCCATACAACGTGATGACCGCGTTGCAGATCGCGCCGCCGCTGACACCGACCAGCGACGACACCAGTCCGGTCAGAAATCCGAAGAAGCCCAGCACGCCACGGCCCGGCAGATCCTTGCCGAGCAACCAGCGATCGCCACCGGCGAGCATGCGCGCACCGATGAATGCCGCAAAAAACATGAAGGTGAGCTTGAATACCGCCGAAGGCGCGAAGGCTGCGGCCAGCGCGCCGACACCGACGCCGGCGAGCGACGGCCAGCGCCAGATCCGCACCACGTCTTCGAGGACGGCACCACGCGCCTTGTGGCCGAGATAGGAGCGCACGGTCGTCGGCACGATGATCGCCAACGATGTGCCGATACACATCTGGAAGCGCAAGTCGTCCGGCACATTGAGGACACGGAATACTTCGAACAGCACCGGCACAATCACTGCGCCGCCGCCGATGCCGAACAGTCCGGACAACAGTCCGACCAGCACGCCGCCAGCAACGATCCAAAGCGCGAGCCAGGCGATCTCGCTCAGCGGCACACCGAACACAGGGTTTGACCTCGGAGAAATCGGGAGGGAACTGTCAGGCTGCGATGTGCGCCATATCGGCGCCGCTGTCCAGCACCATCGCAAGCGCCTCGACCAACACCCGCGCATCAGCGCCCGGCTTGACCGCCTCGGTCGACAAGTGGCGGCGATAGGCCCGCGCGCCCGGAATGGCGCGGAAAAGTCCCAGCATGTGCCGCGTCATCGCATGCAGCCGCGTGCCGGCGGCGAGCTCCCGCTCGATGTAGGGAACGAAGGCCTGCGCTGCGTTTTTCGCAGAGCTGAACGGCGGCTCGTCGCCAAACAACGCCGCATCGACCGACAACAACCGCCACGGCTCCTGATAGGCGGCGCGGCCCATCATCGCTCCGTCAACATGATCGAGATGCCCGCGGGCCTGCTCAAGGCTCGCAATGCCGCCATTGATGATGATCTCGAAATCCGGATGCGCCGCCTTCAGGCGATACACCAGCGCATAGTCGAGTGGAGGCACGTCGCGGTTCTCACGTGGCGATAATCCCTTCAGCCAGGCCTTGCGCGCGTGGACGATCAACGCGTCGGCGCCGGCCGCCTTGACCGCCATCGCGAAGCGAAACAACGACTGTTCCGGCTCCTGCTCGTCGACACCGATCCGGCATTTCACCGTCACCGGCACGCGCACCGCACGCTTCATCGCGGCGACGCCCTCGGCGACCAGATCCGGCTCCAGCATCAGGCAGGCACCGAACCGGCCTTCCTGTACGCGGTCGGACGGACAGCCGACATTGAGATTGATCTCGTCATAGCCGAAGCCCTCGCCGATCCGGGCGGCCTCGGCAAGTTCGCGAGGATCGCATCCCCCGAGCTGCAGAGCGACCGGGTGCTCGAACGCATCGAAGCCAAGCAACCGCGCGCGATCGCCGTGCAACACCGCGCCGGTCGTCAACATCTCGGTATAGAGCAGCGCGCGCCGCGTCAGCAGCCGATGAAAGAACCGGCAATGGCGGTCGGTCCAGTCCATCATAGGTGCCACGGCAAATCTATGTGATTGATTTAGCTTCATTTTTCCAGTACATTCAGATCGTTAAGTCTCGTCGTGTGCACTCATTTTTGCGACGTCATACGACGATTTTCGCGGATTTTCGACGCCTCAGTGCACACGGAGCGCACACGCCGTG
>JBFWZV010000061.1:0-19373 GCA_050184975.1 Pseudolabrys sp. | reverse complement strand
TGAGCACACCGCGCACATAGTCGGGCTGCTTGGGCAGATGGGTGATGTCCGACCAGCCCTTGATCTCGCGCACCGACATGATGTCGACGCCGTACTGATCCTCGCCGATGGCGAAGGAGACGAACTGCGTCGGAACGCCGGCGCCGCGGCTGGAACCGGCACCGTCCCATTCGACTGCGCCAGGCGACGCAATCCCGACTGAGTCCTGCTGACTGATATGCATGTGGTGTAAACTCCAATGGAAATACGCATTTCTCGAACGCGAACCCGCTCAATCGGCGCCCGTTCTGTCGCGGCCTGTCCGCTGGAGTTAATCTGGTTTATGCAACTTTTAGGATAATAGTCAGTTAAAATCTCTCTTTGCGTGTGTCGTGAACTTGGTCGCCTGTCATGGCAAAGCATGTTGTCGATTTGCGTTATCGATGCTGCGCAAACGAAAACGGCGGGCGCTGTGCCCGCCGTTCCGGTTGTATTCAATCTGCGATCTGCGCGCGGACTAGAATTCCTTCCAGTCGTCGTCGTACTTCAACGCGGTCGCAAGATCGCTCTGTATCCGACGCGCGGGACTTGTGTGACGGGCGGTGGACGCAGCCGCGCTATCCGCTGCAACCGGACGCGACGCCGACTTTGTTTGCGGCTTCGCGGGCGATGCGGCCGGTGATTTGGCGGCCGGCTTCTGCGCCGCAGGATTCGGTCCGGCGGATTTCGGCGCCGCAGCTTTGACATCCGCGGCTTTCGGCGCCGTTGCCTTGACCGCGGCCGGCACGACCGACGCCTCGGTATTGTCCAGACGGAACACCGCGACGCGTTCGTTCATCGTCCGGGCTTGTGCTTCGAGCGTCTTGGCGGTGGCGGCGTTCTCCTCGACCAGCGCCGAGTTCTGCTGCGTCACATCATCCATCTGCGTCAGGGCCTTGTTGACGTGCTCGATGCCGCCGGACTGCTCGGCCGACGCGTTGGCGATGTCGGCGACGACATCGGCGACGCTGCGAATCGAGGTGACGATCTCATTCAGAGATTCGCCGGCCTGGTTGACAAGATCGACGCCGTCTTTGACCTGACCGTTCGAGTTGGTGATGAGGTCTTTAATGTCCTTCGCTGCCTGCGAAGACCGTTGCGCAAGACTGCGCACCTCGGAGGCCACCACCGCAAAGCCGCGGCCGGCATCGCCGGCGCGCGCCGCTTCAACCGCGGCATTGAGCGCGAGCAGGTTGGTCTGCCGCGCGATCTCGTCGATCACGCCGATGATGTCGGAGATCTTGCGTGACGACTCCTCGATCTTGGCCATCGCCTCGACCGCCTTGGCGACCACTTCACCGCCGCGGTCGGCGACGTCGCGGGTCGAAGACGCCGATTGATTGGCGGCCTGCGCGTTCTCGGCGTTTTTCTTCACGGTCGCCGCGATTTCTTCCATCGAGGCGGAGGTCTCTTCGAGCGAGGCCGCCTGCTCCTCGGTCCGCTGCGACAGGTCCGTGGTCGAGGCCGAGATTTCCGAGGACGCATTGGCGACCTCGCGCACGGCATGCGCGATCGCCGCAATCGTCTCCTGCAGCTTTTCCACGGTCGCGTTGAAATCGTCGCGGATCTGCAAATAGGCCCCGGAGAAGCCATCGCCCAGCCGGCAGGTCAGGTCGCCTTCGGCAAGCCGGCGCAGCGCGCCGGCCAGCATCTCGACCATTCGGGCCTGTTCCTGCGCGATACGGGACTGCTCGGCGGCACGCTCCTCGGCGACGCGCGCCTGCTCCGCGGCCGCTTTCGCCTCGGCGTCGGAGGCTTTCGCTTGCGCAGCGGCGCGTTCGCGCACGACTTCGGCCTCGCGTTCGGCGTTCTTGCGCTGCTCCACGGCGGCGCGCTGGCGCTGCTCCGCCGTTTCGCGCTCGAGAACCTGCTTGGCCGCCGCCGCGTCGCGGA
This sequence comes from Pseudolabrys sp., assembly GCA_050184975.1. Classification (GTDB taxonomy): domain Bacteria; phylum Pseudomonadota; class Alphaproteobacteria; order Rhizobiales; family Xanthobacteraceae; genus Pseudolabrys. The sequence continues at coordinate 17,462 of JBFWZV010000061.1, read as the reverse complement.
ATACGAGCACGGTTTTGGCCATGGCGCCGATCTCGTCGGACCGGTCGTCGCCCGGGACGGCGGCGTCGTACTGACCGTCGGCGATGACGCGCATCGAACCCTGCAGTTGCGCCAGCGGCCGCACCACGCTGCGCCAAATGAGCAGGATGCCGATCGTCGCAAGAGCGAGCGCGAGACCGCCGAACGACCAGTAGAAGACCTGCGCCATCCAGGTTGCGGACTCGATCTCCGCGTTGATGCGTTTGGTCCGCGTCGCGTAGACCTCGGCAAGTTTTTCCAGATCGCCGTTGAGCGCCTTGCGCACCGAACGGTTGGCATCGTTGTCGCCCCATTCGCGGCCCGCCGCCGGGCTCACCTCGACGCCAAGCCGCGCCAGCTCGTTGCGGAACTGGATGAACTGCGCGATGCGCTTGGAAAAGGTTTCGAAGGCTTCGGCGTCGTCGGCGCGCACCACCTTGCGCCAGTCCTCGACGATGCCGGCGATCCTGGCGTTGAATTTTCTGATGCCGTCGGCGTAGACCTTCACCTTCTTGGCGTCGGTCGACATGTAGACGCCGCGCGATTCCATGACGACCGCGTAAACGAGGCCGTTGACGCGCTCGACCTCGCGCTGGCCGACCGCGGTCGCCGCCAGCTCCTGGTTCTGGATCATGCGCTCGCGCGACATATTCGCCGCGATGACCGACAGGCCGACGGTCAAGGCGGCCATGACCGCGAAGATGGCATAGAGCTTGGTTGCGATGGTGAGCGCCGGAACTTTGAGCTTGGTTTTCATCTTTGTTTTTGTCGCTGGTCTTGAGTTGATCGTCACGCCAACGGTGGCTTCGCGACTACGCCGCCGAGCGCTGCGCGCCATCCGGGTTTGCGGCTGACTGTGTCGGGACGAGTTCGTTGAGATTAATCAGCGCAATCATGGTGTTTTCGATGGTGACGAGGCCGGCGAGAAAATCGGAGGCCGCGCCCTGCGCGGTGCGCGGCACCGGCTGGATCTGACCCGCGTCGACCGAGACGATGTCGAGCACGCGGTCGCCGATCAGCCCGACCTGGCGGCCGCCGATCTGCACGATGATGACGATGTGGAGCGCTGTCGTTTCCGTCAGCCCCTGGCCGAACCGGCAGCGCAGATCGATGATCGGAACGATGGCGCCGCGGAGATTGAGCACACCGCGCACATAGTCGGGCTGCTTGGGCAGATGGGTGATGTCCGACCAGCCCTTGATCTCGCGCACCGACATGATGTCGACGCCGTACTGATCCTCGCCGATGGCGAAGGAGACGAACTGCGTCGGAACGCCGGCGCCGCGGGCGGTGGTCCCGCCCCCCCACTCGACCGTGTCGGCCTGACCGGCATTTGCGGACGTCCCGCGGGATTCACTCGTCATGATGATGTGACCTGTTGATCGAACGCCGATCTCCGCCCGAATAGTGGCCGGTACTAGCTGTCCGCCCGCCGGCTGCCCGGCGGCATGCGAAGGTTTCCGATGACGAAATCTGACATCGATTTGTTTATTTTCGTTTAACTAACTGAATTAACTAATCGGATACCGCGCGGGTCTGCGAAATTGCAACCGCACTCGCAAAAACAAAAACGGCGGACTTTCGTCCGCCGCCTTCGCCCCACTATCTCTATCTCTGCAATTTCTCAGCGGCCGGTCTCGTCCGCCCTGTCGTCGGCTTTGGCGTTGGCGTCGGTGCCCTTGCGGAAAAGCCGGATGCTCATGCGGTCGGGCCCGAGGATGGTCACCTCGGCCTCGGCGCGGATGACGCGCGGTTCGCCACGGTCGGCGCCGGCCCGGACACGCTGCGGCGCAGCGGACGGCTCCGTGACGTCCACGACCTTGTGACGTTTGATGACGATCGGCGGATCGTCGACGTAGCGCTTGCGTTCGACGATCACCGGTTTCCCGCGCACGACGATGGTCTTGCTGATCTTCTTGCCGGTCTTGCGGCGCAATTCCTCGATCAAGGCCGGATCGGCTTTCGAAACCTCACGATGAATCTGCCGTGGCTGTGCCGCCTGATCTGCGTGGTCGGGCGCGACCGCGCGATCGAGCTTCGTCTTTCTGGCCTTGATGCGCCGCGGCTGCGGCGCATAGGACTGCGGCGCGTAGGCTTGCGGCCGGTGAACGACATAAGGATAGGACCGGACAGCGGGCGCATAGGTCGCCGCGTAGGGCTGCTGCACGACGACATAGGGATAGCCGTACTGCTGGCCGTAGGGCTGCGCGTAGTAATACTGCGCGGCGGCCGGCTGCGACACAGCCATTGCAGCGATCGCTGCGCCGGCAAACAGAAGGTTCTTTTTCAACGTCATCGTCTCACGCCTTGCATGTCATCGTGCATCAAGTCAGGGGCTCACTTGGTCTCCGGATCGAGCGGCTCGAAGCGCCGTTCCGGTTGTCCCGGCAATGCCTCGGCCGGCGGCTCGTCGACGGGGCCCGGCCCGGCAGCGAGCGGACCACCTTGCGCAAAATCGACCACCGGCAGTTCGAACACCGACGAGCTCGACCATTCACGGTAGTAGCCCTGTGCCGGCGGATAGCGGCGGCGCGGGGCATTCAGGTCTTCATGGCGACCGGAATCCGGAATGGTTCCGGTGACCGGGAAGTAATGACGGTTGCGCCAGGGCGGTGCCCAATAAGGACGCACGAGGACGCCCGGCTGAAAGTCGTAGACCACGATTTGTCCGGCGCGCTGGCCGAGCGCGGAATAGCCGCCGGCCCCGAAATCGGTGGCCGATCCGGGCGTCGACAGCGCGACGACGGCGGCCGCGGCTGCGAACGACAGAACCACCTTGCGCATCTGGCTCGTGCTCCGATTGACGACAATTCGTTGGCGGCAACTTACAAGAACGAAAGTCGGCAATGCGCGAGATCGCGGGGTAACATTAATCCGCATCGGCGCGCGGGCCGGGATCGTGACGGGGTCGTTGGTTAACCGCGAGGGGCCGAGCGCCGGCCGCGGTCGCCGGCCCGCCGCAGGCGGCGACCAGACGCGAAGGGCTGCCCGCCCCATATCGAGGTCTTATGTCGTGCCCGGCGCCTGCTTGTGGCGGTGGCGCGACGCTGATAGCTCTCGGGCGCGGCGCGCCGGGTTAGCTCAGCGGTAGAGCAGCGGTTTTGTAAACCGAAGGTCGGGGGTTCAATCCCCTCACCCGGCACCGCGCCCAACCAGCGTCGATTGGACGCCAATCGCTTTTTTATGACCCGGCCATGAAAATCGAGGCAGGACCGGATCAGGTCTTTCCGCGGGTGACCGTCTGTGCCAAACTGACACCGTTTAGTAACTTCGGAGAATACCAGCATGCCGCAGGGCACCGTTAAGTGGTTCAACCCGACGAAGGGCTACGGCTTCATTCAGCCGCAAGAAGGCGGGAAAGATGTGTTCGTCCACATTTCCGCCGTCGAGCGCGCGGGCCTTAGCACGCTGAACGAGGGTCAGACCGTTCAGTACGAGCTCGTCGAGAACCGCGGAAAGACCTCCGCGGAGAACCTCAAGGTCGGCTAAGACCTTTTCAGCCCGCGACTTCCAATCGCGACGCCACTGACAACACTTCAACCGCCGTGCGCTCTGCACGGCGGGGGTTTAAATTCGTCGCACCGCTGACGAATTTACAGATCACCGTTTCAGCCGCTGCAATTCCGGGAATGGCTCGTAGGCGGCATCCTTGCACAATTCACGGATGACGCCGGCCGCGACCTGCTGATTGATGTCGCCGCGCTGCGGGTCGATGAACCGTTCGAACTTGCCGGACATGAACGTCACGACGACATCCTTGGCGCCCGCATAGCCGCCATCGCTGGTGCGGGCATTGTAACGCAGGCAGACGAGATAGCGGTCGCCGGGATCGCCCGGCACACGCTTGAGATCCGGGCGCGTGATCGCTGCGTTGCGGATATTGGCCGGATTGTTGAGATAGGTCTGCATGAAGGCCAGCACATCGGCCTTGTATTGGACCGGCGGCACATTCTGTTCGTTCCAGCTCGCACGTAACTGGGCCTGCGTCGGCTCGCCCGAGCTCGAGCAAGCCGCAAGTATGAACGCAGGAATGACAGAGCAAAATCTCACATTCAATCTCCGCACGCTTTGCACGAGCAGCAATCCCCGGCCAGGTTCGACTGCCGGAATAAATATCATATCCGCGGTGTTGGCGAATATGAGACAATGGCGTTTGCGAAAATGATGTTCGCGCGCCGCTCTTGTGATTTCTTGTCGCCGGTTCCGATCATGACCGCCCTGACCCGCCGCTCATTCCTTGCCGGAACAACAGCCGCTGCGGCCGCGCCATCTCTCGCTCGCGCAGGCGTTCCGTTCGCGAACCGGCAAGGGCCCGGCGTCTACCGCTACCGGCTCGGCAGCTTCGAGCTGACCGCGCTCTACGACGGCGTCTGGCGTCAAAAGATCGAAAAGGATCTGGTGCGCAATGCCAGCCGCGCCGACGTCAACAAGGCGCTGGCCGACGCCTTCCTCGCGCCCGACGTGCTGCCAATTACATTCACCGCGTTGATGGTCAATACCGGTTCGAAGCTGATCCTGATCGACACCGGGACTGCCGGGCAACTCACCGATACCGCCGGCGCCATGCTGGACAATCTCGCCGTCGCCGGCGTCACGCCCGCCGACATCGACACCATCCTCGTGTCGCATTTTCATCCCGACCATATCAACGGCATCAAGTCCAAGGACGGCGCCAAGGTGTTCCCGAACGCCGAGATCGTGGTGCCGGAACCGGAATGGGCGTACTGGATGGACGAGTCGAACCTGCACCGGCACGAAGGCACGAAGCCGCTGCACGGCTACTTCCTGAATGCACGACGGATATTTCGCGACATCGCCGGCGGAGTGACGCGCTTTGTGCCCGGCAAAGAGGTTGCGCCCGGCATCGGCTCGATCGCCGCCTTCGGTCATACGCCGGGACACTGCGCCTTTACCGTCAACTCAGGCAATCAGTCGCTGCTCGTCATCGGCGACGCCGCGCGCCTGCCTTACCTGTTCGTGCGGCATCCGGACTGGCAGCCGACTTTCGATATGGACGGCGCGCTCGGCGTGAGAACGCGCAAGGCGCTGCTCGACCGCGCCGCCGCCGACAGAATGCTGGTGCAGGGCTATCACTTCCCATTCCCGGGCAACGGCCAGATCGTACGGACCGCAGCCGGCTTCGAGCTGGTGCCGACCATGTGGCAGCCGCTCTAGGGCGTGGCCGCCTTTGAGGGATCGAAACGAGGCTCCAGCTTTTGCTTTGTCGCGTTTTCTTCACGCGAACCGGCGTCCACTTCGCTTGAAAACGCTCCAGGCTACATCTTCGACAGCTTGGCGACGTCGACCGCCTGCGCATAGGCCATCTTGGCGGCCGCATCGGCCGAGCCGTTGACCGTAATGAGAAACTTGCTCGCGATCACCATGTGAACATCGCCGTCCTGGGTCTGGATTGCGCGCTGACTGCCGACGCGGACGATCTTTCCCATCGCGCCCGCGATGCCGGGATTGGCGAGGAAAGTCGCGAACTGCGTAATCATCGCGCTGTCGCCGGTGATCTGCACCTCGACATTGTCGCCCTTGTCGTTGGTATAGGTGCGGCTCGCCATCGAGGCGCCGAACCCGACCTGGCCGAGCGCGGTCGTCTGCACCTTCTCGGCTTTCCAGCCCGGCAGCGCGGCCGGCAACAGCGCCGCGAAGCCCTCGGCGTTCTTCTGGCCGATCAGTTGCGAGGCGAGATCGAGTGCCTGCTTGGCCCCGGTCAGGTCGCCCGACTGGTAGGACTTCCGCGCCTGCTCGATCGAATCGAGAATATCGTCGGCGGCGACCGCAGAACCTGCCGAGAGCGTCATGACGCACATAACCGGCAGGAGCCATAAGTATCGCAGCATTTTATCCCCCAAACCGATGTCGTCCGGGAATCACGACATATAGAAAGCCAGAATACCGGGAAACCAAAACAGGAGCGAGGGAGCGCCTGTCGCGAAGCAATGCCCACCTCAGATGCAGACATGTGAATGAAATCCGGGCAGGCACCATCCTGCGGCCTCACATATAAGTGAAGGAGACGCTGGACTAACCGCCCTGCTCCTGTGTTCTCATGGTTATATCGAACCCGTTGAGCCCCCAAAGATCGTCGACCCCGCCAACCCAACCCAGAGGTTTCCATGCTGCAAAAGCGCCTCCTCACCCGCACCGGAATTTACGCCGCCGCGATCGTCGCCGGCCTGTCGTTCGGCATCCAGCAGGTCTATGCCGTCGGCTCCGACAGCCCGCCGCCGGCGAGCGACAAGAAGAAAGACAAGAAGAAGAGCGAAGTGATCCAGGAGCAGCGCGACTATGCGAAGTTCCTCGATGGCTATCGCGCCGCGCGCGAATTGATCCTCGCCGGCCAGTACGAGAAGGGCATCGCGGCGATGCACGCGCTCGGCAAGGACGATCATCCCGACGTCGCCAACTATATCGGCTACGCCAACCGCAAGCTCGGCAACTACGATCAGTCGAAGATCTGGTATGAGGCCGCACTCAAGGCCGACCCCAACCACGCGCGCACCTGGTCCTATTACGGCATGTGGCACGCCGAGCAGGGCAACCGGCTGAAGGCCGAAGACTTCCTGCAGAAGGTGAAGCTGATCTGCGGCAACGAGAGCTGCACAGAGTTCACGCAGCTGCGCGAAGTGATCGACGGCTCGCGGAGCTACTGATCGCACGCGACCGACGAGACGCAGGACATCATCGAAGGGCGGCGCCAGCGCCGCCCTTTTTCATTGCCGTCCCTTCAGCGAGGTCAACCGGCTGTTGCGCCTGCGGTCTCCGCCATGATCCAGTCGAGGTAGCCGGCATCGCCGCCCTCGACTGGCACGGTCACGATCGCAGGCGTGTCGTAGGAATGCAGCTCCCGCACCGCAGCGCCGGCGGCTTCCGCGAGCACGGCCCGCGTTTTGAGGATCATCACGACCTCCTCGCCGCGCTCGATTTTGCCCTGCCACCAGTAATGCGACACCATGCCTGGCAATATATTGACGCAAGCCGCGAGCCGCTTCTCGACGATGGCGCGGCCGGCCCGCTCCGCCTCGACAAGCGAGGGGAAGGTCGTATAGACGAGCACCGCGCGTTCCATCATCGTGTCCTTTGAGTTTTTCGTTCGAGCCGCCGCATGAACCGTCCCGGCCCGCGTTACAAGAGCATCGCCTTTGTCGCCAGCGGCACGCCGGAGGCGCGTGAGGCCTATGACCGGCTCTCCGCGCAATACGGCAATGCGAAGCCCGAAGACGCCGACGTCATCGTCGCGCTCGGCGGCGACGGCCTGATGCTGCAAACCCTGCACAAGTTCATGGCGGCCGGCAAGCCGATCTACGGCATGCATCGCGGCACCATCGGCTTCCTGATGAACGAGTACAGACCCGACCGGCTGACTGAGCGCCTCGATGCCGCGCAAATCACCGTGATCCACCCGCTGCGGATGCGCGCGACCGACGCGGCCGGAAAGGTTCACGAGCATCGCGCCATCAACGAGGTGTCGCTGTTCCGCCAGAGCGCGCAGGCCGCACATCTGCGTATTCTGGTCGACGGCAAGGAGCGGCTTGCCGAACTGATCGCCGACGGCGTCCTTGTGGCGACTCCGGCCGGTTCGACCGCCTACAATCTCTCGGTGCAGGGGCCGATCATCCCGATCGGCGCGCCCCTGCTCGCACTCACCCCGATCAGCCCGTTCCGGCCCCGGCGCTGGCGCGGCGCGCTGCTGCCGGACCAGGCGACCGTCACCATCGAAGCGCTCGATGACGGCAAGCGGCCGGTTGCGGCGGTCGCCGACCACGATGAGGTCCGCTCGGTGCGTTCGGTCGATATCGGCATGGACCATGCGGTCGCCATCAACCTGCTGTTCGATCCTGACCACAGTCTCGACGAACGAATTCTTGGCGAACAGTTCGGCTTCTGACCACGGTTCCTAACCGTTCGTTAACGGCGGGCGGACTAGCCTCGCGGCGGGTGCCGGCCCGCCGCGCCGGCGCCCTGGAGCAGCCATGGTCCGGATCGACTTCAGCCATCTGCGATTCCTGATCGTCGACGACAACGTCCACATGCGGCGGATCGTGCGCACGCTCCTGAACGGATTCGGGGTCCGCGACATCTACGAAGCAGACAATGGCGCGACCGGCCTCGATGCATTCAACCAATTCGGTCCGGACATCATCATCACCGACTGGGCGATGCCCGGCTTCGACGGCATCGAACTCACGCAAATGATCAGGCAACCCGAAGGCAACTCCAACCCTTACGTCGCGATCATCATGATGACCGGACATACCGAAAAACACCGCGTGACCGCCGCGCGCGACGCTGGCGTCACCGAAATCCTGGTCAAGCCGATTTCCGCCAAGGCGCTGCACGCGCGCATCGTCAACATCGTCGTCAACCCGCGCGACTTCATCAAGACCGAGACCTATTTCGGTCCCGATCGGCGGCGCAATATCAACGTGAACTATGCCGGACCGGAACGGCGCAAGAACGGCCGCGCGCAGGTGTTGCGGCAGAACGCGCTGTCCGACAAACCGCGCCTGTCAGCCTGAGAGGAACCGCGCATCATGGCACCCCCGAACAGCTCTTCGTCGGTCGCGGTGTTCGCCGACCATGAGGTCATCACGCGACCGAACGAGCTGCGCAAGGCGATTTCGTCCGCACCCGCCTCGGCCGACGACGATCCGGTCGCCCGCGCCGAAAAGGCACTTGCCGAGCTGTCGAACGAATTTTCGAGCTGGATGGATCTCGAGTGCGAGCGGCTCGACGCCGCGCGCCATGCGGTCAAGGCATCGAGCTTCACGACCAAGACCCGCGACGCGCTGTTTCATGCGGCCCACGATATCAAGGGCGAGGCGGCAACTTTCGGATTTCCGGCGGTATCGTCGGCCGCCGACAGCCTGTGCCGGCTGATCGAATATTCCCCGGACGCCACCCGCATTCCGCTGAAGCTCGTCGACCAGCATGTCGACGCGGTGCGCGCCATCATCCGCGAGTATCACCACACCGACGCGGCCGATCTCGCCCGTATGCTGACGCAGCGTCTGCGCGAGGTGACCGACGATTTTCTGGTCGCCGAGAACAGCGCGCGCGCCGACGTGCTCGCCATCATCCAGGCGCCCTCGCTCGTTCCCCAGCCCTAAGAGAAACAGCCTATTTTCTTGAGGGCATGATCTTGCCCGAAAACCGGTTCCCACTTTTCGGGATCATGCCCTAGGCGACCAGCCGGCCGTGATCGTCGTTGACCGGCACCGGCAGCGGCGTCGCGACCAGATCGTCACAGAACATGCGCGCTTCCTCGCGCGCCGCTTCGACCGCGAAGCGCCGCAGCAGAGCGAGCAGCGGCTCGATTTCACCGGTCAGTACCTGCTCGCAGCGCGCCAGCACCTGTTCGACCATCCGCCGCTTGAGCCGCGCCGCCCCACCCTGCTCGCCGAGCAGGACGCCGCCGCGCATCGCCGCAAGCGCCTCGCGAAACGCGGGATAAGCGACGTCCGGCAGGCCGGACTTGCGATAGAGCGCGCGGAAGCCGGAAATGTTGCGGTCGTGAATGTAGCTTGAAACGCGGTCGATCGGGATGCCGGCGAGTTCCGCCATCGCTTCCTCGAACAAGACGACGTTGCCGGACAGGAGCGCACGCAGGATCAGGCCGGGCGTCAGATGGCCGCTGTCGCGGAGATGGCGCACCAGCGCGGCGATCTCGTCGTAGCGCGCCTCGGCGGCAAGCGCGACGGTGGTGCGCTCATAGGCTTCCTTGGCGGCATGCTGGGCGTGGTCCGCCGACAGCCATTTTTTCGACGAGACGTAGCCGGCAAGCGTTTCGGTGAGCTTGGTCAGCAGCGCCTGCCGGGTCGGCGCCGGAATGTCCGGGCGCGCCAGGATATTTTCGCGGATCGGGGCAAGGTGACCGAACCGCTCGACGATGCGGCCGATCGACGACGGCGTCACGTCAGCGTCGGGATTTTCGAGCATGACCAGACAGGCCTGCGCCGAACCGACTTCCGCAATCGCGGCGGCGACCGGACGCGGCAGCAAGGGGCGCGCAGCGATCGCGGCCTGGGTTTCCGCCGCACCGGTGGCAACGAGGTCCACGAGATCGGAGTCGAGCAGCAAGGGCGAGCGCGACAACACGGGCGCCGCGACGTCGGGCTGATCGTTGGCCAGCGCATTGAGAACGACCAGCGGCGCCTTCTGGCTCGAGGCAAACACCTCGGCAAGCGCGCGGCGCACCAGCGGTGACGGGTCGTCGAGCAGCATGATCAGGGCGCCTTCAGCGGCGGCAAGGTCGTCAACGGACAAGTCGGAATGAAGATAGGCGCGCGCCAAAGCCGACGTGGCATCGGCCCGCTCGCCGGGCCGGGCGTTGCGCACCCACTGCAGGAACTGACGGACTATCATCGACTGACCGGACGCTACGATACGAAACAACACCGCCAACACATGCGGCAGAGTCGATCCTAGCCGGCGAGCCTTAACAAACGGTTCACCATGCTTCTTGGCCGCCGGTTAACGACGTTATCGTTGACAAGGCGTTAAGGGCGCCTGCCCGGTCAGCGCCGCAGCTTTGCGGTGGCCGCCGAACCCGACGGCTGCGGCGTGTCGGTGAACAGGTTGAACGAATTGACGGTCTGCACCGGCGCCTGACCGCGCACAGGAGTCCACAAATCGCGCACCACCGGCGCGACCGGCTGATCGCCGCGGGAATGGAACATGGCCTGGAACAGCGGCTTTGCTTCCTCCACGACGCGCGGGCGCACATTGGCGTCGGCGAAGGCGCGCGCGACCGCCGCGGTATCCTGCACCGGCATGCGCGCCGGCGGGTCTGCGGGAAGCACGGTCGGGACCGGCGCCGGCGGACGGATCGGCTGTTCCGGCGTGAGCGTGCCGCGCAAGGCAATCTGCGCCTGCGCCGGATCGATGGCTTTGCCTTCGCTGCTGGCGCGCGCGACTTCGTAGCGGTCGGTCAGGAACTGATAGACGCCGAGCACGCTGCGCGGATTGCCGCTACGGTCGTAAAAAATCGGCCGGTTCGCGCGCGCCGCGGAGGGAAACACATCGGCGGCAGCCGCGTGCGGCCGCGAGATCGCGGCGCCGATGAGGCGCACCGCGCCTTCCGCACCCATAAAATGCGCGACGTAAAGTTCGCCCTCGCTCGGCGGGCGGCCGAGTTCGTGCGTCAGTTGCACGGTATTGCTGCGGCTGAAGGCGCCCGCCAGCATGGCGCTGACCTTCGGGTCGCTGCGCAGCTTCATGATCTCGTGCTTCATCACCGGATTGGCGACGTCGAAGCGCCCGTCCGCTCCCTGCACGATCGAATCGGCGTAGCGCGAAAGCCCGAGCGCCGGCCCGGCGGTTTTCATGGTGGCGAACCAGGTCTGGTCGATGAACTGGAACAGCCCTTCCGCCGAGGAGGTCGCCGCGCGGGCGCGCGGATTGAGGTTCGACTCGATCTGCGCGGTGGTGAGCAGATAATCGAAATTCGCGCCCGTCGTTCGGGCCGCCTGACGAATGGCGCCGGCGACAGTGGCAACCTGATTGTTCGGCTGAATTTGCATGAATACCTTCGCGTTCCGGCAAACGCCCGCCAATGAACGCGAGGGGCCACCTTGTCAGGCGCCGCCGAGCATGGGCATTTATGGTAAATGATATCTTAACGGCCGCGCCCGGCGGGCGCCGGCGGGCAGTGAAACGGGGTCTTCGATGAGCACGGCAGCAGAGCGCCACCCGCGCGGCGGGCTTTATTTCGAGAGTTTCGAGGTCGGCAAGACCTACGAGCACACCCTGCGCCGCACCGTGACGCAGATGGACAACATGCTGTTCTCCAACATGACGCTGAACCCGCAGCCGCTACATATCGACCGCGAGTTCTGCGAAAAGGAAACCGACTGGGGCCAGCCGCTGATGAACTCGCTGTTCACGCTCGGGCTGATGATCGGCATCCAGGTCACCGACATGACGGTCGGCACCACCATCGCCAATCTCGGCATGAAGGACGTGAAGTTCCCGAACCCGCTGTTCGAAGGCGACACCGTGCGCTGCACGACCAAGGTGTTGGCCAAGCGCGAGTCGAAGTCACGCCCGAACGCCGGCATCGTCGAATTCCATCATCAGGCGTTCAAGCAGGACGGCAAGCTGGTCGCCGAATGCACCCGCCAGGCCTTCATCAACAAGCGGCCGGCGTAACCGACATGCGTTCTCTTCTGTTCGTTCCCGCCGACGGCGGCTCCAAGCTCGACAAGGCGATGGCGAGCGGCGCCGACGGCGTCATCATCGACCTTGAGGATTCGATCACGCCGGAACGCAAGGACGCCGCGCGCAAGAGCGCGTTCGATTTTCTCAAAAGCGCGAGCGGCGCGGCCAAGCGGCCGAAGCTGCTGGTGCGCATCAACGGCCTCGATACCGGCATGACCGACGCCGACCTCGATGCCATCGTCGCCGGCAAGCCGGACGTGGTGGTGTTTCCGAAGGCCGAAGGCGGCGCGACCGTCACCCATGTCGACGCCAAGCTGACCGCGCGCGAGGCGATCGCCGGCCTGCCGAACGGGTCGATCAAGATTCTGGCGCAGGCGGTTGAGTCCGCCGCGGGTCTGTTCAATGCCGGCAGCTACAAGGATTGCAGCCCACGGCTGATCGGCATGACCTGGGGACCGGAAGACTTGTCGGCGGAGCTCGGCGCGGAGTCCAATCGCGATGCGCAGGGACTTCTGACCGAGCCCTACCGGCTTGCGCGCTCAATCTGCCTTTATGGCGCGGCGGCAGCCAAGACGACGGCAATCGAAACCGTCTATGTCGATTTCCGCAATACCGAAGGGCTGCGCCGCGACACCATCGAGGCCAAGCGCGACGGCTTTACCGGACGGCTCGCCATTCACCCCGCACAGGTGCCGGTGATCAACGAGGTGTTCACGCCAAACGACGCGGACATTGCGAAGGCGAAAGCCGTGATTGCCGCCTTCGCCGCGCAGCCCGGCGCCGGCGCGGTCGGTATCGACGGCAAAATGTATGATCGGCCGCATCTCGCGCGCGCGCAGGCGCTGCTGGCGCGGCAAGGCCAGGCTTAGGTCTTGTCGCCGTAGACTTTTTTGGAGTCGAAGGTTTTGTCGGCGTCGACGAATTCAAGCGCGACGCTTCCGGCCTTGCTGGCGTCTTTGCCAAGCGGCACCGCGCGATAGAAGCACGAACGCCGTCCGGTGTGGCAGGCGCCCGGCCCCGTCTGCTCGACCTTGAGCCACAGCGCATCCTGATCGCAATCGGTACGCAGTTCGATCACGCGCTGGCCGTGACCGGAGCTTTCGCCCTTCTTCCAGAGTGCCTTACGCGAGCGGCTGTAGTACCAGGCTTCGCCCGTCTCGATGGTCTTCGACAGCGCTTCAGCGTTCATGTGCGCGACCATCAGCAGGTCGCCCGATGCGGCATCGGTCACAACGGCTGTGATCAGCCCGTCGCTATCGAATTTAGGCGCGAAGGCGCGGCCTTCCTCGATCTCGGAAGCCGAACCTCGCGCAGCAAAGGAATATTTTTCAGCCACAATGAATCCCGCTCTCTGAAGCGGGGATCAGCGCTGGCCCCCGCGCACCATCGTCATAAAGCGAACCTGTTCGGTCGGATCGTCGCGGAACGTTCCGGAGAACTGGGTCGTCACCGTCAGCGCGCCGGGCTTGGTGACGCCGCGCAGCGACATGCACATATGCTCGGCCTCGAGCAGCACGGCAACGCCGCGGGGCTTCAGGATCTCGTCGATCGCGGTCGCGATCTGTGAGGTCATGTGCTCCTGCGTCTGCAGACGATGCGCGTAGACATCGACCAGACGCGCGAGCTTCGACAGGCCGACGACACGCTCGACCGGAATGTAGGCGACATGCGCCTTGCCGAAGAACGGCATCATATGGTGCTCGCAATGCGAGTTGAAGGTGATGTCCTTGACCAGCACGAAGTCTTCGTAAGAACCGATCTCGCCGAAGGTGCGATCGAGCACTTCGACCGGACATTCGCGATAGCCCTGATAGACTTCTTCATAGGCGCCGATCACGCGCTTGGGCGTGTCGAGCAGGCCCTCGCGGTCCGGATCGTCGCCGGCATAGGCGATCAGCGTGCGTACGGCGGCCTCCGCCTCCTCGCGCGAGGGGCGCGGGGCGACCGGCGTCGGCGCGGCGCGGACATGATCTGACAGGCCCTGCTTGGGCCACGGGGTCACAACGCTGGCGGGTTTCTTGACGTCCATAGACGGGTCTCTCCGTTCGACCGGTACACTACGCACGAGGCGCGAGACCGGATGTGTCACCGGGTGCCCGCGTCTGTCAGCCATGCCGTTTTGCAGAGGCCGGCTATCGGACGCCGCATTCCCATTGGCTCGGACCCTTGAAGGAACCCCCTTCTCGCCGGGCCGAACCGATCCCTATATAGTCCAAAGCCCGTGCGGCGCAATGCATCGGGACGTTATCCGGGCCATGAGCGATGCTTAACGACGTCTACAACAAGAAAATCCTCGAATTGGCCGGCAATATTCCGCGCCTGGGCCGGCTTCCCGCGCCCGACGCCAGCGCCACGGCGCATTCCAAGCTGTGCGGTTCGACGGTCACCGTGGACCTGAAAATGGATGGCCCGGTGGTGTCCGATTTTGCTCACGATGTGAAAGCCTGCGCGCTTGGCCAGGCCTCGTCCTCGCTGATGGCCCGCCACGTCGTCGGCGCCAGGGCCGACGAGCTGCGGGGTCTTCGCGACAGCATGCGCAAGATGCTGAAAGAGAACGGCACGCCGCCCGCCGGCAAATGGGAAGATTTCGCCGTGCTTGAGCCGGTGCGCGACTACAAGGCACGGCACGCCTCGACGCTGCTGACCTTCGACGCGGTGGTCAATGCGATCGACCAGATCGAGGCGAAACAGAAGCAAGCCGCCGAGTGAGCGCGACCGGGTGAGTACGCTCGCTCAACTTCCCCGCAAGGCCGGCCGCGGCCTGATCCTGTTCTACCGCTACACCATCCTCGCGCTGATCGGTCCGCGCTGCCGCCACCTGCCCTCCTGCTCGGAATATGCCGAGGAGGCTGTCGACCGGTTCGGACTGTGGGCGGGATCGTGGATGGCGCTGGCGCGCATCCTGCGTTGCCACCCGTGGGGCACGCATGGTCTCGACTTCGTGCCGAAGACCGCGCCCGCGGGCGCGCGCTGGTACCGGCCGTGGCGCTACGGGCGGTGGCGGGGGACCAAAGAGACTCCATAGTTGCGCCGGCGCGCGGCGCTGTTATACCCGTCACGCTTCGAGTCACGCTTACCCACGCCCGTTCGTGGGAGTGAGCAACAGGAGACGACGACATGGCGCAAAACATCGCGCTGACTTTCCCCGACGGCGCACGCCGCGAATACCCCTCCGGCACAACCGGTCTCGACATCGCGAAGGGCATCTCGCCCTCGCTCGCCAAGCGCACCGTGGCGATGGCGCTGGACGGCGAACTCGCCGACCTCGCTGACCCGATCTCGCGCGACGCCAAGATCGAGTTCATCAACCGCGACGACCCGCGCGCGCTGGAATTGATCCGGCACGACTGCGCGCATGTGCTCGCCGAAGCCGTGCAGACGCTGTGGCCCGGCACGCAGGTGACCATCGGCCCGGTGATCGAGAACGGCTTCTATTACGACTTCCAGCGCAATGAGCCGTTCAAGGAAGAAGATTTTCCGGCGATCGAAAAGAAGATGAAAGAAATCATCGCCCGCGACAAACCCTTCACCAAGGAAGTGTGGTCGCGCGACGAGACCAAGAAAGTCTTCAAGGACAAGGGCGAGCATTTCAAGGTCGAGCTGGTCGACGCCATCCCGGCGGATCAGCAGATCAAGATCTACAAACAGGGCGACTGGTTCGATCTCTGCCGCGGCCCGCACATGACATCGGTCGGCAAAGTCGGAAACGCCTTCAAGCTGATGAAGGTGGCCGGCGCCTACTGGCGCGGCGACGCCAACAATCCGATGCTGAGCCGCATCTACGGCACCGCCTTCGCCAAGCAGGAAGACCTCGACGCTTACCTGCACCAGATGGAAGAGGCCGAAAAGCGCGACCACCGCAAGCTCGGCCGCGAGATGGACCTGTTCCACTTCCAGGAGGAAGGCCCCGGCACGGTATTCTGGCACGCCAACGGCTGGACGATCTTCCAGGAGATCGTCGCCTATATGCGCCGCCGGCTCAAAGGCGACTACAGCGAAGTCAACGCGCCGATGATGCTCGACAAGGCGCTGTGGGAGACTTCGGGCCACTGGGGCTGGTTCCGCGAGAACATGTTCGCGGCGCAGTCGGCCGGCGACGACACCGAGGACGAGCGCGTCTACGCCATCAAGCCGATGAACTGCCCCGGGCATATCCAGATCTTCAAGCACGGCCTGCGCAGCTATCGCGAACTCCCGCTGCGGCTCGCCGAATTCGGCGTCGTGCATCGCTATGAACCGTCCGGCGCGCTGCACGGGTTGCTGCGTGTGCGCGGCTTCACCCAGGACGACGCCCACGTGTTCTGCACCGAAGACCAGATGGCGGCCGAGTGTCTCAAGATCAACGATCTGATCCTGTCGACCTATGCCGATTTCGGCTTTGCGGGCGACCTCACGGTGAAGCTCTCGACCCGGCCGGAAAAACGCGTCGGCTCGGATGCGGCCTGGGACCACGCCGAAGCCATCATGCAGGACGTGCTCAAGCAGATCGAAGCGCGCAGCCACAACCAGAACATCAAGACCGCAATCAATCCCGGCGAAGGCGCGTTCTACGGACCGAAGTTCGAATACGTGCTGCGCGACGCGATCGGCCGCGACTGGCAGTGCGGCACCACACAGGTCGATTTCAACCTGCCGGAGCGATTTGAGGCGTTCTACATCGCCCCCGACGGGTCGAAAAAAACGCCGGTGATGATCCACCGCGCGATTTGCGGTTCGATGGAGCGCTTCCTCGGCGTCGTGCTCGAACACTATGCCGGCCATCTGCCGCTCTGGCTCGCGCCGGTACAGGCTGTCGTCGCGACGATTACATCGGATGCCGACGACTACGCATCTGAGGCGGCCGCGCTTGCCCGCGATGCCGGCCTGCGCGTCTCGAGCGATTTGCGTAACGAGAAGATCAATTACAAGGTGCGCGAGCATTCGCTCGCCAAGGTTCCGGCGCTGCTCGTCGTCGGCAAGAAGGAAGCCGCCGAGCGCACGGTCTCGATCCGGAGGCTCGGTCAGGAGAAGCAGCAGGTGATGCCGCTCGACCAGGCGCTGGCGATGCTGACAGATGAGGCGACGCCGCCGGACGTCAAACGCGCGAAAGCAAAAGCCGCAGCCTGAGACTACCTCTGCGTCGCGATATACGCTGCGAGATCGGCAGCCTCCGCGCGCGACAATCCCATGCTCGGCATTTGCGGATGCGGCGCGAGCAGGAACAGTGCCACGGTGCCGGCGTCGAAGTTCGGCTTCTTCGCAATCTCCGCGAATGGCGGCACCGCCGGATTGCCGGC